>NZ_PCOT01000009.1 GCF_002979415.1 Microbacterium sp. MYb72 | reverse complement strand
CCTGCCCGACGTCGACCCCGACCCCCAGGCGCCCGCCATCATCCAGGGCCGTGCGTTCGTGTTCCAGGACCGCATCGAGACGGTGCGCGCGTGGCGTGAGCTCGCCGAGGCGAAGGGGCTGACCCTGCGCGGCCTCGCCCATGAGATCGCCGGCAGGGCCGGTTACGTGGGCACGGCCGCGCAGGTCGCCGACCAGCTCGACACGTTCGTGCAGGAGGGCGGAGGCGACGGCGTCGTCCTCGGCTCGCACCTGGTGCCGTCGGGGTCGTACGCCGAGAGGTCGCGATTCCACACCTGCTCGAACGTGACCTGGATGGTCTTGTCCGTCAGCTGCTGCTCGCGGATGTGACGCTCCTTCTCCTCGGCATCCGCCTGCGAGTCGCCCAGGACGAACCCCGCGGCGGGCAGGATCTTGATCTCGTCCGGACCGCGGCCGAAGCGTGCGGCGCGCTCCCTGATGTCGGCGGAGAACGCCTTGCCCTCCGCGAGCGTCGCGTAGGGGGAGAAGATCGCATCGGCCGTGGATGCCGCGAAGTCCCGCCCCTGCGGGGAGACGCCCGCCTGCACGATGACCGGACGGCCCTGCGGGCTGCGCGGCACCGTGAACCGCCCGGAGATGTCGAACTGCGTGCCGCTCTGCGCGAAGGCGCCGGCATCCGCATCCGCGAGGAACACACCGGACTCCTTGTCGGCGAGGATCGCGTCCTGAGCCCACGAGTCCCACAGGCGTCGGACCGCGGCGACGGTCTCCTCCGCCCTGACGTAGCGTTCGCTGTGCGGGAGGAATCCGCCGCGACGGAAGTTGGCTCCGGTGAACGCGTCGAACGACGTGACGACGTTCCACCCCGCCCTGCCCCCGGAGAGGTGGTCGAGGCTGGCGATCTGCCTGGCCAGCTCGTAGGGCTCGTTGAACGTCGTGTTCAGCGTGCCGACGAGGCCGATGTGCTCGGTGACCGCGGCCAGGGCGGCCAGCACGGGGAGCGTGTCGGGTCGCCCGGCGATGTCGTGGTCGAAGATGCGCCCGGCGCGGGCGCGCAGGGCGAGGCCCTCCGCGAGGAAGAAGTAGTCGAAGCGGCCGCGCTCGGCGGTCTGGGCGACGTGTCGGAACGTCGCGAAGTCGATCTGGCTCCCGGCATCCGGGTGCTCCCACAGCGTGTGCTCGTTCACGCCGCCGACGTAGGCGGCGAGGATGATCTGCGTGCGCGGTCTGGTGGTCATGTCATGTCCTCCGGGTTCTCAGGCGATGGCGTAGCGGTTGGGGACGGTCTCGGCGAGCCCGAGCAGCCCCCGCAGGGTGTCGGCCTCGTAGGACTCGTGGAACAGCCCGCGCGACCGCAGCTCCTCTGCGAGATCTCCCGCGATGCGCGGGAGATCGTCGGTGAGCACGCCGGGGCGCAGTCGCACGCCGTCGTAGCCGATGGCGCCGAGCTGCGTGATGAGGTCGGCGAGCTCGGCGGCCGAGCCCGTGAAGATCCGCGCATCGCTCGTGAGGGGCCGGCCGAGGGCGTCGAGCCTGCGCAGTCGATCGGCGGCGCGCTCGCCACCCGGCTCGTCGAGGAGCACGACGATGTCGGCGAAGATCCGCAGGCGCTCGCCCGTCCGCCCCTCGGCCTCCTCGGCCGCGGCGACCTCGTCGAGGATCGACCGGGCGTGCGCGGCATCCGCGGGGGTCACGAAGACCGCATCGGCCGACCGTGCCGCCAGGCGATACGGCACCTCCGCATGGGCGAGGGCCACGACGACGGGCTGCCCCTGCGGCGGGCGCGGCGTGATCGATGGCCCGCGGACGCTGAACCAGCGCCCCTCGAAGTCGACCTGGTGCACTCTGTCGGCGTCGAGGAAGCGGTCGGTGGCGACGTCGCGGATCTCGGCGTCGTCCTCCCAGCTGTCCCAGAGCCGGCGGACGACCTCGACGGAATCGGCGGCCTCGTCGAAGAGCTCGGCGACGAGCGCGTCGAACGCCGGCTCGCCCCACGCCGCATCGGCGCCGGGGTGCTCTCGCCGGCCGAAGTGCGTCGCCTCGTCGTGGCGACCGGACACCTTCACCTGCCACCCTGCGCGCCCCTCGCTGGTGTAGTCCAGGGTTGCGACCCCCTTCGAGACGTGGAAGGGCTCGGTGTGGGTCGTGGTGATCGTGGGGATGAGCCCGATGCGCGAGGTCGCCGGCGACACCCGCGATGCGATCAGCAGGGCGTCCAGGCGCCCGCGCACCTCGTCGGTGCGGTCGTCCGGTCGGCCCTGCTCGGAGGACTGCAGCGCGAGCGAGTCCTCGATGGTCGCGAAATCGAGGAGGCCCTCCTCGGCGAGGCGGACGAGGTCGACCCAGTACCCGGGTGTGAACAGCTCCGCCGGGCGGGACGAGGGCTCGCGCCAGGCGGAGGGATGCCAGCCGGCGCCCTCGAGGGCGACGCCGATGCGCAGTCGTGAACTCATTGTGTGTGCTCCAGTTCTCAGGCGGTGGATGTCAGGCGGAGGGGACGAGGGCGGATGCCGCCGGCACCCAGCCGAGGCGGGGGAGGACGGCGTGGCGGATGTCGGAGAGGATCTGCCGGTAGTCGTCGAGGGCGAGCGCATAGGGCAGCGCGATGCGCAGCTCCGTACGTCCGTCGATCGCAGGGTCGGCGAGCAGGCGCTCGACGATGTCGTCGGCGGTGCCGAACAGATCGCGCTGGAAGACGTGGCCGCCGACCGGCGCCTCGGTGCGCGCCTGGCGGCTCTCGGCGAACGCCGTGTACCGCGCGCGCTGCGAGGAGGTGGCGCTGTCGAGCGGCAGGATCACCCGCTCGACCCCCACCGACGGGGCGCCGGGACCGGAGTGATGCGCGTAGTAGTCATCGATGTGCGTGCGCTGGGCGGTCTCGAAGTCGTCGCCGGATGCGCTCGCCGTGATGTTGCCGAGCAGGAGCTTGAGTCCGCGCTGGGCGGCCCAGCGCACCGAGCGGGCGGATCCGCCGCCGAGCCAGACGCGCTCGCGCAGATCCGCGATGTGCGGCTGCACGCGGGGCGTCTGCGGCCCGTACGGCGTGGTGATGTCCGGACCCAGTGCGCGGCCCTCCACGGCCTCCAGGAATCGGGAGATCAGCTCGTACGGATCCACGGCCTCCTCCTCGCCGCGGCCGAGGTGGCGGAGCAGGTCGCCGTGCGGCGCCGAGGAGCTGATGCCCACGTTGAGCCGGCCGCCCGACAGCGCGTCCACGGTCGCGAAGTCCTCGGCGAGCCGGAACGGCGTCTCGTAGCCGAGCGGCACCACCGCCGTCTCCAGGCGGATGGTGTCGGTGCGCTGCGTCGCGGCGGCGAGGAAGGTCAGCGCCGAGGAGACCCCGCGTTCGAGGTGCCGCTGGCGGATGCCGGCCACCTGGAACCCGATCTCCTCGGCGAATTCGAACAGCCGCAGGGTCTCCTCGAGACCTCCGGACGGATCCGCCTCCGGATAGTTGCCGGCGAGCGTGAACCCGGCCTCGGAGATGGTGTGGCCGTGCGGGTGTGCGGTCATCGGTGCGGGTCCTTCCCTGCGACGTGGAGTGCCGATGGGCGATGTTCTCACCGCGCCGCGGAGCCGCCAACGCGACGGTCACGCGCTGTCGCCCACGGTCACCGCCCGACCTCGACGGTTAAGCGGTGACGCGAGACGTCACCGGGCGACACAGGACGGAGGCAATACGACGGAGCCGACCCGTGTTGCTCCTAACGTGGGTGCACGCCACCCCGAGAGCCCCTGACGAACGGACCGGTCCCATGACGCACGTACCCACCGACGACCACGTCCTCGACAACCCCGCGTGGCACGCCCTCACGGGGCCGCACGCCTCGTTCGCCGTCGGCGGCGACCTGGTGCGCCGCTACCCGGCCGACGTCGCTCCGTTCGTCGCAGTGCGGACCTGGGAGCATCCGTACGTCTGGCAGGAGCTCACCGAGCTGGTGGGGCCAGGACAGGAGGTGGGCATCTCCGCCGCCGACCCCGAACTGCCGGAGGGGTGGGAGGAGCTCGGGCGCGGTGCGGGCGTGCAGCTGGTGGAGACGGATGCGCTGCGCCCCCGCCCCGATGAGGAGGCGGTGCTGCTCGGCGCCGCGGACGTCCCCGAGATGCTCGCGCTCGTCGAACGCAACCAGCCGGGGCCCTTCCGTCCGCGCACACACGAGCTGGGCCGGTACGTCGGCATCCGCCGCGACGGCAGGCTGGTCGCGATGGCGGGGGAGCGGCTGCATCCGGAGGGGTGGACCGAGATCAGCGCCGTCGCCACCGACGCGGAGCACCGCGGACAGGGTCTGGCCTCGCGGCTGGTGCTCGACGTGGCGTTCCACATCCAGGAACGAGGCGACCGGGCGCTCCTGCACGCGGCGGCGACGAACACGGGGGCGATCCGCGTCTACGAGCGCCTGGGTTTCACGCTCCGACGGCGCACCACCTTCCTCTCGGTCCGCACCCCCGTGGACGCGGACGACCGGGTCCTCGCCGGCTAGCCGTTCACGGCCTTCTCGATCGCGGCCTCCAGGTCGCCCCAGGCGGTCAGCTCGAGCAGCGTCCCGTCGAGGAAGAACGACGGGGTGCTCTGCACGCCGAGGGCGACGCCGTCCGCCTTGTCGGCCTCGATGCGCGCGAGCGTCGCCGGATCCGCGACCGCCTCGTCGTACGCGGCCAGGTCGAGACCGAGCTGCTCGGCGAACCCGCGGAACACCTCGGGGGTCTCGACGGGCTTCTCGCCCCACTCCGCCTGGGTCTCGAAGAGCATCGCGTACATGTCCTCGAAGCGGTCCTGCTGCGCCGCGGCCTCGGCGGCCAGCGCCGCCTGGGTCGAGTTGATGTGACCTGGCAGCGGGAAGTAGCGCACGACGTAGGTGATCTCGCCGTCGTACTTCTCGCGGAGGTCTTCGACGATCGGGTGGAAGGCGCCGCACGCCTCGCACTCGAAGTCGAGGAACTCGACGAGGGTCACGGCGCCCTCTCCGGCGTCGTCGAGGACGTGCGAGTCGGTGCGGACTGTCTCGCCGTCTCCCGACGGGGCGGACGCGCGCTGGTTGAGGGCGAACACGATGGCGCCGATCGCGACGAGGACGATGACGGCGAGGGTGATGATGAGGGCTTTGAACGAGGTCTTCATGGGGTCTCCGAACACAGGACGAACAGGGGTGAGCACAGCGGATGCCGCAGAGAGCGGCGGCGCGGCTCAGGTTCGCGAGACGGAGAGCTGGGTGAGGGTGAGGGCGGGGACGTGCAGACGGGGGCTGGCTCTGCTCGGCAGCTGCGCGCGCACGGCCACGCCGGTGGTGACGACCAGCCTGTCGGCCGCCACGCGCAGGACCAGGAGCACCAGCAGGAAGCAGCAGATCACCGCGATGACGCCGAGGCCGGCATCCGAGGTGAGGACGTCCGCCGTCGTCGTGCCGTGGTGATCGGCCGCGGCGGTCCCCGCTGGTGCGTCCGCCGCGACGCACAGCGTCGCGTGGGCGTCGCTCTCGCCGTGCGACGACGACCAGGCCCCGACGACGAGCAGCAGTGCGAGCCCGAGCGCGATGGCGATCCTGACGATCAGCATCCGCTCGGTCCGAGGCGACGACGACGGACGGGGCATCGCCGGGCAGTCTAGCAAGGCCGCCTCTGCGGACAGGGGCCGGTGCTCAGCCGACGCGCCTACACTGAAGACGTGGCGAGATTGTTGATCGTCGGCGGCTTCCTGGCCGCCGTCTTCTGGGTGTTCAGCATCGTCGACTGCGCAGTGCAGCCGGCGACGCGGCACCGCGGTGTGCCCAAGCCAGGGTGGATCGCCATCGTCGTCCTCATCCCCGTCGTCGGAGGCGTGCTGTGGTTCGCTCTCGGCCGGCGCCGTGGCGATGATCGCTCCGCGAGGGTGTTCGCTCCCGACGACGACCCCGCCTTCCTGCGCAGCATCGACAAGAAGGAGCAGGACGCCCGCATCGCCGAGCTCGAAGCGGAGCTCGCACGCCTCGAGGACGAGGGCGACGGGACTGCGACGGACGCGCGTCCGTGACGTCGTCTCCTGCGGCGGATGCCGCGGCATCCCTGATCTCAGACCTCATCGCGCACGGCGTGCGCGATCTCGTGCTCTCACCGGGCTCCCGCTCTCAGGCGCTCGCGCTCGCCGCGGTGGCCGCCGCCGGACGCGGGGTGCTCCGCGTCCACGTGCGCATCGACGAGCGCGTCGCCGGGTTCACGGCACTCGGGCTGTCGCGGGAGACCCGCGTGCCCACCGCCGTCGTCTGCACCTCAGGCACGGCCGTCGCGAATCTGCTGCCTGCGGTCATGGAGGCCTTCCACTCCGGCGTGCCGATGCTCCTGCTCACGGCCGACCGGCCGCCGGAGCTCCGCGGAGTCGGCGCCAACCAGGCGACGATCCAGCCGGGGATCTTCGGGCCGTTCGTGCGTGCGCAGCTCGATGCGCCGGTGCCAGGGGACGGCGACTGGACGGGGCTCGCCTCCGCGGCGGTCGCGACCGCCATGGGCGGGGATGCCGCGCACGGGCTCCCCGGTGTCGCCGGCCCCGTGCACCTGAACCTCCCCTCCCGCGAGCCGCTGTCGAGCGGGTCCCCGGTCATCGACGTCGACCCCGGTGAGGCCCCGCGCCACGGCGAGGGCGCGCCGATCGTCCTCGAAAGCGGTCCGCGGACGGTCGTCATCGCCGGCGCCGACGCCGGGCCGCGCGCCGAGGAGATCGCCCACGAGGGCTCCTGGCCGCTCATCGCCGAGATCGTCAGCGGCGCCCGCTTCGGCAGGCGGCTCGTGCACGGCTACCGAGCGCTTCTCGGCGAGCCTGAGCTCGGCGGACGCATCGAGCGCGCCGTGGTGCTCGGCCACCCCACGCTCAGCCGAGAGGTGTCGCGCCTGCTCGCCCGCACCGACGTCGACGTCGTCGCCGTGCGGCACGGGGGAGAGGATCTGAACCTCAACGGACGCACGCGCCCCGCGGCATCCGTCGTCGTCGCCCCGGGGGAGCCGGATCGCGACTGGCTCGGCGCGTGGCTCACGGCATCCGCCTCCCTCGCGATCGACCTCAGCGAGCGGGCCCCCGATGCCGACGGACTCGCGTCGACCGACGTCGCGGCGCGGAGGGACGCGGTGCGGGCAGAGCTCGCCGCCGTGCGACGCCCGCTCGATCGCGAGCTGCTCGCCGACGCCGTCTGGCGCGCGACCTGGCCGCACGACCGGCTGGTGTTCGGGTCGTCGCGGCTCGTGCGCGTCGCCGACGCCGTGCTGGGCGGCAAGAAGGTGCCCGTGCACGCCAACCGCGGGCTCGCGGGCATCGACGGAACGATCGCCACCGCCACGGGCATCGCCGTGGCCAGCCAGGCCGAGGGGGCGCACGGCGTGACCCGCGTGCTGCTCGGCGACCTGGCCTTCCTGCACGACGTGGGGGCGCTGCTGCTGCCACCGGATGAGACCGCGCCCCGGCTGCAGGTCATCGTCGGCAACGACGGCGGCGGCACGATCTTCGACGGACTGGAGGTCGCGGCATCCGCACCCGCCGTCGACCTCGACCGCGCCTTCTACACGCCGCACGCCGTGCAGCTCGAGCAGCTGGCCCTCGCGTACGGCTGGGAGCACCACCGCGTCACGACGCGCTCCGCGCTCGACCAGGTGCTCACCGCCCCGTCGGGAGGACGTCAGCTCATCGAGGTGCCGCTGCCGCGCTGACTGGCATGATGTGTGCATGAACGCACACGCCTGGACACGCGAGCTGCAGGTCGGCGAGGGGTTCCGCCTCGCCGACGTCGACCCCGACGGCAAGCCCGGATTCTCCGGTGGCAAGACCGAGGGGGCGCACGCCCTGGTCTCCGGGCTCGATGACCTGAACCACCTGCAGGAACGGCTGTTCGCGGAGAGCCGTGCGGGCGTCGCGAAGGATGCCGTGCTGCTCGTGCTGCAGGCGATGGACTCGGCGGGCAAGGGCGGCATCGTGCGGCACGTCGTCGGCGGGGTCGACCCGCAGGGCGTCTCGCTGGCCGCGTTCAAGGCGCCGACCGCGGAGGAGCGGGAGCACGACTTCCTGTGGCGTATCGAGAAGCGCCTGCCCGAACCCGGCTTCATCGGGGTGTTCGACCGCTCGCACTACGAGGACGTGCTGATCGGACGCGTGCGCGCGCTCGCGGAGCCGGACGAGATCGAGCGCAGGTACGGGGCGATCAACGACTTCGAGGCGGAGGCCGCGGCCTCCGGCATCCGCATCGTCAAGGTCATGCTGCACATCTCGCGCGACGAGCAGAAGGCGCGGCTCATGGAGCGGCTGGAGCGCCCGGACAAGCACTGGAAGTACAACCCGGGCGACGTCGACGAGCGGTTGCGGTGGGACGACTACATGGCCGCGTATCAGACCGTGTTCGAGCGCACGTCGACCGAGGTCGCCCCCTGGCACGTGGTTCCGGCGAACGCCAAGTGGTACGCCCGGCTCGCCGTGCAGGAGCTGCTGCTCGCGGCGCTGGAGGACATCGATCCGCAGTGGCCGGCCGCCGAGTTCGACGTCGAGGCCGAGAAGAAGCGGCTCGCCGCGAGCTGATTCCGGGCGCGCCCGGAGCGGCTGGCGCGCACGCGGTGCACAACTCCTCAAGAATCCGCCTCAGGGCGCCGGATCCGGTTCGGTCGGGCGGTTTCCTCGCATTCTGTGAGGAGTTGTGAACGGAGCCGTGCTCCAGAACTCCGGAGATCCGGTCCGGTTCGGACGGCCGCCGCCCTGGATCTGTCAGCCGCTGTCGAGGGGCCGGAGCGTTCTCCGGAGTTCTGGCGCGCGCACGCGGTGCACAACTCCTCAAGAATCCGCCTCAGAGGGCCGGATCCGGTCCGGTCGGGCGGTTTCCCCGCGTTCTGTGAGGAGTTGTGAACGCGCTCAGGCGAGGGCGTCGACCAGAGGGCGGAACTTCACCCTGGTCTCCAGCAGCTCGGACTCCGGGTCGGAACCGGCGACGATGCCCGCACCCGCGTACGCCGTGACGGCGATGTCGTCGGGGCCGGTCTCGAACTGGGCGCAGCGCAGCGCGATCGCCCACTCGCCATTGCCCGCGGCGTCCACCCAGCCGACCGGCCCGGCGTAGCGGCCGCGGTCGAAGGGCTCGAGCTCGCGGATCGCGGCGATGGCGTCGGGGGTCGGCGTGCCGGCGACGGCGGCGGTCGGATGCAGCGCGCCGATGAGGTCGAGCGCGGACTCGCCGTCGGCCAGCTCCCCCTCGACGTCGGTCGCGAGGTGGAACAGATTGGGGAGCTTCAGCAGGAACGGCTGTTCGCTCGCCGCCAGCGCCCTGGTGTGCGGTCGGAGAGACGCGAGCACGCTCTGCACGGCGTACTCGTGCTCGTCGAGGTCCTTGGTGCTGGACGCCAGCGATGCGGCGGCAGCGGTGTCGGCATCCGCATCGGCGCCTCGCCCGATGGTGCCGGCCAGAACCCGTGCGGTGACCGTGCGGCTCCGCACGGTCACGAGGGTCTCCGGGCTCGCGCCGATCAGCCCGTCGACGGCGAACGCCCAGGTGTCGGGGTATCCGCTCGACAGCGCGCGCACGAGGCGGCGCAGGTCGGATCCGGCGGGGATGCTGCCGGTGAGGTCGCGCGCCAGCACGACCTTGCTCAGCTCGCCGTCGGCGATGCGGCCGAGCGCCTGCCGCACGGAGTCCTGGTATCCCTGGGGGCTCTGCGCGCCCGGTCCGACCGTTCCCGCCCAGTGCGGCCCGTACTCCCGGGGCTCGGGGTCCGCGGACGTCGCCGGGTCGGACGAGCTGCGGATGCGGGTCAGCCAGGTGCGGCCGCGGTGACGGCCGATGACGGCGGAGGGCACGACGAGGATGCTGTCGACGGCGGAGTCCTCATCGAAGGAGAGGGCGCCGAAGGCGACCAGTCCGGTGCCGGGGAGGCCGAGGGGATCGTCGATCTCGGCATCCTGCACCAGATCACGCCAGAGCCGAGCGGCGATCGCCGACCGCAGCGGGCCGCGGCCGGCAGGGATGCGGATGCTCTCCACGACACCGGATCCGACGGCGACGATCCCGTCGCCGCGGCGCAGCCACGCGAGCGGGTCGGCGGGGTCGGCGTACGCCAGGGGGTCTTCGACCGGGTCGATCTCGCGGGTCTCCACGACCAGCCTCGTGCTCACCCCTCCAGCCTAGTTCGTCGGTCCGGGCGGTCTCCCCGCCCGAGCCCCGTCTCCGCTTCTGTCCGCTTCTTCCTCCAGGAGTCTTCGCCCGACTCCACGGGCACGAGAGCTCGGCAGGGGGCGCAGCGGCGGGCGTGGGGGTGGGGGCGCATACGCTGAGGGCATGAGCGATGCACGCCCCGCACCCGGCACCGAGATGATCATGCAGTGGCGCAAGTGGGACGGCTCCCCGCACTGGCGGCACGAGTGCGTGTACCTCGGCTCCGACCGATGGGGCGACTGGATCGGACAGCCGGTCGGCTGGCGGAGTGCTCGTCCGGGTCGCGAGTTCACGGCGGACGGGCTCAATGTCACTCTCGTCCCCGCCGGTCGAGAGGACTTCGCGCTCACGGTGAACCGAGACCACCCCAAGGGCATGCGGATCTACATCGATCTGGGCTGGGACGTGCACTGGTCCGACGACCCGCTTCTCGTGACCGGGATCGACATGGACCTCGATGTCGTGCGGGTGACGGGGGAGCGCGGCACCTGGGTCGACGATCGTGACGAGTGGGCCGAGCACAGCGCCGAGTACGTCTATCCGCCCGAGGTCATGGCCCACCTCGAGGCGCTCGCGCTCGATCTCGAGGAGGGGGTGCGGGCGCAGCATCCGCCCTTCGACGACGCCACGGCGGATGCCTGGCTCGACCGCCTCGCCGCGCTCGACCTCGGACCCGGCGAGCAGGGCGGGCGCTCAGCCGGGCGCGCCTAGACTGAACCCGTGACCCCGAACGAGCCCAACCGCGCAGATCTCGGCAAGGACCCCGCCCGCGTCAGCGGCATGTTCGACCAGGTCGCGGCGGGATACGACCGCACGAACACGGCCATGACGGTCGGCAACGACGCACTCTGGCGCGCCGCGACGACGCGAGCCGTCGCCCCGAAGCCGGGGGAGCGCATCCTCGACCTCGGCGCGGGCACCGCCTCGTCGTCGGCCTCCCTCGCCCGCAGCGGCGCCGAGGTCGTCGCCGCCGACTTCTCTCCCGGCATGCTGGCCGAGGGCAAGCGTCGGCACGGCGGCATGCGCAACCTGTCGTTCGTCGAGGCGGACGCCACCGACCTCCCCTTCGCGGATGCCGAGTTCGACGCCGTCACGATGTCGTATTCGCTGCGCAACGTGAACGACCCGAAGAAGGCGCTGCGCGAACTGTTCCGCGTGACGAAGCCCGGCGGGAGGCTCGTGATCAACGAGTTCTCCACCCCGCCGCGGAAGCTGTTCCGGGGTGCGTACCGCTTCTACAACGCGCAGGTGCTCCCGCGGGTGGCGCGCGTCGCCGGCACCAACGGCGACGCCTACGACTACCTGAACGAGTCCATCCGCGAGTGGCCAGACCAGCGCAGGCTCTCCGCCTGGATCCGCGAGGCGGGCTGGACGGATGTCGCGTACCGCAATCTGTCCTTCGGCATCGTGGCCCTGCACCGTGCCCGCAAGCCCGAATGATCGAGGGGTCGCGCCGCGCAGGTAGGCTGGGTTCGTGACTTCGAGCCCCATCGCCCCGGGTTCGCGACTGGCGAGCCGTCTCGGCTTCAGCGACCGCGTCTTCATCGGACCCGCCGCTCGCCGTGTCGCGCGCGCCATCGAAGACGGACTCGAGCTCGTCGAGACCGGGCTGGCCGAGGACGTGCGCGTCGCCGACCCGCTCGCCGACGCGACCAGCCGCTACCTGTACGAGGCCGGGGGCAAGCGCATCCGCCCCGTGCTCACCCTCCTCGCCGCCCAGCTCGGCGACGGCAGCACGGAGGCCGTGATCGACATCGCCAAGGCGCTGGAGATCACCCACCTCGGCTCGCTGTATCACGACGACGTCATGGACGGCGCCGACCGGCGCCGTGGAGTGCCCGCGGCGCAGACCGTGTGGGGCAACAACATCGCCATCCTCACCGGCGACATCCTGTTCTCCCGCGCCAGCCAGCTCATGGCCCGCCACGGCGACCGTGCGATCCGTCTGCAGGCCGACACCTTCGAGAGGCTCGTGCTCGGCCAGATGCACGAGACGATCGGCGCCCAGCCCGGCGACGACCCCATCGAGTTCTACATCCAGGTGCTCGCCGACAAGACCGGATCCCTCATCGCCGCCGCCACGCAGGCCGGCGTCATCTTCTCGAACGCCTCCGCGGAGTACGAGGAGCCGATGCGCGTGTACGGCGAGAAGATCGGCGTGGCGTTCCAGCTCCTCGACGATGTGATCGATCTCTCGGCCAAGCCCGAAGACACCGGCAAGGTGCCGGGGACCGACCTCCGCGCGGGCGTCCCCACCATGCCGTACCTGCTGCTGAAGGCCGAGCCCGACGCGGCATCCGCCGACCTCGCCGCCCGGATCGACGAGGGGGTCGCCCTCATCGCCGACGGCGCCGACCCCTCGATCCTCGACGGACCTCTGGCCGAGCTGCGCGACCACGCCTCGACGCAGAAGACCCTCGAGCTCGCACTCTCCTGGACGCAGGACGCCATCGACGCGCTCGCGCCGCTGCCGAAGGGCACGGTCCGCGACGCGCTCACGCGCTTCGCCGAGTCGCTGGCCGAACGCTCCAGCTGACCCTCGCCGCTCCGCGCGGCCGCACCCGGATCGCCGGGCGTGACGAAAGGACACCCATGACCAAGCTCAGACTCGCCATCGTCGGTGCCGGCCCCGCGGGCATCTACGCCGCCGACATCCTGCTGAAGGCGGAGCGCAAGTTCGACGTCTCGATCGACCTGTTCGAGCAGCTCCCCGCGCCGTACGGCCTGGTCCGCTACGGCGTCGCCCCGGATCATCCCCGCATCAAGGGCATCATCACGGCGCTGCGCGATGTGCTCGACCGCGGCGACATCCGACTGTTCGGCAACGTCCGATTCGGCGAGGACATCACCCTCGAGGATCTCAAGAAGCACTACAACGCCGTGATCTTCGCCACGGGTGCGATCCGCGACACCTCGCTCGACATCCCCGGCAGCGACGCGGTGGCGTCCTACGGCGCGGCGGACTACGTGAGCTGGTTCGACGGACACCCCGACGTGCCGCGCGAGTGGCCGCTGGACGCGGCATCCGTCGGCGTCCTCGGCAACGGCAACGTCGCGCTCGACGTCGCCCGCATGCTCGCCAAGCACGCGGAGGACCTGCTCGTCACCGAGGTTCCGGAGAACGTCTACGAGGGCCTCAAGGCCAGCGAGATCACCGACGTGCACGTGTTCGGTCGCCGCGGTCCCGCTCAGGTGAAGTTCACGCCGCTGGAGCTCCGCGAGCTCGGGGAGCTGCGCGACGTCGACATGGTCGTCTACGACGAGGACTTCGACTACGACGAGGCGTCGAAGGACGCGATCGCCAGCAACAAGCAGGTCATGGTCATCGATCGCGTGCTGCAGTCGTGGCGCAAGCGCGACTCGGTCAACAACGCCGGCGGCACGGCATCCCGCCGCCTGCACCTGCACTTCTGGGCCCGCCCCGTCGAGGTCCGCACCGACGAGAACGGCCGCGTCGCCGCTCTCGTCTACGAGCGCACCGAGCCCGACGGTCAGGGCGGCGCGGTCGGCACCGGAGAGCTCCGCGAAGTCCCGATGCAGGCGCTGTACCGTGCGATCGGCTACTTCGGCTCGCCGCTGCCCGGCGTGCCGTTCGACAAGAAGCACGGCGTGATCCCGAACCGCGAGGGCCAGGTGCTCGCGAAGGACTCCAACCAGCGCGTGCCGGGCATCTACGCCACCGGCTGGATCAAGCGCGGACCCGTCGGCCTCATCGGCCACACGAAGTCCGACGCCATGGAGACCGTGCGCCACATCATCAACGACCAGGGCTCATGGTGGCAGCCGGAGGATCCGTCTGAGGAAGCGATCACGGCGCTGCTCTCCGAGCGCGGCGTGAAGTGGACGGACCTCGAGGGCTGGCACCGCCTCGACGAGCACGAGATCGCCCTGGGCGCCCCGCAGGAGCGCGCCCGCGTCAAGGTCGTGCCGCGCGACGAGATGGTGCGGGTCTCCCGGGGCGAGTGATCGTCATCGGTTCGTTGCAGGGATGCGGCGGGTCGACGGGGGAGCCACATCTAGCATGAAGTCATGCGTCACCCTCGATACTTGGTATTCGGCACGGCCGTGCTCTTCGCACTCGTCGGCTGCGCACCGACTCCTGAGCCCGTAGTGACACGGACGGCGTCGCAACCACCCACACCCTCCGCCACGCCTGCACTCGAGCCGGTGGTGGAGCCTGCGCCGGCCTTCGATGTGACGTGCGCCGATGTGGCTGACGCGGTAGCTGCGGTGATCGGCGAGCCCTCCACGCCTGTGCTGCCGGTCATGTCGACGGTGTCGACCATGGGCTGGATCGCCGGACCGGCGCAGTACATGTTCCAAAGGGCGGGAGGGATTGCGTGCTCTGCAGGCGGATCCGACGATTTCTGGGAGATCCTTCTGTTTCCCGGTGCCGAGGCAGTGATCGCCGGCGTGGACGCCCGCATCGGAGTGCCGATGAGCGAGGGCGGCAGTTGCTCTGCCGACGGATACTGCGGGTTCGAGATCACGGAGGGCGACGTCCATCTCTCCGCCCTCTTCGTGGATCCGGACCTCGATGACTCGACGAGCGCCGGGCTCGATGCGGCTCTGCGCGGCCTCGTCAGGAGCGCTGCCGAAGACACGCGCGACGTCGAGATCGCGAACAGCGACATCGAGGGAGCCCGTTGCGAGCGCTTCGTCACCATCGAGGAGCTGTCGGCTCTTCTGGGAACCGAGGTGAAGCAATTCGCCCACTTCGGAGGCTGGGGTGTGCCCGCAGAGGTCTACAACGTCGTGGACAGAGCGAGCCACTGTCTTTACACCTCACCGGGCGCGGGGTACGAGGTGAGCAACTATCTGCAGATAACCACGCTCCCGGCGGGTCGATGGGCGTTCGAGCGACAGGACGGGGTTCCGGTCGTCGTAGAGGGGGCGGACGAGGCGAAAGCCAGTTCAGGCGAGCTGGGAGAGAGCTTCTTGGACGTGCGTGTCGGCGATGACTGGATCAGGTTCACCACCTACGAAGGAGAGTCAGGCGCGAGGGACCCTCTACCGATCGCGACCAGGATCGTACGCAACCTCACCGTCGGTCACCTCGCTCCGCAGTAGACGGATCGCGGTCGGCTAGCCTGGCGGCATGGCTGACTGGATTCCCGACGTCCTCGGAGAGGAGTTCGCGCAGCTGACGCTCGAACTCGGCGACGACGACGAGGGGCCGGTCGTCGCGACCCTGGTGAGAGCGCTGCCGATCGAGGCGGGGTGGTGGGAGCGGTTGCTCGGACGCCGCCGTCCGCTGGAGGACGTGGACGTGCTCTACGTGCACGGGTGGTCGGACTACTTCTTCCAGAAGCGCCTCGCGCGGTTCTGGACGGCGCGGGGTGCGCGGTTCTACGCGCTCGACCTGCGCAAGTACGGCCGCAGTCTGCGACCCGGACAGACGCCCGGATACATCACAGATCTCGCGACCTACGACGAGGACATCGCCGCCGCTCTCGACGCGATGGGTCGCGGCGCGGATGGCGCGGCATCCGCACGTCGCCTGGTGCTGTTCGGGCACTCGACGGGTGGGCTGACGCTGAGCCTGTGGGCCTCACGTCACCAGGGGAGTGCGGATGCCGTCATCCTGAACAGTCCCTGGCTGGAGTTCCAGGTGGCCTCCGTGCGCCCGCTGATCGCCCCCGTGGCGGAGCTGCAGGCGCGGTGGGCTCCCCGCGAGGTGGCTCCCCAGGTCGACCTCGGCTTCTACACCCGTGCGCAGCAGGAGGTCGCCGATCCCGACGACCCGGTCGAGGTGAACCTCGACTGGCGCCCCGTGCAGACCATGGCGGTGCACGCGGGGTGGTTCCACGCGATCCTCCGGGGGCACACGACCGTGGCCGCCGGCCTGACGATCGCGGAGCCGGTCTGCGTGCTGCTCTCGGCGCGGTCCGCGACTCCGACCAGGTGGTCGGACGACCTCACGCGGGCCGATACGGTGCTCGTCGTCGACGACATCGCCCGCGCGGCGCTGAAGCTCGGCCCGTCGGTCACCGTCGAGCGCATCGACGGCGCCCTGCACGACGTCTTCCTCTCGCGTCATGAGGCGCGCGAGGACGCGTACCGGCGTCTCGGCCGCTGGGTCAGCGGGTGGGCAGCGGCTCAGACGTAGTGCATCGCGCGGGTGAGCTGCTCGGCCCTGTCGCCGTCGGCGCTCAGCACGGCGTCGCGGAAGTCGCGGTAGACCTGCTGCATCCGCTCCTCGTCCTCCTGGGGGATCTGCCAGTCCCGAAGGTTGCGGAACAGTGCCATGCCCGTGTCCTGGATCAGCGCGCGGTGCTGAGCGTTGGCACTGCGATCGCTGAGGTAGGAGAACACCGCCCACCGCGACTCGGAGATGCTGCGCGGCTCCTGCGCCTCGTACATCTTCTCGATGAGGCCGGCCACGTGCTCGCGCTCCACCTCGGTCATGCGCGCGACGCCCATGCGCGCCGCGACGCCCGCCTGGTACCCGGCGAACTCGAGGGTCTGCGCCACGATCTCGGGTGTGACCGCGGTGACCTCCGTGTACCTGCTCGGGTACATCGTCACCAGGCCTAGGCGCTCGAGGCGCTGCAGTGCTTCACGCACCGGTGTGCGCGACACATGGAGCTCGTCGGCGACCTCCACGTCGCGGATGCGGTGCCCCGGTGCCAGATCGCCGTTGACGATCTGCGTCGCTATGTATTGGAACACCTCTTCAGCGAGCAGCTGCTTGCTCTCGCCGATGGTGCTGTTCGAACGCTTTCCGTTCATGGATTGCCCCCAGTTGCATGTCCAGATCCCGGACGCCCCCATGATGTGCCCGGAGGGCAACTACATCACGAACTGCGGCCGGATGCCAACACTCCACGCGCAGGCGCTCGGATTACGTCTGCGCGCGGGTTTTCCCCTGATATTTCGTAAAAATCATTTCTGTGGTCGGCGGGCGTTAGGGACGCCCGCCGACCACAGGCGATGGGCATGCACGGAGCTGTCGGGTGCCCGGTCCCCACAGGGCAGGATCCGCGATCCCGAGAACGCGAATCCGAGATCGGCAGCGCGTCGTGCACGCGAACATCGTTCGTCGCTTCCGGATGCGACAGCTTCCAGTCTTGAGCAACTAAACCCGTATATCAGTATGCGATCGCTGGGATCCCTCCATAGGCGCAGCGGAGCATACTGGGAGCGTGTCGAACTCACGTGACGGTCAGCCCGTGGGGCGGGCGCGGCTGCTCTACGTCGAAGACGAGCCCGACATCGCCGAGATCGCCGTCGAGGTGCTCTCCGACGACTTCGTCGTCGATCATGCGGCAGACGGCGAGGCCGGGCTCCGGATGGTTCTCGCCCGTCGTTACGACGTGATCGTCGTCGATCGACGGCTCCCCGGCATGAGCGGCATCGAGCTGATCCGCGCCATCCGGACCGCGCGGCTGGCGACCCCTGTGCTCATGCTCACCGCGCTCGGAGCGGTCGAAGATCGCGTCTCCGGCCTCGATGCCGGAGCCGACGACTACCTCGTGAAGCCGTTCGACTTCGCCGAGCTGCGCGCGCGACTGCGTGCGCTGATCCGCGGCAGGGGCGTCGGCGACCGCAGGGAGATCGGCGACTGGCTCTTCACCCCGGTCGCCCAGGCACTGTACTCGCCCGCGGGCGAGAGGATCCCGCTCACTTCGGCAGAGACCGAGCTCCTCGAGCTGCTCACCTCGAGCCCCGAGCACGTGTTCTCCAGGGAGGAGATCCTCGACAGCGTGTTCCCCGGTGGTGCGGCGGCGACGGTCGACGCATACGTCCACTACGTCCGCCGCAAGTCGACCCCCGAGATCATCGACACGGTGCGCGCTCGCGGCTACCGGACGGGGACTCCCCGATGAGCGGGCGGACGGATGCCGCGATCCGTGCCGACCGCCGCAGGGTGCAGCGTGCGGCGCTCCGAGCCGGAGTGTGGGTGGCGGCGGCATCCGCCGTGGTCGTCACGCTGCTCAGCGTCGTGACGATCGCCGCGCTGTCGGCGTCGTCGCGCCCGGAGCACCCGCCGGAGGGCCCCGGTCCCGGTGGGGGACGACCGCCGGGGCGCGTGATCGAGCTCGGCACGGCGATTCCGATCGCCGTCGCCGTGGGTCTGCTCGGCATCATCGCCCTCGGCGCGACGTCCTGGTATCTCGCGCGCCAGGCGGCCCAGCCGCTGGCCGCAGCTCTCGAGGTGCAGCGCTCTTTCGTGGCCGACGCCAGCCACGAGCTGCGCACTCCGCTCACCACCCTCACCAGTCGGATCCAGCTCGCCGAGCACCGCGCCGCACGCGGGGGCGACGTCGGCGGCGCCCTCGCGGATCTGCGTCGCGATGCGGCGGTGATGGATGCCGTGCTGACCGATCTGCTGGTCACCGCGGAGTCCGCCGGCACGACCGGGGCCGATGCGCACGCCGCCGCTTCCGTCGGGGCCGCCGCGCGCGAGGCGGCCTCCGTCCTCGCCCCGCGTGCCGCGGAGGCCGACGTCTCCGTGGCGGTCGAGGTCGCGGACGGGCTCGTGGTCGCGGCGGACGCCGTCGCCCTGCAGCGAGCGCTGACGGCACTGCTCGACAACGCCCTGCGCTTCGCGCCGAGGGGCTCGACCGTCGAGGTATCGGCGGTCGTCGTGGGGCGGCGCGTCGACATCAGGGTCGTCGACCACGGCCCGGGGATCCGCGGCATCGACCCCGAGCACGTCTTCGACCGGTTCGCGCGAGCGGAGGGCGCGGGGGACAGCAGCGGACGCCGCGGTTTCGGACTCGGGCTCGCCCTGGTCCGTGACCTCGCCCACCGGTTCGGCGGCACGGTCGCGGTCGAGGAGACCTCGGCGTCTGGCACCACCTTCCTGCTCTCGCTCCCCGCAGCGACCGCCACGGATGCGCGGAAGGGCTGAGGCTTTCTGATCACCGGGCTATGAATCCGCCGGACGGGGCCGATTCTTGGTCCTGTCTTGGGGGCGGGCGGCGACAGTGGCGTCATGTCCAAGAACTCAGACAACAGCACCGGTTCATCAGGTGCGGATGCCGAGGCGTCCGCACACCTCGGCTCCGATTCCGCGGCCACATCGCCCGAGCAGGAGACCGTGCCCCTGACGCCGACGGCCTCCGCGCCGCCACCGGCGGCGTCCTACGCCCCGGCCGCAGCGGCCCCGGCGGGCGCGCCGGTCGCGGTGGCCGCTCCACCCGCGGCTCGACGCAACGGGCTCCTCATCCTCGTCGCCGTGCTCTCCGGCATCCTTCTGCTCGGCATCGGGTTCGGGGCGGGCTGGGCGATCTCCGGCGTCGCCCACTCCCACTCCCAGGGCGGCTTCGGGCCCGGCGGAGTGTCCGGCCCCGGCGAACGCCCTGGCGGGTCGGAGGACGGCCGAGGCGGTCCTGGAGGAGGCGGCTCCGGCGGACAGGGGGGTCAGCAGAACGGGCCGCGCGGCGGTTCGACGGACAACGGCGGCACCGGGTCGACGGACGGCGGCGGCACCGGGTCGACCGAGGACGGCGGCAGCGGCACGAGCGGCTGAATCCCGCGCGCTCTTCGCGCGCACGAGAACGGCCGGATGCCGGGGCTCACCCCTCGACATCCGGCCGGTGTCGTCTGCGCGTCAGCGGTAGTTGATGAACTGCAGGTCGAGGTCGAGGTCAGCGCCCTTCGTCGGATAGGTGAAGGGGGTATCGGGCAAGTTTGGTCCTTAAGTTGGATTTCTATCAGCCTCGCTGTCCGAACGGCGGGGCTGTGATGCGGGATCGTTCGAGTGGATTCATGTGCGCGTGTTGCGGCCATTGTGATGACCATGGTGGGAGCGAAGAGTCGTTTCCACTCCCTCCCTGATCAAACGTCGCGCATGTTCATCGAACGGGCAATCAACATCGCGAACCGATACCCCGACTCGATCGCGATCACCGATGACTTCATGTCCTCAGGACCTATCAGCGGTGCCGAATCCATTCCGATCGCTGACCTGAAGGTCGGAAAGCTCCACACGGGCGAGGGAAAGCATCTGCGGGTCAACGGATCTGCGACGCGACACCAGCGAACTGGCTTACCTCGCCACCGCTCTGTAGGGATATCGACGTACTCGTCGGGATGATCCGCCCACGAGGCTCCCAGACGCCGACGTCACCGGCCCGTCTCGCGAAGATACGCAGCAGCAAGTAGGAGCGCTCCGCCCCACCGGGCTCGAGTTCATCACCGCGACGACCGAGACGATCAAAGGTTCCGCGCTGATCAAGACCACCGGCACCTACCAGCGCCGTGACGACGTCCGCGGGGTCGAGGCCGACGACGTGCCCGAGCTCCAAGCCAAAGTGCACGGCGGGTGGCAGCGGTTGCCTGTGCGTGACAGGTAGCCTTGGAACGTAGAAAGACCCCCACCCGCCTTTCCGGCGGTGGGGGTCTTTCTCTTCCCTGTTTAGGCAGAGTCTCTGCTAGGGGCCTTGGGTGCAGCTATGAGCACTGCGATTGCGCCGACTACTGGGAGCAGCAGGATGAGTAGGACCCATAGGATGACCCGCCCTGTGACCCCTTCACGCAACCGCACGATTCTGATCAGAGCCAGGACGTCCAGTGCGATGACTACGACGGCGAAGGCGATGATCAGGAGGACATGGAAAGCGGAAAGGCCGATCATGATCGTCAGCTTAGTTCGACCAGGCCGTGCGGTCCTTGACGAACAGGCTGAGCGTGACGCTCGTGTTGCCAGTCGCGAAGTTGTAGTTCGTCTTCAGGTTGATCTGAGCGGCGCTTTCGCCCGACTGGTACTGACGGACGAGCTCGAAGACGGGCTCAGAGCAGGTCCCCGGCCCGCATCCCCACGTCGTCTGCCCCCAGTTGTACACGCTCGCGTGCCGGTCGTTCTTGGTGTAGGAAGACCGGAACGACATCTCGACCGGGCCAAGCCAGCCGTACACCTTGCAGTTCGTTGCGTAGGTGGTGGCCACCGTCGTGCACCCGTCGACGCTGCGTGCGAGGCTGGACGAGTCAGGGGCGATCGAGCTGACCGCGACCGAGCCGTCGGAGAACCGCGACACGGTGACCTGCTTGGCGCCTTCCGAATGCTCCTCCTGCGAAACAGGAGCCAGCCCGAGCATGGAGTCCAGAGGCGTGCCCTGGTCCAGCTTGGCGAGGAGTTGATCCTGCGTTGCGGCCGGCACGTCGTACTCGGTCCAGACAGCGACCATCGCTGCCTCTGAGGTGCCGTAGGCGTCTTCGTCTGCAGCCGTGGTGTCTGCGAGTGCTGCGGAGGGCAGTGCGCTGGCGGCAACGGCTGCAAGCATGACGCTGGCGGCTGCCGCTGTGACTCGCCGCCACATTCTCTTGTTGTTCATGACGCTATCTCCGATCTGGCCCCTGTTCAGGGCCTCGCAACGAAGCTAACAATTCGACTGGACTAACTCTGTAGGATCTTCGGCCTACAGACAGATCCTGAGACGCCGCCTATACTCGCGCACACGTGGAACTCGCCGCCCGGGAGGGGCGAAGCTCGAGGCCAGGCAGGTAAGCATCGCGGTCACGCTGCGCGCCGCAGATGCCACACCTGGGCGTCCCGCAGCGCGATCATCCCGTTCACGCCCCTAGGCCTCGTGCGGCGCGGACTTCTGCTGTCCGCTGGCCGATGCTCCATGCCGGGCTCTCATCCCTGGATCGGGACATGAGAACGATGTACGACAACCTTGAGCCCGACATCGACATCGCAACAACACCCGACGATGAGCTCGGGCGCATTTGGGTCGAGCGTCACGAAGGAATGTCAGCCGAGCTGATTGAGACCGTGCTTGACGAGATCAACGGCCGATAGCCTCAGCATTTCCAACGGATGGCGAGAATCTGCGCATGAATGAAGAACGCGGCCCGACTGTCCGAGGGGACTGTCTACCGCGTTCACCACGATTTTACATCGTCCACCTGGGCGGTGGATGGACCATCCCGGCAGGGGTCAACGCGGGATCAAAGGTTCCCCGCGAAGGCTGCTCATGACGTGCGTCTTACCTTTCTGGCGCGAGGTAGACCTGCCCTTGCCGGGAGAACCTCCACGGACGGACGGTGCGCCGCGGCGCCCGCGCCACCAGTTCAAGCAAGCGCAGAAGGACGTCCTGACGTCGGTTGACTCGTCCGCTCGCCCAGAGCGCCCCCAGCAGGGCGAACACCACGACGACCCCGGCAACATGACCGATCAACGTTTCGGCTCCGAAGGAGGCGACGATAGCCCACAGAGCAGCGCCGAGGGCGGTCAAGGTCCAGAGGCCTGTCATTGTGTCTCGATCATCGGCCGCCGACAACTGCATCACGGAGATCGCGTAAGTCACGTCATCCAGACGGTACTCGTCATTCTCGTCGAGCCACCTTCGGACCTGGTCACGCCTTTGTTGCGCACGGACATTTGTGAGATCTCGCAGCTCGGCCGCCCTGGAATCGGTCACTCCCGAGCCCTACAAGCTCCGTGCCGTCGTTGGCCCTGCACTGCGGCGGCACGGTCTGACTCCTCGTACGCAGGGCGTCGAGGTAACCGATCCCGGCATGTCCAGCGTCAGAGCGTGATCGGTGGATGGTCGATCACCGGTGCTTTCCGTCAGAACTGACGAACAGTCCTGGCTGTCGACCAACCCATACTCGACCATGCGGGCGAACCACTTCGCGCACTCGGCTGCAAGCGGCCCGCGCCAGGCGCGTTTCTCGTCGAACGTTGCGCTTCGCGCTGATCCGGCCATGGTTTCACCTGGACGCGGTCGCGTGAGGCTACTGGTGCCGGTGTCGCTGGGGTCTGGGATGCTGTCGTTGTCCCGTGCGCAAGGTTCGGGCAGAGGAAGGAACAGGGTATGGCGAAGTTCATCATCAACGAAGACCACACAACGGAGCTGGAAGTCGAGGCACGGAACTACACCCTTGCAAGCGACTTCTTCTGGTTCGCTGCTGAAGACGGCGAGACCGTTCTGGCTTACTCGGCGTCGAAGGTCGTCAGTATCCGTCGCAAGGACTGAACTCGTTGAGCGAAGCCCCGGTGACCTCCATGAGGGCCGGGGCTTCGTTCTGGGCGAAGAGGTGCGCAGTCTCGGTTGCACGCGGCTAACGTACGTGCGCGTCAGCGCCTCGAACGTTCGAGCCCCCTCATCGGAATTCGCTTGCGCGCGGCCCGTGCGCGCACCATACGTGCGCGCGTCACAGGGTTCGACCGGTCGAAAGGTGTCCGCAGAGAGTGATTCTGCGGACACCTCGCGGACTGATTCAGGAAAACCCCTGTTCAGAGCACGTGCCTACCGGTAGTTGATGAACTGCAGGTCGAGGTCGAGGTCGGCGCCCTTGAGGAGCGCGATCACCGACTGGAGGTCGTCGCGGCTCTTGGACTGCACGCGCAGCTCGTCGCCCTGGATCTGGCTCTTGACGCCCTTGGGGCCCTCGTCGCGGATGATCTTGTTGATCTTCTTCGCGTTCTCCGAGGAGATGCCGTCCTTGAGGGAGGAGACGATGCGGAACTCCTTGCCGCTGGCGAAGGGCTCGCCCGACTCCAGGCTCTTCAGCGAGATGCCGCGCTTGATGAGCTTCGACTGGAACACGTCGAGCACGGCCTTGGCGCGCTCTTCGGTGTTCGCGATGATCAGCACCTGCTCGCCGCTCCACGCGATCGATGCTCCGGTGCCCTTGAAGTCGTAGCGCTGTTCGATCTCCTTGTGAGCCTGGTTGAGCGCGTTCTGCGCCTCCTGGTGATCCACTTTCGAGACGATGTCAAAGGAACTGTCAGCCATAGGGAGAAGTCTACCGACACCCTCATTTCCAGGGGAGTTGGAAGCGCTTTCATCTTGATCAGCGCGCAACGACACGGTCACAGGTTGGTATCGACGCACTTTTTCATTGCGGATCACGACGATCCCGGTGCATACTGTAAGCGCTTGCAGTACCGCAGGCCACAGCACTGAGAGAGGCTCACACCAATGAAGGTGAACAAGAGGAGCATCGCTGCCGTCGGCGCGATCGCCATCGTTTCGACCCTGACGCTCGCCGGTTGCTCGACCGGTACCAGCGGCGACTCGTCCAAGGGCGAAGAGGCCGGCAGCACCCTGACGGTGTGGGTCGACTCCGAGCGCGTCGACGCGCTGCAGGGCGCAGCCGACTCCTACGAGGAGAAGACCGGCGTCAAGGTCAAGCTCGTCGGCAAGTCCGTCGACGACATGAAGGACGACTTCATTCAGCAGGTGCCGACGGGCAAGGGCCCCGACGTCGTCATGGGCGCGCACGACTGGCTGGGCGAGCTCTCCACCAACGGCGTCATCGCCCCGCTGGAGCTCGGCGACTCGGCATCCGACTACCTGCCCGTCGCCCTCCAGGCCGCGACCTACGACGGCACCGTCTACATGCTCCCGTACGCGGTCGAGAACATCGCCGTGCTGCGCAACGCCGACCTCGTCCCCACGGCTCCGACGAGCTTCGACGACATGCTCTCCAAGGGCACGTTCGTCGTCGAGCAAGGCGCCGAGGGCAACCCGTACCACCTCTACCCGTTCCAGACGGCGTTCGGCGCCCCGGTCTTCGGCACCGACGACTCCGGCAGCTACGACCCGACCGACCTCCAGCTCGGCAGCGAGGGCGGCTTCGCCTTCGCCGACTGGCTCGCGGCCAAGGGCAAGAACGGCACCGGCACGCTGAACACCGACATCGACGGCGAGATCGCCAAGCAGCAGTTCCTCGACGGCACCGCCGCCTTCTGGCTCACCGGCCCGTGGAACGTCGGCGCGGCTGTCGACGCCGGCATCAACGTCGCGATCGACCCCGTCCCCAGCCCCACCGGTGAGACCGCGTCGCCGTTCGCCGGCGTCAAGGGCTTCTTCGTCAGCGCCGAGTCCAAGAACAAGGTCGCGGCCAACGACTTCCTCGTCAACTACCTCGGCACCAAGGACGTCCAGCTCGAGCTCTTCAAGGCCGGCAACGTGCTGCCCGCGCTCACCGCTGCGGCCGACGAGGCGGCATCCGACCCGATCATCGCCGGCTTCCAGGCCGTCGGCGCCGACGCCGTCCCGATGCCGGCCATCCCGGCCATGGGCTCGGTGTGGCAGTTCTGGGGCGTCGCCGAGGCGGCCATCATCAACGGCGCAGACCCGAAGACGACGTGGCAGAAGCTCGTCGACGACGTGACCGCGGCCATCAAGTAAGACACACCCAGCACCATCCTGCCGGGGCGGACGTCACCGTCCGCCCCGGCAGCTCCACGACGGGGACGAGATGACAGACACCGCCGAGCCCACGGCTCCTCCGACCAAGCGCCAGCGTCAGGCCGCGAAGATCGCCGAAGCGGCGTCCACGCCGATCGGCTGGATGCTGCTGAAGATCCTGCTGCTGGCCATCGTCGACGCGATCGCGCTCTACGCGGCCTACGTGCTCTTCACGCACCAGGAATGGCTGATCCTCGGCATCGTGGTCGTGGTCGCCGTCCTCGTCAACTGGATCTACTTCTCCCGCAAGCGGATCCCCGCGAAGTACCTCACGCCCGGCATCATCTTCCTGATCATCTTCCAGGTGTTCACGCTGCTCTACACCGGGTACATCGGCTTCACGAACTACGGCACCGGTCACAACGGCACCAAGGACCAGGCGATCTCCTCGCTGCTCGCCTCCGCGCAGGAGCGCGTCGAGGACTCGCCCACCTACCCCGTGACCGTCGTCGAACAGTTCGGCACCTACGGCCTCCTGGTCACCGACCCCGACTCCGGCGATGCGCTCCTCGGCACCGCCGAGCAGCCGCTGCAGGAGGTCGACGCGGAGTTCGACGGCGACAGGGCCGTCTCGGTCGACGGCTGGACCACGCTCCCTCTCGCCAAGGTCTTCACGCTCTCGAGCGTCCTGGAGAAGCTCTCGGTGCCGTTCAGCGACGACCCCAACGACGGGAGCCTCCGGGCGCCAGACGGGCAGAAGGGTTATCTGTACTTCTCGACGCTCGCGTACGACGCGGATGCCGACACCATCACCGACACCGACACGGACACGGTCTACTCCGACGTCGGCACCGGCGCGTTCACCTCCGACAGCGGCGAGGAGCTGCTCCCCGGATGGCAGACGACGGTCGGCTTCGACAACTTCGTGCGCGCCGTCGCCGACGAGTCCATCCGCGGCCCGCTGATCTCCGTCACGATCTGGACGTTCGTGTTCGCCCTCGTCTCCGTGGCGTCGACGTTCTTCCTCGGTCTTCTTCTCGCGCTCGTGTTCAACAACACCCGGATGCGGTTCCGCAACGGCTACCGGATCATCCTGATCCTCCCGTACGCGTTCCCCGCGTTCCTCTCCGCTCTTGTCTGGGCGGGCATGATGAACGAGAGCTTCGGCTTCATCAACCAGGTCATCTTCGGGGGCGCGGAGATCCCGTGGCTCACCGACCCGAACCTCGCCAAGGTGTCGGTGCTGATCGTCAACCTCTGGCTCGGCTTCCCCTACATGTTCCTCGTCTGCATGGGCGCCCTGCAGGGCATCCCCGAAGACGTGAACGAGGCGGCGGTGATGGACGGCGCGAACCCGTGGCAGGTCTTCCGGCGCATCAAGCTGCCGCTTCTGCTCGTGACGGTGGCGCCGCTGCTGATCTCGTCGTTCGCGTTCAACTTCAACAACTTCAACCTGATCTACATGCTCACCAAGGGCGGTCCCCGCTTCGACGACGTGAGCATCCCGGTCGGGCACACCGACATCCTCATCTCGATGGTCTACAAGGTGGCCTTCACCGGTCAGAACCGCGACTACGGTCTGGCCTCCGCCTTCACCATCCTCATCTTCATCGTGGTGGCGACGATCTCGATCATCAGCTTCCGCAAGACCAAGGCACTCGAGGAGCTGAACTGACATGAGCACCGACATCCTCGCTCCGCGCAAGCGCAGCCTCGGCGCGTGGTTCGCCGACACCGGATGGCGCCACGTCGTCGCCATCGTGGTGAGCGCCTTCGCCCTGTTCCCGCTGCTCTACGTGTTCTCCGCATCGCTGAACCCGAAGGGCACGCTGACCGGATCCAACCAGCTGTTCTCCGCGATCGGCATCGACAGCTACGTGCGCATCCTCAGCGATCCGCAGAACCCCTACGGCCTGTGGTTCCTGAACACCCTCGTCATCGCCGTGGTTACGGGCGCATCGACCGTGTTCATCGGCGCGCTGGCGGCATATGCCTTCTCACGCATGCGATTCGCCGGGCGCCGCATCGGCCTCGTCACGATCGTCGTGGTGCAGATGTTCCCGCAGCTGCTCGCGGTCGTCGCGATCTTCCTGCTGATGTCCACGCTGGGGGACTGGTTCCCCGCGATCGGCCTGAACACGCACACCGGCCTGATCCTCGTGTACCTCGGCGGCGCTCTCGGCGTGAACACCTACCTGATGTACGGGTTCTTCAACACGCTGCCGATGGAGCTCGACGAGGCCGCGCGCATCGACGGCGCCGGGCACGCGCGCATCTTCTTCACGATGATCCTCCCGCTGGTGGCGCCGATCCTCGCGGTGGTCGCCCTGCTGTCGTTCATCGGCACGGTGAACGAGTACGTGATCGCGAGCATCATGCTCGTCGACGTCGACAAGCAGACGCTCGTCGTCGGTCTCACGAAGCTCGTCGCGAACCCCCGCTACGCGGACTGGTCGGCCTTCTCCGCCGGCGCCGTGATGGCGGCCGTGCCGGTGATGATCCTGTTCCTGTTCCTGCAGAGGTACATCGTCGGCGGCTTGACCGCCGGAGCGACCAAGGGCTGACGCGGCGGGTCAGTCGTCGTCGCCCGCAGGCTTCGACTGGCCGCCGCTCACGGTGCTCAGCACCTCGTCCTGCACCCGCTCGAGCGCAAGGCGCAGGGCGCCGTCGAGAACCGGGTTCTCGTCCAGCGCCGAGAGCAGCACGGGCGGCCGTGCGACGACGGCGGCGTGCAGATGGTGCTGCACCAGGCTGCGCAGACGCTCCCCGCCTGCAAGGGCGAAGTCGCCGGCCAGGACGATGAGGTCGGGGTCGACGATCGCGACCACCGCAGACAAGCCGAGGGCCAGTCGGCTGGCGATCTCGTCGAGGGCCGCTGACGCCGCGTCGCCGTCTGCGGCGACGGCATCCGCCACCGCCTCCACCGGCGTGGCCGCGTCGAAGCCGTGCTCCGCGAGCACGCGGCCGAGCGCGGGTGCGCCGGCGAGAGCCTGCATGCCGCTCGCGCCGAACTCGTTGGTCAGGCTGCCGACCGGCGCCCCGGGGAGCGGCAGGTCGGAGATCTCGCCCGCGCCTCCTGTGAGGCCACGGTGCACGCGTCCGCCGAACATCAGACCCATGCCGATGCCGTCCGAGACCCAGAGCACCGCGAAGCTGTCGTTCTCCGTCGCGACGCCGTGGGCGCGCTCGGCGATCGTGACGAGGTTCACGTCGTTCTCGATGTCGACCGGGGCGCCGATGCGCTCCTGCAGGGCGGCGGTGAGACCGGCGCGCTGCCATCCAGGGAGGTGCGCCGCGAAGCGCAGGCGGTCGGAGGTCGGGTCGATCGCGCCCTGGATGCCGATGACGACGCGGCGCAGGTCGGACGGATCCACGCCGATCGGGGCGCACGCGCCGCTGAGCGCCTCGTGCACCTGCAGGGTCGGGTCGCTGACGTCGCCCTCGGGGGTCGGCAGCGCGAACTCTCCGACCTTCCTGCCGGTGAGGTCGACCACGACGGTCGCGATGCGCTCGGGCGTCACGTCGACGGCGGCGGTGTAGGCGGCCTTCTCGTTGACGCTGAAGAGCTCGGCGGCGCGTCCGATGGCGCCGTCGCGGTTGCCCTCGCTCTTGACCAGGCCGCTGTCGCGCAGCTGCATGAGCAGGTGGGATGCCGTGGGCTTCGACACGGCGAGATGGGCGGCGATCTCGGGGCGGCTCAGCGGGCCGAGATCGAGCAGGAGCCGCAGCGCCGCGCGCGCGTTGATCGCTCTGACGACGCTGGTTCCGGTCGGGGCAGTAGGCACGGAGTCCTCGATGTTTCGTGGTCGGGTACTCCGAATCGTACAGACCTTGACGACCGATGAACGCGAGAAGAAGTAATCATCCGACCATTGCGCACGGCAGGCGACTGGGGTATAACTCTTCGTAAAGAATGTTTCCTAACTTTCTGAACCGACCCCCATCGGAGGAACCATGCGTCAACGTCGACCAATGCTCGCGCTGCTGGCAGCCGCGATCGTCATACCCCTCACCGGGCTCGTGGCGACCTCGGCGCAGGCAGCGACCCCCCTCTCGCTGCGCGACCCCGTCAAGCGGGAGATCGCGCAGGAGATCATCACCTCCGCCGAGAACTCGCACCTGAACTGGTACGACTACTACGACTACATCGAGGACATCGACGACGGCCGCGGCTACACGGGCGGCATCGTGGGCTTCACCTCGGGCACGCACGACATGCTCGTGCTCGTCGAGAACTACACGAAGAAGTACCCGAACAACCCCCTCGCCAAGTACATCTCCGCTCTGCGCAACGTCGACGGCACCGAATCGCACGCCGGACTCGGCACCGCGTTCGAGACCGCCTGGAAGGCGGAGGGCAAGAAGCCCGAGTTCCAGCGGGCGCAGCGCGACGAGACCAAGGTCCAGTACTTCGACCCGTCCGTCAACCTCGCGATCTCCGACAAGCTCGGCCCGCTCGGGCAGTTCGCCTACTACGACGCGGCGGTCGTGCACGGCTTCGACGGCCTGGAGGACATCCGCACCCAGGCGAAGAAGAAGGCGACGACCCCCGCATCCGGCGGCAACGAGACCACTTACCTCAACGCCTTCCTCGACGCCCGCGTGGTCGAGATGAAGAAGGAGGCCGCGCACGAGGACGTCAGCCGCATCGAGAACGCGCAGCGTGTCTGGCTCAACGCCGGCAACCTCAACCTCAACACCCCGCTGAGCTGGTCCGTCTACGGCGACCCCTTCAGCATCCCGACCGACCCGACACCCCGCTGGCCCAACGACGACGGCACCACGCCGACGCCGACTCCGACGAGCACTCCGACGTCGACGCCGACGCAGAACCCCGGCACCGCGACGCTGATCTCGAAGAACAAGCCCGTGACGACCTCGTCGTCCGAGGGCTCGGGCTTCGAGGGTGCGAAGGCGGTCGACGGCAACGCGACGAGCCGCTGGTCGAGCGTCGAAGGCGTGGACCCGCAGTGGATCCGCATCGACCTGGGCGCAGGGTCCAAGGTCGACAAGGTCGTCCTGAAGTGGGAAGCCGCGTACGCATCCAAGTACCGCGTCGAGGTCTCCGCCGACGGCACCACCTGGACCACCCTCGCCACGGAGGCTGCGGGCAACGGCGGCACCGACGAGTTCACGAACCTCAACGGCACCGGCCGCTACCTGCGCATCTACGGCACCGCACGCGGCACCTCCTACGGGTACTCCCTGTTCGAGGTCGAGGCCTACACCCTCACCAGCGGCGGCACCCCCACGGCGACGCCCACGCCGACCCCGACGCCGACGCAGACATCCACTCCGACGCCGACCCCGACACCGACCAGCACGGCGAACCCGGCGGCCACCCTCATCTCGAAGAACAAGCCCGCGACGACCTCCTCGGTCGAGAGCGCGGAGTTCGACGGGGCGAAGGCGGTCGACGGCAACGCGACCAGCCGCTGGTCGAGCGTCGAAGGCGTGGACCCGCAGTGGATCCGCATCGATCTCGGTGACGGCGCGAAGGTCAACAAGGTCGTCCTGAAGTGGGAAGCCGCATACGCGTCCAAGTACCGCGTCGAGATCTCCGCCGACGGCACCACCTGGACCACCCTCGCCACCGAGGCCGCGGGCAACGGCGGCACCGACGAGTTCACCAACCTCAACGGCACAGGACGCTACCTGCGCATCTACGGCACCGCACGCGGAACCGCCTACGGCTACTCGCTGTTCGAGGTCGAGGCCTACGGCACCGCAGGCAGCACCCCCAACCCCGGCACGGGCTTCACCGTGGTCGCCGCCGGCGACATCGCGGGCCAGGGCTGCACGACCCGGGGCAAGAAGGTGACGGGGGAGTTCCCCTCCGACTGCAAGCACTTCGAGACGTTCGACCGTGCGCAGGCGATCAACCCGGTGTTCTACATCACCCTCGGCGACATGCAGTACGACGACGCGAAGGCGAGCGATTTCTCGACCGTCTACGCCAAGTCCTGGGGCACGGTCAAGGGCAACACCTGGCCGATCCCCGGCAACCACGAGACGTACGACGACTACGACAACCTCGACCCGAAGGCCTACCGGGACTACTTCGGCAACCGTGCGACGCCCCAGGGCAAGATGTACTACAGCTACGACTACTCGAACTGGCACTTCATCGCCCTGGACTCGAACACCTTCACCGACCAGGCGCAGCTCAACTGGCTCGCGGCCGACCTCGCGTCGAACACCAAGCAGTGCGTCGTGGCGTACATGCACCACCCGGCGTTCAGCTCGGGCGATCACGGCAACGAGCCGGCGAGCCAGCCGGTGTGGAAGATGCTCGCGAACGCGAACGTCGAACTCGTGCTCAGCGGGCACGACCACGACTACGAGCGCTTCAACGCCATGAACGCCTCTGGTGCGGCATCCTCGTCGGGCACGGTCCAGATCGTCAGCGGTCTGGGCGGTCATGAGATGCGCGACTTCGGCAACACCAAGGCGAACAGCGCCAAGCGCATCAACACGGCGTACGGGGTGTCGAAGCTCGACTTCACCGACACGTCGGTCACGCACTCGTTCGTCGACATCGGCGGCACCGTGCTCGACACCAACACGATCACCTGCCACTGACGATCATGTACCTCGCCGGCAGCAAATCGCGGCAGGACGACGGAAGCACGGCGGTCCACCCTCAGGTGGGCCGCCGTGCGGCCGGAGTCGGCAGCACCGCGATCGCACTGGGGGCGGTGAGCCTGCTCACCGACCTCTCCTCCGAGATGGTCACGGCGGTCCTTCCGCTGTACCTCGTCATCGGGCTGGGCATGACCCCGCTCGCCTTCGGCTTCCTCGACGGCCTCTACAACGGCGTCACCGCCTTCGTCCGCCTTCTCGGAGGTCACATCGCCGACCGCTGGTCGCAGCACAAGCTCGTGGCGGGCATCGGCTATGCGCTGTCCGCCATCTGCAAGCCGTTCCTGCTGCTGTCGGGGACGTCGACCGTGGCGCTGTCGGCGACGCTCGCCGTCGACCGCATCGGCAAGGGCATCCGCACGGCGCCTCGTGACGCCCTGATCTCGCTCTCGGTGGACGACGCCCATCAGGGGCGCGCGTTCGGCGTGCACAGGGCGATGGACACGGCCGGCGCACTGCTGGGCCCCCTGGCCGCCTTCGGGCTGCTGTGGATGCTGGCCGACGCCTTCGACGCCGTCTTCATCGTGAGCTTCTGCGTCGCCACGCTCGGGGTCCTCGTCCTCATCGCCTTCGTCCCTGGCCGGGGAAACGTCCCCGTCGGGGCCCCGCGCCCGACGCTGCGGGAGACGGTGAAGATCCTCGGTGATCCGGCGTTCCGTCGTCTCCTCATCGCGGCGACGATCCTCGGTCTGGCCACGATCGGCGACGGCTTCCTCTACCTGGGTCTGCAGGACCGGATGCAGTTGGATGCCGTGTTCTTCCCGCTGCTGCCGCTGGGCAGCGCGCTCGTCTATCTGACGCTCGCCGTGCCGATGGGGCGTCTCGCCGATCGGATCGGACGTCGGCTGCCGTTCCTGCTGGGAAACCTCGCCCTGCTCGGCGCCTACTCGACCCTGCTGCTCCCGATCGACGGCCCCGTGCTGCTGGTGCTCCTGCTCCTGCTCCTCGGCGTCTTCTATGCGGCGACCGACGGCGTGCTGATGGCGCTGGCCGGTCCTGGCATCCCGCGCGACCGCCGCGCCGGCGGCATGGCGCTGCTGCAGACCGGGCAGGCCACCGGTCGGCTGTTCGCCGCTGTCCTGTTCGGCGCCGCCTGGACGTTCTGGGGCGTGACGGCGGCGTTCGCCGCGGCATCCGTCGTGCTCCTGGTCGTGCTCCTCGCCGCCGCCGTGCTGATCCGCCCCGAGCGCTCCACTGCGGAGGAGGTCGCGTGACCCCGATGACGAAGCGGATCGCGCTCGTGGGGTCTGCGGCGCTGGTCCTCGCGTTCGTCGGCGTCGGCTACTCGCTGTTCGCCGTGAACCGCGACGGCGCGCCCTCGCACGCCGAGGCCGCCGTCGCTCCGGCGACCGATGCGGGGCTCTACGTGCGCGGCACCGACGGATACGTCGTGCAGCAGGACGGACAGGACAGGAGCGGCACCGGTCTGGAGTGCAGCCGGTTCTACGCGGCCGCGGACACCGCCGTGTGCGTGAGCATCGAGGGCAGCCTGAAGCCGACGACCACCGTGTCGGTGAGGGATGCCGACCTCACGGAGGAGCAGACATTCACCTACAGCGGGGTGCCCTCGCGCGCACGGGTATCGCCATCGGGGCGGATGGTCGCGTGGACGGTGTTCGTGACGGGCGACAACTACGCCGGGACGAACTTCTCCACCAGGACCGGGATGTACGACCGCGAGAAGGACTTCCTCGTCGACTCGATCGAGGGGCTCCAGCTCTTCATCGACGGGCAGCGCGTGCACCGCGTCGACGCGAACTACTGGGGAGTGACCTTCACCGACGACGACAACACCTTCTACGCCACGGTCTCGACCGGCGGCAAGACCTACCTCGTCCAGGGCGACTACGAGAAGTGGACCGCGCACACCGTGCGGGAGAACCTCGAGTGCCCCTCGCTGTCTCCCGACGGGACGCGACTGGTGTTCAAGAAGCGCGTGAACGACAGCGTCGACGACCCGTGGCGACTGTACGTCCTCGATCTGGCGACCATGGAGGAGGAGCCGCTCGCCGAGGACCGCAACGTCGACGATCAGGCCGCCTGGCTCGACGACGATACGGTCGCCTATGCGGTCGGCGACGACGTCTGGTCCGTGCCGGCCGACGGCAGCGGGAAGCCCGTGCGCATCGCCGAGAACGCGTCGTCGCCGGTGATGGTGAGCCGCTGATCGTGATGTCGGCGTTGCGCCGCTCACCGGCGCATCAGCGGTCGTAGCGTGGAGTCATGGCGAAAGTGGGGGGACGCAACCTGGCGATCAGCTGGATCGCCGGGCTCCTGTGCACCGGGGTGATCGCCGTGCTCGTGTGGTTCGCGATCCCGATCGTCCCGGCGATGGCCTCGTTCGTCGGCGACAGCCTCCGCAGCGTCCTGCCCTGAGGTCCTGTCCCGGTACCGCGGAACCCCGGGTCGGCGACACGTCGGCACGCCTCCGGCAGCGCGTGAACACGCGGAGGTACCCTCGCACTGACCACATCCTATGAGAGGCGCCCCCATGAGTGACCCCGAGGTTCCCCGGCCCGAGCAGCCGAACGACGTCGATGACGTCGTCGACAGCGCGAACGCCGGTCTCGACGCCGCCGCAGCAGCGGGTGCGGATGTCCCCGGAGCGGCGTCCGACGCCGCGGAGACGACGGATGCAGCGGCCGACGCCGCCCCCGTCGCCGACCCCGATCTCGCCGCCTTCGAAGAGGCAGAGCGCGACCACCCCGGAACGTTCTCCACTCCTGCGCTGAACGACGTCTACGCCGCCGACGCGGATGAGACCGCGGTGTACACCGCGCCCGTCGCGCACGAGGAGTCGACGATCGCCGATTCCGCCTACGCGTCTGCGGACGACACCGAGACGCGCATCGTCCCGTCCGAGCCCGTGCTCGCCGAAGCTCCGGTCGTCGCCGCCTTCGCGCAGCAGCCCATCTTCGTGCAGGCCCCGGAGCCGCCTCGTGAGCGGGGCAACCGCGGCACGGCCGGCGCGATCGGCCTGCTCGCCACCCTCGCCTTCGCGATCCTCTACCTCGGGGCCACTCTGGGGCTCGGCGCGCTCTCCGGAGACGTCACGGGGAAGAACATCGGCGAAGCCGCCCTCGCCCCGCTGACGACGTTCGGCTTCTGGATCCCCGTCGTGGTCTTCTTCCTCGGCTTCTGGCTGCTGGGAGCGATCATCAACCGCGGTCGCTGGGGTCGCTGGGTGATCTTCGGCATCATCGTCGGCGCGATCGCGTACGGCGGGCACATCCTCGGCCAGCTCGTCGAGGAGCCGTTCTGGCGCCTCACGGCCTCGGAGGGCGCGGAGTTCGTCAACGGCCAGCTCCTGACCCCGCTGGCGATCGCCGCCTTCGTGTTCGCACGCGAGCTGACCATCTGGTTCGGCGCCTGGGTCGCCCGCAGCGGCGCCCGCAAGACCGAGCTCAACGCCGAGGCGCAGCGCGAGTACGAGCGCACGCTCGAGGCGGGGCCGACGCTCTCCCGCTAGGACACGAGATGTCATCGTCAGACCCCCGCAGGCCTTCGTCTGCGGGGGTCTCGGCCGTTCTGGCCCTGGTCATGGCCGTGATCAGCTTCTTCGCGCTCGCCGTGTTCGGGCTCGGGGCGCTGAGCATCACGACGGATGCCGACATCATCTCCATCCGGGGCCTCGGTCAGGCACCCGGAGCGGTGGGGATGCTGTTCGGCGTGATCGCGTTCGCCGCGACCCTCGGCCTCGCGCTGCGGGCGCGGCATCCGTCCTTCCTCTCCGTGCCCGTGGTCGCTCTGAGCGCCGCTCTCGTCCACCTGCTCGCGGTGTGGGTCGCCGTGCTCCTCTCGACGAGCGATCTGATCGTCGCGACGGCGGTCGTCGGCGATCTGGTGCGCGGCGGCCCGAGCCTCGTGCTCCTCGCCGCCGCGGCCGTGGCCGCATGGGGTGGCATCGCCCTGCGGCGCACGAGGGCGCAGCATCCGCACTGGCCGTGGGAGGGCGACGACGCCGAGTGACGCCACGACCCGCGAATCTGGTCCGACACGCCCGGCGCGCCGTACGCTTGTGGTGTGGAGCGCTCGCTGGAGACGCAGGTCGACCAGGCCGTCGAGGCCTGGCTGCGCTGGGTGCCGCGCTGGGAGCCGGCCACCCACCGCGGACGCGTCGCGCCCTGTCGCCGGTGCCTCGGATCGCCGGTGCTCTCCGCCGCCGGGATCGCGGCGAACGCCCCGCACGGTGTGCAGCACGGCCTCTCCACCCGCATCAAGGCGATCGTCGACGCGGCGGTGGCCGAGTACACGGCACGCAACCTCCCGATGCTGCAGCGCGAGCTCGACCAGCAGTCCGCACGCAACAGGGCCCGCAGCTACCGGCCGTCGGAGGACCTCGATCCGGAGTTCGACGGACTGCCGCTCGACCCGGAGCCCGTGCCGGGTGCGCCGTTCCTGTTCACGATCGCCGGCATGGCCGATGACGCCGCCGAGGAGCTCCCTCCGCTGCCGCCGCTGAGCGACGAGGCCAAGGCCGCCCTCCGGCAGGAGGTGTCGCTGGCCGACGAGTACGCGAACATGGTCGGGCGGGAGATCTGCGGCATGCTCCTGCGCCACCGCCTGCACATCCAGGCCGCGATCTCTCAGCACGTCGAGCCGCAGATCGAGGCGATGCTCGCCGAGCTCACGCAGTCGCTGGACTCGCCCTTCGGCCCCGACACCGTCTGACCGCGGCCGGTCGGCGGAGCGCGTCGGCATCGCCGACGCCGCACCGCGACGTGCGCCGACAGTGCGCGACAGCGGACGACAGCGACGCGACAGCGCCCTGAAAGCGGGCGAGCGGATGCTGTCTCCCATGACAGAACGCAGCGCAGACTGGGCCGTCGAGGCCGATGGACTCGTGAAGGTGTTCGGGCAGAACCGCGCGGTCGACGGCGTCGACCTCCGCGTGAAGACCGGCACCGTCTACGGAGTCCTCGGCCCGAACGGCGCCGGCAAGACCACCACCATCAACATGCTCGCGACCCTGATGCGTCCGGACGGCGGATCGGGTCGGATCTTCGGCTACGACGTCGTGAGCGACCCGCAGATCGTCCGCCAGCTCATCGGCGTCACGGGGCAGTTCGCATCCGTCGACGAGACGCTCTCCGCCACCGAGAACCTCATGATCTTCGCCCGTCTGCTCGGCCTCGGCCGCAGCGAGGCGAAGACCAAGCAGGAGGAACTGCTGGAGCGCTTCGGGCTCGCGGAGGCCGCCCGTCGTCCGCTCAAGGACTTCTCCGGCGGCATGCGTCGGCGCCTCGACCTCGCGGCATCCCTCATCGCCCAGCCCCCGCTGATCTTCCTCGACGAGCCGACAACCGGCCTCGACCCCCGCACCCGCGGTCAGATGTGGGACACGATCCGCGAGCTCGTCGCGACCGGGTCGACCGTCCTGCTCACGACCCAGTACCTCGACGAGGCCGACCAGCTCGCCGACCGCATCGCCGTCATCGACCACGGCAAGGTGGTGGCCGAGGGCACCGCCGACGAGCTCAAGGCGTCCGTGGGCACGTCGAGCCTGCAACTGCGGCTCACCGACCCCGCCGACACGGCGGACGCGCTGACCGCGATCGAGAGGATCCTCGGGGTCCGCGGCACGCTGTCGCCCGAGGCTGCTCGCCTCACGGCTCCGATGGCCGATGCGAACCGCGTCGCCGACCTGCTCATCACCCTTCGCGAGAGCGGCATCGGCGTCACGGAGCTGAGCGTGCAGAAGCCGACGCTCGACGAGGTGTTCCTCACCATCACCGGTCGCCCGGCGACCGCAGACGAAGACGCAGACACGCAGAAGGAAGAGGTGCACGCATGAGCGCCACCGCCGTCGCGCCCGCCCGCATGATCGTGCCGGCATCCGAGCGCCGCCTGAAGAACCGCACGAGCCTCGGACAGACCGTGCAGAACACCCTCACGATGGCCTACCGCGGCCTCGTGAAGATCCGCCGCACGCCGGAGCAGCTCTTCGATGTGACGCTCCAGCCGATCATCTTCACGCTGATGTTCACCTACATCTTCGGCGGGGCGATCTCGGGCGACGTCGCGTCCTACCTGCCCGTGATCATCCCCGGCATCCTCGTGCAGACCGTGATCACCACATCCGTGGTGACGGGCACGCAGCTGCGCGAGGACATGGACAAGGGCGTGTTCGACCGGTTCCGGTCCCTGCCGATCGCCCGCATCGCGCCGCTGTCGGGTGCGCTGCTCGCCGACACCCTCCGCTACGCGATCGCGACGACGCTGACCTTCGCGATGGGCTACATCATGGGCCTGCGTCCGGAGGGCGGCATCGGCGCGGTGATCGTGGCCGGCCTCCTCGTGATCGGCTGCTCGTGGGCGATCAGCTGGATCTTCGCCTTCTTCGGAGTGATCGCGCGCACCGCGTCGAGCGTGCAGGGCATCTCGATGCTCGTGCTGTTCCCGCTGACGTTCCTGTCCAACGCCTTCGTCCCGGTGGACACCATGCCGGACTGGCTGCAGGGGTTCGTGAACATCAACCCCGTGTCGCACCTGGTGACCGCGGTGCGGGAGATCATCAACAACGGCGTCTTCGGCGCTGACGCCTGGATCTCGATCCTCGGCGCCGCGGTGATCGTCGCGATCTTCGCTCCGCTCACGGTGCGCGCGTACATGCGCAAGGCCTGACCCGGATCCGGACGGCCCCGTGCGGACTCAGTCCGTGCGGGGCTTCTCCAGCATCCGCAGGGCGCGCTCGGCGAGCTCGTCCGATGCGAGGACGGATGCCTCGGCGCGTGCCGCCGCGACCGCCTCCGCGCCCGTGACCTCCGCGGCGCGGGCGAACAGGGTCGCGAGGCTCAGGCTCGGCAGGTCCTGTCGGGCGCCGAGCCTCTCGGCCAGGGCCAGCGCGGCCAGCCCTCGATCCCGCTCCGGTGCGCTCGTGAGCGCCCAGGCCGCCCACCCCGCGAGCACGGTGCCCAGCACGGGGCGGTCGACGTAGACGGGGTTCATGCGGTGCAGCGCCCGCATCCGCGTGCGAAGCCGGGCCGCCCAGCGCGCGACGTCGGCGGGCGGCAGCAGCCCGTCGGAGGCGGATGCCGCGATCAGGCTCGCGACGAGCAGCAGGTACCAGGGGTTCGCGCGCTGGGAGCCGTGGGCGAAGGCGTCGAGGGAGCGCTGGTAGTCGGCGACGGCGCGGTCGCGCTCACCGCGGGCGCGTGCCACCTCCGCGAGCCCGAACCAGCCGAGCGCGGCGTACTCGAGGCCCTGCTGCGTGAGCTCGCCGGTGCGCGAGAGGTCGTCGAAGTAGCCTTCGGCCTCGTCGATGCGCCCGAGGCCGAGCAGCGCGATGCCGCGAGTCCAGTCCTGCTGGACCCGCTCCTCGGCCGCGTCGAAGTCCTCCGCGGCGCGCTTCGCCCTGTCGAGCCAGACGAGCGCGTCGGCGGGTCGGCCAGACTGCCCGGCGATCTGGGCGGACGAGCTCGCGGAGAGCGTGGCGATCCAGCGATCACCGGTCTGCTCGGCCAGCTCCCATGCGCGCTGCGCCGAGCGGGCGGCGCCCTCGGCGTCGCCCATGTTCTCGGCCGTCTGCGACGTCATGAACTCGCCGATGAGTCGTGCGGAGGGCTCGCTCGACCGGCGCAGCTCCTCCAGCGCCTGCATCATCCTCTCCGGCCGGGCGATCTGCACGGCCACCGAGGTGAGCGCGGCCCACCCTGGGCTCAGGACGACGGCGGGGGAGCGGTGCAGTCGGCGCAGCCTGCTGAACGCGCGCAGGCCGCGGGGGTCCTCGCCGAGCAGCGACATCAGCGCGCAGGGCAGGAGCACGCTGACGAGCACGTCGTGCGGCACCGCATGGTCGTCGAGGCGGTCGATCGCCGCGATCATCGCCGCCGCGAATCCGATGAACTCGGTGAAGGAGCCGCGCACGACCCACGACGTCGCGAGCGTCGCGAAGATCCGCACGGCCTCGGCGGAGCGGTTCCCGTCGAGTGCGTGACGCAGCGCGGCGACGAGGTTGTCGTTCTCCGCGCTCAGCTCGCGCAGCGCCTCGGCCGTCGCGGGGGAGTAGGCGCCCAGCAGGCTGGCGCCCGGCATCCGCGAGTAGGCGCTCGCCCAGGAGAGCACGGCATCCCAGGCGGCGTCCTCCGCACCGGAGGAGGCGAGCCTGGCGAGCCCGAACTCGCGCACGGTCTCCAGCATCCGGAACCGCAGGTCCGCGCCGTTGCCCGCCTCCGCGACGACGAGCAGCGACTGGGCGACCAGACGGTCGAGGAGGTCGTCGACGACGGGCTCGTCGAGCACGGCGGATGCCGTCGCCGCGGAGAACCCCGCAGGGAGGAGGGACAGCCTCGTCAGCGCGGTGCGCGAGTCGTCGTCGAGCAGATCCCAGCTCCACTCGATGACCGCCTGCAGCGTGCGGTGGCGCTCGGGGGCCGCGCGATCGCCGCCGGTGAGCAGGGCGAAGCGGTTCTCCAGCCTGGCTTCGATCTGCTCGGCGGTCATGGTGCGCACACGGGCGGCCGCCAGCTCGATCGCCAGGGGGAGGCCGTCGAGGCGCACGCACAGTCGCGCGACGGCATCCGTGTTCAGCCGGGCGTCGGGCCGCACGGCGCGCGCCCGCTGCAGGAAGAGCCGCACCGCCGGTCCCTCACCGTCGTCGGCGCTGAGGGAGGTCAGCGGGTAGACCGCCTCTGCCGCGATCGCCACGGGAGTGCGGCTGGTCGTGAGGATGCGCAGGGTCGGCGCGGACGCGAGCAGCTCCGTCGCCCAGCGCGCCGTCGCGTCGATGATCTGCTCGCAGTTGTCGAGCACCAGCAGCGTCGGGCGCTCGGTGAGCAGCGCGACGATGCGGGTCCGCAGATCGGGCTGGGCGCGCGCTTCGGAGAGACGGCCGCCGGTCGACGCCTCGCTGATGCCGAGGGCCGCGCCGATCGCCGGTTCGAGGTCGGCATCGGCGCGGATGCTGGCGAGGGCGATCACCGCGACGACCGGGGCGTCGGAGGCCGCCGCGACCGCCTGGGCGAGCCGGGTCTTGCCCAGGCCTCCCGCCCCGAGGATCGTCACGAGGCGCGAGCGCACCAGCAGGTCGCCGATCCCCGCCACGTCTCCTTCGCGGCCGATGAGCTCGTTGGGCGCAGCCCGCAGACCGATGCGGATCGGCGCGGGGGAGCCACCGGTCTCGCCACGGAGGATCCGCGCGTTGAGGGCGGTCGTGGTCTCACCGGGAGAGGCGCCGAGGTCGTCGCGCAGGCGCGTGCGCATCGCGGCGAACACCGCGAGCGCCTCCTGTGGTCGACCGGAGTCGGCGAGGGCCGTCATCAGCTGCGCGTGCACGTCCTCGTCGTAGGGCTGCGCGGTCGCGATCTCGGTGAGCTGCGGAACGGCCTCCGCGGCGCGGCCGAGGGCTATGAGCGAGCGCGAGCGCGCGGACCGCAGTCGCCGGTGCAGCGCATCGGACGCCTCGGCGAGGTCGGCGGCCACGGGGGAGAGCCCGAGGTCGGCGCCGGCGTCTCCCCGCCACAGGGCGAGGGCGTCGTCGAGCAGGGCGAGGCGAGCGGGATCGCCGTCGGGCAGGCGGAGCGCCTCGGCATCCGCCGACCGCGCGATCGTGAGGTCGCAGGAGCCCTGATCGCCGAGCGCATAGCCGATCGCGTCGCTGCGGATCACGTCGGCTCCGCCCGATGCGCGCAGGCGGGAGACGAGCGTCTGCAGCGCGCCGCGCGGATTCGCCGGCTGCTCGTCGCCCCAGACGTCGGCGGAGAGCGCCTCGATGCTGCGGGAGGCCCCGGCGCTCAGCGCCAGGGACGCGAGGAGGGCGCGGGAGGTCGCGCCGGGGATCTCGACCGGGGATCCGTCCGCTGCCGCGACCGTCACGGGGCCGAGCACGGCGACCCGGGGAGCGTGCTGCGTCACCTCGCCAGCATAGGCCGCGCGCGCCGCTCCGCGCGGTCCGTCGACAGGGAGGCGCGCCCTGGGTGCGCTCGCCGGTCCCGGAAGCGACGCCGCCCCGCATCGCGGAGGGGATGCCGGAGCCGGATCCTGCGCATCCCCTGGGAGAAGCGCGGCGCGAGTGGAGCGTCGAGTCGGCGATGGCTATCGTTTTTCGATAGATATCCATTGCTGATCGATAGGGTCGTCATGCAGCCTCACGTCACTCGCATCCTCAAGGCGTTGATCGTCCTCCTGCTCGGGCTCCTGCTCGCGAGTCAGATCCTGGTGATCCCGGAGGTCGCGCGCATCACCGCGATCCGCAATCCCGACGTGGCCCAGCTGGAGGTGCCGGGCATCATCGGCGCCGTGCTGTTCCTCGGACTCGTCGAGGTGACCCTGGTGTGCATCTGGTTCCTGCTCTCCCTCGTGCAGGCCGAGCGCATCTTCCGCGTGGAGGCCTTCCGGTACGTCGATGTCATCCTCGCCGCCCTCGTCTCGGCCGGAGCCCTGATCCTCGCCTCGTTCATCGTGATCGTCGCGAGCCGCGCGGTGTCGCTCTCGCTCGTGCTCCTCGCCGTGCTCGGCATCGTGGTGAGCGCGGCGCTCGCCCTGCTCGTCGTCGTGCTGCGCGGACTCCTCCGCAAGGCGCTGGAGCTCGAGCAGGATCTGTCAGAGGTCGTCTGATGCCCATCGTCATCGACCTCGACGTGCAGCTCGCCCGCAAGAAGATGAGCGTGCAGGAGTTCGCCGACGCGATCGGCATCACCCCCGCCAACGTCGCCGTGCTCAAGAACGGCAGGGCCAAGGCCGTGCGCTTCACCACCCTCGACGCGATCTGCCGCGTCCTCGACTGCCAGCCGGGAGAGATCCTGCGCTGGATCCCCGATGAGGAGGAGCAGCGATGACCACGACGGGCACCATGCCGCTGTCGACCTGGGGCGAGTCCGTCGCCAGACACCTGCTCGACGACTCCAGCTGTCCCATCTGCCAGTGGACGCTGTCCGGCGGAACCTGCGCGCGCTGCGGCGCCGATCTGCGCGGGCCCATCTCGGGAGACGTGTGGAAGGCGTCGCAGTCCGCGGCCGCGGCGATGCGCGCCCGAGACGAGCTCCTCCGTCAGGTCCCGGTCCTCTCACTCGCACCGGTCGGCGCGATGCCGCGCCCAGCGGAGGATGCTCCGACCCCGGTCGTGGCCACGGACCTCTCCCCGGCATCCGCTCCCGATCCGCAGAGCAGCGCGACGCTGCAGTCGGTGCTGGCGACGGCGGGGGCCGGTCTGTTCGCCGTCGCGGCGATCGTCTTCACCTACTTCAACCCCGACCTCGCCGACCGTGCGCTGCGCGGGGTGATCGTCGGCCTGGTGACCCTGCTCTTCCTTGGGGGAGCGTGGATGCTCTCCCGTCGCTCGCTGCGCTTCTCGGCGGAGGCGGTCGGCGGCCTCGGCCTGGTGTTCGCGGGGCTCGACATCCACGCCTTCGCGCAGCTCGCCGCCCCCGCGGTGGATCCGTGGTTCACGGCCGCCGCCGTGACCGCCGCCGCCGGTGCGGTGATGCTCCTCGCGGGGCGTCGCCGCGGCATCCGGATCTGGGAGTGGACCGCGGTCACCGCGCTCGCGCTCACCCCGGCGATGCTGGGCGTCGCCGGGGGCACTCCGCTGTCGGTGGTGCTCGGTGCGATCGGCGTCGCCGCGGCCGGAGCAGCGCTGATCGAGTGGGTGCGGCCGCCTCTGGTCGAGCAGATCACCCTCACCGCGGTGCAGCTCATCGCCTCCCTGAGCGCCCTCGCCCTCATGTGGCGGGTGGATGCCGGGAGCGACACCGCGTTCTTCCTCACGATCAGCGGGGTGCTGCTGCTCGTCGCGGTGCACGCCGTCATCGCCGCACGGCGGATGCTCGCCGGTCTCTGGGCGTACGGCGCCGGAGGCACGGGAGCGGCGGCCGTGGTCGTCGCGGTCTTCGCGCTCACCGGGGAGGCGCTGCAGAGCACGCCGTGGCTGTTCGCGATCGTCCCCGCTGCGGCATCCGTCGCGCTCGTGCTGATCGGGGCGCTCGTCCCGCTGCCCCGTGCGGTGCCCCGTGGTCTCGTGGCGGCCGGAGCCCTCACGGTCCTCGCCGTGCCCTCCGCGGTGCTGCTCGGCTTCTCCGCCATGTCGGGCGTCGCCACGGTGGGCGAGTTCGTGCGGGGCGGCGACTCCGGCTACGCGCTGGGAGACACGGCGTGGGGTGTCGTCGTCGGACTCGCCGCGGTGTGCGCAGGGCTGGCCGTCTTCGGCGGGCTCGCACGCGACCGCGACGGGCTCCGCGGGCTCTCGGTGCCCGCCGCGCGGCTGTCGCTCGTCGCCGCTGCCGTCGCGGTGCTCGTGCTGGGCTGCGCGAAGCTGGTGCCGCTTCCGGCCTCCGTCGCGGTGCTCGCCGCGGCCGTGGTGCTCGTCGCCGCCGCGCTCCGGATGCTCCCGACCTTCGTGTCCGCTCCGGGGGCCAGGCTCATCCTGCTGGTCGCGGCCCACCTGGCGCTCGTCGCCGCGGTGATGGTCGCGTGGCGCGAGACCGCGGCGGTCCCGCTCGCAGGGGCGGGGACCCTGGTCGCGCTGGCCGCGCTCGCCTCCGCGCGTCCGCAGCGGTTCCGCTTCCTCTACGTGGGCGCCGGCTTCGCGTACGCCCTGGTCCTCGTCGCCATCGCGCTCGGGCAGGGCGGCGTCTCCGGGATCGCGCAGCTGTGCCTGACGGCATCTGCCGGCCTCGGCGCCGCGATCGTCTGCACCTACCTCCCGCGGGTTGGAGCGCGCGCCTGGCAGGCCGTGCTGGTCGTCGCGACCGTGCCCTTCGGCATCGGCATCCTGCAGGTGGTCGTCGAGCGCAGCGGATGGACGGCGCTGTCCACCGGTCTGATGTTCGCCCTCGCGATGTCTCTGCTCCTCACACGGCGTCCAGGGCTCACCCTCGCCGTGCGCACCGCGGCCGCGGCGATGCTCGTGCCCGCGCTCGCCGTCGTCGTGGTGTGCCTCGGCGCGCAGCTGCTGACGTCGAGCGGATCCCCGGTGACGCTGCCGATCATCGCCGTGCTCGTCGCCCTGGTGCTGCCGTCGACGCCGATCGTGAGAGCCGCGCTCGTGACCAGGGGACACCCGATCGGAACGGCGGATGCCGCGCGCATCGCGATCGAGGCGTCCGCCCTGCTCACCGGGGTGATCGCGGTCGGGCTCGCGCTCTGGCGCGACGCCGCGGGGCTCGGGACGACGTTCCTCGTGCTGCTGATCCTCGGCATCGGCGCGACCGCCGGCGCGATCTTCGCCGGCCGTCGCCTGCTGTGGTGGGTCGCGGCCGCGTCCTTCACCGGGGCGCTGTGGTGCGTGTGGGGGATGACCGGGGTCGACCTGCTCGAGGCGTATCTGCTGCCGCCGACCCTCGGCGCCGCGGCCGTCGCGACGGTGCTGACCCTGCGGGGTCGGGCGGCGATCGGTCTGTACGCCGCGGGTCTCGCGCTCGCGATCGGCCCGCTGCTCGCCATCGTCGCCGTGGTCGAGCCGGATGCCGCGGGCCAGGTCTCCGTGCCCTGGCGGGTCGGCGGTCTGCTGCTCGCCGCCTGGGCGCTGCTCGGGCTCGCGGCTCTGCTCGGCCGCGAGGGCGCCGGGGTGAGGATGCGGCGGCTGCGGAGACTGCGCATCCCGACGCTCCTCGCCGCGGGCCTGGCATCCACGGTCGGCACGATCCAGGCCATCCGGATCGGGCTCGGTCAGGACGTCCCGACGCTGCACGGCGCCGCTCTCCTCCTCTCCTGCCTCGGCGTGAGCGCGCTCGGCGCCGCCGTGCTGCTGCTCGCCGCCCGCGGCATCCGAAGGGCTGTCCCCGCGGAGTCCCCTGTGCGATCGAGTCGCTGGCTCGGCGCCCCGTCTGCGCTCGCGCTCGCCGCGGGGACGTGGTTCGCGATCGAGCGCGACTGGTTCTCGATCTGGGCGATGTGGTCGTTGATGCTCGTGTGGCTGCTCGCCGTGGTGGTCGCCGCATCCCGTGCGCGACGCGGGGGGACACTGCTCCCGCCGGTCTGGTTCCTCTTCGCGATCGCGTTCGTCACGGCCGTGGTCGCGTGGAGCCCGCGCGACCTGCGCGTGGAGTGGTTCTCGCTCCCGCTCGGCGCCTTCCTGCTCCTCGCCGGCGTGCTCGGCGGCTCCTCGACGCCGCCGAGCGGCGGTGAGGGGGAGGCCTCCACGAAGAGCCGGCCGACGCTGAACAGCTGGCCAGGGCGGTGGAGCGGATCCTGGGCGCTCCTCGCCCCGGGGATCGTCGTGATGATGATCGCGTCCATCGTCTCGACCTTCACCGATCCGCTCACCTGGCGGGCGATCCTGGTGATGGTGCTGGCTCTCGCCGCGATCCTCGTCGGATCCCGCGGGCGGCTCGCCGCGCCCTTCCTCATCGGACTGATCGTGCTGCCGATCGAGAACGTGTTCGTGTTCTCGGTGCAGATCGGGCGCGGCATCGAATCCATGCCGTGGTGGATCACGCTGGCGGTCATGGGAGCGGTGCTGCTCATCATCGCGGTCACGGCCGAGCGCAGGACGGGGGAGGGCGGTTCGGTGGCCGCGCGTATCAGAGACCTGCGGTGAGCGCACCTCCCATTTGACCGCCACGTTACGCGGCATTACACTTGGTCAGGTGTGTGCACGTCTTGACGTGCGCGCTGGGCGTCGGCTCCATAGCCGGTCCGCCCCCACGGCATACCCACCACCACACAAGCACGTCGGTTCCGGCGTGCCGGTGGGTCATGATGTGAAACCCATCACGCTGTCACCGTGCAGCATTATGAGGAGAGAACGTGCCAACCATTCAGCAGTTGGTTCGCAAGGGTCGCTCGCCCAAGGTCTCGAAGACCAAGGCGCCCGCACTGAAGTCGAACCCCCAGCAGGCCGGTGTCTGCACCCGTGTGTACACCACCACCCCGAAGAAGCCGAACTCGGCGATGCGCAAGGTCGCCCGTGTCAAGCTCCGCAACGGCACCGAGGTCACCGCGTACATCCCCGGTGAGGGCCACAACCTCCAGGAGCACTCCCTGGTCCTGGTCCGCGGCGGTCGTGTCAAGGACCTCCCCGGTGTGCGTTACAAGATCGTCCGCGGCGCCCTGGACACCCAGGCCGTCAAGAACCGTAAGCAGGCTCGCAGCCGCTACGGCGCGAAGAAGGGTTGAGTTAGATGCCTCGTAAGGGTCCCGCACCTAAGCGTCCCGTCGTCAACGACCCGGTATACGGCGCTCCGATCGTCAGCCAGCTGGTCAACAAGATCCTCGTCGACGGCAAGAAGTCCCTCGCCGAGTCGATCGTCTACAACGCCCTCAAGGGCGTCGAGGCGAAGAACGGCGGCCAGGATGCCGTCGCCACGCTGAAGAAGGCGCTCGACAACGTCCGCCCCACCCTCGAGGTCAAGAGCCGCCGCGTCGGTGGCTCGACCTACCAGGTGCCGGTCGAGGTCAAGCCGCACCGCGCGAACACCCTCGCGCTGCGCTGGCTCGTCAGCTACGCCAAGGGTCGTCGTGAGAAGACGATGACCGAGCGTCTCCAGAACGAGATCCTGGACGCGTCGAACGGCCTCGGTGCCGCGGTCAAGCGCCGCGAGGACACCCACAAGATGGCCGAGTCGAACCGCGCGTTCGCTCACTACCGCTGGTAACAGCTTCGCCCGCCCCCGGCCGCCCGCCGGGGGCGGGCACCCCCCTCTTCGCAGTTCGACTGCCAAAAAGATAAGGACACTCCTGTGGCACAAGACGTGCTCACCGACCTGAGCAAGGTTCGGAACATCGGCATCATGGCTCACATCGATGCTGGCAAGACCACCACGACCGAGCGCATCCTGTTCTACACGGGCGTCAACCACAAGCTCGGCGAGACGCACGACGGTGCCTCGACCACCGACTGGATGGAGCAGGAGAAGGAGCGCGGCATCACGATCACGTCTGCCGCCGTGACCTGCTACTGGAACAAGAACCAGATCAACATCATCGACACCCCCGGTCACGTGGACTTCACGGTCGAGGTGGAGCGCTCGCTCCGCGTCCTCGACGGCGCGGTCGCCGTGTTCGACGGCAAGGAGGGCGTCGAGCCCCAGTCCGAGACCGTGTGGCGTCAGGCCGACAAGTACAACGTCCCCCGCATCTGCTTCGTCAACAAGATGGACAAGCTCGGCGCGGACTTCTACTTCACCGTCGACACCATCATCAACCGCCTCGGCGCCAAGCCGCTCGTCATCCAGCTGCCGATCGGCGCGGAGAACGACTTCATCGGCGTCATCGACCTCGTCGAGATGCGTGCGCTGGTCTGGGCCGGCGACTCCAAGGGTGACGTCACCATGGGCGCCTCCTACGAGATCCAGGAGATCCCGGCCGACCTCAAGGAGAAGGCGGACGAGTACCGTCAGCAGCTCCTCGAGACCGTCGCCGAGACCGACGACGCGCTGCTCGAGAAGTTCTTCGGTGGCGAGGAGCTCACGGTCGCCGAGATCAAGGGCGCCATCCGCAAGCTCACCGTCGCGTCCGAGATCTACCCGGTCCTCTGCGGTTCGGCGTTCAAGAACCGCGGTGTCCAGCCGATGCTGGACGCTGTCGTCGACTACCTCCCGAACCCGCTCGACGTGGGCTCGATCGAGGCGCACGACCCCAAGGACTACGACACGATCATCGAGCGTCACCCCGACGCCAACGACCCGTTCGCAGCTCTCGCGTTCAAGGTCGCCGTGCACCCGTTCTTCGGTCGCCTGACCTACGTGCGCGTGTACTCCGGCCAGCTCGACTCCGGCGCTCAGGTCATCAACTCGACCAAGGGCAAGAAGGAGCGCATCGGGAAGATCTTCCAGATGCACGCCAACAAGGAGATCCCGGTCCCCTCGGTCACCGCCGGCAACATCTACGCGGTCATCGGCCTGAAGGACACCACGACGGGTGACACCCTCACCGACCCCGCAGCGCCGGTCGTCCTCGAGTCGATGACGTTCCCGGAGCCCGTCATCGAGGTCGCCATCGAGCCGAAGACCAAGGCCGACCAGGAGAAGCTGGGTGTCGCCATCCAGAAGCTCGCTGAGGAGGACCCGACCTTCCGCACGGAGCTCAACCCCGAGACCGGTCAGACGACCATCAAGGGCATGGGCGAGCTGCACCTCGACATCCTCGTCGACCGCATGAAGCGCGAGTTCAACGTCGAGGCGAACGTCGGCAAGCCGCAGGTCGCGTACCGCGAGACGATCCGCAAGGCCGTCGAGAAGCACGACTACACGCACAAGAAGCAGACCGGTGGTTCGGGTCAGTTCGCGAAGATCCAGTTCAACATCGAGCCGCTCGAGCTCGACAACGACAAGACCTACGAGTTCGTCAACGCCGTCACCGGTGGGCGCATCCCGCGTGAGTACATCGGCTCGATCGACGCCGGTTTCCAGGATGCGATGAACGTCGGCGTCCTCGCCGGCTACCCGATCGTCGGCGTCAAGGCGACGATCGTCGATGGTGCGGCTCACGATGTCGACTCCTCGGAGATGGCGTTCAAGATCGCAGGCTCGATGGGTCTCAAGGAGGCTCTCCGCCGGGCGAGCCCGGTGCTGCTCGAGCCGCTGATGGCCGTCGAGGTCCGTACTCCGGAGGAGTACATGGGCGACGTCATCGGCGACCTGAACTCGCGTCGTGGCCAGATCCAGTCGATGGAGGATGCCGCAGGCGTCAAGGTCGTCCGCGCGCACGTCCCGCTGTCCGAGATGTTCGGCTACATCGGCGACCTGCGCTCGAAGACCTCGGGTCGCGCCGTCTACTCCATGGAGTTCAACAGCTACGCTGAGGTTCCCCGTGCAGTGGCCGACGAGATCGTCCAGAAGCACCAGGGCGGCGAGTAACACTTCTGGGAGCCGGGTTCCGACCCGGCTCCCAGGTCACCTACAACTTCACATTCCCTCTCTACTAAACTGAGAAACAAAACCCGTAGAGAACCGGTCGCAAACCAGTGCCCGGTCACCTCTACAACGACGTCCTGAGGAGGACCCAGTGGCTAAGGCCAAGTTCGAGCGGACCAAGCCGCACGTCAACATCGGAACCATCGGTCACGTTGACCACGGCAAGACCACGCTCTCCGCAGCGATCTCGAAGGTGCTTGCTGACAAGTTCCCGTCTGACACCAACGTGCAGCGCGACTTCGCTTCCATCGACTCGGCGCCGGAAGAGCGCCAGCGTGGTATCACCATCAACATCTCGCACATCGAGTACGAGACCCCGAAGCGCCACTACGCGCACGTCGACGCTCCCGGCCACGCCGACTACGTCAAGAACATGATCACCGGTGCGGCTCAGATGGACGGCGCGATCCTCGTGGTCGCCGCCACCGACGGCCCGATGGCTCAGACGCGTGAGCACGTGCTGCTCGCCAAGCAGGTCGGCGTTCCCTACCTGCTCGTCGCGCTGAACAAGTCCGACGCGGTCGACGACGAGGAGATCCTGGAGCTCGTCGAGCTCGAGGTTCGCGAGCTGCTCGCCGCTCAGGGCTTCGACGAGGACGCGCCGGTCGTGCGCGTCTCCGCTCTGAAGGCCCTCGAGGGTGACGAGAAGTGGACCCAGGCCATCCTCGACCTGATGCAGGCCGTCGACGACAGCGTTCCGGAGCCGGAGCGCGACCGCGACAAGCCCTTCCTGATGCCCGTCGAGGACGTCTTCACGATCACCGGTCGTGGAACCGTCGTCACCGGCCGCGCCGAGCGTGGCACGCTGGCCATCAACTCCGAGGTCGAGATCGTCGGACTCCGTCCGACCGTCAAGACCACGGTCACGGGTATCGAGATGTTCCACAAGCAGCTCGACGAGGCATGGGCCGGCGAGAACTGCGGTCTCCTGCTCCGTGGCACCAAGCGTGAGGACGTCGAGCGCGGCCAGGTCATCGTGAAGCCGGGTTCGGTCACGCCGCACACCAACTTCGAGGGCACCGCCTACATCCTCTCGAAGGAAGAGGGCGGCCGTCACAACCCGTTCTACACGAACTACCGCCCGCAGTTCTACTTCCGCACCACCGACGTCACCGGCGTCATCTCGCTGCCCGAGGGCACCGAGATGGTCATGCCCGGCGACACCACCGACATGACGGTCGAGCTGATCCAGCCGATCGCCATGGAGGACGGCCTCGGCTTCGCCATCCGTGAGGGTGGACGCACCGTCGGCGCCGGTACGGTCACGAAGATCATCAAGTAAGCATCCGCTTCCTTCGCACAGGGGTCGAGCCTTCGGGCTCGGCCCCTTTGTGTTTCCCGATTCGATGACACTCGGTGTCTCAATCGGTGCACGGGGTTCCGTATACCGGCGTCGACATGCAGAATGAGTGGGTCGGCCTGATCGGTCGGCGCAGAGCACACCTCAGAAGGGGATTCACCATGGGTATCGAGGACGCCGTCAACAAGGGCAAGGAACTCTTCGAGCAGAACAAGGACAAGATCGAAGAGGCGGTCAAGAGCGAGCAGGCCGAGGACATCAGCGACAAGGTCCTCGACGGTGTCGCCGACTTCGCCAAGAAGATCGCCCCCGGCGCGGCCGACAAGATCGACGAGATCCGCGACGGCGCCGACAAGGCCGTCGGCAACGAGTAACCCTCGCGCAGACTCGGAGCGGCGGTCCTTCCTGAGGGGAGGGCCGCCGCTTCTCTGCGTCCGGACGAGATCGGGGAGGAACCCAGTATTCCGGTCTCCGGTATCGCGTTCCTGCGGAGTCATCCCGTACAATGACATCTGACCGTCTGGGGAACTTGCGGTCTGGGACGTCGAAGGGGTTCGACCTCCCGCATCCACGCGGCTCGCCGCGTTCGAACTGGGGAACGATCTTGGGGATCATCGTGCGACGCGCGCACTCTGTGCGCCACAGCGTCTCCCTGCCTGCGCGGCAGGTCATCTGCCGCGCCCTCGGTCGGGGAGCACGGCGTCCCTTCACGCCGGGCTCCTCGCGTTCGGTGTGCCCCCTCGCACTGGACGCCCTCCCCAAGCGGGGCGAGGCATGGGGATGCCTCGCCCCGCTCTCCTGATCCGCCCGCGTCGCGGGCTGCAGAGGCCTGAAGAACGCCGTTGCGACGGCTGCGGCGGAAGCGCGACACGCCCGGGTTTGCAGAAGTGAAATCCGGCATGGCAGAATAGTCAGGTTCGACATTTCGGCGTGCTTCGCGTGCGCTGGATCACCATCACGAGTGTGCATAGGCGGCGTCGTCCCGAATGGGATGGGGCGCAGGGACCTAGGCCGCGTATGGCAGAACACCCCCGACACTCCTCATCGAGGCTTCATCATGCGTGATGGAGGTCGGCATCCGCACGTCGCGAGGCGTGCGGGATGACAGCAGAACAGTGGTGCAGCAGATCGACTCGCAAGAGCCGTTCTCGTGCCGAGGCGCAACCAGCGCCATCGTGCGTCCAATGCCCCAGGATCATCCGGTCCCGGACGGTACGACGCCTAAAGAGAGAGAGCAGACAATGGCGGGACAGAAGATCCGCATTCGCCTGAAGTCGTATGACCACGAGGTCATCGACACGTCCGCACGCAAGATCGTCGACACCGTGACCCGTGCGGGCGCGACCGTCGTCGGACCCGTGCCCCTTCCGACCGAGAAGAACGTCGTGTGCGTCATCCGGTCGCCCCACAAGTACAAGGACAGCCGCGAGCACTTCGAGATGCGCACCCACAAGCGTCTGATCGACATCGTCGACCCGACGCCCAAGGCCGTCGACTCGCTGATGCGCCTTGACCTGCCGGCCGATGTCAACATCGAGATCAAGCTCTGAGGTTCGACATGGCTGACATCAACGCAAAGATTTCCAAGGGCATGCTGGGCACGAAGCTCGGCATGACCCAGGTGTGGAACGAGAGTGGCAAGCTCATTCCCGTCACCGTCATCGAGCTCGCGCCGAACGTGGTCACCCAGATCCGTACCCCCGAGAAGGACGGCTACAACGCCGTGCAGATCGCGTACGGTCAGATCGACCCGCGCAAGGTGAACAAGCCGCTCTCCGCCCACTTCGAGGCTGCAGGCGTCACGCCGCGTCGTCACGTCACCGAGATCCGCACCGCGGATGCCGGCGACTACACCCTGGGCCAGGAGCTCACGGTCGACGCCACCTTCGAGGCCGGCCAGCTCGTCGACGTCGTCGGCACGAGCAAGGGCAAGGGCTTCGCCGGTGTCATGAAGCGTCACAACTTCAAGGGCGTCTCGGCATCGCACGGTTCGCACCGCAACCACCGCAAGCCCGGCTCCATCGGCGCATCGTCGACCCCGAGCCGCGTCTTCAAGGGCATGCGCATGGCCGGCCGTATGGGTGGCGAGCGCGTGACCGTCCTCAACCTCACGGTGCACGCCGTCGACATCGAGAAGGGTCTGCTGCTCGTCAAGGGCGCAGTCCCCGGTGCTCGCGGTCGCATCGTCTACGTCCGCAACGCAGTGAAGGGTGCCTGATCATGGCTGACTCGACTCTCGCGCTCGACGTCCTCAAGGCAGACGGCAAGAAGGCAGGCTCGATCGAGCTTCCCGCCGCGCTGTTCGACGTCAAGACGAACATCCCGCTGATCCACCAGGTCGTCGTCGCGCAGCTCGCTGCCGCACGTCAGGGCACCCACTCGACCAAGCGTCGCGGTGAGGTCTCCGGTGCCGGCCGCAAGCCCTTCAAGCAGAAGGGCACGGGTAACGCCCGTCAGGGCTCGATCCGCGCGCCGCACATGACCGGCGGTGGCATCGTGCACGGCCCGAAGCCGCGCGACTACTCGCAGCGCACGCCCAAGAAGATGATCGCCGCCGCCCTCCTGGGCGCGCTGAGCGACCGTTTCCGCGGCGACCGCATCCACGCCATCGAGTCCTTCGGCATCGACGGCACGCCTTCGACCAAGACCGCGGTGAGCTTCCTCACCAACGTCGTCTCGTCGAAGAACGTGCTCGTGGTGATCGAGCGCAACGACGACGTGACGCTGAAGAGCATTCGCAACCTGTCGAACCTGCACGTGCTGACGTTCGACCAGCTCAACGCCTACGACGTGCTCGTCTCCGACGACATCGTCTTCACCCAGGCCGCTCTCGAGGGCTTCATCGCCTCGAAGACCGGCGCCAACCAGGAGGTCTCCGCATGAGCGAGCAGGCATCTGTTCTCCAGACGGCCCTGAACAAGGACCCGCGCGACATCATCCTGAAGCCGGTCGTGTCCGAGAAGAGCTACGGGCTCATCGATGAGGGCAAGTACACCTTCCTCGTCGACCCCCGTGCCTCGAAGACCGAGATCAAGCTCGCCATCGAGAAGATCTTCGGCGTCAAGGTCGCGAGCGTCAACACTCTCAACCGCGTCGGCAAGGCTCGCCGCACCCGCTTCGGCACCGGCAAGCGCAAGGACACCAAGCGCGCCATCGTGACCCTGAAGTCGGGCACCATCGACATCTTCACGGCAATCGGCTGATCCGGGGGATAAGGACAATCATGGCTATTCGCAAGTACAAGCCCACGACCCCGGGCCGCCGCGGCTCGTCGGTGGCTGACTTCGCCGAGATCACTCGATCGACGCCGGAGAAGTCGCTGCTGCGCCCGCTCTCGAAGACCGGTGGTCGCAACAACCAGGGCCGCATCACGACCCGTCACATCGGTGGTGGCCACAAGCGCCAGTACCGTGTCATCGACTTCCGTCGCAATGACAAGGACGGCGTGAACGCCAAGGTCGCTCACATCGAGTACGACCCCAACCGCACCGCACGCATCGCACTGCTGCACTACTTCGACGGCGAGAAGCGCTACATCATCGCGCCGAACAAGCTGAAGCAGGGCGACATCGTCGAGTCGGGTGCATCGGCCGACATCAAGCCGGGCAACAACCTCCCGCTGAAGAACATCCCCACGGGTACGGTCATCCACGCCATCGAGCTCCGCCCCGGCGGCGGCGCGAAGCTGGCACGTTCGGCCGGCGTGTCCGTCCGTCTCGTCGCCAAGGACGGCCCCTACGCCCAGCTGCGTCTGCCCTCGGGCGAGATCCGCAACGTCGATGCGCGCTGCCGCGCGACCATCGGCGAGGTGGGCAACGCCGAGCAGTCGAACATCAACTGGGGCAAGGCCGGCCGCATGCGCTGGAAGGGCGTCCGCCCGACCGTGCGTGGTGTCGCGATGAACCCGGTCGACCACCCCCACGGTGGTGGTGAGGGTAAGACCTCCGGTGGTCGTCACCCGGTCTCCCCCTGGGGTCAGGCTGAGGGTCGCACCCGTCACGCCAACAAGGAAAGCGACAAGTACATCGTGCGCCGTCGCAACGCCGGCAAGAAGCGCAAGTAGGAGTAAGAGAAGATGCCTCGCAGTCTTAAGAAGGGCCCCTTCGTCGACGAGCACCTGCTTCGCAAGGTGGTCGTGCAGAACGAAGCCGGCACGAAGAACGTCATCAAGACCTGGTCTCGCCGGTCCATGATCATCCCGGCCATGCTGGGTCACACGATCGCGGTCCACGACGGTCGCAAGCACATCCCTGTGTTCGTGTCCGAGACCATGGTCGGTCACAAGCTGGGCGAGTTCGCGCCCACCCGCACCTTCCGCGGCCACGAGAAGGACGACAAGAAGGGGCGGCGCCGCTAATGGTCGAATCCATCGCACGCGTGCGACACATCCGCGTGACCCCGCAGAAGGCTCGTCGTGTCGTTGCGCTCATCAAGGGCAAGCAGGCCCAGGAGGCTCTCGCGATCCTGAAGTTCGCGCAGCAGAGCGCCAGCGAGCCGATCTACAAGCTTGTCGCGTCGGCCATGGCCAACGCGCAGGTGAAGGCGGATCGCGACGGGGAGTTCCTCGACGAGCAGGACCTGTACGTGGCTAACGCCTACGTCGACGAGGGCACGACGCTCAAGCGTTTCCAGCCCCGTGCACAGGGTCGCGCTTTCCAGATCAAGAAGCGCACGAGCCACATCACGGTCGTGCTCTCGACGCCCCAGACGGCTCCGGCCGCCTCGGGCGACAGCAACAAGAAGGCGAGCAAGTAATGGGACAGAAGGTAAACCCGTACGGCTTCCGTCTCGGCATCACCACGGACCACGTGTCGCGCTGGTTCTCCGACTCGACGAAGCCGGGTCAGCGCTACGCCGACTACGTCGCCGAGGACATCAAGATCCGCAACCTGCTCAAGACGCAGCTCGACCGCGCCGGTGTCTCGAACATCGAGATCGAGCGCACCCGTGACCGCGTCCGCGTCGACATCCACACCGCCCGTCCGGGCATCGTGATCGGTCGTCGTGGAGCCGAGGCCGAGCGCATCCGCGGCGACCTCGAGAAGCTCTCGGGCAAGCAGATCCAGCTGAACATCCTCGAGGTCAAGAACCCCGAGGCCGACGCTCAGCTCGTCGCACAGGGCATCGCCGAGCAGCTCTCTGCTCGCGTGGCGTTCCGTCGTGCGATGCGCAAGGGTCTCCAGGGCGCGCAGCGCGCTGGCGCCAAGGGCATCCGCATCCAGGTCTCCGGCCGTCTCGGCGGCGCCGAGATGAGCCGGTCGGAGTTCTACCGCGAGGGCCGTGTGCCGCTGCACACGCTTCGTGCGAACATCGACTACGGCTTCTACGAGGCCAAGACCACCTTCGGCCGCATCGGCGTGAAGGTCTGGATCTACAAGGGCGACCTCACCGCCAAGGAGCTTGCCCGCGAGCAGGCCAACGCACCGAAGTCCCGTCGTGACGACCGTGGTGGCGACCGCCGCCGCGCGCCGCGCAACGAGGCCCCCGTCGCAGAAGGAGCGTCTGCCTGATGCTTATCCCTCGTAAGGTCAAGTACCGCAAGCAGCACCACCCGGGCCGCTCGGGCCAGGCCACCGGTGGCACCAAGGTGTCGTTCGGTGAGTTCGGCATCCAGGCGCTCACCCCGGCGTATGTGACCAACCGTCAGATCGAGTCCGCTCGTATCGCGATGACGCGTCACATCAAGCGTGGCGGAAAGGTGTGGATCAACATCTACCCCGACCGTCCGCTCACGAAGAAGCCGGCCGAAACCCGCATGGGTTCCGGTAAGGGTTCCCCCGAGTGGTGGGTTGCCAACGTCAAGCCGGGTCGCGTCCTCTTCGAGGTCGCCGGCGTGAGCGAGGAACTCGCTCGCGAGGCACTGACCCGTGCCATTCACAAGCTGCCGCTCAAGGCACGCATCATCAAGCGCGAGGAGGGCGACGCGTAATGGCGATCGGCACCAAGGAGCTCGCTCCGGCAGAGCTCGACACGTTCGAAGACCAGCGCCTCGTTGAGGAGCTGCGCAAGGCCAAGGAGGAGCTGTTCAACCTCCGTTTCCAGTCGGCCACCGGCCAGCTGGAGAGCCACGGCCGCATCCGCGCCGTCAAGCGCGACATCGCGCGTCTCTACACCGTGATCCGCGAGCGCGAGCTGGGCATCCGTGCGACGCCCGCTCCCGTCGAGGCTCCGGCCAAGAAGGCGACCAAGTCGAAGGCGAAGAAGGCGGACTCCGCTGACGACGCCGTGAAGGAAGAGGCTGAGTGATGGCCACCAAGAAGGAAGCCGCCGTCGAGGCTGAGCACGCCGCTCACGACGTCCGCGACGAGGATGCCCGCGGGTATCGCAAGTCGCGTCGTGGCTACGTCGTCAGCGACAAGATGGACAAGACCATCGTGGTCGAGGTCGAGGACCGCGTGAAGCACCCGCTTTACGGCAAGGTCATCCGCCGCACCTCGAAGGTCAAGGCGCACGATGAGACCAACTCCGCCGGCATCGGCGACCTGGTCCTCATCAACGAGACCCGCCCGCTGAGCGCCACGAAGCGCTGGCGTCTGGTGGAGATTCTGGAGAAGGCCAAGTGATTCAGCAGGAATCCCGACTCAAGGTCGCCGACAACACCGGCGCCAAGGAGCTGCTCACCATCCGCGTGCTCGGTGGCTCCAAGCGTCGTTACGCCGGCCTGGGCGACACCATCGTCGCGACCGTCAAGGACGCGATCCCCGGTGGGAACGTCAAGAAGGGCGACGTCGTCAAGGCGGTCATCGTCCGCACCAAGAAGGAGGTCCGTCGTCCGGACGGCTCCTACATCAAGTTCGACGAGAACGCCGCCGTCATCCTGAAGAACGACGGGGAGCCCCGCGGCACCCGCATCTTCGGTCCGGTCGGTCGTGAGCTTCGTGACAAGAAGTTCATGAAGATCGTGTCGCTGGCGCCGGAGGTCATCTAATCATGGCGAAGATCAAGAAGGGCGACCTGGTTCAGGTCATCAGCGGTCGCAAGCAGGAGAAGGGCGGCGACCGCGGCAAGCAGGGCAAGGTCCTCGAGATCCTGTCCGGCCAGAACCGCGTCATCGTCGAAGGCGTGAACTACGTCACCAAGCACACCCGCGTCGGCCAGACGCAGCGTGGCACCAAGACGGGCGGCCTCGAGACTGTCGAGGCTCCCATCCACATCTCGAACGTCGCAGTCGTCGACCCCTCGACCAAGAAGCCGACCAAGGTCGGCCACCGGGTCGAGGAGCAGACCAAGGACGGCGTCAAGCGCACCGTCCGCGTGCGTTACGCGAAGAAGAGCGGTAAGGACCTCTGATGAGCAACGCCACTGCCGCGCCGGCTGGCAAGATCCAGCCGCGCCTGAAGCAGAAGTACAACGCCGAGATCAAGAAGGCTCTGCAGGACGAGTTCGGCTACTCGAACGTCATGCAGATCCCCGGTCTGGTCAAGGTCGTCGTGAACACCGGTGTCGGTGAGGCGGCTCGCGACAGCAAGGTGATCGATGGTGCGGTCGACGACCTCACCAAGATCACCGGCCAGAAGCCGATCGTCACGAAGGCCCGCAAGTCCATCGCGCAGTTCAAGCTGCGTGAGGGTCAGGCCATCGGCGCGCACGTCACCCTCCGTGGTGACCGCGCGTGGGAGTTCGTGGACCGCCTGGTCTCGCTCGCACTGCCCCGCATCCGCGACTTCCGCGGTCTGTCGGCCAAGCAGTTCGACGGCAACGGCAACTACACCTTCGGTCTCCAGGAGCAGAGCGTGTTCCACGAGATCGACCAGGACAAGATCGACCGGGTTCGCGGTTTCGACATCACCGTCGTCACCACCGCGAAGACGGATGACGAGGGCCGGGCACTGCTCCGTCACCTCGGCTTCCCGTTCCGGTCGGACGACGCCCAGGCGTAAGCCCGGCATGTGAGAGCCGGATGCTGTGTTCACCCGCAGCATCCGGCTCCCGGCATGCCGTACAATTGAAGATTGCGTGTTCATCGCAGGCCGTCTGTCGTGTAACGGCAGCCGGAACCTCATGACCAAAGGAAAACAACAATGACAATGACAGACCCGGTCGCAGATCTGCTGACCCGTCTGCGCAACGCGAACTCGGCGCATCACGACTCCGTGACCCTGCCGTCGAGCAAGCTCAAGACGCACATCGCCGAGATCCTCCAGCAGGAGGGCTACATCGCCGGCTGGGAGACCTCTGACGCTCGCGTCGGCAAGAATCTCACCCTCCAGCTGAAGTACGGCCCCAACCGTGAGCGTTCGATCGCGGGCATCAAGCGCGTGTCGAAGCCCGGCCTCCGCGTGTACGCGAAGTCCACCGAGCTCCCCAAGGTCCTCGGCGGCCTCGGCGTGGCCATCCTGTCCACCTCCTCCGGTCTTCTCACCGACCGTCAGGCTGAGCAGAAGGGCGTGGGCGGAGAAGTTCTCGCCTACGTGTGGTAATCCGAAATGTCGCGTATTGGACGACTTCCCATCGAGGTTCCCGCGGGCGTGACCGTTTCGGTCGACGGCCGTGAGGTCGCGGTGAAGGGCCCCAAGGGTGAACTCACCCTGACGGTGGCCAGCCCCATCGAGGTCGCGGTCGAGGAGAACCAGGTTCTCGTCACTCGTCCCGACGACGAGCGCGCGTCGCGGTCGCTTCACGGCCTGACCCGCACGCTCATCAACAACAACATCATCGGCGTGACCCAGGGCTACACCAAGGGTCTCGAGGTCGTCGGAACCGGTTACCGCGTGGCTCAGAAGGGCAGCTCGGTCGAGTTCGCCCTCGGCTTCTCGCACCCGGTCCTCATCGACCCGCCCGCCGGCATCACCCTGACGGTGGAGGGCACCAACAAGCTCACCGTCAGCGGCATCGACAAGCAGGCTGTCGGCGAGGCAGCTGCGAACATCCGCAAGATCCGCAAGCCTGAGCCGTACAAGGGCAAGGGTGTCCGCTACGCGGGCGAGGTCGTGCGTCGCAAGGCCGGAAAGAGTGGTAAGTAACCATGGCTCTCAAATCAAAGTCTGACGCCCGCGCGCGTCGTCACGCCCGCCTTCGCAAGAAGGTCGTCGGCACCGAGGCGCGTCCGCGTCTCGTCGTCAACCGTTCGGCTCGCCACGTCTTCGTGCAGCTCGTCGACGACAGCAAGGGTCACACCGTGGCGTCGGCTTCGACGCTCGAGACCGACCTGCGCACGCTCGAGGGTGACAAGACCGCCAAGGCCCGCAAGGTCGGCGAGCTCCTCGCCGAGCGCGCGAAGGCCGCAGGCGTTTCCGAGGCAGTGTTCGACCGTGGCGGCAACCGCTACGCCGGTCGTGTCGCCGCCATCGCCGATGGCGCTCGCGAAGGGGGCCTGGCACTGTGAGTGACAACAAGGAGAACGAAGTGACCGAAGCGGCTGCTGCCACTTCCGAGACGGCCACCGGCACCACGCAGGCAGAGCCGTCTCAGCGCGACAACCGCCGCGGCGGTGGCCGTGGTGACCGCAACCAGGGTGGCCGTGACCGCAACTCGCGCGACCGTGGTGACAACCAGTTCCTCGAGCGCGTCGTCACGATCAACCGCGTGTCGAAGGTCGTGAAGGGTGGTCGTCGCTTCAGCTTCACCGCTCTCGTGGTCGTCGGCGACGGCAACGGTCTGGTCGGCGTCGGCTACGGCAAGGCTCGCGAGGTGCCCCTGGCCATCTCGAAGGGCGTCGAAGAGGCCAAGCGCAACTTCTTCCGCGTTCCGCGCGTCGGCAGCACCATCCCGCACCCGGTGCAGGGTGAGGCGGCCGCCGGTGTGGTCCTGCTTCGTCCGGCCGCTGCCGGTACCGGTGTCATCGCCGGTGGTCCCGTCCGCGCCGTGCTCGAGTGCGCCGGCATCCACGACGTGCTGTCGAAGTCGCTCGGCTCGTCGAACACGATCAACATCGTGCACGCGACGGTCGCGGCCCTGAAGCAGCTCGAGGAGCCCCGTGCGGTCGCCGCGCGTCGTGGCCTCGAGTTCGACCAGGTCGCACCTGCGCGTCTCGTCCGCGCCGAGGCTGAGGCCATCGCCGCACAGAAGGTAGGTGCCTGATGGCCGCCCGGCTCAAGGTCACGCAGATCAAGTCCAAGGTGAGCGAGAAGCAGAACCAGCGTGACACGCTGCGCAGCCTCGGTCTGAAGCGCATCGGTGACAGCACCGTTCGCCCCGACGACGCGCAGACGCGCGGCTACGTCAAGACCGTCGCCCACCTCGTGAAGGTTGAGGAGATCGACTAATGGCTGAGAAGAACGAAGCCGTCGAGGCTGAGAAGGCCCCGAAGAAGGCAGCGGCCCCCAAGGCTGCCGCCGCGAAGAAGCCCGCTGCGGCAAAGGCTCCGGCGAAGGCCGCGGTCGACGCCAAGGCCGAGGCTCCTGCGAAGAAGCCCGCCGCCAAGAAGGCTGCGCCGAAGAAGGATGCTCCGGCATCCCGCCCCGGCGTCCTGAAGGTGCACCACCTGCGTCCGGTCCCCGGATCCAACACCGCGAAGACCCGTGTCGGTCGCGGTGAGGGTTCCAAGGGCAAGACGGCCGGTCGCGGCACCAAGGGCACCAAGGCCCGCAACACCGTTCGCGTCGGCTTCGAGGGTGGGCAGATGCCTCTGCACATGCGCACCCCGAAGCTGCGCGGGTTCAAGAACCCGTTCCGCGTGGAGTACCAGGTCGTGAACCTGGAGAAGCTCGCGGAGCTGTACCCGGCCGGTGGCGACGTCACCGTCAGCGACCTGGTCGCCAAGGGTGCCGTTCGCAAGAACGAGAAGGTCAAGGTTCTGGGCAACGGCGACATCGCCGTGAAGCTCACCGTCGCGGTCGACAAGGTCTCGGGTTCTGCCGAGCAGAAGATCGTGGCTGCGGGCGGATCCGTCAAGTAACCACTGCAAGAGAGGGGTCGGAGAAATCTCCGGCCCCTCTTTTGAGTTACCCTGGTCTTTCAGCCATCCCTCAGGGATAGGCAACCTTTTCAGGAGGACGTCCTTGTTTAGCGCCATCGCGCGGATCTTCCGCACGCCCGACCTGCGTCGGAAGATCGGTTTCACTCTGGCGATCGTCGCCATCTACCGGCTCGGGTCCAACATCCCCGCTCCGTTCGTGCACTTCCCGAACGTCGAGGCGTGTCTCGCGCAGAACTCCGGTACGGAAGGCCTTCTGGGTCTCGTCAATCTCTTCTCCGGCGGTGCACTGCTGCAGCTGTCGATCTTCGCCCTCGGCGTCATGCCGTACATCACCGCGACGATCATCACGCAGCTGCTCCGTGTGGTGATCCCGCACTTCGAGGCGCTGCACAAGGAGGGTCAGGCAGGGCAGTCCAAGCTGACCCAGTACACGCGCTACCTCACCATCGCTCTCGCGCTGCTGCAGTCGACCACGCTGGTCACCGTCGCGCGCAGCGGGCAGCTCTTCGGCAACACCGACGTCGCCGCATGCCAGAACCTGCTGACGAACGACGTGTGGTGGGCGCAGCTGCTCATCATCGTCGCGATGACCGCAGGCACCGGACTCATCATGTGGTTCGCCGAGCTCGTCACCGAGCGCGGCATCGGCAACGGCATGTCGCTGCTCATCTTCACCTCGATCGCCGCGACCTTCCCCGGCGCGATGGCGCTCATCTGGGAGACCAAGGGCTTCGAGATCTTCCTGATGGTGCTCGTCGTCGGTGTGATCGTGATGGGACTCGTCGTCTTCGTCGAGCAGTCCCAGCGCCGCATCCCGGTCCAGTACGCCAAGCGCATGGTCGGGCGCCGCACATACGGCGGCACGAACACGTACATCCCGATCAAGGTGAACATGGCCGGCGTGATCCCCGTGATCTTCGCCTCGTCGCTGCTGTACATCCCTGCGCTGATCGCGCAGTTCAACACTCCGCAGGACGGTTCGACGCCCGCAGCCTGGGTGACCTGGATCACGGCGAACTTCACCAAGGGCGACCACCCGATCTACATGCTGGTGTACTTCCTGCTGATCATCGGCTTCACCTACTTCTACGTCGCGATCACGTTCAACCCGGTCGAGGTCGCCGACAACATGAAGAAGTACGGCGGCTTCATCCCCGGCATCCGCGCGGGGCGTCCGACCGCCGAGTACCTCGACTACGTGCTCACGCGCATCACGCTGCCGGGCTCGATCTACCTCGGTCTGATCGCGCTCATCCCGCTCATCGCCCTCGCCGTCGTCAACGCCAACCAGAACTTCCCGTTCGGCGGCGCCTCGATCCTCATCATCGTCGGTGTGGGTCTCGAGACGGTCAAGCAGATCGACGCGCAGCTGCAGCAGCGACACTACGAAGGGCTCCTCCGATGACCGCATCCGCTCGTCTCCTGATCGTCGGCCCTCAGGGCTCCGGCAAGGGCACGCAGGGTGTGCGCATCGCCGAGTCGTTCGGCATCCCCGTGGTGTCGACCGGAGACATCTTCCGCGCGAACATCAAGGCCGGCACCGAGCTGGGCCAGCAGGTGACAGCGATCCTCGACGCCGGCGACCTCGTGCCCGACGAGCTGACCAGCGAGATCGTCCGCGATCGACTCGCGCAGGATGACGCCGCCGCCGGGTTCCTGCTCGACGGATACCCGCGCAACACGCATCAGGTCGAGCACCTCGACGAGTTCCTCGCGGGCCGTGGCGAGAGCCTCGACGCGGTGATCCTGCTCGACGTGCCGCGCGACGAGAGCATCTCGCGTCTGGCGCTGCGTGCGACCGAGCAGGGCCGCACCGACGACACCCCCGAGGCCATCGCGCACCGGCTGGACATCTACGAGCACGAGACCGCTCCGATCCTGTCCGTGTACGGTCCTCGCGGCATCGTGGACACGATCGACGGCGTGGGCTCGCTCGACGAGATCACCGAGCGCATCTTCGCGGCGCTCGACGCCCGCGGCCTCCGCGTCGCGGTCTGAGATGTTCCGTCGCTCGATCTACAAGACCCCCGCGCAGCTGCGGTCGATGGTCGAGCCGGGGCTCATCACGGCCGCGGCGCTCGACGCCGTCGCTCCGCTGATCCGTCCGGGCGTCACGACTCTCGAGCTCGACACCGCCGCGAACAGGACGATCCTGGACCGCGGTGCGGAGTCGAACTTCCAGCTCGTCCGCGGCTACCGCCACACGCTGTGCGTGTCGGTCAACGAGGAGGTCGTGCACGGCATCCCCGGTGATCGCGTGCTGGAGGCGGGAGACATCGTCTCGGTCGACGGCGGCGCGCAGTACCAGGGGTGGAACGGCGACAGCGCGCGCACGTTCATCGTGCCCGGCGACGCGGATGCCGAGATCGTCGCTCGCCGCACCGAGCTGTCCCGGGTGACCGAGGGCTCGATGTGGGCGGGCATCGCCGCCATGGCGTCGGTCTCCCACATCGGCGACATCGGCGCGGCCATCCAGGGGTTCATCGAAGACCAGGGGCCTTCGGCCGTCTCCGGAGAGACCTACGGCATCCTTCGCGAGTACGTGGGCCACGGCATCGGCCGGAAGATGCACGAGGCGCCCAGCGTCTTCAACTACCGGACGCCCGACCCCGGCGCCGAGATCAAGCCCGGCCTGGTGCTCGCGATCGAGCCGATGGTCACCGCGGGTGGAGAGGCGACCTTCGTCGAAGACGACGACTGGACCGTCTCGACCGTCGACGGCTCGGACGGCTCGCACTGGGAGCACAGCGTCGCCGTGCACGACGGCGGCATCTGGGTTCTCACCGCAGCCGACGGGGGAGCGGCGGGTCTCGCTCCCTTCGGCGTGACGCCGACGCCGATCGCCTAGGCGCCCCGGACGCGGTCACAACAGCCGCATAGGTTTCTCCAGGCAGAATAGAGTCGTGTGGCGCATCTGCGCCCGAGGACTTCAAGGCGGACTCACGACAGTGGGCCTCGACAGATCGGAAAGCAATGGCAGTCGCGAAGAAGAACACCAACTGGTTCGCGGTCGGCGTGTCCGCGGCCGTGGTCGTCGTGCTGATCGCGCTCGGTGGCGTCGTGTGGTTCATGAACAATCAGGCGACCAGCCCTGGCGCGACTCCCACCAGCAACCAGACGTTCGACGCCAAGACCGGCGCGATCTCGTTCGGCGAGGGCAAGGATGAGATCGCGGTCTTCGCGGACTTCCAGTGCCCGATCTGCAAGAGCTTCGAAGACCAGTTCGGCGCCGACCTCGAGGCGGCAGCCGCCGACGGGCGCATCACGCTCTCGTACCACCCCATCGCGATCCTGGACCGCTACTCGCAGGGCACCGAGTACTCGTCGCGCTCCGCAGGAGCCGCGGTCTGCGTGGCGGAGTCGAACCCCGACAAGTACCTCGACTTCGCCAAGGCGCTGTTCGAGAACCAGCCCGCGGAGAACAGCACCGGCCTCACGAACGAGCAGCTCGTCGACATCGCGAAGCAGGTCGGCGCGGATGATGCTGCCTCGTGCATCACCGACGAGACCTACCGCAAGTTCGGCGCCGCCCAGGCCCAGGCGCACGACATCAAGGGGACGCCGACCGTCGAGGTCAACGGCAAGCGCCTCAACCTCCAGGATGCCGCGGACATGAAGACGTTCACCGACCTGATCAGCTGACCGTCGTCCGGGCGCTCCGACGCCTGAACGCACACGTCCCGAAGCGGGCCCGCGAGTTATCGCGGGCCCGCTTCGTCGTGTGCAGGAGCGGCTCCGCCCAGGCGCCGCTCAGATTAGTTAGCTAAGGTAACAAAAGTCCATCATGAACCGGGGAGGGAGACATGATGAAGAGCAATTTCGCGCGCCCGAAGCGCGCTGGAGGAGCGGCCGCCGTTGCCGCCGTGGGAATCGCGATGATCGCCGGAGGCGCCGCCCCCGCGGCGTTCGCCGCTCCGCTGCCTGGAGGCATCGGAGCACCGCTGGGGATGTGCACGCCGGACGGCGGGTTCCCGTGGATCGACGGGAGCGCTCCGTGGCAGCCGCAGGTGCATGATACGGGCATCAACACCTACGTCGGCGGCGATCTCACCGTGACCGGATCGGCCGAGGCCGAAGGGCTGGTCGTGGTCGGCGGTGACATGCACATCGACCGCAGCTTCATCGTCGGCATCGCGATCGGATCCGACATCCGCCCCGCGCCGGGAGAGACCCAGCTCCAGGTCGGCGGAGACGTGACGGCGGCCGACGGCGCCGTCCTGCACGTCGGCGACACGTCGAACCCCGGTGGAGCCGTCAGGATCGGCGGCTCTGCGGCTCCTGGCAGCATCCAGAACAGCGGAGCATCCCTGGAGACGGGACTGACCGCCCCGGTGGCGCTGGACCCCCACGGCTCCTTCCAGAGCCGTGTCGAGGGGTGGTCCTCCGCACTGAGCGACGAGACCGCCAACGGCGTCGTCACCGTGCAGGGGGCCGGCTGGGTCGACATGGAGCTCAGGGGCACCGGCGCCGACGAGCTGCAGGTGTTCGACGTCACCGCGGAGCAGCTCGGATCCGCGAACGCGATCTACTTCCGCAACATCCGTCCGCACGCGCCGATCGTGGTGAACGTGAGCGGCGGCGCCGTCAGCCTGAAGGCCAACGCGTACGACTACAACGACCTGCGGGCGCCGTTCGGCATCGCGATGACGTCGCCAGGAGACGGCGACATCGCCGCATCCATCCTCTGGAACCTCGAGGACGCGACGACGGCGACGATCGGGGGATCCACGCAGATCCCCGGATCGTTCCTGGCTCCCCACGCCGACGCGGAGGTGATCGCCAACACCAACGGGCGCATGTACGTCGGCGGCGACCTCCTCGCCAGCGGCGGCGGCAACGAGATGCACGCCTACCCCTGGTCGGGGACATGCGGTGATGACCCCGATCCCGGTGTGGACGCGGATGCCGGTGCGGACGCGGATGCCGGTGCGGATGCGAATGGTGCGGATGCGAACGGTGCGGATGCGAACGGTGCGGATGCGGGCGCCGATGCGAACGGCGTGCACGCCGACGCCGGGGCGGACGGGGCGTCTGCGGGCGCGAGCGCCGCTGCCGACGCGAACGCGGCTGCCAGCGCCGCGGCCTCGGCCACGGCGGCAGCGAACGGCGATGCGAGAGGCGCTCACGACGGAGCGCTCGCGACCACCGGCGGCCAGGCGTCGACCTGGCTGATCGGGGGAGGCGCGGTGGTGCTCCTCGGCGGTGTCGTCCTCTTCCTCGCCGCACGCGCTCGGCGCGTCGCGGAGTGACGCATCGGCGGCGGGGGCGCCAGCTTGCCGGAACCCCCGCCGTCGGATACCATAGATCTTTGGTGCCTTGCGCCTTGATTCGGCGTGTCTGAATCGGTGCAGCACCGCAATCCAAATCACCCACCGCAGATCGACCGGTCTGCAGAAGCGTCAGCGAGGCTATGGCTAAGAAAGACGGTGTCATCGAGATCGAGGGCGTCGTGTCCGAGGCGCTGCCCAACGCGATGTTCCGCGTTGAGCTCACCAACGGACACAAGGTTCTGGCAACGATCTCAGGCAAGATGCGGCAGAACTACATCCGCATCATCCCCGAGGACCGCGTGGTCGTGGAGCTCAGCCCCTACGACCTCACGCGCGGGCGCATCGTCTACCGCTACCGCTGATCGGTCGAGAAGTAACACCCCAGGCATCGTGCCTGCCCGGTGAAGACAGCGAACAGGAAAAATCATGAAGGTCAACCCCAGCGTCAAGCCCATCTGCGATCACTGCAAGGTGATCCGCCGCCACGGCCGCGTCATGGTGATCTGCAAGAGCAACCCGCGCCACAAGCAGCGCCAGGGCTGATCCCTAGAGATCTGACACACAACTCAATACAGGTCGCGCGAGCGATGAGGCGTCTCGTCTCTCTTCGCTCGCTCACCGACCGCGACTAGCAGGCAGGATCAGATCCCACTCCGGTGGGGGACACCTCGGGGCGGAGGCCCGGGCACCGATCCTGTTCCACACCTCCACAAAACCCAGGAGAACCGCATGGCACGTCTTGCCGGCGTTGACATCCCGCGCGACAAGCGCGTGGTGATCGCCCTTACCTACATCTACGGCGTCGGCCGTACCCGCTCGGTCGAGATCCTCAAGGCTACGGAGATCGACGAGAGCATCCGCGTGAAGGACCTCAGCGACGACCAGCTGATCGCCCTCCGCGACTACATCGAAGGCAACTACAAGGTGGAGGGTGACCTGCGCCGCGAGGTTGCAGCAGACATCCGCCGCAAGGTCGAGATCGGCTCCTACGAGGGCATCCGCCACCGTCGTGGTCTCCCGGTCCGTGGTCAGCGCACCAAGACCAACGCCCGTACCCGCAAGGGCCCGAAGCGCACCGTCGCAGGCAAGAAGAAGGCCCGCTAAGCGCGGCCCCAGGGACTAGGAGAACATTTTCATGGCTGCACCCAAGGCCGCCGCGCGCAAGCCGCGCCGCAAGGAAAAGAAGAACATCGCGCTGGGCCAGGCCCACATCAAGTCGACGTTCAACAACACGATCGTCTCGATCACCGACCCGTCCGGCGCTGTCATCGCGTGGGCGTCGTCGGGTGGCGTGGGCTTCAAGGGCTCCCGCAAGTCGACCCCGTACGCCGCCGGTATGGCTGCCGAGTCCGCTGCCCGTCAGGCTGCGGAGCACGGTGTCAAGAAGGTCGACGTCCTCGTGAAGGGTCCGGGCTCCGGCCGCGAGACCGCGATCCGCTCGCTCCAGGCCGCTGGCCTCGAGGTCGGCTCGATCTCGGACGTCACCCCGCAGGCGCACAACGGCTGCCGCCCGCCGAAGCGTCGCCGCGTCTGATCCGGCTCATGCGAGGGGTGCCACGGCATCCCTCGCATGCCCGCGTGCGGGCATGACTTCCACAACTCAAGACCTCACCACACCACATGTCATATAGCGGGCATGTGATCGAAAGGAACACAGAGTGCTTATTGCACAGCGTCCCACACTGACCGAGGAAAAGATCGTCGAGAACCGGAGCCGGTTCATCATCGAGCCTCTGGAGCCCGGCTTCGGATACACGATCGGCAACGCGCTGCGTCGCAGCCTGCTGTCGTCGATCCCCGGCGCCGCGGTCACCAGCGTTCGCATCGACGGCGTGCTGCACGAGTTCAGCACCATCCCCGGCGTGAAGGAGGATGTCACCGAGATCATCCTCAACATCAAGCAGCTCGTCGTCTCGTCCGAGCGCGACGAGCCGATCACGGCGTACCTGCGCAAGACCGGTGCGGGCGAAGTGACCGCCGCCGACATCTCGGCTCCGGCCGGTGTCGAGGTGCACAACCCCGAGCTCGTCATCGCGACGCTGAACGACACGGCGAAGTTCGAGCTGGAGCTCACCATCGAGCGCGGCCGCGGCTACGTCTCGGCGACGCAGAACCGCAACGAGTACGCAGAGGCCGGTCAGATCCCGATCGACTCGATCTACTCGCCGGTCCTCAAGGTCAGCTACCGCGTCGACGCCACCCGTGCGGGTGAGCGCACCGACTTCGACAAGCTCGTCCTCGACGTCGAGACCAAGTCGGCGATCAGCCCCCGCGACGCCGTCGCTTCGGCTGCGAAGACGCTCACCGAGCTGTTCGGCCTCGCCCGCGAGCTGAACGTCGAGGCCGAGGGCATCGAGATCGGCCCGGCGCCGGTGGAGGCTGTGAACTCCAGCGAGCTGTCCATGCCGATCGAGGACCTCGACCTGTCCGTGCGCTCGTACAACTGCCTGAAGCGTGAGGGCATCAACACTGTTTCCGAGCTCGTCGCCCTGTCGGAGACGCAGCTCATGAACATCCGCAATTTCGGCCAGAAGTCGGTCGACGAGGTGCGCGACAAGCTCATCTCGCTCGGTCTGTCGCTCAAGGATTCGGTGCCCGGTTTCGACGGCGCCCACTTCTACGGCGGCAGCGAAGACGAGTCCTTCTGACCCACCCGGATTGTCATCTGGCAGAGGCCAGCTGACCCGACCTTTCCTGACCAGGAGTTAGATATGCCCAAGCCCACCAAGGGTCCCCGCCTCGGAGGCGGCCCCGCACACGAGCGCCTGCTGCTTGCCAACCTCGCGGCCCAGCTCTTCACCCACAAGTCGATCACCACGACCGAGACCAAGGCGAAGCGCCTGCGTCCGCTCGCGGAGCGTCTCGTGACGCTCGGCAAGCGCGGCGACCTGCACGCGCGCCGTCGTGCGCTCACGGTGCTGCGTTCCAACAAGGACGCCGCGCACATCCTCTTCAACGAGATCGCGCCGCTGGTCGCCGACCGTGAGGGTGGCTACACCCGCATCACGAAGATCGGCAACCGCAAGGGCGACAACGCTCCCATGGCCGTGATCGAGCTCGTCCTCGAGCCCGTCACCCCCAAGGCGAAGTCGACGAAGAAGGCTGCCGCGAAGGCTGAGAAGCCGGCCGAGGTCGTCGAGGAGGCTCCCGTCGAGGAGGCTCCCGTCGTCGACGAGGCCGCCGAGGCAGGCGCCGAGTCGCAGGCCGAGGGCGAGGCCGCCGAGGCTGCTGCCGCGGACGCCGTCGAGGAGAAGTCCGAGTAAGCACCCGCTTGCTGAAAGAAGCCCGCCGTCCCCTTCCGGGGCGGCGGGCTTCTTCGTGTTCCCGGGGGAACTGCTCCCCTCGCGGATCCGCCGTATGGAGACTGGGGATCGACGGAATCAGCGAGGGGAGCGTGGGGACCGGGCCTGGGGGACCCGTCTCAGGTGCGGATGCGGAGGTCCTTCCGGAGGATCTTGCCGGACGCGGACTTCGGGATGACGTCGATGAACTCCACCTGGCGCACCTTCTCGTGCGGGGCGACGTGGGAGGCGACATGGGCCATGACGGCATCCGCATCCAGCTCCGCGCCCGGCTGCACGACGACGAACGCCTTCGGCACCTCCTGGCCGTCTTCGTCGAACGCGCCGATGACGGCGGCGTCGGCGATGGACGGATGCTCCAGCAGCACGGCCTCGAGCACGGCGGGGGCGACCTGATAGCCCTTGTACTTGATGAGCTCCTTGAGGCGGTCGACGATCCGGTAAATGCCGTCGTGCGTCACGGTCGCGACGTCTCCGGTGTGCAGCCAGCCGTCGGCATCCAGCATCTCGGCGGTCGCGTCCGGGCGGTTCAGGTAGCCGACCATGACCTGCGGCCCGCGGACCCACAGCTCACCCGGTTCGCTCACGCCCTCGGCGGGGACTTCGACGTCGGCGCCGGACTCCGGGTCGACCAGCCGGGCCTCGGTGTTGGGCACGAGCGGACCGATGCTGGAGCGGTCGATGTCGTCTCGCGTCTCCGAGATGAGGTTCACGGCGGGGCTGGTCTCCGTCATGCCGTAGCCCTGCGTGACCGTGCAGCCCAGTCGGGAGGCGACCGCGGAGGCGAGAGCGCCGTCGAGCGGAGCCGCTCCCGAGAACACCACCTTGATCGAGGACAGGTCGTACTGGTCGACGATCGGATGCTTGGCCAGAGCCACCGCGATGGGCGGGGCCACGAACACCCAGGTCGTGCGGTGCTCGGCGATGATGCGCAGGAACTCGGCGAGGTCGAACCGGGGCATCGTCACGAGTCCGGCGCGCTGATGCAGCGCGAAGTTGAGCAGCACGGTCATGCCGTAGATGTGGAAGAAGGGCAGCACCGCGAGCACACGGTCGGTCTCGTCGACGCCGAGAACGGGCTGGCACTGCGACACGTTGGCGACGAGGTTGCGGTGCGTGAGCATGACGCCCTTGGGTCGACCTGTGGTGCCGGACGAGTAGGGGAGCACCGCGAGGTGCGTCGCGGGGTCGAACGACACCTCGGGGGCCGGATGCCCTTCGCCGAGGAGGGCGGGCAGCGAGGGGTGGCCGTCGGCGCCGTCGAGCACGATCACATGGTCGGCGTCGATGCCCAGCTTCTCCGCGGCCGCCTGGGCGCCGGGCAGCAGGGGCGATACCGTGACGAGCCAGGTGGCACCGGCATCCGTCAGCTGATTCGCGATCTCGTCGGCCGTGTAGAGGGAGTTGATGGTCGTCGCGGTGGCTCCGGCGCGCAGGATGCCGTGGAACACCGTCGCGAAGGCGGGGACGTTCGGGCACAGCACGCCGACGACGGTGCCGACCCCGACCCCGCGGGCGGCGAGGGCGCCGGCGAATAGGTCGATCTGACCGACGAGCTGACGGTACGTCGTCGTCGCTCCGCTCACCCCGTCGACGAGCGCGACCGCGTCCAGCCGAGACTCGTCGAGGCCCCCGAAGAGGAAGTCGTAGATCGAGACCTCGGGGATCTCGACATCGGGGTAGGTACTGCGAACCATGAGATCTCCTTCGATCCGGGTCTGCCGGTGGCGCCGTCTGATGCGATCCAGTGTCGCACATTACGGGACCGAGTCCCAGGGGTCAGTTGTTCTCGATGGTCCGATACCGCGTGCTCGGACGCCCCTTCGTCGAGTAGTCGAGCGCCCTGACCGCCCTGCCGGAGCTCGCGAGATGCTCCAGGTACCGTCGCGCGCTGACGCGGGAGATCTGCAGGGCTTCGCCGATCTCGCTCGCCGACGCGTCGACCCGTGATCCCAGGGCGCCCGCGACGCGATCGAGCGTCTCGGCGCTCAGGCCCTTGGGCAGGCCGAAGCGCTGACGGAAGGCGATGATGGCGTCGGCGGCCTCCACGCGGCGCACGACATCGTGCAGCTCGGTGTGGTCGCGCAGCAGCAGCGTCGCCTCGACGCCGGCGCCGTCGACCTCACCGCCCGTGCTGCGGGCGACGAGCACGTGCGAGCCCACGATCACCGGCCGACCCGTCGCCTCTCCCTCGCGCAGCACCGTGTACAGCTCGTCCCCGAGCATCTCCGCGGCGTCGGCGCCGTCGAGCTCTTCGGCATCCCTCCCGAGGAACCGTGCGGCGGCATCGTTGGCCAGGGTGATGCGTCCGGCGCCGTTCACCGAGACGACCCCTTCGCTGAGCCGGTGCAGCGTCGTCTCCTGGTTCTTCACGAGCGCCGCGATCTGGTGGGGCTCCAGACGGTAGATGCGCCGGCGGATGACGGACGTCACCCACGCCGAGCCGAAGACGCCGAGCACGGCCGCCGCGAGCATCGCGGAGATCAGCCATGCCAGCCCGCCGAGGAAGTCGGCGCTCAGATCCTCCTCCAGGATGCCGACCGACACCGTGCCGATGACCTCGCCGTCGTCGTCGCGGATCGGCACCTTCACCCGCCAGGACGGGCCGAGGGTCCCGGTCTGCGTCCCGACGTAGATCTTGCCGGAGAGGGGGATCGACGGATCGGTCGAGACGGGCTCTCCGATCAGGTCGGGATGCGGGTGGGAGTACCGGATGCCCTCCGCATTGGCCACGACGATGTACGCGAGGTCGGAAGCCTTTCGGATCACCTCCGCGACCGGCTGGATGGTCGCCGACGGGTCCTCGTCGTCGAAGGCGTCGAGCACGGTGGGCAGCTGCGCGACGGACTGGGCGACGGCCTGCATCCTGTCCTTGTACGACTCCCGCAGCGCGTTCTCCTGGAACGCCCCCGCGATGATGCCCGTGGCAAGGGTCACCAGGAACACGATCAGCGCCTGCAGCGCGAGCAGCTGCATCCGGAGCGTCATCTTCGAGGCCACCGGACCATTCTCCTCGCTGCCCGCGTGCGGGGCGACACGGGGGAGGCGCCGCTCGCGACCAATAGTTTCAGAACCGCGACCAATGGTTTCCGAAGCTTGAGCGGCGGCATCCGTCCTTCGAAGGTGGACGGACAGCACCCGACGCTCAAGGAGGAGCGAAGATGAAGAAGACCCGTATCGGCACCCTGACGGCCCTGGCCGCCGCAGCCACCCTGGCCCTCACCTCGTGCGCCGGAGGTGGCGGCTCGACGGGAACCGGATCGGACGACGCCGGAGCAGACGAGGCCTCGACGATCAGCGACCTGAACATCGTCGTCCCCGCCGACCCCGGCGGAGGGTGGGACCAGACAGGACGCGCCCTGTCGCAGCTGCTCACGGAGGAGAAGGTCGTGAGCTCCGCGCCCGTCACCAACGTCGGCGGCGCCGGCGGCACGGTCGGTCTCGCCCAGCTCGCGAACGAGAAGGACGCGAACACCCTGATGGTCATGGGGCTCGTCATGGTCGGCGCGGTGGAGACCAACTCCTCCGCAGTCCGCATCGAGGACATGACCCCGATCGCCCGCCTCACCGACGAGCCGCTGGTCGTCGTCGTGCCGGCGGACTCGAAGTACGACACCCTCGAGGACCTCGTGGAGGACGTCGTCGACAACGGGCAGGCCGTGACCATCACCGGCGGCTCGGCCGGCGGCGCGGACCACATCCTCGCGGGGCTCATGCTCGAAGAAGCGGGGCTCGACGGCTCCGAGATCGCGCAGAAGCTCAACTACACGCCCAACTCCGGCGGCGGCGAGGCGACCTCGCTGATCCTCGGCGGCAAGGTCTCCGCGGGCATCTCCGGTGTCGGCGAGTTCCTGCAGCACATCGACGCAGGCACCATGAAGGCGCTCGCCGTGTCGTCGGAGGAGCCGGTCGAGCAGCTTCCCGACGTGCCGACCGTCACGGATGCCGGCTACGACGTCGTGCTCACGAACTGGCGCGGCGTGATCGCCCCCGGAGGCATCTCCGACGGCGACAGGGACGAGCTCGTGCGCATCGTCACCGAGCTGCACGACTCGCAGGCGTGGACGGATGAGCTGGAGACGAGGGGCTGGGCCGACGCCTTCCTCACTGGCGCCGAGTTCGACGACTTCCTCACCGGCAACATCACGGAGGTCACCGCGACGCTGAAGAACATCGGGCTGGTGCAGTGACATGACCCCCTCCGGTTCTCTGGGGACGGGAGGGGACGCCGTGCGGGCGGGCGAGAGCCCGTCCGCACGGTCGTCGTCGTCGCTCCCCGTCGGCGAGCTGGTGTTCGCCGTGCTCATGGTCGGACTCGGCGTGTTCGCCGTCGCCGGCGTCTTCGCCATCCACGTGCCCCTCGGTGCGACCGTGGGCCCGAGGGTCTTCCCGATCTTCGTGTCGGCGATCCTGCTGGCCTCGGCCGTCGCGGTGCTCGTCGGCGTGCTCCGCGGCAAGCGGGGCGCCGCCGAGGAGGGCGAGGACATCGACACCAGCCTCCCGACCGACTGGCTCACCCTCGCGAAGCTCGCCGGCCTGATCGTGGCACACCTGCTGCTGATCGAACCGCTGGGCTGGGCTCCGGCCGCCGCCGTCCTGTTCGGCGGCGTCGCGTGGTCTCTCGGGGCGAAGAAGTGGTGGATGGCGTTCCTCGTCGGCATCCTCCTCGCGCTCGTCGTGCAGATCGTGTTCGGCGGACTCCTCGGGCTCTCGCTGCCGTGGGGCCCCGCGCTCGGCTGGCTCGGAAGGATGTTCTGATGGACAGCTGGTCCCTGCTCATGGAGGGGTTCGCGACCGCGTTGCAGCCCCAGTACCTCGTCTTCGCCTTCTTCGGCGTGTTCATCGGCACCGCCGTCGGCGTCCTGCCCGGCATCGGTCCGGCCATGACGGTCGCGCTGCTGCTGCCGCTCACGTACACCCTCGACCCCGCCGCCGCGCTGATCACGTTCGCCGGCATCTACTACGGCGGCATGTACGGAGGGTCGACGACGAGCATCCTGCTCAACACCCCGGGGGAGTCGGCCTCGATCGTCACGGCGATCGAGGGCAACAAGATGGCCAAGCTCGGGCGAGGGGCTGCCGCGCTCGCCACGGCCGCACTCGGGTCCTTCGTCGCCGGCACGCTGGCGACGGTCGGGCTCACCCTGCTGGCCCCGGTGCTCGCGCAGTTCGCCGTGAACCTCGGGCCGTCCGACTACGTCGCGCTCATCGTGATCGCGTTCGTGACGGTCGGCGCGCTGATCGGCAGCTCGATCTCGCGCGGGATGCTGTCGCTCGGCGTCGGCCTGTTCCTCGGACTCGTCGGCACCGATCTGCTCTCCGGACAGCAGCGCTACACGCTGGGGCTGCTGCCGCTGTCGGACGGCGTCGACATCGTGCTCGTCGCGGTCGGGCTGTTCGCGGTGGGGGAGACGCTGTACATCGCGGCGCGGCTGCGGCACGGCGGCGTGGAGGTCATCCCCGTCGCCAGAGGATGGCGCAGCTGGATGACCAAGGAGGACTGGCGCCGGTCGTGGAAGCCGTGGCTGCGCGGCACGGCCATCGGGTTCCCGATCGGCACGATCCCCGCCGGCGGCGCGGACGTCGCGACCTTCCTGTCGTACGCGACCGAGCGCAAGCTCTCGCGGCACAGGAACGAATTCGGCCGGGGTGCGATCGAGGGCGTCGCGGGACCGGAGTCGGCGAACAACGCGGCGGCCGCGGGTGTGCTCGTGCCGCTGCTGACGCTGGGGCTGCCGACGACGGCGACCGCGGCCATCATCCTCACCGCCTTCCAGTCCTACGGGCTCCAGCCGGGTCCGCTGCTGTTCCAGAGCCAGTCGAGCCTGGTGTGGGCGCTGATCGCGAGCCTGTACATCGGCAACGTGATCCTGATCGTGCTGAACCTGCCGCTCGTGGGCATGTGGGTGAAGCTGCTGCAGATCCCGCGGCCGTACCTCTACGCCGGCATCCTGCTGTTCGCCGTGTTCGGGGCGTACGCGCTGCACTACTCGCCCGTCGACATCCTCATCCTGCTCGTGGTGGGCGTGCTCGGCTACTTCATGCGGCGCTTCGGCTACCCGGTCGCCCCGCTCGTCGTCGGCATGATCCTGGGTCCGATGGGAGAGGAGCAGCTGCGCAAGGCGCTGCAGCTGAGCCAGGGCGATCTCACGACGCTCGTCGCGCAGCCCTTCGCGGCGATCGCGTACGGCGTGCTGGCGCTGCTGATCATCGGCGGGCTGTGGCTGCGGCGTCGGCAGCAGCGCTATGAGCAGGCGCTCACGGAGTCGATCGCCGTGCCGGTCAGAGCGGATTCGGAGATCTGACCGCTCAGGATGCCGCGTCCCTCCCTCGTCGATGCGCGATGCGAGTGAGGGGCGCGGCGTCCGTCCGCCGCAGGGACGGCGTCGGACGGAGCAGGGCCCGAGAGTAGGCTGGAACGGTGAACGACGTCCTGGCCCCGAACCGAGGGCCTCGCGCCTACGCATCCTTCATCGGCATCGGCCTCGTCGCCGGGCTCCTCTCCGGCCTCTTCGGCGTCGGCGGCGGCACCGTGATCGTGCCCCTGCTCGTGCTGCTGCTGCACTTCAACCAGCGGCTCGCCGCGGGGACGTCCCTGGCCGCCATCATCCCGACAGCGACCGTCGGCGTCATCTCCTATGCCGTGCACGACTCGGTGGCCTGGATCCCCGCGATCATCCTCGCGGCCGGATCCGTCGTCGGCGCGCAGATCGGCACGAGGCTGCTCCCGAAGATCTCGCAGACGGTGCTGCGGTGGGCCTTCGTCTCCTTCCTCATCGTCGTGATCGTGACGCTGTTCCTCGTGATCCCCTCCAGGGATGCCGTCTTCGACCTGAACTGGCTCAGCGGCGTCTCGCTCGTCGCCCTCGGCGTCGCGACCGGCATCATCGCCGGCCTCATCGGCGTCGGCGGCGGGGTGATCGTGGTGCCGGCGATGATGATCGCCTTCGGCACCAGCGACCTCGTGGCCAAGGGCACCTCGCTGCTGATGATGATCCCCACCGCGATCTCCGGGACGATCGGCAATCTCCGCAACCGCAACGTCGACCTCGTCGCGGCGGGCCTGGTCGGCGTCTCGGCCTGCACGACGACCGCGCTCGGCGCCTGGCTGGCGACCCTGATCGACCCGCTGACGGCCAACATCCTGTTCGCCGCCTACCTCGTCGTCATCGCAGCGCAGATGGCGCTCAAGGCGATCCGGGGTCGCAAGAAGAGCTGAGCACCCCCGAGAAGTAGGATCGAAGGGTGGCAGTGAATCAAGAACTCGTCGGACGGGACTTCCCGCCGACCACCCCGTACCTCGTCGGCCGTGAGAAGATCCGCGAGTTCGCGCGCGCCGTCTTCGCGGATGCTCCGCAGCACACCGATGTCGAGGCCGCGCGCGCCGCGGGCTTCGCCGACGTCGTCGCGCCGCCGACCTTCGCGATGGTCGTGCAGGATCACACGCTGCAGCAGCTGCTGAACCAGACCGACTCCGGCATCGTGCTCGCCCGCACGATCCACGCCGAGCAGCGCTTCACCTACTCGCGTCCGATCGTGGCCGGAGACGAGCTCACGGGCCAGCTGCGCGTGACCGGCATCCGCATGATGGGCGGCAACGCCATGATCACGAGCGAGGCCGAGATCACGGATGCCGATGGCGCCCACGTCGTGACCGCCACCAGCATGCTGCTCGTGGGGTCGGAAGAAGGAGCCGAGTGATGTCGTTCACCGTCGGAGACGTGATCGCCGAGCGCACCGTGCACCTGACCCGCGAGTCGCTCGTGCGGTACGCCGGAGCGTCAGGGGACTTCAACCCCATCCACTACCGCGACGACGTCGCCGCGGCCGTCGGCCTCCCCGGAGTGCTCGCGCACGGCATGCTCACGATGGGTGTGGCCTCCTCCGTCGTGGTCGCCGCCCTCGACCCCGCTGCGCGCATCCTCGACTACGGCGTGCGCTTCACGAAGCCCGTCGTCGTCGACCCGCAGGACGGCGCCGATGTGCACGTGCTGGCCACGGTCGGCGCTGTCGACGACGAGGCCGCGCGCATCGACCTGAAGGTCACGTTCGGCGAGACGACCGTGCTGGTCAAGGCGCAGCTGCGCGTCGCGATCTGATGCGCGAGGTCGAGCCGATCCGCCTGTCCGCCCTCACCACGCTGCACACGGGCGCCGCCCCGGAGCGGATGCTGGAGGCGTCGACAGCCGACGAACTCGTCGAGGCGCTCCGCGACGTATGGTCCCGAGGAGACGACTGGTTCGTCCTCGGAGGCGGGTCGAACCTCTTCGTCGGAGACGCGCCGTTCGAGGGCACGGTCATCCGCATCCTCACGCAGGGCATCGAGGAGCTCCCGTCGCCGCACGCCGGGCGCATCCGCCTCCGCGCCCAGGCCGGTCATGCGTGGGACGACCTCGTCGCCTACGCGGTCGAGCGCGGCTACGCGGGGCTGGAGGCCATGAGCGGCATCCCCGGCACCGTCGGCGCCGCCCCCGTGCAGAACATCGGGGCGTACGGCCAGGAGGTGCAGGAGACGCTGGTCGAGGTGGAGCTGCTCGACGAGCACGCCGACGAGATCCTCACGGTCCCGGCCTCCGAGCTCGGCCTCGGATTCCGCACCTCGGTGTTCAAGCACCACTACGGCAGCGAACCCCACCGCAGGGCGGTCATCCTCTCGATCACGGTCGACCTGCTCCTGGCGGGGGAGCGCGTCGTGCGGGGCGAGCAGCTGCGTCGGGCGCTCGCGCTCGAGGGCGACGAGCCGGTGCCGTTGCGCTGGGTGCGCGAGCGCATCCTCGCGACCCGCGCCTCGAAGGGCATGCTGCTCGACGAGGACGACCCCGACACGCACGGAGTCGGCTCCTTCTTCCAGAACGCGATCGTGCCGGAGAGCGTCGCCCGTGCGCTCCCGCCGGAGTGCCCTCGCTGGCCCGTCTCGCCCGACCTCGACGCCGTGACCGTGATCCCGCTGGCCTCCTACGACGGGCTGGTCCCGCCGTCGAAGCCGGAGCGCGCGGAGGTCAAGGTGAGCGCCGCGTGGCTGATCGAGCAGGCCGGCATCCGCAAGGGATTCAAGCTGCCGCGGTCGCGGGCGTCCGTGTCGACCAAGCACGCCCTCGCCCTCACCAACCGCGGTGGGGCGACCGCCGCTGAGGTCTCGGAGCTCGCCCGCTTCATCCAGAGCCGCGTGCACTCCGAGTTCGGTCTCGTGCTGCAGCCTGAGCCGGTGCTCGTCGGCGTCGAGCTCTGACGAGCGTCGGTGCGTCGACGTACACTCGCGGGATGAGCGGACTGATTCCCTACCTCCTGTTCCCCGGCAACGCGGCGGAGGCGCTGGCCCACTATCAGGCGGTATTCGGCGGCGAGCTGCAGATGTTCGACTACGCGACGGCGGGGCGCCACGACGGCCCGCCCGACGCCGTCGCTCACGGTCAGCTCTCCGGTCTCGTCGAACTGGCCGGAGCCGACGCGGGGGCCGATGACGACGCGGTGCAGATGGGCGGCATGTTCCTGTCGCTGCTCGGCACCGCGGATGCCGTCACGCTGACGCGCTGGTACGACGAGCTCGCCGCCGGCGGACGCGTCATCGATGCGCTGCAGAAGCGCCCGTGGGGCGACTGGGACGGCACGCTCGTCGACCGCTACGGCATCCGCTGGCTCATCGGATACCACCCCGAGGACTGAGCGGCCCGGCATCCCGACCCGCTGAACGACGACGCCCCTCCGGTCCACGTGGACCGGAGGGGCGTCGCGTTGCCGGGGAAGACCCCGCCGGCTCAGGAGAACAGGCGCTGGAGGCGCTGCACGCCCTCGAGGAGCTGGTCGTCGCCCAGGGCGTACGACATGCGGATGTAGCCCGACGGGCCGAACGCCTCGCCGGGGACGACGGCGACCTCGGCCTGCTCGAGGATGAGGTCGGCGAGCTCGAGGGAGGTGGTCGGCGTCACGCCGCCCCACGTGCGGCCGAGGAGGCCCTGCACGTCGGGGTACACGTAGAACGCGCCGAGGGGGTTCGGCACGATGAGACCGTCGATCTTCGACAGCTCCGAGACGATGAGCTGACGGCGGCGGTCGAACGCCTCGCGCATCTTCTCGGCCTCGGTCTGCGGGCCGTTGAGGGCGGCGATCGCGGCCTTCTGGGCGACGTTGTTCACGTTGCTCGACAGGTGCGACTGCAGGTTGCCCGCGATCTTGATGGCGTCGGCGGGGCCGACCATCCAGCCCACGCGCCAGCCGGTCATGGCGTAGGTCTTGGCCACGCCGTTGACGAGGATGGTCTGGTTCGCGGCCTCGGGCACGGCCTCGACGATCGAGGTGGCCTTGACGCCCTCGTACGTGAGGTTCTGGTAGATCTCGTCGGAGACGATCCAGATGCCGTGCTCGACGGCCCATTCGCCGATCGCCTTCGTCTCCTCCGCGGTGTAGACGGACCCGGTGGGGTTCGACGGGGAGACGAACACGAGCGCGGTGGTGCGCTCGGTGCGCGCGGCCTCGAGCTGCTCGACCGTGACCTTGTAGTCCTGGTCGGCGCCGGCGAAGACCTCGACGGGCGTGCCGTCGGCGAGGCGGATCGCCTCGGGGTACGTGGTCCAGTACGGCGCGGGCAGCAGCACCTCGTCGCCGGGGTTCACGACGGCCTGGAACGCCTGATAGACCGACTGCTTGCCGCCGTTGGTCACGATGATCTGACTGGGCGAGACCTCGAGCCCGGAGTCGCGCAGCGTCTTCGCGGCGATCGCCTCGCGCAGCGCCGGAAGGCCGGCCGCCGGCGTGTAGCGGTAGCTCGCGGGGTCGGCCAGGGCCTCGGCCGCGGCATCCACGATGAACTGCGGCGTCGCGAAGTCGGGCTCGCCGGCGGCATACGAGATGACGGGCTTGCCCTCGGCCTTCAGAGCCTTGGCCTTGGCGTCGACCTTGAGGGTCGCGGACTCGGCGATGGCGGACAGCTTGCGAGAGAGAGGTGCGCGTTCGGTCACGGTAAAAGCGTACCCGTGCGAGCGTGGGGGATGAGCGGTCGGATCGCACCAAGAACCGCAGTTCTTTCGCTGCAGCTATCCCGAACGGGCGACGAGTCCGGAGACGCGGAGCCGCTAGGCTCCTTCGACATGAGCGCAGATCTCCCGGCCGTCCGCGCCGACGATGCGGATGACGCCGCCGGCATCCCCGGCGCGGCCGTCAGGCCTCAGCACCTCATCGTCACCGTCTTCGGGCGGTACGTGCGTGCACATGGCGGCGTCATCCAGATCGCCGACCTCATCGAGATGATGGCCGCGCTGGGGGCTGATTCCTCCGCAGTGCGCTCGGCGGTCTCGAGACTCAAGCAGCGCGGCGTCCTCGTGAGCATGCGCTCGGGCGGCGGAGCCGCCTACCGGTTGGCCGACTCGCTCGAAGGTGTGTTCTCGGCCGGAGACCGCCGCATCTTCGAGGAGCGCAGGGCGCAGCCGTCCGATCCGTGGCTTCTCGCGTCGTTCAGCGTGCCGGAGCGGGAGCGGCCGCTGCGGCATCAGTTGCGCCGTCTGCTGCAGCGGCTCGGATTCGGGCAGGTGAACGGCGGGCTCTGGATCGCCCCTGGGCTCATCGCCGACGAGACCCGCATGGCGCTGCGCAGGGCGGGACTGGACGGTTTCGTGGAGCTGTTCCTCGGCGACCGCCTGTCCGAAGACGACCTCGTGCTCGCCGTGCGACGGTGGTGGGACCTCCCCGCGCTCGAGCCGTTGTATCGCGACTTCGTCGAGGGCTTCAGCGATGTGCTCGACGAGAAGCTCACCGACGGCGAAGCCTTCGCGGGCCACGTGGGCGCGATCACCCGCTGGCGACGGCTCACCTATCTCGATCCCGGCATTCCCCTCGAACTGCTTCCCGACGGGTGGGCCGGTGTCGAGGCCGAACGGCTCTTCGCTGAGCTGCATCACCGCCTGGAGCCCGCAGCGGAGCGCTTCGTCACCGCTGTGATGAGCTGAACGAACCTCGGGAGGACCCCGGACGCCGATCACGGCATCCGGGGTCCTCTTCGTTCGCTGTCACCTCGAAACCCTCACATATTGCACTTGTGTGACGATAGTCACGTATGTGACACTTCTTCCATCGGGTTCTTCGGGCCCGTTCGCGGCGCGGATGCCGCGCCCCTCAGACACGAGCGAAGGAGCTTTCATGAGTGAGAACGAACTGCGCTGGGACCGCGTGCCGCAGGTCACCCGAAGCGGCGAGGAGGACACGCACACCATGTCGTCTGGCGGATGCGTCCGCGTCTCCGGGGTGGGCCCCCAGCACACCGAGGCCACGAAGATCTGGTTCGGCCAGGTCTCCAACGAGCCCGGCTACCGCTCCCTCCCGCATCATCACGGCGAAGCCGAGACCGGCGGGTACGTGCTGCGGGGCACTGCAAGGATCTACTTCGGCGATGGCTACCGCGAGTACCTCGACATGACGGCGGGGGACTGGGTCTTCGTGCCTCCTTACATGCCCCACGTCGAGGCGAACATGTCCATCACGGAGGAGCTCGTCTGGCTCACCACTCGAACGCCCGACAACATCGTCGTCAACCTCGACGAGGTCGACGACTCGACGCTCGAGGGGTTCCGCCGCGCATGAACTCCTCCGCCGCGTTCCACCGCGCGATCGCCCTCACCGAGACGGCACCCGAGCACGCCGATCGCGCGTTCGAGGCGCAGCCGCAGCCGGTGCCCTGGCCCAAGGCCTATGGAGGCGACACTGTCGCGCAGAGCGTGGCGGCGGCACTCCGCACCGTGGACGACGACCGTCTGCTGCACTCGGTGCACAGTTCCTTCCTCCGCGGCGTCGATGTCTCGGAGCCGGTGCGGTACGAGGTGGAGCTCATCCGCGACGGCCGCGGATTCTCGACTCGGCACGTCCGCGGCCATCAGCACGGCAAGCTCGCCTTCCTGTCCACCGCCTCGTTCCACGTGCCGGAGGAGTTCCCCGAACACGGTCCCGCACTGCCCGAGGTGCCGTCGCCCGAGGAGCTGCGCTCTTCGGAAGAGGCGCTCGCGGGTCTCGACGGTCCTGACATCGAGTACTGGTCGCACGGACGGAGCTTCGACATCAGGCACGTGCCCGGACCGGTGTACGTCGAGATCGAGGGTGAACGGGTCCCCCACCAGGTCGTCTGGGTGCGCTCCTTCGAGAAGCTCGAGGACGACCCCCGCACGCACCAGCTCGCGATCGCCTACGTGTGCGACTACACGATCCTCGAACCGGTGCTGCGAGTGCTCGGGCTGCCGTGGCGCGCGGAAGGCCTCGTCACCGCGAGCCTCGACCACGCCATGTGGTTCCACGCCCCCGCCCGCGCAGACGAGTGGCTGCTCTACGTGCAGGAGAGCGCCGGCATCGCCGACGGGCGCGGTCTCGGCCTCGGCCGGTTCCACACCGTGGACGGACGGCTCGTGGCCACCGTCGCCCAGGAGGGGATGATCCGTCCGGGTCGTCCGCTCTGAATCCTCAGACCTCTCAACCACCGAAGGGACCAGCAATGGAGCTCTCCCCCTCAGCGCACGTCGACACCTTCACCCGCGACTCGCTGCCTGCGGCCGAACTGTGGCCGATTCTCGAGTTCACCATCCCCGATGTCCAGTATCCGAAACGTCTCAACGCCGCCGCCGAGCTGATCGACCGGGCGGTCGCGCAGCACGGCGCGCGGAGGCCGGCGATCCTCCTCGCAGACGGCGCCTCGTGGAGCTACGGGGAGCTGCAGCTCCGAGCGAATCAGTTCGCCCAGGTGCTCACCGAGGACCACGGCCTCGTGCCGGGCAACAGGGTGATGCTGCGCATGCTCAACGGCCCCTGGACGGTCGCCTGCTGGCTGGGCGCTCTCAAGGCCGGTATGGTCGTCGTCACCACGATGGTGGCGTGGCGGGCACAGGAGGTCGGCAACGTCGCGGAGCGCGTCTCGCCGCGGATCGCGATCGTCGACCACCGCGGCCTCGCCGACGCGGAGGAGGCCTTCGCCGCTCTGGGCGCGCCGCCGACCGTGCTCGTCGCGGGCGGGGAGCACGACGAGCTCGCTGCGGCGTGCGATGCCAAGAGAGGAGAGTTCGCGGCGGTCGACACCGCCGCCGACGACGTCGCGCTGCTCGGCGCGACCAGCGGCACCACCGGTGTGCCGAAGGTCACGATGCACTTCCATCGCGACATCCTCGCCAACGCCGATACCTTCGCCCGCCACGTGCTGCACCTCGGCGCCGACGACGTGAGCGCGAGCACGGCTCCCCTCGCGTTCACCTTCGGCCTCGGCGGCAATGTCATCTTCCCGCTCCGCACCGGAGGTGCCATGGTTCTCGTCGAGCGCGCGACCCCGCTGGAACTCGCGAAGCTCATCCGTCCGCTCGGCATCACCGTGCTGTACACGGCGCCCACCGGGTATCGCGGCATCATCAAGGCGGGTCTCGCCGACGAGCTCGGCCGCCTCCGCATCGGCGTCGCGGCGGGAGAGCATCTCACACGTTCGACGTTCGAGGCCGTGGAGCAGGCGAGTGGTCTGCGTCTCGTCAACGGCATCGGCGCCACGGAGATGCTGCACGTGTTCATCTCGGCGTCCGGCGACGATATCCGTCCCGGTGCCACCGGCCGGGTCGTTCCCGGCTACCGCGCAGCGATCTTCGATGAGAACGGGCGCGAGCTCGGCACAGGCGAGTCGGGACGCCTCGGCGTGATCGGCCCCACCGGATGCCGCTACCTCGACGATGAGCGCCAGAGCGTGTACGTGCACGATGGGTGGAACATCACCGGAGACACCTTCGTCAGGGACGAGGACGGGTACTTCACCTACCAGGCGCGCAACGACTCGATGATCGTGACGGCCGGGTACAACGTGGGCGCCCCAGAGGTCGAGGAGGCCGTGCTCGCCCACCCGGACGTGCTGGAGTGCGCCGTGGTCGGTCGGCCGGACGTCGACCGAGGCATGATCGTCGCAGCGTTCGTCGTCCCCCGTGAGGGCCTCGCAGGTTCGGATGCCCTCACCGCGAGCATCCTCGAACACGTCAGAGCGCGACTGGCGATCTACAAGTGCCCCCGCCGCGTCGACTACCTCACCGAGCTGCCCCGCAACCCCAGCGGCAAGGTGCAGCATTTCGTCCTGCGCGAGAGGGCGGCTCTCGATGCCGCCATCGCGCAACCTCTCACCCAAGGAGCCTGATATGCGCGTCGCCGTCATCGGCGGAGGTCCCGGAGGCCTCTACTTCGCCGCACTCATGAAGCAGCTGGATCCCGCGCACGAGGTCACCGTGTGGGAGCGCAACGCCCCGGACGACACCTTCGGGTTCGGCGTCGTGTTCAGCGATGAGACCCTCGGGGGGATCGAGAACGCCGACCCTGTGATCGCCGCGCGTATGGGTGCGCAGTTCGCCCGCTGGACCGATATCGACATCCTTTTCCGCGGGACGACGCACACGATCGGCGGACAGGGCTTCGCCGCGATGGGGCGCAAGGAGCTGCTGCAGCTGCTGCAGCAGCGCTGCCTGGAACTCGGCGTCCAGATCCTGTTCCGCACCGAGGCTCCGGATGCATCCGAGCTCATGGCGGAGTACGACCTCGTGCTCGCCGCGGACGGGGTGAACTCCCGCGTGCGCGCGCAGTTCGCCGATCGCTTCGGCCCCGACCTCGACAGGAGGGTGTCGAAGTACATGTGGCTGGGCACCGATCGCGTGTTCGAGGCGTTCACCTTCGCCGTGCTGCACACTCCGCACGGCATCATGCAACTGCACGGTTACCCGTACTCCGATCAGGGCAGCACCTTCCTCATCGAGATGCACGAGGACGTATGGCGCGAGGCAGGATTCGACGCCACCGAGCAGGAGCTGTTCCCGCCCGGCGTGAGCGACGAGTACGCGGTGGAGAAGATCCGCGGCCTCTTCGCCGACGTGCTGGACGGCCACGAGGTGCTCACCAACAACTCGAAGTGGCTGAACTTCACGACGGTGCGCAATGAGCACTGGCACCATGAAAACCTCGTCATCCTCGGGGATGCCGCCCACACCGCGCATTTCTCCATCGGCTCCGGAACGAAGCTCGCGATGGAGGACGCGCTCGCGCTCGCCGCGTGCCTGCACGAGCAGCCGTCGATCGAGGCGGCGCTCACCGCCTACGAGACCGAGCGGCGCCCCGTCGTCGCCTCCACGCAGCGGGCGGCGCAGGCCTCGCTCGAGTGGTTCGAGCGCATCGGACAGTACGCGGATCAGGAGCCGCTGCAGTTCTCGTTCAACCTTCTGACGCGCAGCCGCCGCATCACGCTCGACAACCTCGCCGTACGCGATCCGGAGTTCGCGCGTGACATCGTGCGCGGGGCTCCGCTCGTCTCGCGCGACGCCGACGAGCCGGCGATGTTCCGGCCTCACCGCATCGGCCGGCTGGAACTGAAGAATCGCGTGATCGTGTCGCCGATGGACATGTACTCCTCGGTCGAAGGTGTGCCGGGCGACTTCCACCTCGTGCACCTCGGTGGCAAGGCCATGGGAGGCGCGGGTCTCGTGATGACCGAGATGGTGTGCGTCTCCTCGGAGGGACGCATCACGCCCGGTTGCGCGGGACTCTACGCCGACGAGCAGACGGATGCCTGGCGCCGGATCGTGTCGTACGTGCACGCTCGGTCGACCGCGAAGATCGGCGTGCAGATCGGCCATGCCGGACGTAAGGGCTCGACCAAGCTCATGTGGGAGGGCATCGATCAGCCTCTCGACGAGGGCAACTGGACGACTATGGCCCCGTCGGCTCTCGCCTACGGGCCGGTGAACCAGGTACCGGAGCAGATCGACCGTGCGACCATGACGCTCGTGCGGGAGGAGTTCGTCGCCGCGACCCGTCGGGCAGCCGACGCCGGCTTCGATCTCGCCGAGCTGCACGCGGCGCACGGCTACCTCATCTCGTCCTTTCTCTCTCCCGTCTCCAATACGAGGGACGACGAGTACGGGGGCTCGCTGGAGAACCGGCTCCGCTACCCGCTCGAGATCTTCGACGCGATGCGAGCGGCGTGGCCCGCCGAGCGCCCCCTCGCTGTCCGGCTCTCCGCGGAGGACTGGATCGACGGCGGGAACACGGTCGACGACGCGGTCGAGATCGCGCGCGCGTTCATCGCACACGGCGCTCACGCGATCGATGTGTCGTCGGGCCAGATCGCCGCTCACGAGCGCCCGCAGTTCGGCCGCAGCTACCAGACCCCGTTCGCCGATGCGATCCGCAACCGTGTGGCGGCCGGAGCGGGTGTCTCCGTCATCGCGGTCGGCGCGGTGTCGAGTCACGATGACGTCAACTCGATCCTGCTCGCGGGACGAGCCGATCTCGTCGCGCTCGGCCGCACGCACCTGTGGGACCCGCAGTGGACTCTGCATGCCGCAGCCGACCAGGGGTACCGCGGCGAGGGCGCCGACTGGGTCGCCCCGTACCGTGCCGGGGCGCGCAAGCCCCCGACCGCGCGGACCGACGCCGTGCGCCCGCGTCTCTCGTTCGTGCGCGACACGTCGAGCGCCGACGAGGCTGTCGCACATCGTCGCTGGACACCCCGGCAGGCGGATGCGCCGGCCCTCGCCCGCTGACCGTGCCGCACGCCGCGGACTCCTCGGCATCCATCAACCTGCATCCGCACCGACACGACACGATCCGCACCGACCATAAGGAGGCCGCACATGCCGCGGCAGATCATCAACCCTGACTCGCTGGTGAAGCCGAGTGGCTTCGCGCACGGCGTCCGCGCCGGGGACTTCGTCTTTCTCGGCGGGCAGACCGCCATGGATGCCGAGGGGCGGATCGTACCCGGCGGCATCGTCGAGCAGTTCGTACAGGCGTTCTCGAACGTGCTGACGACGCTCGAGGCCGCAGGCGGACGTCCGAGCGACCTCGTCGACGCCACCATCTACCTCGTGGACGTCGACGACTACCAGCGCAACGGCCGTGAGATCGGACGGCTCTGGCGGGAGATGGCCGGCACCGAGTACCCCGCGATGGCGGGGATCGGGGTCACCAGGCTCTGGCAGCCCGAGGCGCTCATCGAGATCCAGGGCGTCGCCCACCTCGCAGCCGAGGAGGAGTGATGCGGCTCGCCACCGTGCGCCGCGGCGGCCGCACGCGAGCTGCGGTCGGAGACGACGCCGGCTGGGTGGTGTTGGAGGAGGACGACGTGCAGAACCTCATCGCCGCGCCCGACTGGCGCGAGCGGGCGGAAGCGGTGCTCCGGCATCCGGCCCGCACCGCCCTTGGCGATGAGGTCTTCGCGAATCCCGTGCCTCGCCCGGCGAAGATCTTCTGCTGCGGACTCAACTACCGCGACCACATCCTCGAGACCGGGCGGGACGTGCCCGAGTTCCCGACGATCTTCGCGAAGTTCGCCGACACCCTCACGGGGCCCGCCGATGAGATCCTCGTGCACGACACGGTGAAGCTCGACTGGGAGGCGGAGCTGGCCGTCGTAGTCGGCGCCGAGGTGCGCCGGGTGGACCGGGAGCATGCGCGCCTCGCCATCTTGGGGTACACGGTGTCGAATGACATCTCGATGAGGGACTGGCAGCAGCGCACCCTGCAGTGGCTGCAGGGCAAGGCCTTCGATGCCACGACGCCGATCGGGCCGTGGATCGTCACGGCCGACGAACTGGAGCCCCGCGAGGGGCTGCGCATCACGTGCACTGTGAATGACGAGGTGGTGCAGGACGGAGACACCGCCGAACTCGTGTTCGACGCGGCTGACCTCGTGGCCTACGTGTCGCAGCTCACCGTGCTCCGCCCCGGTGACATCATTCTCACCGGCACGCCGGGAGGTGTGGCACTGGGCATGGCTGAACCCAGATGGCTGCGCGACGGCGATCTGGTGACGACGTCAGTCGAGGGCATCGGCGCTCTTCGCAACACGGTGCGATTCGAATAGCGCCAGGTCGGGAGCGCGGGGTCGTGCGGGCGACGAGAAAGGGCCGGGGAGTCTGCTCCCCGGCCCTTTCTCGTGGTGCTGTGCGACGGTCTCAGGCCGGGAGGCCGTGCGCCTGGGCGACCGCGTCGAGCGCGATGCGCCCGCCCTGGACGTTCAGCCCCTTGGCGAGGGCGGCGTCGTCGGATGCCGCGCGGTCCCAGCCCTTGCCGGCGATCGCCGACACGTAGGGGAGGGTCGCGTTGGTGAGGGCGCGCGTCGCGGTCTCGGGCACGGCGCCCGGCATGTTCGCGACGCAGTAGTAGATCGAGTCGTGCACCGCGAAGGTCGGGTCGTCGTGCGTCGTCGGGCGCGAGCCCTCGAAGCATCCGCCCTGGTCGATCGCGATGTCCACGAGCACGGAGCCGGGCTTCATGGCGGCGACCATGTCGTCGGTGACGAGCTTGGGTGCCGCGGCGCCGGGGATCAGCACCGAGCCGATCACGAGGTCGGCCGTGGCGAGCTCCTCCGCGATGTCGTAGCGGTTCGAGGCCCGGGTCTCCAGAGCCCCGCCGTAGCGGTGCTCCAGCTCCCGCAGACGCGGCAGGGAGATGTCGATCACGGTGACCTTCGAGCCGAGGCCGAGGGCGTTGGCCGCGGCGTGCTCACCGGCGACGCCGCCGCCGATCACGACCGTCTTCGCACGCGGCGTGCCGGCGATGCCGCCGAGCAGCATGCCGCGGCCGCCGTTCGAGCGCAGCAGGGAGTACGACCCCATGGTGACGGAGAGCCGACCGGCGATCTCGCTCATGGGCACGAGCAGCGGCAGGCTGCGATCGGGCAGCTGCACCGTCTCGTAGGCGACCGCGGTGGTGCCGGCATCGACGAGCGCCGTGGTGAGCGCGCGGTCGGCGGCCAGGTGCAGGTACGTGAAGAGGGTGAGGTCGGGGCGCAGGAAGCCGTACTCCTGGGCGATGGGCTCCTTGACCTTGATGAGCAGATCGGCCTGGGTCCAGGCCTCCTCCGCGGTCGCGACGATCTCGGCACCGGCGAGGCGGTACGCCTCGTCGGAGATGCGCGAGCCGAGGCCCGCACCGGACTGCACGATGACGCGGTGCCCCTCGCGGACCAGGCGGTCGGCGCCGGCCGGGGTGAGCGCGACGCGGCTCTCGTTGTTCTTGACCTCAGTGGGCACGGCGATCTTCATCGATCGGATCCTTCCGGGTGGCGGCTGTTTCTGCGTCCACCAGAATCGCAGAAACATCGGCGTTCAGAAAGATTTCCTGAAGACTATTCGACAGGTGCCCCGATCCTGAATAATCATTCGGATGGAGACCTCTTCCGCGGCCCCGCAGCCGAACACTCTGCGAGCCCCCGCCCTCGACCCCGTCGACACGCAGATCGTCCGGCTGCTGGCGGCCGACGGGCGCATGACCAACGCCGAGCTCGCCGTCAAGCTGGGAGTCGCCCCGTCGACCGCGCACGCCAGACTGCGATCCCTGCTCGACAGAGGGGTGATCACCGGCTTCCATGCGAGCGTGGACGAGCGGATGCTGGGCGCTGGTCTCCAGGCGATCATCGGCGTGACGCTGCGCCCGAGCGGGCGGCGGGAGAGCATCGTGGAGTTCGCCGAGAGGGTGCGCGTGCTGCCCCAGGTGATCCAGCTGTTCTTCCTCGGCGGCGACGACGACTTCCTCCTGCACATCGCGGTCGCGGACTCCTCGGAGATGCGCGAGTTCGTGCTGGAGCATCTCTCGGCGCAGTCCAGCGTCGCCTCCACGCGGACGAGCATCGTGTTCGACTACCACCGCAACTCGGTCGCCGCCTCGTTCCGCTGAGGCGGAGCCCGCGGGCGTCAGGCGCCGTAGGAGGCGGGCGCCGCGCAGTAGTCGGCGAAGCGGCGGAACGGATGCCGCGGATCGGTCACCTCGACGAGGGCGTCCGCCACCGTGTGCGGGGGCTCGTCTCCGGCGAGCTGCCAGAGCGCGTAGTTCCACATGCCGCGTGCCGCCTCGCTCAGCAGAGCGCCGGGGCCCGACACGATCAGCACCCGCGGAGACCGCTCGGCGCGGAACGGGGCGACGACGTCCGCGCGGAGCTGCGCAGGGTCCACCTCGTCGAAGTGGGTGCGCACGACATCCTGGCCGGCCGCGCGCAGCGCATCGGCGAGCTCGTCCGCCGCGGCTCGCGAGCGCTCGGCATCCGCTCCCGCCACCGCGAGCAGGCGCGTGCCGCGGGGGTAGAGGTGCAGGAACTCGCCGGCGATGCCGGTCCACACGTCGCTCATCGCTCCAGGCTACGCCCGCCCGCCCCCGGCACGGCGATGCCCCTCACCGGATCGCGGTGAGGGGCATCGTCCTCGGGGCATCCGGATCTGTCGTCCGGACTGGTCGTCAGTTGAACTGGTTCATCGTGTTGTGCTGACCGCCGGCCTTGAGCGCGGCGTCCCCGGCGAAGTACTCCTTGTGGTTGTCGCCGAGGTCGGAGCCCGCCATGTTCTGGTGCTTGACCGTGGCGATCCCGCCGCGGATCTCGCGGCGCTGCACGCCCTTGACGTAGGCGAGCATCCCCTCGTCGCCGAAGTAGCCCTTCGCGAGGTCATCGGTCGACAGCGCGGCCGTGTGGTACGTCGGGAGCGTGATGAGGTGGTGGAAGATCCCCGCGCGGGCGGAGCCGTCGCGCTGGAACGAACGGATCTTCTCGTCGGCCAGCCGCGCGAGCTCGGTGTCGTCGTACTCGACGCTCATGAGCTTGTCGCGATCGTACGCCGACACGTCGCCGCCCTGCTCCGCGAGCAGGTCGTACGCCTGCTGGCGGAAGCTCAGCGTCCAGTTGAACGACGGGCTGTTGTTGTAGACGAGCTTCGCGTTCGGGATGACCTCGCGGATCGCGTCGACCATGCCCGCGATCTGCTCGACGTGCGGCTTCTCCGTCTCGATCCACAGCAGGTCGGCGCCGTTCTGCAGCGACGTGATGCAGTCGAGCACGACGCGCTCCTCGCCGGTGCCGGTGCGGAACTGGTACAGGTTGCTCGCGAGACGCTTCGGGCGCAGCAGCGCGTCGCCGCGCTTGATGACCACGTCGCCGTTGCCCAGATCGGCCTCGGAGATCTCCTCGACGTCGAGGAAGGAGTTGTACTGATCGCCGAGGTCGCCGGGCTCCTGCGAGACAGCGAGCTTCTGGGTGAGCCCCGCGCCGAGCGAGTCGGTGCGGGCGACGATGATGCCGTTGTCGATGCCGAGCTCGAGGAACGCGTAGCGGACCGCGTTGATCTTCGCGAGGAAGTCCTCGTGCGGCACGGTGACCTTGCCGTCCTGGTGGCCGCACTGCTTCTCGTCGGAGACCTGATTCTCGATCTGGATGGCGCACGCGCCCGCCTCGATCATCTTCTTCGCGAGCAGGTACGTCGCCTCGGGGTTGCCGAAGCCGGCGTCGATGTCGGCGATGATCGGGACGACGTGGGTCTCGTAGTCGTCGATCTGCGACTGGATGAACTCCGCCGCGGTCTCGTCGCCGGCGGCACGGGCGGCGTCGAGCTGGGTGAAGAGCAGGTCGAGCTCGCGGGCGTCGGCCTGGCGGAGGAACGTGTACAGCTCCTCGATCAGAGCGGGCACCGCGGTCTTCTCGTGCATCGACTGGTCGGGCAGCGGCCCGAACTCGGAGCGGAGCGCGGCGACCATCCATCCGGAGAGGTAGAGGTAGCGCTTGTTCGTCGACTTCAGGTGCTTCTTGATCGAGATGAGCTTCTGCTGCCCGATGAACCCGTGCCACACGCCGAGCGACTGCGTGTACACCGAGGAGTCCGCGTCGTACTCGTCCATGTCGCGGCGCATGATGTCGGCGGTGTACTGCGCGATCTCGAGCCCGGTGCGGAACCTGTTCTGCGCGCGCATCCGTGCGGCGGACTCCGGGTCGATGGCGTTCCAGGGGGAGCCGTGCTCCTCCTTCAGCGCCCGGATGGCGTCGATGTCGTCCTGGTACTGAGTCATGTCAAGTCCTTCGTGGTGGTGATGAGCGGGTCAGTTGTTCTCGATGAGGTAGCGCGAGTAGGCGCCCAGGGTGAGGAAGGTGGGGAACTCCTCGTGCAGCGCGACCTCCCGGAAGACGTCGGCGGCGTCGTCGAAGCGGTCTCCCGCCGACCGCGTGGCCTGGGCGAGGATCTCCCGGATCAGGCCCTCGACGTACTCCGCGGTGATCGCGGTGCCGTCCTCGGTGGTGCGGTCCTGGTGGATCCACTGCCACACCTGCGAGCGGCTGATCTCGGCGGTCGCCGCGTCCTCCATCAGGTTGTCGATGGCGACGGCGCCCTGCCCGCGGAGCCAGGCCTCGAGGTAGCGGATGGCCACCGAGACGTTGTCGCGCACGCCCTGCGCCGTGATCGGGCGCCCGATGTGCAGGTCGAGCAGGTCGGATGCCGAGACCGACACGTCCTCGCGGAGACGGTCGACCTGGTTCGGCCGGTCGCCGAGCACGGCGTCGAACTCGGCCTGCGCGGTGGCGATCAGGTCGGGGTGCGCCACCCAGGTGCCGTCGAAGCCGTCCGCGGCCTCGCGCTTCTTGTCGGCCGACACCTTCTCGATCGCCCGTGCGGTGACCTCGGGGTCGCGACGGTTGGGGATGAAGGCGCTCATGCCGCCGATCGCGTATGCGCCGCGCTTGTGGCACGTCTGCACGAGCAGTTCGGTGTAGGCCCGCATGAAGGGCACCGTCATGGTGACCTCGCTGCGGTCGGGGAGCACGAACCGGGCGCCGCGGCCGCGGTAGTTCTTGATGATGGAGAAGATGTAGTCCCAGCGACCGGCGTTGAGGCCGGCGCAGTGGTCGCGCAGCTCGTACAGGATCTCGTCCATCTCGAACGCCGCGGGCAGCGTCTCGATGAGCACGGTCGCGCGGATCGTGCCGTGCGGGATCCCGATGTACTCCTCGCTGAAGCTGAAGATGTCGTCCCACAGCTTCGCCTCCTCGCTCGACTCGAGCTTGGCGATGTAGAAGTACGGGCCGCGGCCCGACTCGATCAGAGCCAGCGCGTTGTGCACGAAGTAGAGGCCGAAGTCGACCAACGAGCCGGATGCCGACATCCGCCGACCTGCGCGGTCGGTGAACTCGATGTGCTTCTCGGTGAGGTGCCAGCCCCGAGGGCGCATCACGATCGTGGGCGTCCGCTCGGCGGTCACGCGGTACTCCTTGCCCTCGGGGGAGGTGAAGGAGAGCTCGCCGCGGATCGCGTCGCGCAGGGACAGCTGGCCCTCGATGACGTTCTTCCAGGTGGGGCTCGTGGCGTCCTCCTGGTCGGCCAGCCAGACCCGGGCGCCCGAGTTCAGGGCGTTGATGGTCATCTTCGGGTCGGTGGGGCCGGTGATCTCGACGCGGCGGTCCTCGAGGCCGGGTCCGGGGCCGGCGACGCGCCAGTCGGCGTCCTCGCGGATGTGCGCGGTCTCCTCGCGGAACCGCGGGTCGTGGCCGTTGCCGATCTCGAAGCGGCGGCGCATCCGGTCGGCGAGCCGGTCGTGGCGACGGCCGCCGAAGCGGTGGTGCAGCTCGGTGAGGAAGGCGAGCGCATCCGGAGTGAGGATCTCGTCGTAGCGATCGCGGATGGGACCCGCGACCGTGATCGCCGGACCCTGCTGCGCCGTCTGGATCGGCGCGGTGACGGTGGGAGTGCTCATGATCAGAAGTCCTTTCTTCGAACGATCCGGCTGCGATGCCGTCTGGCTTGAGACCACTCTGTGTGAAGTTCATGACCCGAACTCGCCAAATCCGTAGTGAAGATCGCCGGAAATTCTGTTTCTGTGACAGAATCGCCGACATGACCACCTCAGCCGTCGAAGAAGACGCCGACGCCCTCACGATCGGCCGCCGCATCCGCCAGCTCCGTACCGCGCGCGGGATGACCCTCGACGACCTCGCCGCGGCGGTCGATCGCGCGCCGAGCCAGATGTCGATGATCGAGACGGGCAAGCGCGAACCCAAGCTCACGCAGCTGCAGGCGATCGCGCGCGCACTGGGCGTCACGATCGACGCGCTGCTGGAGGGGGAGCCGCTCGACGAGCGCAGTGCGATCGAGATCGCGCTGGAGCGCGCGATGAAGGGGCAGACTTTCCAGGCGCTGGGCATCGAGCCCTTCCGCATCGCCAAGAGCATGCCGACGGATGCCCTCAAAGCGCTGCTGGCTCTGCATGGCGAGATCGACCGCCTCAAGGACGAGAGGGCGGCGACGCCCGAGGAGGCCAGGCGTGCGAACGTCGAGCTGCGCCACCTCATGCGACGGCAGGACAACCACTTCGCCGACCTCGAGGCCAAAGCGTCCGAGATCCTCACCGCCGTCGGCCACTCCGGCGGTCCGCTCACTCAGCGCACGGCATCCGAGATCGCCGCCTACCTCGGCTTCACCCTGCACTACGCCCCCGACCTCCCGCAGACCACGCGCAGCGTCGCCGACCTCGCCAACGGCAGGCTGTACCTCTCGAGCCGCGCGCAGGCGAAGGGCGATGCCCGCACGGCCGTGCTGCAGGCGCTGTCGAGCCGGATGCTGGGGCACGCAGAGCCGCGCAGCTACGCGGAGTTCCTCCGCCAGCGCGTGGAGACGAACTACCTCACCGGCGCCCTGCTCATGCCAGAGGGGCACGTCGTCCCGATGCTGACGGAGGCGAAGTCGCGCAAGGCGATCTCGATCGAGGACCTGCGCGACGCCTACTCGGTGTCGTACGAGACGGCGGCGCACCGCTTCACGAACCTCGCGACGCGCCACCTCGACATCCCCGTGCACTTCCTCAAGGTGCACGAGTCGGGCACCATCACCAAGGCCTACGAGAACGACGACGTGAACTTCCCGACCGACCGGTTCGGCGCGATCGAGGGGCAGATGTGCTGCCGGAAGTGGACCAGCCGCGTGGTGTTCGACGAGGACGACCGGTTCAACCCGTACTACCAGTACACCGACACCGGCAACGGGACGTACTGGTGCACCGCCCGCGTCGAGGCGTCGAGCGAGGGGCTGCACTCCGTGAGCGTCGGCGTGCGCTTCGACGACACCAAGTGGTTCGTCGGGCGGGACACCCCGCACCGCGGCGTCTCGAAGCACTCGGTCGAGGTGTGCTGCCGTCGCGCTCCCGCCGAGCTCGAGGAGCGCTGGCGCGAGAACGCCTGGCCGAACGTCAAGACCCCCCGCACCCTGCTCGCGACGCTGCCCACGGGTGCGTTCCCCGGCGTCGACACGACCGACGTGTACGAGTTCCTGGAGGCGCACGCTCCGCGCTGACCCGCTCGCGGCATCCCTCCCGTCTCGAAAGATCCCGGTATCGACGTCTGATACCGGGATCTTTCGCGACGGGAGGCGTCATCGCTTCGTCAAAGTTTAGTTTGATCTTGCTTAGTCAATCTTGACTATGTTACTTTCGACGAGCCATCAACGACGAACGGCCGAGAAGGGACCCTCATGGCTACTTCCCCCGCGGAAACCCGAATCCGCATCGCTGCCACCCTGACGTGCGTTCTCGCTGCCACGCTCACCCTCGGAGCATGCTCCGCACAGAGCCCCGGCAGCGGAACCGCCCCCGCAGACGCAGCTGTCGACGCCGACAGCTGCCAGCGGAATCAGGATGCCGGCACCATCACCTACATCTCCGGCTACGGCTACTCGGCCAGCGCCGGTCAGCTCGACGTGTTCCTCGCGAAGGAGCTCGGCTACTTCGACGACCTCTGCCTCGACGTCGAGATCAACGCCTCCGGAGCGAACGGGCAGCAACTCGTGGCATCGGGGCAGGCGCAGTTCACCGCGCTCGGCTCGGCATCCGACGTCATGCTCGCCGCCGCCAACAGCAAGAACCTCACGGCGGTGGCCACCTACGGAACCACCTCGCCCTTCTCGATCTTCGGCAACGAGAAGCTCACGAGCCTGAAGGATCTGGAGGGCGGGTCGCTGGGCTACTTCATCAACCTCACCCCGATCGCCTCCGCCATGCTCGACAACGCCGGCGTCGACGTCTCGAAGGTCGAGATGGTCAAGATGACCAACTACGACCCCACCGTCGTCGTGCGGGAGCAGGTCGACGCGATCGTCGGCTACGCCTCCAACCAGCCGGAGTCGCTCAAGGCGCAGGACCTCCCGTTCAGCGAGTTCCTCCCCGCCGACGAGGGCGTCGAGGGCACCTACAACGTGATGGAGGTCAACTCGCGCTTCCTCTCCGAGCACCGCGAGGTCGCCGCCGACTTCATGCGCGCCAGCCTCAAGGCCCTGCAGTACTGCCTCGACGAGTCGGACGCGTGCATCGACACCCTCGCGAAGCTCGCCGAGGACAACAACCAGGGCGCCGCGTTCCCGCGCGACCAGCTCGCCCGCACCTGGGCCGTCGAGTCGGAGTGGGTGCGCACCAGCACCGGCGGTCACCCCGGCGTGCAGACCGAGGCCATGTGGAAGCCCGAGTACGCGCTCGTCGAGAAGTACGGTGACGTCAAGGGCCTGCCGAAGATCGCCGAGATGATGGACGTCGACCTGGTGGCCGACCTCTACGACGGCGACGAGCTGATCTGGCCGGCGAAGTGATGGCCGCCTCGCAGGGAGCGGGCGTCGAGGTCACCGGCGTCACCAAGACCTTCGGAGTGGACGGGGCGCGGGTGACCGTGCTCGACGACGTCAGCCTCACCATCGGCATGGGCGAGTTCGTCTCCGTGATCGGACCGAGCGGATGCGGCAAGTCGACGCTCCTCAAGGTGGTCGCCGGTCTCATCGACGCGGACTCCGGAACCGTCACGATCGACGGGGAGAGCGTGAGTTCGGCATCCCGCGACAAGAAGATCGGGCTGGTGCCGCAGTCTCCCGCCCTGCTGCCGTGGAAGACCGTGCGCGAGAACGTCGAGCTGCCGCTGCGGATCAACCGCGGCGCCAACGGAGGGCGCGCGCTGCGCGACCCCGAGGAGCTGCTGTCGACGTTCGGTCTCGGAAAGGCGATGTCGAAGTACCCCGGTCAGCTCTCCGGAGGCATGCAGCAGCGCGCCGCCATCGCCAGGGCCTTCGTGTTCGACCCGGCCATCATGCTGATGGACGAGCCGTTCTCGGCCCTCGACGAGATGAACCGCGACCTGCAGCGGATCGCCCTGCTGGAGTTCTGGCAGTCGAACCGCAAGGCCGTCATGTTCGTGACCCACTCGGTGCCGGAGGCGATCATGCTCTCGGACCGCATCGTGGTGATGGCCGCCCACCCCGGCCGCATCGCGCAGGTGATCGACGTGAACCTGCCGCGCCCCCGCACCGAGGAGGCGTACGCGACGGACGAGTTCCGCGAACTGGAAGGCATCGTGCGCGGTGCGCTGCGCGCGCAGACGGAGAAGGCCCATGTCTGAGATGACGATCCGCGACACCACGGCGACCCTCGCCACCGCCCGCCTGAGGGAGACGCCGCGCCGCGGCATCCCCTCCTGGCTGCGGTGGGGAGCGTGGCTGCCCACCCTCATCACCTTCGCGATCGCGGCCACGCTGTGGCAGCTCGTCGCGTGGACGAACCCCTACGTCCTCCCCGCGCTGCAGGACATCGGCGCCAGCCTCGCCGGGGACGCGGGCATGTACTGGTCGAACTTCCTCGTCACGCTGCTCGAGGTCGTGGTCGGCGCATCCGCCGGCATCCTCGCCGGATTCCTGCTGGCCGTGGTGATGGCGGAGTTCCAGATCATCGAGAAGGCGGTGATGCCGCTCGTGATCATCGTGATGGTGACCCCGATCGTCGCCATCGCCCCCGCCCTGGTGGTGGCGTTCGGCTTCGGCATGGTGCCGAAGTTCATCGTCACCGGGCTCGTGGTGTTCTTCCCGATGCTGGTGAACTCGCTCGCCGGCCTCCGCGACGTCGACCAGCGCGCGCTCGACGTGTTCACGACGCTGCACGCCTCGCGGTGGGAGATCTTCCGCGAGCTGCGCCTCCCGGGGAGCATGCCGTACATGTTCGCGGGGCTCCGCATCGCGCTCCCGCTCGCCGTCGTCGGCGCCGCGGTCGCGGAGTTCGTCGCCGCCGGTCAGCAGGCCGGTCTCGGCTCGCTCGTCACGACGTCGGCCGCGCAGGCCAACCTGCCGGTGACCTGGGCCAGCATCGCCCTGCTCTGCCTCCTCGGCGTCCTCCTGATCGTGCTCCTCGCGGTCGTGCGCAAGCGCGTCCTGTGGTGGAGCGACGGCGAGGTCACCGCGAAGGGCTGACGCCCGCGAACTCCGATCCGGGGGCGGATGCTCCGCTCCCGGGTTCCTCCGGCATGCCCGGAGACCCCTCATCACCCACAAGGAAGGCACGCACATGACCGTCAAGCAGCTGCGCCTCGGCCTCTTCGAGAACGCCCAGGCGAACGACTCCGGAACCGCGACCTGGCGTCACCCCGCCAACGGGCGCTATCTCTTCGACACGCTCGAGTACTGGCGCGACACCGCGCGCATGGCGGAGGACGCCGGCTTCGACTTCCTCTTCCTCGCCGATGCGTGGGGGTGGGCCGACGTCGCGGGGGAGCGCCCCGACATCTGCTCGGTGGAGGGACTCGACCTGCCTCGCCTGGATCCGGCGATCATCCTCGGGGCGCTGATCCCCGAGACCACCCGGCTCGGGCTCGTCGCCACCGGTTCGACGCTGCTGGAGCCGCCGTACTCGTTCGCGCGCAGGATGGCGACCCTCGACATCCTGTCCGGCGGGCGCATCGGCTGGAACGTCGTGACCACCGGCACCGCCGACACGGCCGTGCAGGGGTTCGGTGTGCCGATGGTCGGGCACGACGAGCGCTACCTCATGGCGGACGACTTCATGCAGGTCGTCTACAAGCTGTGGGAGCAGGCCTGGGAGGAGGGCGCGCTGGAGCGCGACAAGTCCGGCCGCTTCGCCGATCCGTCGAAGGTGCACCGCATCGCGCACGACGGCCCGTACTTCCGCTCGCACGGCTACGGCAACACCTCGCGCTCGCCGCAGGGTACTCCCGTGCTGTTCCAGGCCGGGGCGTCGCCCGCCGGTCGCGAGTTCGGCGGCAAGCACGGCGAGGCGATCTTCGTCGGCGCCGGCAGCGTCGAGCAGCTCCGCGCCCACTCCGTCGCGATCCGCGAGGAGGCCGTGAAGAACGGCCGCGCGGCGCGCGAGGTGAAGATCATGTCGGCGTTCGCCGCCGTCGTCGGAAGCACCGAGGAGGAGGCGCGGCGCACGTACGCCGAGGTCGCCGACGCGCAGAACCCCGAGGTCACGGTCGCCTCCTACGCGTGGTTCACGGGCCTCGACCTGTCGTCGTACGCGCCGGAGACGCCGATGGCGGAGCTGAGCACCGAGCTGTCGCAGACCCAGGTCGCGCGCTTCGCCGACAAGACCGTCGGAGACGTGCTGGGCGACTGGCACGCGCACGGCGTCGGAGCGCGGCCGATCGTGGGCACGCCCGAACAGATCGCCGACCGCATGATCGAGCTCGCCGAAGGGGCCGATCTCGACGGCTTCCTCTTCTCGCCGGTGATCCCGCCCGCCTCCACCGCGGACTTCATCGAGCACGTGCTGCCGATCCTCAAGGAGCGCGGCGCGATCGCGGAGCCCTCGAGCGAGCCGCAGTCGCTGCGCGAGCGGCTGATGGGCACGTCGAGCCCCGCTCTGGCGGAGTCGCACACCGGATCGTCGTACCGGGGGTCCCTCTCGCGTGTCTGAGAGCCTCTCCGGCGTCGCCGTGGTGGGGAGCGCGAACGTCGACCTCGTGGTCGAGGTGGCGCGCCCCCCGCTCGTCGGCGAGACGCTGCTCGGACGCGCGGGCGGCCGCTTCTCCGGAGGCAAGGGCCTCAACCAGGCGGTCGCCGCGGCCCGCAGCGGCGCGGACGTCCGCTTCTGCGGGTCGGTCGGCGCCGACGAGGCGGGAGACCTGCTGCGACGGACGCTCGTGGATGCGGGAGTGGCAGCGGGCCTCCGGAGGACGGATGCCGCCCCCACCGGCGTCGCGCACATCCTGGCCCTGCCTGACGGCGACAACAGCATCGTGGTCGCCGCCGGCGCGAACGAGGAGCTCACCGCCGAGGATGCCGTGTCCGGCGTCGCCGGGGCCGCCGTGGTGCTCGCCCAGCTCGAGGTGCCGGCGGAGACCGTCGACGCGGCGCTGCGGGCCGGGCGTCACGCCGGCGCGCGGACGCTCCTGAACGCGGCCCCGGCGGCGGAGTCCGCACTGGCTCTCCTGGCCCACGTCGACGTCCTCATCGTCAACGAGACCGAATGCGCGGAGCTCGGCGGCGCGGATCGACTGCACGCCGCGGGCGCCGAGACCATCGTGCTCACGCGCGGCGGCGACGGGGTCGAGCTGCACAGAGCGGGGGAGCCCGTGCTGCGCATCCCGGCGTTCCCCATCGACCCCGTCGACACGACCGGAGCCGGTGACGCGTTCTGCGGAGCGCTCGCCGCGGCGCTCGCCGCCGGCGTCGCCATCGAGGACGCCCTGGTCACGGCATCCGCTGCCGGGGCGATCGTGGCGCTGCACCGCGGGGCGAACACCGCCGCGCTCGCTCCGGCGGCTCTGGCCGCTCTCGTCGCGACGCGCTGAGCGCCGCGCGCTCAGCGCTGAGGCGCGGGCTATTCCGCTGCAGCCTCGGCCGGGGCCGCAGCGGCGGCCGCCGCGGGCTCCTCACCGGCGAACACGTACTCGCCCTGCCTGAGGCGGTCGAGGAGCTCGAGCAGCCACTGCTTCTCGGCGGTGAGCCGGGCGGTGGAGAGGTCGAAGATCTCGCGGACGTACTTCGGCGTCGTCTCCGAGCGGAGCGTGTCCTGCACGTCGAAGCCGTTGGCGGTGATGATCGCGTCGCTCTTGATGAGGCGGTGCTCGAGGCCCGCGATGACCTCCTGGCGGCTCAGCACGAACATGAACGAGGCGATCGTCATGATCGCCTGGGTGTCGAACGGAGCGACGTTCCAGAGGTTCTCTCGCAGCATCCGCTGCAGCTCCACCTCCCCGGCCGGGGTGATGCGGTAGGTGGTGCGAGCGGGGCGCTTGCCCTCGGTCTCGGTGCCGCTCTCGGCGACGTAGCCGTCGACCTCGAGGGCGCGCAGGGCGTTGTAGATCGAGCCGGGCTGGATGTGCGCCCACTCGTCGACGTGCCAGGTCATCAGCTCGCGTCGGAGGAAGTAGCCGTGCACGGGTTGGAACTGCTTCACGGCGCCGAGGACGACGAGGCGGGTGGTCGACATGCCCTCATGCTAACGGCTCGATCGTCGAGAATCGGCTTGTTTGCATGGTCAAAGTTACGTACAATCTGAACTAGTCAAAGTTGACTAAATGAAAGGAACCCGAAATGACGACTGCGGCGCCCGAAGTCCTTCCCCGCGATATCGCCCTGCGTCGGGCCTTCTCGATCTACCCGACCGGCGTCGTGGCGCTGGCCGCGGAGGTGGAAGGGCGTGCCGTCGGCATGGCGGTCAACTCGTTCACGTCGATCTCGCTGGAGCCCGCGCTCGTGGCGATCAGCGCCGCGCGCACGTCGAAGACCTGGCCGGTGCTGCGGGCCGTGCCCGAGCTCGGCATGAGCGTCCTCGCCGCCCACCACGAGCCGCTGAGCCGCATGCTCTCCTCCCGCGAGGGTGACCGCTTCGGCCAGCACGGGTGGCGCGCGACCGACGGCGGCGCGATCCTCATCGAGGACGCGGCGCTCTGGTTGACCTGCCGCCTGCACAGCACCTTCGACGGCGGAGACCACGAGATCGCTCTGTACGAGATCGCCGACATCAGCGTGTTCGGCGAGGTCGAGCCGCTCGTGTTCCACCAGAGCCGCTACCGCACGATCGCGACCTCCGAGACCGGGGAGTGAACCCGCCGCACCCCCGGTCGATCGCAGGCGAGGTGGTCCCCGGAGACGGCAGGGGGAGGGGGCTCGGCATCCCCACGGCGAACCTCTCCTGCGACGGCGCCGACCTGCCAGACGACGGCATCTACGCGGCCAGGGTGGGGATCGACGGCGCCGATCCGCGGATGCCGGCCACGGTCAGCGTCGGCACGAACCCCACGTTCGCGGGGGAGCGGCCCCGCAGGGTCGAGGTGCACGTGCACGACGTCGACCTCGACCTCTACGGGCGGCGCCTCGACGTCGTGCTGATCGCCTTCCTGCGGCCGACCCTGCGCTTCGCCGACGTGGCCGAGCTCGTCGCGCAGTCGGAGCGCGACATCGCCGGATGTCGGCGGGTGCTCGCCGCGCAGGACTGAGCGGATCCGTCCTGCCCGGGGTCACGCCCCGATGCCGCGCAGCACGATCTCGAGGCCGTGCTCGAATGCGGTGTCGACGTCGCCGCCCTGGCGGAAGCCGCCGTTCTGCTCCATCGTGCTGAAGCCGTAGGCCCACGCCGTGAGGGTGCGCGCGGACGACAGCGGATCGTCGGGGGAGATGCGGCGCACCGTGTCGAGCAGCATGGTCATGAGCGGAGCGATCGTCTCGGGCGAGGGGGTCGCGAGCGGTGCGGGGGCGCAGAACAGCAGCGTGGTGATGTTCGGGGAGCGCGCGGCCAGTGCCCGCAGCGCGCGGGCGGCTCCGGCCAGCACGTCCCGCGGCTCGTCCGACGCCGCCGCGATGGCCGAGATCTCCTCGCCCAGTTCGGTCGCCGCGTCATCGGCGGCGAGGCGCAGCAGCTCGTGCCGGTTCGCCGCGCGCTTGTACAGGCTCGGCGCGCGGACGCCGACGGATGCCGCGACCGTGCTCATGGTGACGGCATCCAGTCCGTCGCGCTCGGCGATGGATCGGATGGCGGCGACGAGCTCGGGAGTGCTCACTCTCTGCGGTGCGGGCATGCCTCCAGCATATGGCTATTGACTGTAGCCATCAAGGCTATGTATCGTAGCCAACATGACCGCACAGCTGCTCCGCATCGGCGACGACATCATCGCCATCCACGCCGTCGTGACCGACGAGGGTGTGACGCTCATCGACGCCGGGCTCTCCGGCGACCTCGGCATCCTCCGCGCCGCACTCCGCGACGCAGGGCGCTCGCTCTCCGACATCCGCGGCATCGTGCTGACCCACGGCGACGTCGACCACATCGGCATCGCCGAGCAGCTGCGCGCAGAGCACGGCATCCCCATCCACATCCTCGGTCTCGACGAGGACCTCGCCACGGGTCGCACGACCAAGAAGGTCAAGGCCGGGGAGTGGCGCCTCGGTCCGGTGCTGCGGTTCCTCTGGAACACGCTGCGCCGAGGGGGACTGCGCACCGTGCGTCCGCTCGAACTCCACGCCGTCTCCGACGGCGACGTGCTCGACCTCCCCGGGCGCCCCGAGTTCATCGCGACCCCCGGTCACACGCGGGGGTCGGCCGCGATCCGCGTGCCGGTCGTCGACGCGCTCTTCCTCGGCGACGCCATCACCACCCGCCACGTGCTCACGGGGGAGGGAGGGGCACGGCTCGCCCCCTTCAGCGAGGACACCGCCGAGACCCGCCGCAGTCTGGAGAGGCTCAGGGGCCTCCCCGAGACCCGCATCTTCCCCGGCCACGGCCCCGAGTTCACCGGCACGGCAGCGGCGCTGCTCGACGCCCTCGACGCGCGCGGCTGACCTCAGTCCCGCGCGGTCTGCAGCAGCGTCCACGCCTCCGCGCGGGCGGGGAAGGATCCCAGGTCGATTCCGAGCAGGACGCCGGCCTGCGAGATCCGCGAACGCAGCGTGTGGCGGTGCACGCCCAGCGCGAGCGCCGCCGGCTCGGCGCGGGCGTCGTGCTCGAGCCACGTCCGCAGCGCGTGCTCCAGGTCGCCGCCCGTCGCCGCGTCGTGGTCGCGCAGCGGTGCGAGCCGGGACTCGGCGACCAGCCGTGCCTCGTCGGTCGCGAGGGCGCTGAGGATGCTCGACCCCACCGTGTCCGCGTAGCGGAAGGCGCCGACGTCGCCCTGCTGGCGCAGCGAGGTCAGGGCCTGCGCGTGCGCACGGGTGAAAGCATCGTACGACTCCGGCTCGGAGACCCCGAGGCGGATGCCGAACCGCGAGGCCACGTCGTCGAACAGGTGCTCGTCTCCGGCGGAGACGCACATCACGACCCCCTCGACGGACTCGGCGACGAAAGACGCCGTGCCGTGGTCTGCGCGGCGGCGCTCCCACCAGTCGACGAGAGGCCCCGCGGGGGCGTCGGAGGCCACGGCGACGACCATCGGCGCCTGCGGGACGCCGCCGAGCACCCTCCTGGCGAGGGCCGGGTCGTCGGTCAGGAGCGAGCCGAGGAGCTGCGTGTGCAGGCGTCTGCGGCTGCGGGCGAGCTGCTCGCTCTGCTCCATCGCGAGGCCGGCCATGGCGATCACCGACGTCACGACGGTGCGCGCCTCGGAGTCGATCGCATCGACGGCGAGGGCGATCACCCCGCGGAGCTGTCCGCCCCGCCCCACGGTGAACAGCATGAACGTCTGTCCGTCGATGCTCAGCGACTGCCCGGCCTCGAGGCCGCGCGTGAGCACCTCGACGACCTGCCCGCCGAGCCCGGAGAGAACGTCGGGTGAGATGCCCTCGCGCGGATGCGACAGGGTGAGCGCGCCTGCGGCGTCGTACATGCCGACCCACGCGTCGAGCCGGCGGCCGAGCTCGGCGATCGTCGCGTCGAGTCCGTGCGGACGCAGCGCGGCCAGGGCCAGCGCCCGCTGCGTGTCGAGGGCCCACGAGCGGCGTGCGTACGCCTGGGCGGCGATCGCCTCCGAGTGCGCCCGCGCGACCGCGATGAACGGGGTGCGGTACGGGACCTCGAACAGCGGCATCCCTCGTGCGGCGCACGCCGCGATCAGCTCCTCGGGGATGCCGGCCCTGTGCACCTCGGTGCCGAAGCCGAGGCCGAGCACGCCGCGGTCGGAGAGTCGGCCCACATAGGTGTCGATGCTCGCCTCGTCGTCGAACTGCGTCCCCGTGGTCAGGAGCGCCAGGTCCTCGGAGAGGAACGGCGTGGGATCGGCGAGATCCGAGCTGTGGACCCAGCGCAGCGGACGGTCGAGCGCGCCCTCCGGCAGGGCCTCCTCGGCGGACACCAGGGCCAGCCCCAGGTCACGGCGGGCGAGCAGCGCGCGCAGCGCGGGGTGCTCCGTGGTGGGCACGGCGCTCCTTCGATGTACAGTCCGGAGAATCTTCTCCACAGATTGTACAGTTCGGCGAATGCAGCGGCATCCGGACCCGGAATACGCTCGCGGCATGGCACTCCTCGACACCGCAGCTGTAGCAGTTCCCCTCGGCGGACCCGAGCTCCCCCAGGAGCGTCGCCTCGTCACCGAGCTCCCCGGCCCCCGCTCCGCCGAGATCCTCGCCCGCAAGGCGGATGCCGTGGCAGCGGGCGTCGGACACACCGTTCCAGTCGCGGCCGTCGCCGCAGGCGGAGGCGTCGTCGTCGACGCCGACGGCAACTCGCTCATCGACCTCGGCTCCGGCATCGCCGTGACCACCGTGGGCAACGCGCACCCGAAGGTGGCCGCAGCCGTCGCCGCCCAGGCGGCGCAGTTCACCCACACCTGCTTCATGGTCTCGCCCTACGAGTCGTACATCGGCGTCGCCGAGGCGCTCAACCGCATCACCCCCGGTGACTTCGCCAAGAAGAGCGCGCTGTTCAACTCGGGCGCGGAGGCCGTCGAGAACGCGATCAAGATCGCCCGCAAGCACACCGGCCGCCAGGCCGTCGTGGCCTTCGACCACGGCTACCACGGCCGCACCAACCTGACCATGGCGCTGACCGCCAAGTCGATGCCCTACAAGAGCGGCTTCGGACCGTTCGCGCCCGAGGTGTACCGCGCCACCGCGTCGTACCCCTTCCGCGACGGACTCAGCGGCGCAGAGGCTGCGGCCCGCGCGATCCTCCAGCTCGAGAAGCAGATCGGCGCAGAGAACCTCGCCGCCGTCATCATCGAGCCGATCCAGGGCGAGGGCGGCTTCATCGTCCCCGCAGACGGGTTCCTCCCCGCGATCGTCGACTGGTGCCGTGCCAACGGCGTCGTCTTCATCGCCGACGAGGTGCAGACCGGCTTCGCCCGCACCGGGGCCATGTTCGCCAGCGAGATCTTCGGCATCGAGCCCGACCTCATCACCACGGCCAAGGGCATCGCCGGCGGACTTCCGCTCGCCGCGGTCACCGGCCGGGCCGAGATCATGGACGCCTCGCACTCGGGTGGCCTCGGCGGCACCTACGGAGGCAACCCGATCGCGTGCGCCGCGGCGCTGGCCGCGATCGACGTGTTCGAGAACGACGGCATGATCGAGCGCGCTCGCGAGATCGGCGACATCCTGAAGGCCCGCCTCGCGGAGATCCAGCAGGGCGACGCCCGTGTCGGCGACATCCGCGGACACGGCGCGATGATCGCGGCGGAGTTCGTGAACCCCGAGACCAAGGCTCCGGATGCCGCGCTCACCGCGGCCGTCGCCAAGGCCTGCATCGCACAGGGCGTCATCGTCCTGACCTGCGGCACCTACGGCAACGTCATCCGCTTCCTCCCGCCGCTGTCCATCGGCGATGACCTTCTGAACGAGGGCATCGACGTCGTCGCAGCGGCGCTCGCGGCCCACCCTGCGTGAGACGGGTCGCGCTCTCGCGCGGCCCAGGCGCACAACGGGTCGCGCTCTCGCGCGGCCCAGGCGCACAACAGACGTCCGGTCGCGACTCGTGTCGGGGGATTTCGAGTCGCGGCCGGCATAACCGTTCCAACGAAGGAGTTGCACCATGGCTGAGATCACCCGTGACGTACTGATCATCGGAGCAGGAGCCGCCGGCACCACCGCCGCGAACGACCTGCGCAAGGCCGGCCTCTCTGTGGCCGTGCTCGAGGCGCGCGACCGCATCGGCGGCCGTCTCTGGACCGACGTCATCGACGGCGCCATGCTCGAGATCGGCGGACAGTGGGTCTCTCCCGACCAGGATGCGCTGAAGGACACGATCGAGGAGCTGGGCCTCGAGACCTACAGCCGCTATCGCGAGGGTGACAGCGTGTACGTCGGCCCCGACGGCCAGGTGCACCGCTTCACGGGGGAGATGTTCCCCGTGTCGGCCGAGACCGAGAAGGTCATCGCCGAGATCACCGAGCGTCTCGACGCCATGGTCGCCGAGATCGACCCCGACCAGCCCTGGGCGCACCCCCGTGCCAAGGAGTGGGACTCGGTCACGTGGGACGCGTGGCTGCGCCAGCAGACCGACGATGACGAAGCCGTGCGCAACCTCGCCTTCGCCACCGGGTCCGCGATGCTCACCAAGCCGACGCACTCGTTCTCGCTGCTGCAGTCGCTGCTGATGGCGTCCTCCGCCGGCTCGTACTCGAACCTCGTCGACGCCGACTTCATCCTCGACAAGCGCGTCGTGGGCGGTCTCCAGCAGGTTCCGCTGCTGCTGGCAGAGCGTCTCGGCGACGACGTCTTCCTGAACCAGCCGGTGCGCACCCTCGAGTGGAGCGACTCCGGCGTCGTCGCGACCACCGACGAGCTCACCGTCAAGGCCCGCTATGCGATCCTCGCGTTCGCGCCGGTGCTCTACAACCGCATCTCCTTCGTGCCGGCGCTTCCGCGCCGCCAGCACCAGATGCACCAGCACATCTCCATGGGCTTCGTCATCAAGGTGCACGCGGTCTACGACCGTCCGTTCTGGCGCGAGCAGGGCCTGAGCGGCACGGCCTTCAGCCCCTACGAGCTGTCGCACGAGGCGTACGACAACACCAACCACGGCGACGAGCGCGGCACCCTGGTCGGCTTCGTCAGCGACCAGAACGCCGACGACCTCTTCACGCTCTCGGCTGAGGAGCGCAAGGAGCGCATCCTCGAGTCGCTGTCGCACTACTACGGCCCCGAGGCCAAGAACCCGGTCGTCTACTACGAGAGCGACTGGGGCACCGAGGAGTGGACCCGCGGCGCCTACGCCGCCAGCTTCGACATGGGCGGCCTGCACCGCTACGGCGCCGACCTCCGCGCGGCCGTCGGCCCCCTGCACTTCGCGTGCAGCGACATGGCCGGCGCCGGCTACCAGCACGTCGACGGGGCGATCCGCATGGGCCACCTCGCCGCGTCGAACATCGTGGCCGCGAGCCGCGACGCCGGCTGATGGCCGGAACCATCGTCGTCGGCTACACGGCGACGGACGCGGGAGCGGATGCCGCGGCTCTGGGTGCGCGCCTGGCGCGCAGCCTCGGCGCCTCCCTGCACCTGGTGATCGTGCTGCCCTCCGAGGGCACGCGCAGTCCCATCGTGCCGCCGGAGCGCGCCTACGAGGACCACATCCGCGCGCAGGCGAAGCAGTGGCTGTCGGAGGCCATCATGGCGCTGCCGCAGAACCTCACCCGCTCGGGGCACGTGCGGTTCGGCGAGTCGTTCGCCGAGGGGCTCATCGCCGCCGGCGAGGAGTTCGGCGCTCGACTGATCGTCGTCGGAGCTGCGGGCGGAGGCCTCTTCGGGCGTCATCGTCTCGGCAGCGTCGCCTCCGAGCTGCTGCACTCGTCCACCATCCCGGTGGCGCTGGCCCCCGCCGGCGCCGCACAGGAGGACGACCACGTCGTCCCGCGCGTGACGGTGGCCGTCGGCACCCGGCCGGGCGCCGAGGTGCTGCTCGACGAGGCGACGTCCATCGCCGCCGACACCGGCACCGACCTCCGCCTCGTCTCCCTGGTGCCCTTCGACGTGCCCCCGGGGCTCGACACGGGCGCGATCCGCCTGGTCGGCAACGCCCACGCGCACGACGTGCTCGCGGTCGCGAAGGAGATCCTGCCCGACGACCTCGGCGCCGTGATCGAAGAGGCCCCCGGCGACAGCGTCGAGGATGCGGTCGCGAACCTGTCCTGGCTGCCCGGCGAGGTCATCCTCGTCGGATCCTCGCGACTCGCGCAGCCGCGACGCCTGTTCCTCGGCTCCACGGCGGCGAAGATGCTGCACGTGCTGCCCGTTCCCATGATCGTCGTCCCGCGCACCCGCGCGGAAGGAGTGTGACCCATGAGCGAGTCGACGAAGCCTCTGCTCCCCACCGGCAACGGATCCTCCGCATCCGGTGAGGCGGCGCCCGACGCCGAGCATCCGGTGACCGGCGGGATCTCGCGCAAGGGCCTGAGCGTCGGAACCGTGGGTGTGATGGGCGCCCTGGTGATGGGCATCTCGTGCATCGCCCCGGCGTACACGTACACCGCCGGCATCGGCGGCGCAGTGGGCGCCGTCGGATTCCAGGTTCCGGCGATCCTGCTGCTCGGATTCATCCCGATGCTGCTCGTCGCCTTCGGGTACCGAGAGCTCAACAACGCCATGCCCGACTCCGGCACGAGCTTCACCTGGGCGACCAGGGCCTTCGGCCCGTACGTCGGCTGGATGGCCGGGTGGGGTCTGATCGTCGCGACGATCCTGGTGCTGTCCAATCTCGCCGGCATCGCCGTCGACTTCCTCTTCCTGCTGATCTCGCAGATCTCGGGCAACGAGGCCATCGCCGAGATCACCCGCAACCCGTTCGTGAACGTGGCCGTGTGCCTCATCTTCGTCGCTCTCGCCGCCTGGGTGTCCTATCGGGACGTCTCGACCTCGCAGAAGCTGCAGTACGGCCTCGTGGCGTTCCAGATCGTGATCCTCGTGGTGTTCGCCGTGATGGCGATCGTCCAGACCGTCCAGGGCGGTGCCTTCGAGCCGCACATGCCCGAGCTCTCCTGGTTCAACCCCTTCGCGATCCAGGGCGGCCTGTCGGTGATCGTGATGGGGCTCTCCGCATCCGTCTTCATGTTCTGGGGGTGGGACGTCACCCTCACGATGAACGAGGAGGCCAAGGATCCCGAGCGCACGCCCGGACGCGCGGCCATGCTCACGGTGCTCTCGATCATCGCGATCTACCTGCTGCTCACGGTCAGCAGCCTGATGTACTCCGGCATCGGCGACAAGGGCCTCGGGCTCATGAACGAGGAGATCGGCGGCAACGTGTTCTTCGCGCTGTCGGGTCCGGTGATGGGCGGCCTCGCGTTCCTGCTCTCGCTGGCCGTGCTCACCTCCTCGGCGTCGTCGCTGCAGTCGACGTTCATCTCGCCGGCCAGGACCCTGCTGGCGATGGGTCACTACGGGGCGGTGCCCCAGCGATTCGCCGGGGTCAACCCGCGGTTCTTCACGCCGGGATTCGCGACGATCGCGTCCGCCATCGTCGCGGGCGGGTTCTACGCCGTGATGCGCTTCCTCAGCGAGGATGCGCTGTGGGACACGATCCTCGCGCTGGGCATGATGATCTGCTTCTACTACGGCATCACCGCGCTGTCGTGCGTGTGGTACTTCCGTCACCAGTGGTTCGACTCGGGCAAGGACTTCTTCTTCAAGCTCGCGAGCCCCCTCGTCGGCGGAGTCATCCTGCTGGTGCTCTTCGTGGTCACCGCGATCGACAGCCTCGCGCCCGACTTCGGATCGATCGCCATCGGCGCCGATGCGGACGGCGAGGGCGGCATCGGCATCGTGTTCTTCATCGGCGTCGGCCTGCTCGTCTTCGGCGCCGTGCTGATGATCGTCCAGCGGATCGTCAATCCCGACTTCTTCCGCGGCAAGACGCTGAGCGTGGACGCCCCGCCGAGCGCCCGTCGCCGCTGACACCCCTCTGCCCGCACCCCACAGAAAGAGAACCCATGAGCACTCAGACAGAGCAGGCGCTGCTCGACAGTATCCCCACCGGCCTCTTCATCGGCGGTCAGTGGATCGACGGCGAGACCGGAGCCACCTTCGACGTGCAGGACCCGGCCACCGGAGCGGTCATCCGCACCATCGCCGACGCGACGCCCGGCGACGGCATCCGCGCGCTCGACGCCGCCGTGGCGGCTCAGGACTCGTGGGCTGCGACCGCGCCCCGCACCCGCAGCGACATCCTGCGCCGCGCCTTCGACCTCGTGCAGGAGCACAAGGAGGACCTGGCGCTGCTGATGACGCTCGAGATGGGCAAGCCGCTCGCCGAGGCCAGGGGAGAGGTCGCCTACGGCGGCGAGTTCCTGCGCTGGTTCAGCGAGGAGGCCGTGCGCATCAGCGGTCGCTACGGCATCAACCCCGAGGGCACCGGGAACATGGTCGTCTCGCAGCGCCCGGTCGGGCCCTCGTTCTTCGTGACGCCGTGGAACTTCCCGTTCGCGATGGCGACGCGCAAGATCGCACCGGCTCTCGCCGCCGGCTGCACGGTCGTCATCAAGCCCCCGGCACTCACGCCGCTCACCACGATGTTCTTCACCTCGCTGCTCGAGAAGGCCGGTCTCCCGGCCGGCGTCGTGAACGTCGTGCAGACCTCGCGCTCGAGCGCGCTGTCGGCACCGATCATCGCCGACCCGCGCCTGCGCAAGCTGTCGTTCACCGGGTCTACCGAGGTGGGCCGCAAGCTCATCGCCCAGGCCGCCGAGGGTGTGCTGCGCGTCTCGATGGAGCTCGGCGGCAACGCCCCGTTCGTCGTCTTCGATGACGCGGATCTGGACAAGGCCGTCGAGGGCGCCCTCGCGGCGAAGTTCCGCAACATCGGTCAGGCGTGCACGGCGGCCAACCGCTTCATCGTGCACAAGGACGTCGCCGCCGAGTTCGGCCGCCGGGTCACCGAGCGCGTCAACGCGATGAAGATCGGCCGGGGCACCGAGGAGGGCGTCGCGATCGGCCCGCTCATCGATGCGGATGCCGTCGCCAAGGCCGCCGAGCTCGTGGGCGACGCCGTCGACCGCGGCGCGACGCTGCTCGCTGGAGGCAAGGCGCTCGACGGCGCCGGCAGCTTCTACGAGCCCACCGTGCTCACCGACGTCGTCGCCGGCAGCGCGATCCTCCGTGAGGAGATCTTCGGCCCGGTCCTCGCGATCGCGACCTTCGAGACCGAGGAGGAGGCCGTCCGCCTCGCCAACGACACCGAGTACGGCCTGGTGTCGTACGTGTTCACCGAGAACCTGCAGCGCGGTCAGCGGATGATCGCCGACCTGGAGACGGGCATGATGGGGCTCAACGTCGGCGTGGTCTCCAACGCGGCCGCACCCTTCGGCGGCGTCAAGCAGTCCGGCGTCGGCCGCGAGGGCGGCCTCGAGGGCATCCACGAGTACCTGTCCACCAAGTACACGCTGATCCCGGTCTCCTGACCGGACGGCTCAGACGAGGAGAGAAATGGTCGACTACGCAGTCATCAACCCCGCTACCGGAGAGACGCTGGCGTCGTTCCCGACGCTGACGGACGCACAGGTCGAGGAGGCGCTCGCCGCCGCCGACAGCGCGCACCGGGAGTGGTCGCGCGGCACCTCGGTCGCGGAGCGCGCTGCTCTGCTCCGTCGCGCCGCCGAGCTGCACCGCGAGCGTCGGGAGGAGCTGGCCGACATCTTCGTGCGCGAGATGGGCAAGCCCCGCGAGGCCGCGCTCGGAGAGGTCGACTTCGCCGCCGACATCGCCGAGTACTACGCCGACCAGGCCGAGGCGATCATGGCCGACCAGCCGATCGCGATCCTCGGCGACGGGTCGGCGCTCATCCGCCGTTCCTCCCTCGGTCCGCTCATCGGGATCATGCCGTGGAACTTCCCGGCGTACCAGATCGTGCGCTTCGCGGCGCCGAACCTGATCGTGGGCAACACGATCCTGCTGAAGCCGGCGCCGCAGTGCCCGGAGTCCTCGGCCGCTCTCGAGGCGATCTACCACGACGCGGGCTTCCCGAAGGGCGCGTACCAGAGCGTGCTCGCCACGAACGAGCAGATCGCGACGATGATCGCCGACCCGCGCGTGCAGGGCGTGTCACTGACGGGTTCGGAGCGCGCCGGCGCGGCGGTCGCAGAGATCGCCGGACGCAACCTGAAGAAGGTGGCGCTGGAGCTCGGCGGGTCCGACCCGTTCATCGTGCTGTCGACGGACGACCTCGACGCGACCGTCGAGGCCGGCGTCGCCGCGCGTCTGGACAACAACGGTCAGGCCTGCAACGGCGCCAAGCGCTTCATCATCGTCGACGGCCTGTACGACGCCTTCGTGGAGAAGTTCACGGCGGCGATGGCCGCGGTCGAGGCGACCGATCCGACGCTCGACGACACGGTGCTCGGCCCCGTCGCCTCCGAGGTCGCGGCCGAGAACCTGCAGAAGCAGGTCGATCAGGCCGTGGAGCAGGGCGCGACCCTGCTCACCGGAGGCACCCGCGATGGGGCGTTCTTCGCGCCGACCGTGCTGGCCGACGTCACGCCCGAGATGAACGTCTACCGCGAGGAGCTCTTCGGCCCGGCGGCCGTCGTCTACCGCGTCGCGGACGAGGACGCCGCCGTGGCGCTCGCGAACGACACCACGTTCGGCCTCGGCTCGTACGTCTTCACGACGGATGCCGAGCAGGCGGAGCGCGTGGCCGACAAGATCGAGGCGGGCATGGTCTATGTCAACCTCGTCCTCGCCGACAGTCCAGAGCTGCCCTTCGGCGGAGTCAAGCGCAGCGGCACCGCCCGCGAGCTGGGCCACCTCGCCGCGGACGAGTTCGTCAACAAGAAGCTCATCCGCGTCGCCTGACCGGTGCGAGAAGGGGGTGGATGCCGGCATCCACCCCCTTCTCTGCGTCCCTGAACGAGGGCGCGCGACGGTATGAGAGCGCGCGACGCGACGAGCGCGCACGCCCTGGCATGCGCGCCCGTACCGAGCCGGGGCGTGTGCGTCAGTCGAGGAGAGCGCGGACCTCGGCGGCCTCGGACGTACGACCCAGGGACTCCAGCAGGGTGCCCAGCTCCAGAGCCGCGACCTCGCGCAGCTGCGGGAACTCCGCACCGTGATCGAGCGCGGCCCGGTACAGCGGCACGGCATCGGCGCCGCGCTCGTTGCCGGCGAGCAGCCGGGCGGCGAACAGCTCGGAACCGCCTGCGGACCCGACGTCTCCGAGCCCTGCGAAGCCATCGGATGCCGTCAGCGCCGCCGCGACGGCCTCGTCGATGCGCCCGAGGCTGCCGAGAGCCCGGCCGCGCGAGTCGGTCACGTCGGCGAGCAGCCATCCGGCGTCGTGCTCCTGGGCGAGCGCCGCCACCTCGTCGAACAGCGCGAAGGCGCGCTCGTCCTGACGTCCGCCGTAGGCCTGGCCGAGGTTGTGGAGCACGTCGGCGAGCGTGCCGATGGCCTCGGGATCCTTCCGGACGATCTCGGATGCCGATTCGAGCAGCTCGATCGCATCGTCGTGCTCGTCGAACCGGGCCAGGATCTTCGCCCGCTCCAGCAGCGACAGCGCCTGGTCTGCGTGCTGCTCGGCCTCGCCGTAGAGCTCGGCGGCGTATCCGTACGCGCCGACGGACTGCCCGAATTCACCCGCTGCAGCGAGCGCCCGCGCGAGCATGGAGGCGGTCATCGCGCGCGAACCCGCAGGGACCTCGCCCTGCTCCTCGCGCTCCAGCACCGTGCCGAAGAGCTCGGCGGCTTCCTCCGCGTCGCCGACCGCGAGCATGGCGCGCGCGAGGCGGAAGTCCGCCCCCGCGCGGTCGCCGTCCTCCTGTTCCGCGATCCGCGAGGTCACGCGGTAGCGAGCCAGCGCCTTCTCGGGGTCTCCTGCGTCCTCCCAGAGCGCTCCCGCGAGCAGGTGCGCCGAACCGAGGGCCGACGTCGCGCCGAGTCCGGCGAGCAGTCGGCAGGCCTCGTCGGCGTCCGCCGCACCCAGCGCGTACTCCTCGTTGCCTCCGCGCAGCCTCGCCCGCGTCTGCAGGGCACGGGCGCGGTGGCCGATGCTGAGGTCGTCCTGCGCGAGGAACCGCTCGAGCAGCACGGACGCGGCCTCCAGGTCGCCCTTGCCCAGCACGGCGGACAGCGCGACCAGCGTGGTCGTGTTCGACAGGCGCGCGTCGTCGGCCGTGGCGAAGTGCCGCGCGGCGCGCTCGGCGAGGTCGAGCGCGGCATCCGTCTCGTCGGCCATGAGGTGCAGAGACGCGCGGCTGAGCGCGAGGTCTCCGCGCGACCAGGCGGGGAGGCCGTCATCGGCGCCGAGCTCGCGCTCCAGGCCCTCCGCGCTCTCCGGGGTGTTCAGGCCGAAGGTGGCGAGGCCGAGGCGCTCCTCCAGGTCGGCCTGCGCACTCAGACCCGCTGCACGCAGAGCCTCCAGCCGGGAGGGGAGCACCTCTGCGGCCTTCTCGGCGTGATCGAGGGCGACGAGGATGCCGATGCGCATCGAGAGCAGCTGGGCGCGTTTGGCGGGGTCTTCGCTCTCCAGCGCGCGGCCGAGTGCGTCGAGCGTCTCCTTCTCCGCCCCGTACTGCCCGAGGTTCATGGCGCGCTCGAACCAGCCGTCGGCGTCGAGCGGGGTCGAGGCGGGCGCCGTCTCCACGAACGCGTCGGAGCGGATCGGCACGTCGTACTGCACGGAACCGAGGGCTCGCATGCGCGCGAGACTGCGGGCGTGGCCGTCGGTGCCGTCGCGCTCGTCGAAGGCGTTCCCGATGCGCTCGGCGGCGGCCCAGGACGCAGCGGCGAGCTCGGCGGCGCTCCAGACGCCCTCGCGCTCGCCGAACAGCGGCACCAGGGCGGCGGAATCCGCTCCCCGCACGGGGGTCTGTCCGTGGCCGGCCGCGGTGACGCGGTCGAGGGCGAGGGCGAACGCGGCCAGCGCGGCGAAGTGCGCATCGACGTTGAGGCCGTCGTGGGCGAGCCACGCGATGTGCCGCTCGACCATGGTGAGCGCACGGGCCTCGTTGCCGGTGATCGCGGCGAAGACGATGTTGTTCGCGACGATGCGGAGGTTGTCGGGGTTGTCCTTGGCGAGGCGGTAGCTGCGCAGGTGGGCGGTCTTCGCGTCATCGGGTCGTCCGGCGCGGAGATACGGCAGCAGTGCGCGCGACAGAGCGTGCTCGGGCTCCTCGCCGCAGGAGAATCCGCCCTCGATCATCTCCTCGACGAGCCGGATGGCCTCGTCGTCACGGTCGGTGTCGGCGAAGAACCCGGCGAACTGGCTGCGCCCGCACGCGTCGCAGTGGCTGTGCTCGTCGCGCGGGGTGGCCTCCAGCTGCACTCTGAGGGTCTCGGCGTCGTCGATGCGGCCGGCGTCCCACGCGTCCTCGAAGCGCGCGGTGAGCACGCCGCTGAGGCCGAGGCCGGCCGTGCGGTAGTGCGCCTCCATGTCGTCGAGCACCGCGGAGATCTGCTCCACCGAGAACGCGGGGGAGGAGCGCAGCGCCGAGGCCATCCACTTGAACTGCCACATGAGGTCGGCGCCGCCGTAGTCGAGGTCGGCGGGGAAGCGCTGCGGGTCGGCGTCGTGGTGCGCGAGGCACCAGGCGAACGAGTTCAGCATCACGTCGGTGGCGCCGTTCATGTTCGCGGACGCGGTCTGCCGCATCCGCGCCTCGTACTCGAGCCGCTCGTCGCCGATCTCGAGCGCGAGCGCGACGGCATCCGAGACGAGGGCCTGCTCGGCCGGACCCCAGGGGGTGCGGTCGATCTCCTCGAGCAGCTGCTGGAAGCGCTTCTTGGGACGTGCCATGAGGGTGCCTTTCGGAGGTTCTCTCGATGTGTGCGCGGTGCGGAGGGGCTCAGTAGCCCTCGAAGGGGATCGCGTCGCCCTCGATGCCCGCCGAGAGCGAGACGAGATCGGCGAGTGCGCTGGTCATCAGTGCACGGTCCGCGTCGGACAGCGGATGGTGTCCGGCGAGCAGCGCCTGGATGTAGAGCAGCTGCACCGTGCGGGCGAAGACCGCGTCGTCGTGCACGCGCACGAGCGCCCGCACGACGCGATTCGACCAGTTCAAGCACAGACGCGCGCTGAGATCGTCGTCGCGGGTGGAGGACACGGTCGAGTCGATGCGGTCGAGCACTCCGCCCCACAGCGACCCGGTGATGCCCTTGGTGCGCTTGCGATCGATGGCGCGCAGCACCTCGGGGTCGGCGACGTACAGTCCGGTGAGGTCGGTGCGATCGATCGAGCGGACGACGACGGCGCAGCCGGATGCCGCGAGCACGGAGCCGGTGCGGGACTCCAGCGCCACCGCGGCCTCACGGTCGTCGAGCGGGGGAGGGTCGAGCCTGTCGAGCTCGCCCGTCACGTCCACCTGCTCGATCGTGACCCCCGGATAGAGCTCCGGGAGCAGGCGGACGAGGTCGGCGTCGAAGAGGTAGCCGCCGTTGACCAGGATCTCGGAGCTCGGCGAGATGCCCGCGACCTGGCGGAACTCGTCGACCGTGGCGGCGAAGCGCACGTGCGGATACCTCTCGGCGAGGTCGCCGATGCGCATGGTGCCGTGCGTGGTCTCCAGCGTGAGCCAGCGGGTGATGAACTTCGCGAGCTCCTCGTCGTGCCGCACGAGGGACTTGAGCCCGACCTCGTGGATCGCGACGAACTGCGCGAGACGGTGGGGCTCGCTGAGGCCGAGCTCGAGCACCCAGCGGCGGATGCCGGCGCCGAGCTGCTCGCGTACGCGCTCGAGGGCCGCGTCCTCCACGAGCGACTCACGACTCGCTGTGGGGGCGAGGCCGGTGGAATCCACCACCGCGCGCACGAAGAACGCCCAGTCCGGCAGCACGTCGTCGACGCGCTCGGAGAGGAGCATGCGCCCCAGGTACATGCGCGTCGCCTGCCTGGCGCCCGGCGGCGGGGCGAAGGGGAGGACGTAGGCGAGGCCGCGGGTGCCGGTCGCGGGCTCCGCGAGCTCGATGACGTCGAGGGGGCCGGCGCCGAGCAGGTCGCGACCGTACTGCACCGCATCCTCGGGGGCTCCGTCGAGGAAGGGTGCAGGGCGGGTGATGTCGATCTCACCGGACGGGGTGTCGACCGTGACCCGCACCGGGAGGAACTCGCCGAACGTCGTCGCGAGTTCGCGCACGGCGGCGGGACGGAGCAGCTCGTCGGCGTCGAAACGCGGCACGAGGTGCACGCTGGTTCCGATCGGCAGCTCCTCATCGATCTCGACGACCTGGAAGGTGCCGTCTGCGCTGCCGGTCCACTCGACGGAGGCGCCGCCTCGCGCGCTGCGGGAGCGGATCACGATCGTGTCGGCCACCATGAAGCAGCTCAGCAGGCCGATGCCGAACTGGCCGAGGTAGTCGCTGCGGGGCATGTCGAAGATGTCGCGCTTGGAGGAGCGCCCCACGGTGGCGAGCAGATCGGCGACCTCGGATGCGGTCAATCCCACCCCGTCGTCGCGCAGGACGAACTCGCCCGTTGCGTCCGTCAGAGGGGAGATCGTGATGCGTCCGCCCGCCCCGTCGACGTCCCTGCGGGCCGTGATCGCGTCGCGTGCGTTCTGGAGCAGCTCGCGCAGATAGACGCGGGGGCTGGAGTAGATGTGCCTGCTGAGCAGGTCGACGACGCCGCGCAGATCGACCTGGAACTGCTGCACCTCTGCGCTCACGTGGGCTCCCTCCGCATACACCCGCCTGCCGAGCCTAACAACAACGGCATTCGGAGCAGCGGTTCGAGAGCGCCGCGCGGATGCCGTATGCTGGTGGAGCAGTTGTTGTCTGCAATCTTTCGCTGTGCCCCGATCCACCGATCAGTGCGCGGAGAAGGGCGGCGGATGACGACCCCGAGACCAACCGGTCTCTAGGGCGGTAGCTCAATTGGCAGAGCAGCGGTCTCCAAAACCGCAGGTTGCAGGTTCGATTCCTGTCCGCCCTGCGCGTCAGCGCAACGCTGACACACGAAAGGTACATTCAGGATGGATCAGGACGAACCGCGCGGCGAAGTCGTCGCGGCCGGTGCCACCCGTGAGAAGAAGCGCGGCTTCTTCGCCAGGTTCTTCGGCGGCATCGCCCTGTTCCTCCGCCAGGTCATCGCTGAGCTCCGCAAGGTCGTCACTCCGACCCGCAAGGAGCTGATCAAGTTCACCGCGGTGGTGCTCGTCTTCGTTCTCATCGTCATGGGCATCGTCTACGGACTGGACACCTTGTTCGCGTGGCTGACGCACGTGGTGTTCGGGGTTCCCGGCACCTGATGCCCCGCGGCTTCGGCCGCACACTTGGAGAAGAAACAACGTGTCTGAACGCTATTCCGACGACGCCGACTGGGCGACCGCTGCAGAGCAGTCCAGCGAGGAGGACGAAGCCCAGGAGGGCAACGTCCTCGCAGCGGAGGAGTTCTCGGTCACCTCGGCCGAGCACGTCGCCATCCACATCGAAGATGAGGACGAGAGCGACGACAGCGCTGCAGACGACATCGACATCGACGACCCGGAGGCGGACGCGATCGTGAACGACGCTCTCAACCTGGACGAAGCGGCTGAGTCTGAGGCTGCCGCTGAGGTCCTCAACGATTCCGTGGCCGAGGAGGCCGCCGACCTCGAGGCCGCTGCGGCCGAGGAGGTCACCCCCTACGACGGCCCCGACCTCGGTGCCGACGATGAGCAGGGCGACGAGGACGAGGCATCCGACGAGGATGCCGAGGAGGACCCGTACGAGGCCTTCCGCATGGACCTCCGCATGCTCCCCGGCAAGTGGTACGTCATCCACTCCTACGCCGGCTTCGAGCGCAAGGTCAAGGCGAACATCGAGCAGCGCAAGTCGACGCTCGAGGTCGAGGATGAGATCTACCAGATCGAGGTCCCGATGGAGGACGTCGTCGAGATCAAGAACGGCCAGCGCAAGATGGTCAACCGCGTGCGCATCCCCGGCTACGTGCTGGTGCGCATGGAGCTCAACGAGGACACCTGGTCGGTCGTCCGCCACACGCCCGGTGTCACCGGCTTCGTCGGCAACGCGCACAACCCGACCCCGCTGCGCTTCGAGGAGGCCTTCAACATGCTGAAGGCGCTCGTCGAGGTCAAGGACGTCCCGACCGCCAAGAACATCGCGGCCAAGGGCGGTCTCGCCGTCGCACGCCCCGTGCAGGCCGAGGTCGACTTCGAGGTCGGCGAGACCATCACGATCAAGGAGGGCTCGTTCGCGGGTCTTCCCGGTTCGATCAGCGAGATCAAGCCCGAGAGCGGCAAGCTCACGGTGCTCGTCTCCCTCTTCGAGCGCGAGACCCCGGTCGAGCTGTCGTTCGACCAGGTCACCAAGATGATCTGACATACGCTTCGCTGCGAACGGCCGTCCCTTCCGGGGCGGCCGTTCGTGCGTGTGCCGGCATCCTCTCCGCACGGTCGCGCGCGGCCGAGGGGAGGGCGGAGCAGTCGAGTCGCGATGGGCGTCGGCATCGGGTAGACTCATGTGGTTTGTGTGCCGCTTCGGCGTGCGCGCAGACGACCACGATCCGGAGAGGCCGGATCCGTGGGAGAAGCGGATGCCTCGGCATCCGATTCGACGAAAGGAAAGAGAATGGCACCGAAGAAGAAGGTGACCGGCCTGATCAAGCTTCAGATCAACGCCGGTGCAGCCAACCCGGCGCCGCCGATCGGCCCCGCGCTCGGTCAGCATGGCGTCAACATCATGGAGTTCTGCAAGGCGTACAACGCCGCGACCGAGTCGCAGCGTGGCAACGTCATCCCCGTGGAGATCACCGTCTACGAGGACCGCAGCTTCACCTTCATCCTGAAGACCCCGCCGGCTGCGGAGCTCATCAAGAAGGCCGCAGGCGTCCAGAAGGGCTCTGCCACCCCGCACACCGTCAAGGTCGCGAAGATCACCAAGGACCAGGTCCGTCAGATCGCCGAGACCAAGCAGGCCGACCTGAACGCGAACGACATCGAGGCCGCCTCGAAGATCATCGCCGGCACCGCCCGTTCCATGGGCATCACGGTCGAGGGCTGAGGAGAATAATCATGGCTACCAAGTCCAAGGCTTACAAGGCTGCCGCCGAGAAGATCGAGGCAGACCGTTTCTACACTCCCGCTGAGGCTGTCGCCCTGGCGAAGGAGACCGGCTCGTCGAAGTTCGACTCGACCGTCGAGGTCGCGCTGAAGCTCTCGGTCGACCCCCGCAAGGCAGACCAGATGGTGCGCGGCACCGTCATCCTGCCCCACGGCACCGGCAAGACCGCCCGCGTCATCGTGTTCGCCACCGGCCCCGCTGCCGAGGCTGCGATCGCCGCTGGTGCAGACGAGGTCGGCGGCGCCGAGCTCATCGAGAAGGTCGCCGGCGGCTGGACCGCGTTCGACGCGGCCGTCTCCACCCCGGAGCTCATGGGCCAGGTCGGTCGTCTCGGAAAGGTCCTGGGTCCGCGTGGACTCATGCCGAACCCGAAGACCGGCACCGTGACCCCGAACACGGCCAAGGCCGTCGAGGAGATCAAGGGCGGAAAGATCGAGTTCCGCGTCGACAAGCACGCCAACGTGCACTTCGTCGTCGGCAAGGCGTCCTTCACCGCTGAGCAGCTGAACGAGAACATCGGCGCAGCGCTCGAGGAGATCGTCCGCCTCAAGCCGTCCAGCTCCAAGGGCCGCTACATCCAGAAGGGTGCGGTGTCGACCACGTTCGGCCCCGGCATCCCGCTGGACGTCAACGCCATCTGAGCCTGATTCGCTCTCGAAGAGCCCCCGCCGTCACGGCGGGGGCTCTTCTGCGTCCTGGAGTAGGCTGGCACCTCGACACGGAACGTCACGAGATGCGACATATCGCGGACTCGTGCATAGGGTGAGATTCGCTCGAAAACGCGCGCACAGCATCCGCGCTCACGCACCCAGGAGGGTAAGCACATGTCCCGTCGCCTCATCGCCGTCACGGCACTCGTCCTCGCAGCATCCGCTCTCACCGCCTGCAGCGGCTCCACCGCACCGGCGTCGAGCAGCTCGTCGAGCGCGGACGGCGCCGACTTCGGACTCGTGAAGGACGGCACCCTCACGGTGGCCACGGAGGGCACCTACCGCCCGTTCAGCTTCCACGCCGACGGCGGCACGGGCGACCTGACCGGCTACGACGTGGAGATCATCCAGGCCGTCGGCGACAAGCTCGGTCTCAAGGTCGAGTTCCAGGAGACGCAGTGGGATGCGATCTTCGCGGGGCTGGATGCCGGTCGCTTCGACGTGATCGCCAACCAAGTCACCATCAACGACGAGCGCGAGAAGCAGTACCTCTTCAGCACCCCGTACACGGTGTCGCCCGGGGTGATCGTGGTCAAGGAGGATGACGACTCGATCAGCTCCTTCGCCGACCTCAAGGGCAAGACCACGGCTCAGTCGTTGACCAGCAACTGGAACGACCTCGCCACGGAGTCGGGGGCGAAGGTCGAGGGCGTCGAGGGCTGGGCGCAGGCCGTCGCGCTGCTCCGCCAGGGCCGCGTGGACGCGACCATCAACGACAAGCTCACGTTCCTCGACTACGAGACCACCGACGGTCCCACCGGGCTGAAGATCGCCGCGGAGACCGATGAGGCCGGCAAGCAGGCCTTCGCGTTCACCAAGGACAAGAAGACCCTCGTCGCCGCCGTGGACAAGGCTCTCGACGAGCTCCGCGCCGACGGCACGCTGGCGGAGATCAGCAAGAAGTACTTCGGCGAAGACGTCACCGAGTAGCCGATGGACTCTCCCGACAGCGTCTGGCAGCTCTTCCTGGGTTCGCTGGGGCCGATCGCCCTCGCCGGGCTCACGGTGACGGTGCCGCTCGCGCTGATCTCGTTCGCGATCGGACTGCTGATCGCGGTCGGGATCGCGCTGATGCGGATCTCGGTCAATCCGGTGCTGTCGAACGCCGCGCGGTTCTACATCTCGGTCATCCGCGGGACGCCGCTGCTCGTGCAGCTGTTCGTCATCTTCTACGGGATGCCGTCGATCGGGATCACGATCGACCCGTGGCCCAGCGCGATCATCGCCCTGTCGCTGAACGTCGGCGGCTACGGTGCGGAGATCGTGCGGGCCGCGATCCTGTCGGTGCCGAAGGGGCAGTGGGAGGCCGCGTACACGGTCGGCATGAACCGCTCGCGAGCGCTCACCCGCATCATCCTCCCGCAGGCTGCGCGCGTGTCGGTGCCCCCGCTGTCCAACACCTTCATCTCGCTGGTGAAGGACACATCGCTGGCGTCTCTCATCCTCGTGACCGAGCTGTTCAAGGTCGCGCAGCAGATCGCCTCGACGACCTACGAGTTCATGGCGCTCTACCTCGCCGCCGCGCTCGTCTACTGGGTGTTCTGCCTCGTCCTGTCCTTCGGGCAGGGCGCCCTCGAGAGGAGGCTCGACAGTCGTGTCGCGCACTAGCGGATCCACGCCCCTTCTCGCCGCATCGCAGCTGTACAAGCGGTTCGGCGACAACGAGGTGCTCCGGGGCATCGACCTCACGCTGCACCGCGGCGAGGTCGTCGTCCTGATCGGTCCGAGCGGATCGGGCAAGACGACCGTGCTTCGCTCGCTGAACGGACTCGAGACGCCCGACGGGGGCACGATCCTCGTCGACGGCGGGCCAGAGGTCGACTTCTCCTCGAAGGTTCCGCAGAAGCTGAGGTTCGCACTGCGGGACCGCTCGGCGATGGTGTTCCAGCACCACAACCTCTTCCCGCACCTCACGGTGCTGGAGAACGTGATCGAGGGGCCGTGGCGGGTGCAGGGGCGCCCGAAGGCGGAGGCGATCGCCGAGGCCAGGGTCCTGCTCGCTCGCGTGGGTCTCGAAGACAAGGCGGACGCCCGCCCGCACCAGCTCTCCGGCGGGCAGCAGCAGCGCGTCGGCATCGTGCGCGCTCTCGCCCTCAAGCCCGATCTCCTGCTGTTCGACGAGCCGACCAGCGCGCTCGACCCGGAGCTGGTCGGCGAGGTGCTCCTGGTCATCAAGGAGCTCGCCGACGAGGGATGGAGCATGGTCGTCGTCACGCACGAGCTGAGCTTCGCCCGCGAGGCCGCCGATCACGTGCTGTTCATGGACGGCGGCGTCGTCGTGGAGGAGGGGCCGCCGGCCGAGGTGTTCGGGGCTCCCCGCGAGGAGCGCACGCAGCGGTTCCTGACGCGCATCCTGCGCCCCCTCGACGGCGCCTGACCGCGTTCCGGTCGCAAACCGCGTCGCGTTCCGGTCGCAAACCTGGTCGAGCTGAGGCTGGTTTCGGAGCCGAGTTCGCGACCGGAGCCTTCTGCGCGGCCGGTGGAATCCGAAGTGGAGACTGCGCGTCAGCCGCCCAGGACGGGCAGCACGAGCGAGACGGCCAGCGCGATCATCACGACCGCGATCACGCCGTCGAGGATGCGCCAGGACCGCGCTGTGCGCAGCCAGCGTCCGAGATAGCGCGCGCCGAAGCCAAGGGCGGTGAACCACAGGATGCTGGCCGCGATGGCCCCCGCCGCGAACAGCCACCGCTGCTCGCCGTGCGTGGCGGCGATCGAGCCGAGCATCAGCACCGTGTCGAGGTAGACGTGCGGGTTCAGCCAGGTGAGGGCCAGAGTGGTGAGCGCCACGGGTGCGAGCCGGGTCCGGGTGAGCGTGGTGGGGCCGGCGTCGGAGCCGGATGCCGCGGCGCCCGGTTCGTCCACGGTGAGGTGCTCGCCGCCGCGCCAGGCTCGACGGGCCGCGAGCAGACCGTAGGCCAGCAGGAACAGGGCTCCGGCCCACCGCGCGACGACGACGAGCCACGGCGCCGCCGAGATCACGAAGCCGAGACCCGCGACGCCGGCGGCGATGAGGGCGGCGTCGGAGGCGGCGCAGATGATGACGACCGCCAGCACGTGCTCTCGGCGGATGCCCTGACGCAGCACGAACACGTTCTGGGCGCCGATGGCGACGATGAGGGAGAGGCCGAGTCCGAGACCGGCGAGCACGGTGAGCATGGTTCCACGCTACGAACGCGCAAGCGAAAGCACCAGCGAAGATTCCTTGTGAACCATTAGCATCACTTACTATGCGAATCGATCCCGAACTGGCGGCCACCGTCGCGGCGGTGGCCGACGAGGGCACGCTCGATGCGGCATCCCGACGACTGCGGATCACGCCCTCCGCCGTGAGCCAGCGGCTGAAGACGCTGGAGCAGCAGCTGGGGCGGGTGCTCGTGGTGCGCACGAAGCCCGTGCAGCTCACCGAGGCCGGTGAGGCGGTCGTGCGCCTCGCCCGCCAGGTCGCGCTGCTGGAGCACGACGCGCTCTCGGGACTCGGCCTCGACGAGGAGGGCGCGCGCATCAGCATCCCGCTGGCCGTGAACGCCGACTCGATGGCGACCTGGTTCCTGCCGCCGCTCGCCCGGCTGTCGGCGGAGCACGCGATCGACTTCGACCTGCATCGCGACGATCAGAACTTCACCGCTCGCCTGCTGGAGTCGGGCGCCGTCATGGCTGCGGTCACGAGCGAGGAGGCCCCCGTCGCCGGATGCTCGGTGTCGCCGCTCGGCGTGCTCGAGTACCGGGCGATGGCCGAACCCTCTTTCGCCGCCCGCTGGTTCCCCGAGGGAGTCACCCGGGACGCGCTCGGCGCGGCGCCGTTCGTGGACTTCGACCGCAGGGACACCCTGCAGCACGAGTGGCTCAGAGCGATGAAGGTCTCGCATCAGTCGGTGCCGCGGCACTACGTGCCCGCCTCGCACGACTACGCCCTCGCGGTGGAGTTCGGCCTCGGCTGGGGGATGCTCCCGCTGCTGCAGGGCGCGCACGGGCTGGTCCCGCTCGGAGGCCCGACGCTGCGCGTGCGGCTGTACTGGCAGCAGTGGAACCTGCGCAGCACGCTGCTCGACACGATCGCGGCCGAGATCGCCGCCGAGGCCGGTCGGGTGCTCGGCTAGCGGTTCGGCGTCGCGCCCGAGACCAGAGCGTGCAGCAGGTGCGTGAGGTTGTCGATGTCCGTGACGCTCCAGTCGGTGAGCGTCGTCATGAGCAGGCCCTCCTGCGGCAGCCGGGCCTGGGCGAGACGTTCCTCCCCGTGCGGGGTGAGCCGCAGCAGGAAGGAGCGGCCGTCGCTCGGGTCGGCGGAGCGCTCGACGAGTCCGAGGCCCTCCAGCTCGCGCACCGTGCGGCTCACCTGGCCCTTGTCCGACAGCATCCGCTCCGCGAGCGTCGACACCGTGACCTGCTCGCACCGGGCGATCGTGGTCAGCGTCTTGTACGCGCCGGGGAGCATGCCCGGACTGACCCGGTTCGCGTTCTCCAGGAGCACCCGACGGAAGTTCGTGATGAGCTCGCTGAACTCCGCCTCGAGGGCGCGGACCGCGACGGCCCGCGCCTCAGAGGACTCAGACTCTGCCATCGGATGCTGCTTCGCCGGTGCGGTGGGACACAACCTGCACTGTACCGGTCGGAGCGCCCGCGAGAGCCTCGGCGTCGGCGATCGCGACGTCGGCGGCCTCCTCCACGACACGGTGCTCGTCGTCGGAGCCGGCCTCCGCCTTGGCGCGCTCGCTGGTCGTCATGCGGGTCAGCGGCCTGTTCGGGAGGAACAGGATCGCGATCAGGCTCAGCACGGCCAGAGGGATGCCGATGAGGAATGCGTGCGAGATCGCCTGGGCGTAGAAGTCCTCGACCAGGGAGCGCACGGGCTCGGGGAGCAGACGCACTTCGGGAACCGTGCCGCTGCTGAGCGCGGTGGCGACCTCCTGCGCCTTGTCGCCGGTCTGGGCGATCGCGGCCATCAGGTCTTCCTTGCCGTTCGTGAACAGATCGGTGATCTTGTTCGCGAGGAAGGCGCCCATGACCGAGACGCCGATGGTGCCGCCGAGGCTGCGGAAGAAGGTGACGCCGGAGGAGGCGACGCCGATCTCCGTGGGCTTGGCGACGTTCTGCACGATGAGCACGAGGTTCTGCATCGTCATGCCGACGCCGGCGCCGGTGAGGAACATGTAGACGGAGACGAGCGCGAAGTTCGTGTCGTAGTGCAGCGTCGAGAGCAGGGAGGAGCCGGCGATCAGCAGCACGGAGCCGAGGATCAGGTAGCCCTTCCACTTTCCGTAGCGGGTCACGAGCTGACCGACGACCATCGACGAGATGAGGAGTCCCGCCATCATCGGCAGCGTCATGAGACCGGCCTCGGTGGGCGAGGCTCCGCGCGAGAGCTGCATGTACTGCGCGAGGTAGACGGAGGTGCCGAACATCGCGACGCCGATGGAGATCGAGGCGAGCACGGAGAGGGTGAAGGTGCGTCCGCGGAACAGCGTCAGCGGGATGAGCGGCTCGCGCACCTTGAGCTCGACGATGATGAACAGGATCGTCGCGAGGAGGACCCCGCCGATCATGAGGATCGTCTCGATGCCCCACCAGTCGAAGTTCGTGCCGGCGTTGGTGATCCAGATCAGCAGGAGCGAGACGGCGGCGGAGAGCAGCACGATGCCGACGTAGTCGACCGAGACCTTGCGGGTGCGCTCGGCCTTGATGTGGAGGGTCTTCTGCAGGATGATCAGGGCCGCGACGGCGAAGGGCAGTGCGACGAAGAAGTTCCAGCGCCAGTTGATGCTGTCGGTGATCCAGCCGCCGAGCAGCGGTCCGCCGACGGTGGCGACGGCCATGACCGCGCCGAACAGGCCCATGTAGCGGCCGCGTTCGCGCGGGCTGATGATGTCGGCCATGATGACCTGGCTGAGGGCGGCGAGGCCGCCGGCGCCGAGTCCCTGCACGGCGCGGAAGGCGATGAGCATGCCGGTGTCCTGCGCGAAACCCGCGGCGGCGGTCGCGAGCACGAAGATCACGATCGCGATCTGGATCAGCAGCTTGCGGTTGAAGAGGTCGGCGAGCTTGCCCCAGATCGGGGTCGAGATCGCCGTGGTGAGCAGCGTGGAGGTGATCACCCAGGTGTAGGCGGCCTGGTCGCCGCCGAGATCGTGGACGATGACGGGCATCGAGGTGGAGACCACCGTGCCGGCGATCATCGAGACGAACATGCCGAGAAGGAGCCCGGTGAGGGCTTCGAGCACCTGGCGGTGCGTCATTCCGGCGGGAGAATCCGTGGTCATGCAGAAGGCCTTTCGCAGTCGGAGGGGGATGCTGCGACAGCTCTGGCGCGCACGAGATAGTTGAACTTCGTCAACTATACGCCGAATGGTTGAGATAGGTCAACTACATACGCGAGAGGCGTCGTTTCGTCTCGTCGCTGCGCTCCTCGCTCAACGACCGGGGCAGGGCCCGCGCCCCGCCGGTCGTTGAGCGAGCGCGGCGAGACGACACGTCGGAGGCGCGGGACCTAGGGCAGCGAGATCGGCCCGGCCGACGCGGTGCCCAGATTCACGCTCGTGGGCAGCAGCGCGTCGAGCAGCCCGATGCGCAGCGCCGTGACCTTGTACTCCGCTGTCGCTGTGCTCGTGGCAGGGATGAAGGGCGAGACAGGGGGCGCGTTCGGGCGATCGGGCTGCACGTTCACGTACAGCGAGAAGATCGGAGCGAGCGCGCCGAAGACCGCGGCGACGGCATTCGCGACGACGGGCACGCCGGCGGCGAGCACGCCGTCGAGGGCGGTGACCACGGAGAAGACGTCGTCGACGACGGCCTTGATGACGTTGCGGAGCGTGCCGACGAGGGGATTGAGCAGCGCGAGAACGGGAGTGAGCAGAGCCCCGAGCACGGGGGTGAGGATGCCGAGGTCGACGATCGTGACGCTCACGCCGGCGTTCAGCAGTGACGTGCCGGAGGTGTGCAGCGCGCCGAGGTTCGCGTCGAGGTTGATCTTCACATCGGCGACCTTGATCACCACGTCGGGGATGAGCGGAGGGATCCCGGCGACGGTGGCCTTGACCTCCGCGCTCACGTCGATCTTGACCCTCGGCAGGCCGGCGACCGTGGTGAGAGCGCTGATGACCTGGGTCCGCCAGGCCGTCACCAGGTTCGTCACGCGCGTTCCGATGTTCGTCAGCACCGCGGGCGTCAGCAGGAACTGCGTGTTCGGAGCCAGGTCGTTCAGCCCGTTCGCGCCGTTCAGCAGCCGTGCGAGGTTCACCCTGATCAGACCGTCGCGGGGGCTGAGGGTGACGATGCCGTCGGCATCCGAGAAGCCTGCGAGGAGGGCGGAGACCGCCGGCGCGACCTGCGGGATGTTCGTGACCGACACCCCGGAGCCCGCGGTCGACACGCTGAGGACGCCGAGGTCGAGATGGAGCTGATTGAGCACTCCGGTGATGCCGGACGAGAGGGAGGCCTGCAGTCCGTTCAGCTTGGCCTGGAGCTGGGTGACCGAGGTGTCGACCTGCCCGACGAGCCCGGAGAGCACGGGAGCCGTCAGCGTGAGGTCGAGCCCCGCGATGTCGTAGTCGCGGGCGACGGCGGTCGTTGCGGCCGGTACGTCCCACGTCGCCTCGCGCAGCACATCGCAGCCGTCGACGCGGGACAGGGCCGACACCGCGCCGATGTCGAGCGCGGCGTTCGTCAGGTTCGACGTGATCGCGCTGCCGAGCACGCCGTTCAGCGTCAGCGAGCCCGTGCGCGGCGGGGTGGATGATCCGTACTCGCCGATCGTCGCGATGCCGGACTGGTTGGTCACCGCTCCTGTCGCTCCGGTCGCGAGGCCCTTCGGCGTCACCTGCGAGTACTGCGACAGGGTGCCGACGGCGAAGTCGGGCACGGCTGCCTGGATGGTCGGCAGCGACACCGTCGCCAGGGGAGCGGGGAGGATGCCGACGTTGAGCGAGGTCGCCCTGGTGAACGTCGTCGTCGAACCGGGGTCGAGGTCGTGCGCGTTCTGCGCGGGGGAGTAGGTCTCGGTGAGCGCGCCGTCGATCGCGTCGCGGACGCCGTTGACGGCGGCGACGGTGTCGAGATCGGTGCCGAGCAGAGTGCCGCTGACCTGGCGGCCGGCGGATGTGGCCGAGAAGCCGGTGTCGGTCCCGCACCTCAGCGAGGACGTTCCGACGGGCGCGGCGTGCGCCCACTCGGCGTCCCGCCAGCTCGCCAGAGAGGTGGAGGTCGCCACGGGCACGGCGAGGATCGCGACGGCACCGACGGCGAGCCACGCGCGCAGGCGGTTCACGTCGCATCCTCCGTCGGCTCGGTGCGGCGCAGCATCCGGACTCCGATGCCCGCGCCCACGGCGGCCAGCGCGACCCCGAGCATCTGCAGCAGGGCGACCCCGTCGATGCCGGTGGCGGCGAGCGGTCCGCCGGCGGGCGGAGCGGCCGCGTCCGTGCGGGCGGCGGTGAGGCCGACGCCCACGGTCGCGTCGAGGCCCTTGCCCTCCTCGTCGGCAGGGATTCCGTCGAGCGTCGCCGTGACGAGCATGTGCTGCGCCGATCCGGCGGCGAGATCTACGAGGTAGGTGCGCGGGGAGGAGGCGGATGCCGTCGCCGGGGGCAGCGTCGTCGCACCGCCGGGAGCGGCGCACGTCGGAGTGCCGGACGGCATCCCGGTCCACTCCGTGAGGCACTGCTGGAACACGACCCGCAGACCCTGCGGGTCGCGGGCGAGCTCTCCCTCGGCCGTCAGCACGACCGACAGAGTCGCGGGCCCGGACGGGTCGTCGTGGGCGGCGCGGATCTCCCAGTACCCCCGATCGCCCGGAGACAGCACGAGGGACTCACCCGGGGAGAGCGCGTGGGCGCTCTGCGCGTCGCGGACGATCCACGGCGATGTCTCCAGCGTGAGATGTCCGGGTGACTGGCCGGGGTCGGTGAAGAACGGCGCCGCCTGGGCTGCGGCCGTTCCGGCGAGCACCGCCCCCGCACCCGCGCACACGACGATCAGGGTCCCGCCGACGATGCGGCGGAACCGGTCTCGACGTGTCATGACCGTCATCGTCTGCTCGGCCACAGCACCCAGAGGACGGCGCCGGCGAGCACCAGGCCCAGCACCGCGAGGCCGATCGGCGAGGTCACGGCCGAGAGCACGAACCCGAGTCCGGGGATCGCGAACAGCACGACCCCCGCACGCGTGACGACGTACTGCTCGGCGTCATCGGCGTCGTTGGCGTCCCCGCGCAGCGTGAGCGTCCTGCGGTCCGCCTCCTCGTCTCCGATCGCCACGATCCGGTGGGTCACCAGCTGGTCGTCATGGGCGCGAGGCACGCTGACGACGTCGCCGACGCCGAGGTCTGCGGCATCCGCGGTCCTCTCGATCACCGCGGTGCCCGCGGGCATGGTCGGAGACATCGAGCCGGTGGCGAGGATCACCAGATGGAGGCCGAGCGCCCACGAGGTGACGAGCCAGGCGATGGCGATCGCCCCGACGGCGCCCAGCAGCCACACGAGCACGTTCTGGATCGCGGGGAGGAGGGAGCGGCGCCGACGCGGCCGTCTGGAACGATCGCGTCGGCGCAGTCCCTGATCGACCTCGCGGTCTCGCAGGTCCTCTGCGGTGGAGGTCATAGTCCGAGGGGTCAGGCGGACGCGGCGTCGAACTTCCACGCGGGCGCGATGCTGCGGCCCATGTAGTCGTCGACCGTGGTGATGCCGGACGGCAGCACTCCGGGAACCGTGAAGGTCAGTTCGAAGCAGTAGAAGTTGACGTTGCCGGAGTCCGCCGCGTACGTCTGCGCTGCCGTGCCGCCGCTCGCACCCAGATCGCCGGTCGCGATCGTGGTGTTCGCCACGTTGCCGAAGGTCGCCGCGTTGCACGCCTTCGTGGCGGCGAGGTCGGCGCCGCTCCAGGTGGAGACGCGCACGTCGGTGGCGTTCCACAGGTGGCCGCCGGCATCCGCCACGGTCACGCCGGCCGCGGCGGTGGCGGCTGCAAGGGTGGCAGTGCCGCCCAGCGAGTCCGCCGAGGAGCGCACGGCGATGAGGGCATAGGTCGAGTCGCCGGGCGTGAGATCCGACAGCGTGAAGGTCACGCCGTTGCCCGGGTTCGTCTCGTAGTCCGCCCACGCGGTCGAACCGGGGGCTGCTCCGGATGCCGGAAGGGCGAGCTGTTCGAGCTCGAACGAGGAGGTGCTGATGCCGGGCTCCGTCCCGGCGCCGGCGAAGAGCCATTCGGTGTCGTTCCAGGCCGCGAGGCTCAGGGACGCTCCCACCCCTGCGACGGCGGCCGCGGCGACGATCGCGACGACCTTCCGCGTTCTGTTGTTCGTGGCAGCGCGGCGCGCTCGTCTCGGTTCCATACCGTCCCCCTCAGGACTCATGTGGGCGGAGACCGTGGGTGGGGGCCTCCGTTTCCCCTAAGTTCTAGTGCACCGTCACCGCCGTCGTCCATCGAAACCGGAATATTGGTGAGAAACAGATATTCCGGTGTGCAATCGTGACCTGCATCCCTTGTGGGAGGGCTCCCACTGGGTGATGATGTGGGGGACGAGCGGATGCCGGTCACTGAGGGGCGGCCGTCCACGATGCACTCCGCCGTCGTACACCCGGCATTCCTGAGGGGGAATCTGACATGGCAACAACGGCAACTCAGCGCAAGGTCCTGGCGGTGCTCGCAGGAGGTCTCGTGCTCGGCATCGGCACCGCGGTCACGCTCGCGGCATGGAACGACTCCGAGTTCGCGAACGGCACTTTCACGGCCGGCGCGTTCAACCTTGAGGGATCGGCGACCGGCGACGCGAACTACAGCGACCACAACGTCGACAAGGGCGACACCGCCGCGACACTGGCGTTCACCGTTCCCGTGAGCAACCTCGCTCCGGGAAACATCGTGTACTCGGGCTTCTGGGTGCGCCTCGCCGCCGGCACCACGACGGGCGCGAGCCTCTCGGCCAACGGCACCACGGCAGACGCCGCGGCGACGTCGAACAGCGACCACCTCTCGTACTCGGTGTACCAGCTGGCGCCGGGCGCGACCTGCAACGCGGCCTCCGCGACGGGCACTCCTGTCGCGACGGGTGCGACGCTCGACGTGCAGACCGGCGTGACCCCGATCACTCTCTCTCAGGGCCCGAACGTGTCGACGGCCGGCACCGCGGTGCAGCTGTGCTTCAAGGTCACCGCCGACGCGAACCTGGAGCAGACTCTCGCGACGACGGCCACCTGGAAGTTCACGGCGACCTCGAACTGAGCGTCTGATGGTGACCCGCAGGGACATGCGGGACGCGAAGCGGCTGCGTTCCCGCCGAATCCGAGCCATCCTCGCGGGTGGACTCGTGCTCGGCGTGGGCGGAGCCGCGACGCTGGCCGCATGGAACGACTCCGAGTACGGGGCGGCGACCTTCACGTCGGGCAGCTTCGACATCGTCGGCTCGACGACGGGCACGGGGACGTTCACGAACCACCCCGTCGGCTCGCAGGCCGCGCTGTCCTTCACCGCCCCGTTCAGCGGGATGGCGCCGGGCAACACGGTGTACGCGCTGTTCAGCGTCAAGACGTCAGCGAGCTCCGTCAAGGGCAATGTGCAGGTCACGGCCGGCACCACGGGAGGCACGGGTCTCGCGCCCTCCATGACGTACGGGGTCAAGACCATCGCCGGCACCACGTGCGACTCCGGCGCCTACGCGGGCGGCACGGTGGTGGTGGCCGACGGCACGGCGCTGACGGCCGGCGCCGCGTCGGCGCAGGCGCTGCTCGCGGCGGGCGGCAACCAGATCAACTACTGCTTCGCGGTGACGCTGAAGTCCGACGCCCCGAACACGGCGCAGGGCCTCACGGCCATCCAGACCTGGATACTGCTGGGGACGTCGACATAGCGGATGCCTTCGACGGGAGAGCGGCGAGAGGACGAGACGATGAGCACGGCGGTGACGAGGCGGAGCCTGCGGGAGCAGGAGCCGCCCGCCGGTGCGCCCGCTGCGGCATCCTCTCCCCGCCGCGGACCTGCAAAGGTGCTCGCCGACCTGCTGCTCTGGATCGCCGCGATCGGCGGCGTCGTCTGCATCGTGCTGGTGATCCTCGCCTACACCGCCGGGATCACACTGATCATGTTCAAGACCGGATCGATGTCGCCGACCATTCCGGCAGGATCCGTCGCCGTCGTGCAGCGGATCCCCGCGGCCGAGGTCGAGGTGGGCGACGTCGTGACCGTGGACCGCGAGGGCGAGCTCCCGGTCACGCACCGCGTGACGACGATCGTCCCTGGGGCGACGGATGCCGAGCGCGTGATCACGCTGAAGGGCGACGCGAACGCCACGGAAGACCCCTTCCCGTACACCGTGAGCTCCGTGCGGACCGTGCTGTTCTCGGTTCCGGGCATCGCCACGGTCATCGTCGCGATGGGCAACCCCTTCGTGCTCGGCGGCATCACCGTGGCTGCGGCCGTGCTCGTCGTATGGGCGTTCTGGCCGCGCGACGGACGGCGGCGAGAGCGGATGCCGACATGAGGAGCCGTGTCGTCGCCGTCGCCGCGCTGGTCGTGCTCGGCTCGATCAGCGCGAGCCCGGCGTGGGCGGCCCCGTCGACGCAGGTCGTGCAGGGGCAGGTGCTGCGGCTGGTGTCCGTCGCCGACTGGGACGCCGCGGCATCCCTGCTGCCCGGAGCGCCCGTGCAGTGGGACGTCGCCGTCAGCGCGGATGCCCCCGACCCCGGCACCGTCACGATCGGGGTGAGCGCGAGCGGAGATGCCTCGCTGGTGGTCGACGCCTCGCTCTGCATGAGCGCGTGGACCCCGAGCGGATGCCCCGGTGGCTCGACGATCCTGCGCACCGGATGGAGCATCCCGCGCGACGGAGCGGAGATCGCGCTCGCACAGATGGCCGACACGGAGGTCGGGCACCTCAGGCTCTCCATCGCGCTCGCCGCGGACGACGAGGGCGGGCGCACCGAGGTCCGTGTCCATGCGCACGGGGCCGGCGAGTCGGCCGTCATCGGACCGGACGGCGGGCTGGCCACCACGGGTATGTCGCCCGTCGTGCTCTGGATCCTCGGCGGAGGGGCCGTGCTCGTCGTGGTCGGCGCCGTGCTCCTCGTCGCGCGTCGGCGGAGGTCGCGCGGAGAGGATGAGGACTCGTGAACGGCCGGCGGCTCACCGCGGGTCTCGCGGGTCTCGCGCTGCTCATCGGTCTGGCGATCGCGCCGCCGGTGCAGCAGACCGAGGCGTACTTCACAGACTCGGAGTACGCGACGGCGACGTTCACCGGCATCACCCTGGCGACTCCCGTCATCACGAGCTGCACGGTCACGAGCTTCCTGGGGACGTTCACCGGAGTCACGATCGTCTGGACCTCGCCGAACGACAAGGTCTTCCAGCGCCTCATGATCAAGACGGTGGTCGTGGACCAGGCGAACATCACGCAGAGCGGGACCGGACCGTACACCTACACCTCTGTCATCTCCTCCGGCCTGCTGAACACCCTCCTGGGGTCCCTCCTCGGCGCCACGAACCCCGTGAAGGTCGACACGTTCGCCGGCACGCAATGGGTCTCGCCCGGGGCGGCCACCAGGACGCTGTCGGTCGGCGGACTCCTCGGGCTCGGCGGCAACAACACCTGCACCTGAGCGACGAGCGATCGTCCGGTCGCGACGGCGCGGCGGGGGAGAGGCTGCCCGTCGACGTCCGCACATGGCCTCGTCGGGGGATGCTCTCGTGCGTGACGCCGCCGTTGGGGCCAGGTCGGCGTCGGGGATGCTCTTGTGCGTGACGCCGCCGGCGGCGCGGATCAGTGCCGGAGACCGCTCAGTCGGCGAGGGCCAGCGCGCGGAACGCGTCGCGCTCGCGGAGCTGCTCGCGACGGCTGGCCGCGGCATCCATCTCCCTGCTCGGCACCTGCTGTCCGGTGGTGCGCCGGTACAGCTCGTCGATGAGGGCGGTGGCGAGTCCGACGAGCTTCGCGATCTCGCGGTCGTCGCGGTCGATCCACACGGACTTCGGCTCGTCGTGCACGGGCGAGAAGTCGACGTGCTCCTCCCACACGAACAGGGTGCGCTCGGCGCCCAGCACGTGCTGCTGCCACCAGATCTGTCGCAGGTAGGTGCGCGGGATGCCGCGGAACGGCTTGTTCGTGGTCTTGATCTCGGCGAGGCGGATGCGCCCGTCGCCGTCCACAGCGATGCCGTCGGGGGTCGCGAGGTGGCGATGCTCGACCTCGGCGCGGAACAGCGCGGACGAGGGGAGGATGCCGTGGGTCGCCGCGACCCAGGCGGCGATCTCGGGCTCGCGCCGACGTCCGTGATCGGTGTAGGCGTTGCCGCCGAAGCGGGGTCCTCCGCCGAGTTTGGAGTCCGCAGCGCGCGCGATCGACCTCTCGCTGGTCAGTCCGGCGACGTCGGTCGCGGTGATCCCGCGCGACCGGGCCCGCATCCACGCGACACGGTCGCGGGAGTCCGCGACGATGCGTGCCTGGAGTTCGGGATTCACCCTTCGACCCTAACCCCGACTTCCGACCCTCCGTCCCCGTACACGCCGCACCCCGGCATCCCTCTCTCGTTCCCTGCCTGTCCTGCCGCGCTGGCCTCGACTTCCCGTGAACTCGACGAGTGCACACGAGATTCACGTCAGGATGCCGTGCACTCGTCGACTTCACATGCACTCGACGGGGCTTCGTTGGTCCTCCACAGGAGTAGGGAGTGAGGGAGTTGTCCACAGAGCGTGAAGGGGTG
>NZ_PCOT01000008.1 GCF_002979415.1 Microbacterium sp. MYb72 | reverse complement strand
TTGGCCGAGTACGCGTCGGAGCCGACCTCGAGCCCGCGCCGGGCGCGTACGGCTCGTTCATCAGTGTCTCCTCGATCGCACGGGGACACGACGACGATCCCCCGCACCAGCGTAACCGGGTCTCCTCCGGATGGTCCCGGAGAGAAGTCCCCATGACGGATGCCGCGGCATCCGGCTCCTGATCAGATCGAGTCGCGGGGTGCTTCGATGGCCGCGCCCGCCGTGCCGTCGGAGTACGAGACGCGGATCGTGGGGTTGGAGAGGCCGAGGTCGATGAGTGACGCGCCCAGGGTGATGGATGCCCGCCCGTTCGCGTCGAACTTCGTGCTTCCGGCGTTGACGGACCCGTACTTCACCGAGATCGATGCCCCCGGCTGACCGGTGACGGTGAGCGTGTAGCTGCCGAGGACCTTGATGCCGAGGAGGCTCAGCGTGTAGTGCTTCTCCAGTCCCGCGAACCCGAGGGGTTTGGGGGCCGGGGGCGTGGTCGGAGTCGTCGGGGTCGTCGGAGTCCCGGGGTTCGTGCCCGGGTTGGTCGGGGTGGTCGGAGTGCCGGGATTCGTCGGGGTCCCGGGGTTCGTGCCCGGATTCGTCGGCGTGGTCCCCGGGTCGGTGCCCGGAGTCCCCGTCCCGGGGTTCGTCGTGCCCGGATCCGCCCCTCCAGGGGCGCTTCCGCCGGGAGTCCCAGGGGCCGCATCGGATCCGGGGGCCTCGGACGTCGGCGCGTCTGTCTTCTTGCCGCCGTCCTTGTCGTCGGCCCGATCGTCGTCGACGGTCTTCTCACCGGCATCCGGTGTGTCGACCGAGTCGGACTCGCCGCCCGGGACGCTCGTGTCCTGCACGGCCTGCGCGCGATCGGCGTAGGTCGTCACCGGGATGTTCGCGAGGGCCGACAGGTCGCCGCCGCCCGAGGTGAGCAGGCCGACCGAGATCAGGCCGACGCCGCCGACGGCGGAGACGATCGCAAGGGTTCGCCTGCCCCGCGACCAGCCGGCGACGGTGGCGTGTGCGCGCGCGACCGCGCCTGCCGCGGGCAGAGCAGCGGTCGACTCGGCCGCGTGGCGGCTGTCCTTCCTGCTGGCGCCTGCGGGCGCGGCGACGTCGGGATCGGGCCCCTCCTGCCCCCGCGACGCGGGCCGAGGCCGCATCGAACGGCCCTGCCGCGCCTCCGGCTCAGGGCCCCTCTTCCGACGAGCTCGCCCGCGCCGGGCGCGTGCTCGAGGTCGTCTCCGACGCGTACTCGGCCAAGATGGTCGGCCAGGAGCGTCTGCGCATGAGCCTGCTGATCTCGCTCATCGCCGGCGGCCACATCCTGCTCGAGAGCGTCCCGGGCCTCGCCAAGACCACCGCCGCGAGCACCCTCGCCGACACCGTCAAGGCGCGGTTCAAGCGCATCCAGTGCACCCCCGACCTGCTGCCCAGCGACATCACGGGCAACCAGATCTACGACGCGGCCACCGGATCGTTCCGCACGGTGCTCGGCCCCGTGCACGCGAACTTCGTGCTGCTCGACGAGATCAACCGCTCCAGCGCGAAGACCCAGAGCGCCATGCTCGAGGCCATGCAGGAGCACCAGACCACCATCGGCGGGGAGGTGCACCACCTGCCGAAGCCGTTCCTCGTGATCGCCACGCAGAACCCCATCGAGCAGGAGGGCACGTACGAGCTCCCAGAGGCGCAGATGGACCGCTTCCTGCTCAAGGAGATCGTCGAGTACCCGAGCCCCGCCGAGGAGTTCGAGATCCTCGGCCGCATCGACTCGGGCGTGCTCGACCCCGACCGGCACGTCGAGAGCGCCGTGAGCCTCGACGACGTGCGGCTGCTGCAGGACGTCGCCTCGCGCATCTACGTCGACCCCGCCATCCGCAACTACATCGTGTCGCTGTCGTACGTGACGCGGAACCCCGCGCCGTACATCGGCGAGGAGCGCGCGCGGTACATCAAGTACGGCGCGAGCCCGCGCGCGAGCATCGCCTTCCTGCAGGCGTCGCGAGCGCTCGCCCTCCTCAACGGCCGCGCGCACGTGCTGCCGGAGGACATCAGGGCGCTGCGCCACCTCGTGCTGCGCCACCGCGTGCTGCTGACGTTCGAGGCCGACGCCGAGGGCATCCGCAGCGAGGAGATCATCGACCAGATCTTCGCCGCCGTGCCCACCCCCTGAGAGCCCGCATGCCCAGCCTGATCACCCAGGTGAAGAGCAAGCTCTTCATCCACTCGTCGCGCAAGTCGCTGCACGCGCTCGACGGCGCCTACGCGTCGCTGCTGCACGGCCGCAGCCTCGACTTCGAGGACCTGCGCAAGTACGAGTACGGCGATCAGGTGCGCGACATCGACTGGCGCGCCACCGCCCGCCAGGGGACTCCGCTGGTCAAGCGGCACAGGGCGCAGCGCATGCACACCATCCTGTTCGCCGTCGACACCGGCCGCTCGATGGGCGCCCTCGCGCACGACGAGCGATCGAAGAAGGAGCTCGCGATCCTCGCCGCCGGTGTCCTCGGCGTGCTGGCACTGCGCCACGGCGACGACTTCACGACCGTGTACGGCGACGCCGCCGGCATCCGCCGCCTCGCTCCCGGTCGCAGCGAGGGCGCCCTGGAGCACGCGCTGCGCACGATCGACTCGGCGATCGACGCCAGCAGCGCACCCAGCGACCGCGACGCCCTGCTGTCGTTCATCACGCGCACGATCTCGCGCCGCATGATCGTCGTGATCGTCACCGATGAGGCGCCCGTCACCGCGGACACGGAGCGGATGCTGCGCCGCCTCCGCGTGCAGCACGACGTGCTGTGGCTGACGGTGCGCGACGCCGAGGTCGTGCTCGACCACGCGACGCGCACCGTGCGCAGCGACGTCGACACGATGTGGGACGTGCCCGACTTCGTGCAGGGAGACGCCGAGATCGTGCGCGAGCTCACGGCGCAGACCGAGGCGGATGCCGCGCGCCTCGCCGAGACCCTGAAGGGTCTGGAGATCAGCCACTCCGTTCTCGACGGCCAGGACGACGCCGTGACGCAGCTCCTGCAGCTGCTCAACCGGAGGTCCCATGCCCGGCTCTGACGAGCTCTACCCTCCGTTCCAGTACTCCGGCTGGTGGCTTCTGCTCGCCTTCGGCATCCTGGCGGTGCTCATCCTGGCCGCGTGGCTGCTCATCGTGCTGACCCGACCGCGCCGCGGGGTCGCCCAGCCGGATGCCGCGCACCCCGGTCCGCTCACCGTCGACGTGCTCTCGCAGCTGCGCATCGAGTACCTCGACCGGATCCAGCTCGTCGAGGCCGACTACCGCGCAGGGAAGCTCTCCGCCCGCAATGCGAACCTCGAGCTGAGCAGGGTCGTGCGCACCTTCGTGAACGAGTACAGCGGACTGGAGGCCCCCGTGCTCGCTCTGGACGACCTCGTCGCCCGCGGCGTGCACCCGGCGCTGATCGACGCCATGGGGCGCCACTACTACCCCAGCATCTTCCGCCCCGGTCCCGCGATCGATCCGGTCGCCGGCGCCGAAGCCGCCAGAACGGTGGTGCGCTCATGGCACTAGCGAACGGGTGGATGATCCTCATCGCCGCCGGGGTCGTGCTCGCCGCCGTCGCGATCGGGCTGCTGCTCGGTCTGCGCGCACGCGCCCGCACCGCGGCGGGAGAGCGGGCGCGCATCGCCCGCGCAGAGCGGCTGAGGTCGCTGCCCACGTTCCGTTCCGCCCTCCGTCGGCGGGTGCTCGGGCTCTCCGGCATCCTGATCCTCGGCGCGGTCGCGACGCTCGCCGCCGGCGCCGTCGCGGCGAGGCCGATGTCGTCGCAGACGATCCAGCCCGTGAACACGAGCCGCGACATCATGCTGTGCCTCGACGTGTCCGGGTCCATGAGCGAGGTCGACGTCGAGGTCCTCTCCGTCTTCGAGGAGCTGCTCGACGGCTTCAAGGGCGAGCGCATCGGACTCACGATCTTCAACAGCTCCCCGGTGCAGGTCTTCCCGCTCACCGACGACTACGCGTTCATCCGGGAGCACCTGCGGAGCATCCGCGAGAGCTTCGACTACGCCGACGAGATCCCCGAGCACTGGGTCGGCACCCTCAACGGCGACGGCGCCTCGCTCATCGGAGACGGCCTCGCCGCGTGCGCCATGGGCTTCGACCACCCCGACGACGAGCGCTCGCGCTCCGTCATCCTCGCCACGGACAACGAGATCAACGGCGCCTCGATCGTGACCCTCGACGAGGCCGCTGCATACGCCGGCTCGAACGGCGTGCGGGTGTTCGCCCTCAACCCGGTCGAGGGCAAGGACGCCGACGTGAGCGCCCAGCTCGCGCGGGCCGCCGAGAGCACCGGCGGCCAGGCATACGGCCTGCGCGACACCACCACGGTCGGCGACATCATCACCCAGGTGCAGAAGCAGGAGGCGACCGCGCTCAAGGGGCAGGCCAGGGTCGTCTGGACCGACACCCCGAACCTGTGGATCGTCGTGCTCATGATCCTGACGCTCGCCTTCGTCGTCGTGGTCTGGAGGGTGCGACTGTGATCTTCCAGCCCGTCCTCAACGTCTTCCTGCTGCTGCTCTTCTTCGCGCCTGCGGTCGCGCTCGTCATCTGGGTGCTGACCCGGCGGAGCGAGGAGACCCGCGCCCCGCGCTGGCTGTGGGTCATGCGGCTGGTGATGCTGCTCGCGTGCTTCGCGATGCTGCTGCGCCCCGGCATCCCCGGGGGCTCGACGCAGACCCTCGCGACCGACACCGACATCGTGCTCGTCGTCGACACCACCGCGAGCATCGTCGCGGAGGACTGGGACGGCGGTGAGCCGCGCCTCGACGGCGTGCGCGCCGACATCCAGGCGATCGTCGCGGAGTACCCCGGCGCGCGCTTCGCGCTCATCACCTTCGACGCGGCCGCCGATCTGAGGATGCCGCTCACCACCGACACCACGGCGCTGATCTCCTCGCTCGACGTGCTGCGCCCCGAGGTCACCAGCCAGTCGCGCGGCAGCTCGGTCGGGATCGCGAACCGGATGCTCGACGACACCCTCTCGCAGGCCGCGAAGTCGTCTCCCGACCGCTCCCGCATGGTGTTCTACTTCGGCGACGGCGAGCAGACCGACGGCGGGACCCCCGAGTCGTTCGCCAGCAGCGCGAAGCGGACGGATGCCGGCGCGGTCTTCGGCTACGGCACCGAGGAGGGCGGGCCCATGCGCCTCACCACCGGCGGGGTCGACCCCTCGGCCGACGGCGGGTACATCCAGTACCAGGGCGAGGACGCGACGTCGGTGATCGACGAGAAGAACCTCACGACGATCGCGGAGCAGCTGGGCGTGCCGTACGAGCACAGGACGGCGGACTCCGCACCGACGCTGCCCGCGGCTCCGTCGACGACCACGAGCTACGCGGCCTCGGGCGAGACGGGGAACGCCACCGAGCTCTACTGGATCGCCGCGCTCGTCATGATGGCGCTGCTCGCCGTCGAGCTCGCGCGCGCCACCATGCTCGTCGCCCGACTCCGGCTGCTGAGAGCGCCGGGGGCTCCCCGGTCGCCGAGCGAGCGCAGCAGGACGACGCGCCCAGACCAGAGCACGGGCGGTGAGTCATGACCGATGCACAGGCGGCGGCATCCGCTCTCCTCGCGGCCAACCGGCGGCGCCGACTCGTCCGCCGGTGGGTCGCTGTCGGCGCCCTTCCCCTGGTTCTCGTCGCGCTGCTCTTCGTGGGCAAGCTGCTGAGCATGTACGCCTTCGCCCACCAGGCGATCAGCTCGTACGTCGTCGACGACTACGCGGGCTCCGAGGCATCGGCCCGCAACCAGGAGTTCCTGAACTGGTTCGAGCCGTACAAGGCGCCCTTCAACGTCGGCACGGCGCTCGCGGGGGCAGAGAAGCTCCCCGAGGCCCGCGCGAAGCTGGAGGAGTCGCTGACCCTCGCGCACGGCCTCGAGGTGTGCACCGTGAGGATCAACCTGGCTCTCGTCATCGAGCGCCAGGGAGACGCGGCACGCGAGGGCGGCGACGGCGCGGCCGCTGCCGAGTTCTACGGCGAGGCGCTGACCGTGACCGCGGAGACGCCGGCGGAGTGCGACAGCGAGGATGCGCAGAAGCAGTCGTCCGACCCTGACCGCGACATGAAGAAGACGACGGACGACCTCGAGGACCGCCTGAAGCAGAAGCAGCAGGAGCAGCAACAGCAACAAGAGCAGGAGCAGCAGCCGAAGCCGGAGGAGCAGCCCCAGAAGCCGCAGCCCTCGGAGGACAAGCTCGACGACCTCAAGGAGAAGCTGGAGCAGGGCACGCAGGAGCGCGACCAGCAGCAGAACGGCGATGAGCCCGGCGGCTCCGGGACGGACAGGCCATGGTGATGGACCGGGAGAAGCAGCGCCAGCGCTACATCGCCGGCACGGAGGGCGCCCCTCCCGTGCCGCCGCCCGGCGGGTACCGCGGGGCACGGCGTCAGCAGGGCCCCGCGGTCGCCCCTGGTGCGCCGTATCCGGCCGTCCCTCCGGCATCCCCCGCGGGGGCGACCGCTCCTGGTGAGGAGAAGAGACCGGCCTCGGCGTTCGGCTGGGTCACGCTCGGCGTCGCCGCCCTGTTCGCGGTGATCCTGCTCGGCACCTTCCTCGCCGGGGCGACGGACGCCCTCTACGGCATCACCATGATCGCGCTGCAGCTCGCCGTCCTCGGCGTCGTGATCGCCTCCCTGTTCTCGGCACGCGCGCGGATGCTGGGCGGCATCGCCCTGATCATCACCCTCTTCTTCAACGTCGCCACCGTCGGGGGGATCAGCGCCCTGCGGACCTCGGCAGCCGGCACCTACGACGGCGTGAAGAGCGACGCGCAGAAGCACGAGGAGGCGTACCCGGGCATCAAGGGCACCGACCCGCAGGATGCTCTGAACCAGCAGTCCCTCGAAGAGGTGCGCGCCTCGGCGGACAGCCTGTTCACCGACATCCGCACGGCTCTGACGGAGGAGTTCGGCTACGAGTGGGTGCAGGTCGGAGACGAGGACATCCGCCCGGAGCGCAACGGTTACGGCGGCGAGTCGATGCTCAGCGAGTACACGACCGCGAGCTGGGCGACCACCGAGCCGATCCAGGACTACGACCGCAAGACGGCCGTGATGGGCGTGATCCAGAACGTCGTGATCCAGCACGGGATGTACGGCCTCTACGCGTTCAACGACCCCTCGACATCGAGCATCGACCCGTCGATGATGGCGAAGCTGTACGGCAGCGACGACCCGCGCACCCAGCACACCTGGGAGTCGTACTCCGAGAACTACCCGGAGCCCCTGCGGTTCTACGCCGACATCTACGACCTGTCGAACGATCAGGACGGCAGCTTCCTCACCACGCGGCAGGCGCAGAACGCCCGCACCGGCGAACCGCTCGAAGGGCTGCAGCTGACGGTCATCGCGAGCGGCGTGCTGAGCGACGCCGACCGCGACGCGTTCGTGAAGAAGCTCGAGGAGTACCCGGGGTTCCCCTGAGTCGGCCTCAGCCGGTTCAGCGGGAGAGGGTGAGGAGCATCCGAGCGAGGGCGTACCGGGTGTGGCCCCGCGGTGCCCTCGGGTCGTACCCCAGGACGTCGATCAGCGCCGTGAGCCGCTCCTGAACGCTCGAGTGATGCCGGCCGAGCCGGACCGATGCCGCACGGACGCTGCGCTCATCGGCGACGGCGTCCAGCAGTTCCAGGCTGCGAGCATCGAGGCAGGCGAGCGCTTCCGCATCCGGATGCGGCGGGGTGGAGTCCGCCGCCTCAGCCAGGAGCAGCGCCGCGCCCAGATCGGCGGCGTCGACCACCGGGTCTGCCTCGCTGGTCAGGCGCACGGCGATGAGCGCCGCCGACCACGACGTCGGCAGAGTCGACGCAGCGCCCGTGGTCAGCCCGATCCCGAGGCGCGGGGCCATACGATCGCGCCACGCCTCCATCGGCTCGATGCCGGAGTGCAGAATCGTCGCCCTGGTCAGGCCATGCCTGGTGGCCACGACGGCTGACGGATGCTGTGGCAGTGGCGCCGGATCCGGCGGAGAGGCGACCACCCGCAGCGGGGCCTCTCCCAGGCGGAGACGCGACACGGCTCCCGCGCGCTCCTCGTCGCCCGCGTAAGAGCTGATCGCCAGCTCGACAGCGCTCTCCTGTCCGATCGTCCGCCGCGCTCGGATGATTCCGAGTGCGAGGACGAGCCGTTCGAGGATCATCGCGTCGTTCGAGTGCGGCTCTCCCTCGCGCTCGATCCACGCCACGGCATCCGGTCCGCTCTTCCGCGTCGGCCACGGCTCGCCGAGCCCGTCAGGGTCGATGCGCACCCCGTCCGCACGCACACGCACGGTCTGATGGCCGTCGCGGTGGCCGACGGTCGCGCCGCTGAGCACCGCCGCGCCACGCAGCATGCTCTCGACACCCACCGAACGCGCGACGAGTGCATCGAAGTAGGAGACGACCTTGAGGGTCTCGCTCGCATCCGGATCGAGGGCGGTGAGCCGCCCCAGCAGGTCTTGCATGTCGGGCTCCATCGCGCGGGGATTCCACCCTACGCCGGTCACGACGACCGACGCAGGGTGATGATCACGCTCCCAGCAGGCGGTTCATCCAGTTGTCGCGAGCCGCGAGCATGGCCTGAGCCACGGCGCTCTGGGGGGCGAAGGCCTCGAAGGCGTGGAATCCGCCGGCCCAGACGTGGAGCTCGGCCTGCACACCCGCCTCCCACAGTCGGGTGGCGTAGGCGACGTCCTCGTCACGGAACACCTCGGCGCTGCCGCAGTCGATGAAGGCGGGCGGGAGCCCTGCGAGATCGGCCGCCCGCGCCGGAGCGGCGTAGATCGACACCTCGGCCGTGCCCTTGCGATCACCGAGCAGCGCCGTCCATCCCAGGACGTTCGATCCGCGATCCCAGAGGCCCACGCCGTCGATCTGCCGCGTCGAGACGGTCTCATCGCGGTCGTCGAGCATGGGATAGAGGAGCATCTGGCCGAGCAGCGCAGGGCCGCGGCGGTCCCGCGCCAGAAGCGCCGTACCCGCCGCGAGTCCACCGCCCGCGCTGCCCCCGGCGATGACGATCCGGCGCGGATCGATGCCGAGCTCGTCGGCATGCTCCGCGGTCCAGCGGAGGCCCGCGTAGCAGTCCTCGACGGGGTACGGATCGGGGAACTCCGGTGCGAGCCGGTACTCGACGGTGACGATGACACCGTTGAAGCGCTCTGCCCAGTCGAGGAACCCGTCGACTCCGAGCCAGCGGTTGCCGATGATCATCCCGCCGCCGTGCGTGTGGAAGATGCCGGGGCCGACACCGGTGCGCCCCTGCTTCTGCACGACGCTCACGACGATCTCGTCGCCGCCGTGCCCCGCTATGGTGACGTCGCGCGAGACGAAACCTCGCGAAGCGAGAAGGTCGGCCATCTGGTCCTCGCCGCTGACGATGGACTCGCGCATGAACGGGATCATCTCGAGGGTGAGCGTCGTCGGGATCTCTCCCCCCGCGAGCAGCAGCGCCGCCTCGAGCTCGGGGTCGAACGGCGGTCGCGCGATCGTGTCGGTCATGTGAACTCCTTCGTCCTCACTCGCCACCTCGGCGGTGTTCAGCCAGAATCCTGCCCATCCTCGCCACGCGGAACCCGCCAACCGGGGCGGATCCGCAGGGCTCTCACCGCCGTCTGGCGGATGCACGCCCCTCCAGGAGCCGAGCGGCTCAGACCGGGTCGGCGTCCGACAGGTCCTCGACCGCGGTCGCGGTCGTCCCCTCGAAGCGCACCCCGATGCCGAACGGGTCGGCCATCTCCAGGCTCGACTCGGCGAAACGCAGCATCCAGGATCCATCGCCCCAGATCACCGCCTCAGGCGCGTCGAACGGGGACTCCGCTGCGTCCAGCTTCACGAGCTCGGAGGGTTCGAGGGCGAACTGCGGCTCACGAAGCCGTTCGAGCAGGTAGTCGGCGGCGATCTCGACGTACCCCTCCCAGCCCGAGCACACGGTCGCCGCACGCTCGCGCACCGCGGCATCCGGCGCGGCCGCGGGATCGATGACGATGTTCACCGACCAGGACCTGCTCCCGTCGACATCGATCGTCGACGTCCAGCACGCGATCGAATCGTCGGAGTCGACACGCGAGAACTCTGCGCCGCCGATGACGACGCTCTGGGGAAGATCATCCATGAGCCCAGTCAAACATGCACGTCGCCTGGCGCGCAGACGCCCGATCCGACGGCATCCACCCGCCCGCCGAAACAGCCGACACGCCGCCGATAGACTGGGAAGCATGTCCAAGGTTCTCCAGTCCCTGCCCGTCGGCGAGCGCGTCGGCATCGCCTTCTCCGGAGGACTCGACACCTCCGTCGCCGTCGCATGGATGCGCGACAAGGGAGCCGTCCCGTGCACCTACACCGGAGACCTCGGACAGCCCGACGAAGACGACATCGAGTCGATCCCCGGACGCGCGCTCGAGTACGGGGCAGAGGTCGCCCGCCTCGTCGACGCCAAGACCGCGCTGGTCGAAGAGGGCTTCGTCGCCCTCGCCTGCGGCGCGTTCCACATCCGCTCCGGAGGCAAGACCTACTTCAACACCACGCCCCTCGGCCGCGCCGTCACCGGCACGATGCTCGTGCGCGCCATGAAGGAGGACGGCGTCGACATCTGGGGCGACGGCTCCACCTACAAGGGCAACGACATCGAGCGGTTCTACCGCTACGGCCTGCTCGCGAACCCGCGCCTGCGCATCTACAAGCCGTGGCTGGACGCCGACTTCGTCACCGAGCTCGGCGGCCGCAAGGAGATGAGCGACTGGCTCGTCGAGCACGGCTTCCCCTACCGCGACTCCGCCGAGAAGGCGTACTCGACCGACGCGAACATCTGGGGCGCGACGCACGAGGCCAAGACGCTCGAGCACCTGAACGTCTCGCTCGAGACCGTCGACCCGATCATGGGCGTCAAGTTCTGGGACCCTTCGGTCGCCATCGAGACCGAAGACGTCACCGTCACCTTCGAGGCCGGCCGCCCCGTCGCCATCAACGGCGTCGAGTACACCGACCCGGTCGAGCTCGTCCACGAGGCCAACCGCATCGGCGGACGCCACGGCCTCGGCATGAGCGACCAGATCGAGAACCGCATCATCGAGGCGAAGTCGCGCGGCATCTACGAGGCCCCGGCCATGGCGCTGCTGTTCATCGCCTACGAGCGCCTGGTCAACGGCATCCTGAACGAGGACACCCTCGCGACGTACCACGAGCAGGGTCGCCGCCTCGGCCGCCTCATGTACGAGGGCCGCTGGCTCGAGCCGCAGTCGCTCATGCTGCGCGAGTCGATCCAGCGCTGGGTCGGCCTCACGATCTCCGGTTCCGTCACGATCCGCCTGCGCCGCGGTGACGACTGGACCATCCTCGACACGGTCTCCCCGAACCTCTCCTACGGCCCCGAGAAGCTGTCGATGGAGCGCGTCGGCGACGCCGCCTTCGGCCCCGTCGACCGCATCGGCCAGCTCACGATGCGCAACCTCGACATCGCCGACTCGCGTGCACGCCTGGAGCAGTACGCGGGCCTCGGCCTCGTCGGCGGTGCGACCGGTGAGCTGGTCGGACGCGTGACCGCGGGCGAGTCCACCGAGATCACCGGCGCCGTCGAGGGCTCGGTCTCCGAGGCCGACGAGACGCTGGCTGACGCCGTGGACACGGCGTCAGAGGGCGCCGCCTTCGACTCCGGCACCGACTGACACGTCGGTCGCTGAAGAGGGGGCGGATGCTGCGGCATCCGCCCCCTCTTTCTGCGCCGGCCCTGCGATCGGTCCGCCAGAACTCCGGAGATCTGCGTGACCTTCCGCCACGGGCGGCGGGTGCCTCCGCGGAGAACGCGCCGAACGGCCCCGCCGAGTCCACGATTCTCCGGAGTCCTGGACGGCTCAGGGTCAGCGCGCGGGGTCGGCGTCGTCGACGACGTATCTGTGGTGCGTCCCCTCCACGTCGAGCACGACCGTGACCGCGTCCTGCTGCTCTCCGCCGACGGTGATCACCGCCGTCGCACCCGACGGCGCCTCCGTCACCAGCTGCGCCACCCTGGTGGCCGCGGCATCGCCGAGAACGCGCTCGTCCTCCGCGTCGGAGAGCATCGTGATCGACACGGCACGAGCCCTGGCCTGGGCCGCCGCCGCGTTCAGCGCGGGATGCTGCAGGCGCGGAGAGCGGATGCGGTCGCGGATCGCACCCTCCAGGATGCGGATGCCGGTGAGCGCCTCCTCCGTGAGCTCGCCGCCGTCGCGCAGCATCCTCAGCGTGGGCGAGACCTGCGCACGGATCGCATCGAGCTCGCGCTGCAGGTCGCCAGACGCCGCATCCAGCGCCCGCGTCATGCGCTCCGACTCGGCAGCCGCCGAACGATGCCTCCTCTCGCGGCCGACCATCCCACGCAGGATGCCCCGCCACAGAAGCCCGAGCACGGCGACCGACACCGGGATCGCGAGCATGTTGGCCACTCCGCCGGCGTCCTGCCCTCCGATCTCCGCCCAGATCAGCACCGCGGCGACCTGCAGCGCCGTCCCGCTCAGACCCGTCACGAGGTTTCCGCGGGCGACCTGGAGCGCGACGAGGTACGCCGCGTAGTCGATGAGCCAGACGTCCTTCGCCACGGTGCCCTCGATCAGCACGAGGAGCGTGATCGACAGCGTCGCGGCGGGGATGCTCAGCGCCCTGAGCCCCGTGAGCGGACGGTCCCGCGGATCCGTCAGCAGGACGGCGCCGGCGAGCGCGACGAGATAGGCGAGCATCAGCAGCGGGCGCGGCGGCGAGAAGTGACCGGCGAGGACTCCGCTGGCCACACCGCTCGCCCACACCGCGACCATCACCCAGCGGGCGGCGCGCGATGCGAGCCCCGACGCCCCGGTTCCCGTCGTGTTCACGGCATCCACGTCAGGATCACCTCCGTCCCGTCACCCGGCGCCGACCTGACCTCGGCGCTCCCGCCGGCGACGTCGCTCATCCGCCCCACGATGCTCCCGGAGAGGCCGAGACGACCCGCGGCGGCGCTGGCCGCGTCGAACCCGACGCCGTCGTCGCGCACCACCGCCCTGATCGCGCCGCCCTCGACGCGGACGTCCACGTCGATGTTCTGCGCCTGCGCGTGCCTCACGGCGTTGCGCAGCGCCTCGGCCGCGGCGCCCATCACCGCGGCGAGCGCACGCACCGAGACGATCTGATCGTCACCGGACGCGACCATCCTCGCCGTCGGCGCCACCCGCTCCAGGCGGACGCGCAGCTGATCGGATGCCGCTCGCCCGTCGACCTGGGCGGTGTCGGCATCCGATGACGCCGCATCCAACACGGTCAGAGCGTGCAGGGCCTCCTGCCGGAGGATGTCGGGAGCCGGACCGCGGAACAGGAGCGCGGCGGTGAACACCGACAGCACATCGTCGTGGACGAAGCGGCTCAGCTCGGCCCTGCGGTGGGCTCTGGCGTCGCTGCGCGCCTGCAGCTCGGCGGCCTCGCGCGCGGCGGTCTCGGACTCGTGCAGGTTCGCCAGGGCGTTGCGGATGCCGTAGAGGATCACCGTGAATCCGATGTTGCTCATGTGCACCGGGGTGGCGACCGCGACGGCCTCGGAGACGCTGCCGGTGAAGATCCACGAGGAGAGGGCGACGGTCGCGCCGGAGCCGACCGACAGGGAGAACGCGAGCGGGGCGCGGAAGGAGACGGCGAGCAGGCTGACCGCCGTCGGCTCCAGCAGCCACACCCACGGGATCACCGCAGGGTCGGCGCCGCGGTAGGCCGCGAAGGACAGCAGCTGCAGTCCGATCACGAGCAGCGAGGCGCTCGGCCAGGCGACCCGCAGCACGCTCATCGGGAGCACCCGGCCCAGCGCGGCGAGCAGGAGGAAGGCGACGATCGCCAGCAGGCCGAGGACCGTCCACCACTCGGCGAAGTCGTCGAACTGCGCGATGAGCGGAGGCGCGGGGCTGCCGACGAACAGGATCGAGATCACGGCGAGCGCGGAGCACAGGGTGATGAGCCACCCCACCTGGCGATTCGCCCGCACCGTCGCCGCGGAGGCGCTGCGCATCAGCCGTCCCGCTCGACCAGGCCGTCTTCGACGGCGCGGCGGAAGAGGTCGACCTTGGTCGGCGCCGCACGGTCGACGGATGCGTACTTCGTGCGGATGCGGCGGATGTGGTCGAGCACCGTGTCGCGGGAGATGAAGAGCGCCGCGCTGACGCGATCCGCGGTCTCACCCGAGGCGTAGAGCGCGAGGACCTCCGCCTCCCTGGCGCTCAGATGGGCGCTGACGAACGCACGGTCCTCGACGAGAGCGGCCGCCCAGTCGGGGGTCGCCACCTGGCCCCCGCTCAGCACCGTGAGCACCGAGCGCACCAGCGCGACCGGCACCTCCGACTTGCGGATCATCCCCGCGACGCCCGCCTTCGCCGCCTCGCGCACGAGCCGCGGCTGCTCGCCGCTGGTGTAGGCGAGGACAGGAGCCCCGGTGCGGGAGAGCAGGCGCATGTTCTCGGCCGGCGTGGAGCCGTCGGCGAGCTGGAGGTCGAGCAGGATCAGGTCGAGTCTCCCGCCCCGCGCGAGCACGGCGGCCGCGGTGGATGCGCTGGCGACGACGTGGAGGTCGGGATGGGAGTTGATGATCGCCGTGACCCCCAGGGCCACCGCCGGGTGGTCGTCGATGATGGCGATGCGCGCTTTCATGCTCTCGAACTCCCCAGGTGGATGCGTGCGGCACTACGCCCCCCCACGGGGAAGCTACCGCATTCGGATGCCGCTCCGCCACGGCGATATATCAAAGCGGGATCGTCGCCCCTCGGCTCGAGGATCCTTCGCCCGACGTGCCCTCTCACTGTGGCACGGCGCCACGCTCGGCACCCCTCGAACTGACTGCCCCGATACCGTTGACCCGTCAGAACTGACTGCCTGTGAGTCCACCCCATTAACTTGCACAACACTGTGCACTATAAGTTACGATAGTGACATGACCACCCGTGCACCCCGCCGCGATGCCGTGGAGAACCGCGCCGGCATCCTGGACGCCGCCCGCTCGACGCTGGCGGGCGACCCGCACGCCTCCGTCGACGTGATCGCCCGGAGCGCCGGCCTCTCGCGTCGCACCCTCTACGGGCACTTCGACGACCGCGACGCCCTGATCCGCGAGATCATCTCCAGCGGCGCCCAGCGGTTCAACGCGATCGCCGAATCGGTCTCGGACCCCGACTGCCGCATCGCCCTCGCCCGTCTCGCCGCCCGCCTCTGGCGCGAGGCCGCGCACGTGCAGGTCGCCGCGGCGCTCGCCCTCGACGAGGCCCACGTCGAGCACACCGCCGACGCCCTCGTCCCGCTGCGCCGCACGGTCGCGAACCTCGTGACACGGGGCCAGGAAGACGGGAGCTTCCGCACCGACCTCGCCGCCCCCACCCTCGCGCGGCTGATCGAGGAGACCGCCCGCACGGCGATCGCCCGCACGGACGCCGCGAGCGAGGGCGCATCGAACCTCGCCGTCCGCGCCGTCCTCAGCATCGCCGGGCTCTCCTGGCGAGAGGTCGACGCCCTGCTCGCCGCTCATCCCGACATCATCACGACAGAGGCCCCATCATGAGAGATGTCACGTGGAGAACTGCGCTCGACACGACGATGAGCGCGCCGGAGGGGGCACGATGCACAACTCGCTGAGCGTCTTCCGGCGCGACGTCCGCCGCATCGCACGCGTGAGCAAGGCGTGGATCATCATCGTCGGCGTGATCGTCACGCCGTCCCTCTACGCGTGGTTCAACATCATCGCCTTCTGGGACCCGTACTCGAACACGCAGAACGTCTCCGTCGCGATCGTCAATCAGGACGAGGGCGCGACCTCCGACCTCACCGGACACATCGACGTCGGTGGCGAGCTCGTCGGCCAGCTCAAGGAGAACGACCAGCTGGGGTGGGAGTTCGTCGACGAGGACGAGGCCATGGATGCCGTCCGGAGCGGGAAGAGCTACGCGGCGATCATCATCCCCGCGGACTTCAGCCGCGACTTCGTCAGCATCACCACCGGCGACTTCCACCGCCCCGCTCTGCAGTACTTCGTCAACGAGAAGGCGAACGCGATCGCCCCGAAGATCACCGATGTCGGCGCCTCGACGCTCGACACCCAGATCAACAGCACCTTCGTGTCCGTCGTCGCCGAGGCCGTCACCGAGCAGCTGAAGAACGCGGGAGGAGACGCCGAGGCCAGGCTCGGGGATGCACGCGACGGGACGGTCGCGGCCCTCGACGACGCCGTCGGCAAGGTCGACACCGCCCGCCAGCGCATCACGGAGCTGCAGACCGGCCTGACCGGCGCCCAGTCCGGAATCGACAGCGCCGCGGTCGCGCTGCGCGATGTCGACAAGACCCTCGGAGAGGTGCAGAGCGCCGTCGCCCAGGCGCAGAAGATCGCCGCAGAGGCGCAGCAGGAGCTCCTCGCCTTCACCGATGAGGTGACCTCCGCCTACGTCTCCGGCGCCACCCTGCTCGCCGACGCGTCATCGAAGATGAACACCTCGATCGCCACGCTGTCGACGGGCCTGCACAAGGCGAACGTCGCGGTGGGCGGGGCGATCAGCGACCTCTCCGCGGTCATCGACTCCAACGCCAAGGCCCTCGACGAACTCCAGGCTGCGCTCGACGCCACCACCCCGGGATCCGACGCCGCCCAGCGGCTGAGCGAGGCGATCTCCGCCCTGCAGGAGCGCAACACCGCAGACGCGCAGGTGCTCGCACAGCTGAAGCAGCTGAACACCGACGTCTCCTCCACGATCGACTCCGTCACGGCCTCAGCGGATGCTGTCGATGCTGCCGTCGGCACGGCGGCGACCTCGGCCGGCGCCATCCGGGATGCCCTCACGCAGAGCATCCCTCAGCTCAACCACGCGATGTCGGTCCTGTCGTCCAGCGCGGATTCCTTCTCGGCCGCTCTGGGCGCCCAGCGCACCCAGCTGACGCAGGCGCAGGGCCTGCTCGCCGGCCTCAAGACCCAGCTCACGTCGACCACCGCGGCGCTCACCGCTCTCGACGACAACCTCGCCGCCGCGCAGTCCGGTCTCGGCGGGGTGCGCACCGACATCCTGGCGCTCAGCGCCGCCGACATCTGGAACCGGCTCAGCACGATCAGCGGACTGGACGCCGACCAGATCGCCCGGTTCATGGCCTCACCCGTCGAGGTCGAGGAGAACGTGCTGTTCCCGACGAAGTCATACGGATCGGCCATGGCCGCACTGTTCACCAACCTGTCGCTGTGGATCGGCGCGTTCGTGCTGATGGTCATCATGCGGCTCGAGGTCGACACCGAAGGGGTCGAGGGGGTCTCGGTGCGGCAGGCGTACCTCGGGCGCTGGATGCTGCTGGCCTCGATCGCCGTGTTCCAGGCCGTGCTCGTGTGCGTGGGCAACCTCGTCATCGGCGTGCAGACCGCGAACCCGTTCGCCTTCGTCGGGACCGGCGTGCTGATCGGCCTGGCCTACCTCAGCATCATCTACGCGCTGTCCGTGTGCTTCGGCATCGTCGGCAAGGGCCTGTGCATCCTGCTGGTGATCTTCCAGATCCCTGGCGCATCGGGGCTGTACCCGATCGAGATGATGCCGGACTTCTTCCGCGGGCTGTATCCGTTCCTGCCGTTCACCTACGGCATCGACGCACTGCGCGAGACCATCAGCGGCTTCTACGGCGGCCACTACTGGCGGTTCATGGGAGCGCTGGCCGTCTTCGTCGCACTGGCCTTCGTGCTCGGGCTGTTCCTGCGCCGCCGGCTGGGCAACTTCGCGCTGCTGTTCAACACCCGCCTCGCCGAGAGCCAGCTGTTCGTGAGCGAGGACGTGCAGATCACCGGCCGCCGGCGCACGCCGGAGATCATCCGCGCCCTGACCGACGGCGACGGCTACCGCGCGGAGGTCGCGCAGCGCGCCCGGCGGTTCACCGATCGGTACCCGACGGTGCTGCGCCTCACGCTGATCGTCGGCGTCGGAGGGATGGCCCTTCTCGGCCTCGCCGCGTGGCTCACCCCCGGCGCGAAGGCGACGATGCTCGGCCTGGGCGCGCTGTGGTGCCTGATCCTCATCGCCTTCCTGGTGACGCTGGAGTACGTCAAGCAGAGCATCCATCAGGCCGCCGAGGTGGCCGACCTGCCCGAGACCGACCTGCGCGAGGCTCTGGTCGTCGAGAACGGCCGCGGGGCGCTCCTGCTGGCCGACGCCGTCCCCCACGCGGGCGCAGAGGCCTCACCCGCTCGCACCGCCGTGCTGGAGCGGCCGGATGCCGTCGTCGATGACGCGGCCGACGACACGGCCGTCCTGGAGGAGCTGTTCATCGCCGACGACGTCGATCGCGACCCCGACACCGGGGCCCCCCACACCGAGGTGCTCGACGCACAGGCAGAGACAGAAGCCGACGCGGACGCGGAGCCCGTGCAGACCGACACGGATGCCGGACCGATCGACGCCGAGAAGACGGACCCGCCGGAGACCGGCCACGACGCGCAAGAAGGTGAGGACGACAAGTGAAGAACATCCTGAGCGTCTTCCTGTTCGACCTGCGACGGGCGACGAGCAACGTCATGACGGTCATCGTGCTGTTCGGCCTCGTCGTCATCCCCTCGCTGTTCACCTGGTTCAACGTGATCGCGAGCTGGAACCCGTTCGACAACACCAAGAACCTCACCGTCGCCGTCGCGAACACCGATGACGGGTATCAGAGCGATCTCATCCCGCTCCGCATCAACGTCGGCGAGCAGGTGCTGTCGGCGCTGCGGGCGAACGACGATCTGAACTGGGTGATCACCTCGGAGGACAAGGCGATCGACGGCGCGAAGTCGGGCGAGTACTACGCCGCGATCGTGCTCCCGCCGAGCTTCAGCGCCGACATGATGACGTTCTACTCGAACGGCTCCGAGCGCACCTCGATCGAGTACTACACGAACGAGAAGAAGAACGCCCTCGCCCCGAAGATCACCGAGCAGGGCGCGGGGGAGGTCACGACGAGCATCAACGAGGTGTTCACGGAGACCCTCAGCGAGGCCGCGCTGAACATCATCACGTCGCTCTCCGGCTACCTCGACGACGCCGACACCCAGGCGATGCTGTCCCGGCTGCAGGCCCACGTCAGCCAGGTCGCCGCGCAGATGCGTTCCGGGTCGGCGACGGCCGACATGTTCACCTCCCTGATCGCCTCGAGCCGGCCGCTGGTCGACAGCGCATCGGCGCTGGCGACGGCATCCGGTGACGCGCTCCACGACGCGACCGGCGCACTGGGCGGCGGAACGGATGCCGCCCGAACGCTGAAAGACGTCCTCACATCCACCACGTCATCGCTCGGCGCCGCCCTGTCCGGCACGGCCGACAGCTACCAGGCCGTCGCAGACAGCATCGACGACGTGTTCGCGTCGATGAGCACCCAGTCGGGCGACGCCGCCGGGGCCGTCGGCGCCGTCGCGACGCGGGTCCAGACGCAGATCGACCAGTACCAGGCCCTGCACGACACCCTCGTGAACGACGTCCGTCCGCAGCTGCCCCCGGCGACGCTGGACGAGTTCGACCGCGCCGTATCGCGGATCGAGGCCGCCATCGTCCGGCAGCAGGACCTGCACGACAGCCTCGTGCAGACCGCGACGGACATCACCGACACGAACGCCGACGTCCAGGGCCGGCACCAGGAGATCACGGCGCTGATCGCGAGCGCGAAAGCGGCCGTGGAGGATGCGCGGAACGCGTACACGGGCAGCCTGCGGCCGAAGCTCGACGCCCTCGCCGACACCCTCTCGACCATCGGCGGCAGCATCGACTCGATCGAGTCCGATCTCTCCTCCGTGGCCGACTCGCTCTCCGGCTCGGACTCGCTGCGCACGGCGCTGACGAACGCCGAGTCGTTGACGACCGAGATCTCGGGCTCGCTCACCGAGACCGCCGATCGGTTCGACGCTCTCGCCGCCGCGCTGACGAAGGCCATCGACACCGGCGACCTCAGTGAGCTCACCGCGCTGATCGGCGCGGACCCGCATGCGCTCGCCACCCATCTCGCCGAGCCCGTCGAGCTCAAGCGGGTGCCCGTCTACTCGGTCGTGAGCTTCGGCGCCGCCATGACTCCGCTCTACACGACCCTCGCACTGTGGGTCGGAGCGCTGCTGATCTCGGTGTCGATCCGCGTCGACCCTCCCCGTGGCGAGGGCTCCGGCCTGCCGGCGCTCTCCCCCACCCAGACGTATCTCGGCCGGTTCGGCATCTTCGCGGTCGTCGGGTTCCTGCAGAGCTCTCTGGTGTGCCTCGGCAGCGTGCTTTTCACTCAGGTGGAGCCGAAGCATCCGTTCCTGCTCATCCTGACCGGATGGGTGATGTCGCTGGTGTTCACCCTGATCGTCTACACGTTCGTGGTGACGTTCGGGAACGCGGGGAAGGCGCTGGCCGTGCTGATGCTCGTCGTGCAGATCTCCAGTTCCGGTGGCGCCTACCCGCTGCAGGTGCTCCCGCAGTGGTTCCAGAACATCAGCCCGTTCCTTCCCGCGACGCACGCCGTCAACGCGATGCGCTCCGCGATCGCCGGCATCTACCACAACGACTTCTGGGTGTCGCTGGGCTGGCTGTCCGCCTTCATGCTGCCCGCCCTGCTGCTCGGTCTGGTGCTGCGTCTGCCGCTCATCGGCTTCAACCAGAAGCTGCTGCGCGCGCTGGCGTCCACGAAGCTCATGTGAGTCCCTGAGGGCCCCGGCCCTGGGTATGATGCGAGAACGCGTACTGACACGCGTCCTGGGGCTCGTGGGACTGAGTCTCACGACGCCACCCGAAAGAGTTCTCGACGATGACAACCGATTCGCCGGCTGCGGCCGCACCCTCGCGCCCCTCGCTGCCCGTCCGCATCGGGCGCATCGCGTTCCTCGTCCTCGCCGGCGTCGTCGTCGTCGCGGTCGCCGCCGCCTTCTTCCTCACGTGGACGATCCAGCGCTCCTTCCCGCAGACCGACGGCTCGGTCGAGCTCACCGGGCTGGCGTCCGAGGTCACCGTGCAGCGCGACGAGCGCGGCATCCCCACCATCACGGCGGACACGACGCATGATCTGTTCTACGCCGAGGGATTCGTGCACGCGCAGGACCGGTTCTTCGAGATGGACTTCCGCCGCCATGTGACGTCCGGCCGCGTGGCCGAGATGTTCGGGGAGTCCCAGGTGGGCACCGACTCCTTCCTCCGCACCCTCGGCTGGCGCGAGGTCGCCGAAGCCGAGGTCGAGGCGATGGACGACACCACCCGCGGCTACTACGAGTCCTACGCCGATGGGGTCAACGCGTACCTCGCCTCGCGCTCCGGCGCCGAGCTCTCCCTCGAGTACGCGGTCCTCGGTCTGCAGAACGCCGACTACTCGCCCGAGCCGTGGACCCCCGCCGACTCGGTCGCCTGGCTCAAGGCGATGGCGTGGGACCTCCGCACCAACGTCGAGGACGAGACGGAGCGGGCGCTGCTCGCCTCCCAGCTCGCCGACGGATCCGCGACCGACGCCGAGGTGTCGTCGGCTCTCGATCAGCTCTACCCGCCGTATCCCTTCGACGAGAACCCGGTGATCGTGCCCAAGATCTCGACGGTGCCCGCGGTGGGGACGGACGCGGATGCCGTCGCCTACACCTCCGACGGCGCCGACGACGAGGTGCAGCGGGCGAGCACGACGATCGAGTGGCAGCAGGCGTCCGACGTGATCGAGGCCGCCAGCCTCCTCGTCGGCGACGTGGGCGAGGGCATCGGCTCGAACTCGTGGGTGGTGTCGGGCTCCCTCACCGAGAGCGGCCTCCCGCTGCTCTCGAACGATCCCCACCTCGGCTCGGCGCTCCCCTCGGTCTGGTACCAGGTGCAGCTCAAGTGCACCGAGGTCACCGACAGCTGCCCCTTCGACGTCGGCGGCTTCTCGTTCTCCGGACTCCCCGGCATCGTGATCGGGCACAACCAGCAGGTCGCGTGGGGCTTCACCAACCTGACCACGGATGTCACCGACCTGTACATCGAGAAGATCGACGGCGATCAGTACTGGCGCGACGGCGCCCTCGTGCCCCTCGAGGAGCGCACCGAGACGATCAAGGTCGCGGGCGGAGACGACGTCACCCTGAAGATCCGCTCCACCGTGCACGGACCGATCATCTCCGGGCTGGTCGACGACTTCACCGCCCTCGCCGACGACCCCGACCCCGCTCTGAGCGCGGGCGGCGCCGCGGCATCCGCCCCGTCGAGCGAGACCGAGTACGCCGTCAGCCTGCGCTGGACCGCCCTCGACCCCGGCACGGCTTCGATCGCGATCTTCGCCCTCTCGACCGCGAAGGACTTCGACGACTTCCGTCGTGCGGCATCGCTGTTCGACGTGCCGGCGCAGAACCTCATCTACGCCGACACCGAGGGCAACATCGGCTACCAGGCCCCCGGCCGCCTGCCGATCCGCGGGGCCGGAGACGGATGGATGCCGCAGCCAGGCTGGGACAGCGCCTACGACTGGACCGGATTCATCCCGTTCGAGGAGCTGCCGGTGTCGTACAACCCGAGCTCGGGGTACATCGTCACGGCCAACAACGCGATCGTCACCGACGACTACGCGCACTTCCTCACCAAGGACTGGGACTACGGCTACCGGGCGGGCCGCATCGCGCATCTGATCGAGCGACGAGCCGCTGAGGGCCCGCTGTCGGCTGCCGACATGCGCGACATCCAGATGGACAACGAGATGTGGATCGCGAAGAGCCTGACGGCCGCGATCGCCGACGTCGACGTGAAGGGAGCGGGTCCGAAGAAGGCGGTGGCGCTGCTGGACGACTGGGACGCCCAGAACGACGCCACCTCCGCCGCCGCCGCGTACGCGAACGTGCTGTGGTCGAACCTCGTGCAGAACATCTTCGGCGAGCGTGAGCAGCCGCTGCCGATCGACGGCCAGGGGCGCCTGTTCACCGTCGTCGCCGCCCTGCTCGACGACCCCGCGGACCCGCTGTGGACGAACCCTCAGCTGAAGGTCGACGGCATGGACGAGATGCTGGCCCTCTCCGCCGAGGAGGCCTACGACGAGCTCGCCGGGCTGCAGGGCGACGACGTCTCCCGGTGGAACTGGGGCGACCTGCACGCGCTCAGCCTCGCCACCTCCACGTTCGGCTCCTCCGGCATCGCCCCGATCGAGTGGCTCTTCAACCGCGGGCCCTACCCCGTCGGCGGCGGAGGGTCCGTCGTGAACGCGACCGGCTGGAAGCTCGGCACCTCCTACGCCACGACCACCGTGCCGTCGATGCGCATGGTGATCGACCTCTCCGACTTCGACTCCTCGACGTGGATCCACCTGACCGGAGCATCCGGCCATGCCTTCGACGCGCACTACACCGACCAGACCGCCGACTGGGCCGCAGGTGTGCAGAAGCCCTGGGCCTTCTCCCCGAAGGCGGTGGATGCCGCGACCGTGAACACCCTCGTGCTCACCCCGGCCGGCTGACCTGCACCGTAAGGGCGGGGCGTTCTTCGGGGCGCGGTCCCCTGCACGCGGGTGCGGCTCAGACGGACGCCGCAGCGGAGTCGGATGCGACGGCAGCACGACGGGCGATGACCCAGGTTCCCGTCGCCGCAGCGAGGAAGATCACGGCCAGCATCGCCCACCCCGCGAAGCCGAAGGTGATCGCCGTGGCGTTCACCACGAGCGGAGCCGCGAGCGATCCGAGCGAGAACCCCATCCCGAACACGCCCTGGTACGCCCCCGCGCGCTTCGGGTCGGCGAGCTCGAAGCTGAGCCCCCAGCCGCCCGCCTGGGAGAGGATCTCCGCGAACGTGTAGGCCACGGTCGCGGCGACCAGCAGCAGGATCGCCACCCACGCCGGCACGCCCGCCGCCAGCGCGTAGACGAGGCAGGCGGCGACGATCAGGCCGCCCGCGATCAGGGTGACACGGCCGGCCGTGCGCAGGTCGTGGGTTCCACGCGACGCCCGCACCTGGAACATCACCACCAGGACGGTGTTCACGATCAGCAGCACGGCGAACGTCACCTCCGGGGCGGCGGTCTCGCGAGTGATCCACAGGGGCACGCCGACCTCGAAGACGCCGAACTGCATCGCGAAGACACCCGTCAAGACGGTCAGCGCCAGGTACCGCGGGTTGCGCCAGGGAGAGCGTCGGCTCCAGTCCGTGCGCTCGGCGAGGGCGGCGGCCGCGGCATCCGTGTCGATCGAACCGGTGGCGGTGACCGAGGGCGGCGGGGTCGCGCGCGCCGGCGCATCGACCTCGGCCGTCAGCCGCAGCAGCGGCAGGGAGCCGACCGCGCACAGCAGTCCCGCCCCCACGATCACGATCCGGTAGGCCTCGGCCGTTCCCAGCGCGAGCGCGAACGCGCCGATGGCAGATCCCACGGCGATCGACACGTTGGTGACGGTGCGCAGCACGGCACGGGCGTGCACCCTCCGCTCGGCTTGGAATCCCCTGGCGATGATCGCCGACCGCGCCGAGTACCCCATCGAGTCGAAGAAGCCGGAGAGCGACGCCAGCAGCAGGGCCGAGGTGAAGTCGCCCGCGAACGCGTAGGCGGCGAGCAGCAGACCGCCGAGAGCCTCGAACACGAAGGTGAGCCGACGGGCGCTCCAGCGGTCGGCCGACCATCCGCCGAGGAAGGACGCCACGACACCGCATCCGCTCGACACCGCGAGGACGATCGCCGCCTCGCCCGCGCTCAGACCGACGATCTGCGTGAAGAAGAGGACGGTGACCGCGAGGAAGACGCCGCGGCCGATGCGAGACACGGCCACCGCCGTGACGAGGGCGCGGAGCACGGGATCGCTGAGGCTGTGGGCGATGCGGGCGGCGAGGCCCTTGGCCCCCTCCGCCGTCTGCACCTGGTCGGCGTCTGGGCTGGAGGAGGGCACGATTCATCCTCGCACGGAGGGCGGGCGACCCCGCCGTTCCGGCCTGCGCCTTGTACATCTCCCCGTGCGCGGGGAGGGGCCTTCGGGTGCGGGAGGGCCTGCCGGGTCGTCGAGGGCGATCCGCGTCGGCTAGCGTGGATGGGTGCCGAATCGCCTTCTCGCTCCTCAGGACGTTCCGGCACTGCTCGCCGAGTTCGAGCACGGAGGCGCGACCCTGATCACCGAGACCTTCGGGACCGGAGAGCGCACCTTCATCCTGCTGCACGGCATCGGCATGGGGCGCAGCGTCTACCTCGACGTGGTGCAGCGGCTGCGCGGGCGGGTCATCGCGGTCGACCTCCCCGGTTTCGGCGAGGCGCCCGAGCCCACGCGCACCCTCACCATGGAACGGCACGCCGATCTCGTCGCCGCCTACCTCCGCCACTCCGACGAGGCTCCGGTCGTCGTCATCGGACACTCGATGGGCAGCCAGATCGCCGCTGAGCTCGCGGCCCGGCATCCGTCCCTCGTGTCCGGCGTGGTGCTGGCGGGTCCGACGGTCGACAGCGCCTCACGCAGCATCCGCGCCCAGGCCTCGTACCTGCTGCGCGACCTGCTCGGCGAACGGCCCGTCGTGCTCTGGCGCGGTGCCCGCGAGTACCTTCGCGGGGGACCGAACCTGCTGCGGAAGATCCGGGCCACCATCGTGCACGAGCCCGAGAAGGCCTACGCGCGCATCGACCGCCCGACCCTCGTGCTGCGCGGCGAGCACGACCCGCTCGCGCCGATGAGCTGGTGCCAGCAGATCCTCACGCACATCCCGGGCGCAGAGCTCGAGGTGATCCCCGACCACGGCCACGGCACGCTCATCAGCGACGCCGGCCCCGCGGCATCCTTCATCCAGCGCTTCGCCGACCGGCTCTGATCCGGTGCGGTCCGGTGCAGTCCGGTCCGGGCGGGGGCTGATCCCGGTCTGAGACCGGCCTGGTCCCGGTCCGAGATCGGTCCGGTGCGAGCGTGATGTGGTTCGGTGCGCCAGAACTCCGGAGAACTATCGGCATTCTCGGTCGTGGCAGCCGTCAACGGGCGGCGGGACTGCGAATCTCCGGAGTTCTGGAGAACCGACGTGGGGGCACAACCCGAGCTTGGATGAGCGGCGGGTGGCAGGGCATGGGTCGAGCAGAATGGACGCGTCGCTGCCAGCCGCAGGCCGAGGCGCCAGAACTCCGGAGAAGGGGGAGGTTCGCCGCCCCTCAGCCGGAGCGAGGTTTGCCCCGCCCAGATCTCCGGAGTTTCGGCACCGACGCGGTGCCTCGCCACCGAGGCCCGAACGCGACGATCACCGCCCGGATCGCCTCGCGAACCTCGCCCTGTCTGGTGAAGATGTCCATCGCCGGTACTCGGATGCTGACGTATCCCAGACGGGCCGCCCCCAGATCCCGCGCACGATCTCGCATCTGCTGATCCCAGCCCTGATGGAATTCGCGGCTGTCGCACTCGATGATGAGCCAGCCCTCCACGACGAAGTCCGCTCGGCCGACCTCCTGTATCTCGACCTGCATCTCGAATCGGACACCCAACGTTCGCAGGATCAGTTTCATGAAGGATTCGGGACCGGACTCGGCGATGCCGTCTACGAGTGCGAGCAGGGGCCGGTATCTCTCCGGGAGCCCCTGGAAGATGGATACGAGATGCTCTCGCGTCAACAGCCGATGATGAAGCACGCTGTCAAGCGTCGCGATCGCCGCCCGCGGCGCCTGGCACCGAATGGACTGCCGCACTGCATCGTCGATCGATACGGCATGCGGGAGACCGACGTCATCGCAGGCTACCCAATGAAGGACTGCGTCTGGGGGTCGCCGATCGCGGCTCCGCGAAAGGTGAGGGCGCACCTGGATGTGCACCCCTGTGGCTTCGAGTACGAAGATCCCGAGCAGGCGGAGGAGGGATACGCAGGAGATCCGGCCACCGACGTGGAGCGCGGTCTGCACGTCTTCGGGCACATCTCCTACCGCGTAGACCCCGTTCCTGATCCGGGTGAGTCGACCACCGCGTACCGCCCGGGTGATCGCGTGCGTGGACAGCCCGGCCTCGCGCAGGTCATTGCGGCTGAGGATCTGGATCCGGTGAAGCTCGCGCAGGCGGTCGAGCATTCTCTTCTTCTCAGGCATTCGGCAAGACTGCCGAATGCCTGAGGCGCGGTGATCCGTTTCGTGGTCCTGTGGAGAGACCTGGGGCGAACCCAGGATTGTGGACGAAAGGTTCATCCGCCAGAAGTCCGGACATCTGCACGCGAAGACCGCTGCACAAGGACACGCGTGCCGGTCAGCGTAGATTCTCCGGAGTTCTGGCACGCACCCGAGGCCGAAGACAAGGTCCGAAGTCCTCCGGCGGATCGGCTGGCCCGCCGAATCGGCCCGCCGGATCCACACGCACGGATGGACCGCGGTCGGATCGGCCGGTGCCAGATCGGCCGGCCTGCCTGGCCGGCCCGGGAACGGCTACCCGGCGCCGGGCGGAGTCTGCTTCGAGTCGGCGAGCTCGTCGACGACGAGGTGACGCTGGTCGATCGATCCGTTGCGGTACGCCTGGCGACCGACCATGTGCGCCGACAGGGGTGCGGTCGCGAACTGCATCAGCACGATGGGCGCCACGAGCACGAGGCCGAGGAGGATGCCGCCCACGGAGCGCTGCGACAGCGCGATCGCGATGCAGATCAGCAGCAGGCCGAGCACCTGCGGCTTGGTCGCCGCGTGCAACCGCGACGGCACATCGCGGAAGCGGAGGAGGCCGACCGCCGCCGACAGGCACAGCAGCGCCCCGAGCAGGATCAGCACGAGGACCGCCACGTCGATGACGGCATCCGGGATCATGAGACCGAACACGTTCATGGTGTCGTGTTGTCCCTTCTCGCGACGAAGCGGGCGACGGCGATGGAGCCAAACACCCCGATCGCGGCGATGATCAGCAGCACGGGGATGCTGCGGGTGTGTCCGTTGATGGCCATCTCGGCGCCGAGCACGCACATCACCTCGGTGAGGAGCACATCGGACGCGACGGCGCGGTCGAGGATCGAGGGGCCTCTGACGATGCGGATGACGGTGAGCACGGCCGCGACGCCGAACACGACCATGATGACTGCGAGCAGGATGCTCATCGCGAGGCCTCCGCCCTTTCGTCCTCTTTCAGCGCACGATACTGCGCCGGGTCGCCGAGCGCACGGACGATCCGCTTCTCCCACAGGAGCACGCCGGCCCTCTGCTTCTCGACGTCGGCCATGCTGCGCACGCCGATCACGTGCAGGTAGAGGATGCGGCGGTCGCGATCGGCCTCGACCACGAGAGACCCGGGGACCAGCGATGACGCGACGGCGACGTGCGTCATCATGAGGTCGTCGGAGTAGCGCAGCTGCACGGCGATGATCGCGGTGCCCGGCTGCCGGCGGAAGTCGAACACCTGCACGGCCACGGAGAGCGCGCCCCGCAGCACGGCGAACAGGAACTGCACGCCGAGGGTCACGGCGTACCAGACGTTGATGCGGCCGGAGAGCTCCACCGTCGGCAGGCGGAAGACACGGGTCACGAAGATCGCGACGACGAGACCGGTGACGAACGACAGCAGCGTGAACTGCGCCCACAGCAGCATCCAGAGCACGACGAGCCAGGCGAGGAACGGCAGCTGCACGCCGAGGTCTCGCCAGAAGTGCCGGCCGCTGTCGGGGCTCATCCGTCGACCTCGTCTTCCAGCTGCACGAGGCTCACCGGCTGCAGCAGCGCTTCGCCGATGCGGTCGCAGAGGGCGTAGAGGGGGCCGGCGAACACGGTCAGGGACACCGTGACGGCGACCATCCCCGCCGTCGCCACGGTCATGATCGCGGGGATGCGGCGGCGCTCCTGCTGCTCATCGGCGGCGGGGGCGTTGCCCAGGTGCGAGATGCGGCCCTCGGTCTCGGTGGAGTCCTCCTCCTCGCGCCAGAAGGCGAGGTTCCACGCGCGCATCAGGGCGTAGAGCGTGAGCAGCGAGGTCACGATGCCGCCGACGATCAGCACGATCATGAGCGGGGTCCCCACGGATGCCGCAGCCTCGAACAGCGCGAACTTGCCGATGAATCCGGAGAACGGCGGCAGACCGCCGAGGTTGATCGCGGGGATGAAGTAGAGCACGGCGATCACCGGCGCGATCTTGAGCAGCCCCTTCACCCGCAGGATCGACGTGCTGCCCGCTCGACGCTCGACGAGGCCGACCGCGAGGAACAGGGTCGTCTGCACGATGATGTGGTGGACGATGTAGTACACCGTCGCCCCGATCGCCGCGGGGGTCGCTATCGCGAGTCCGAAGATCATGTACCCGACGTGGCTGACCAGCGTGAAGGACAGGATCCTCTTGAGCTCGGCCTGCGCCACCGCACCGAGCACGCCGACGATCATGGTCGCGAGGGCGATGATCAGCAGCAGCGTGTTGATGCTGTTGTCGGCGAACAGCTGCGTCTCGGTGCGGATCAGCGCGTACACGCCGACCTTCGTCAGCAGGCCCGCGAAGACGGCGGTGACCGGGGCGGGCGCCGTCGGGTAGGAGTCGGGGAGCCAGAACGACACGGGGAAGATCGCGGCCTTGATGCCGAAGGCGATCACGAGCATGAGGTGCAGGACGAGCTGCGTCTCCTGCGGGAGCTCCGTCATCCGCTCGGCGATCTGCGCCATGTTCACGGTGCCGAGGGCTCCGTAGATCATCGCGATCGACGCGAGGAAGAGGATCGACGACACGAGCGACACGACGATGTAGACGGCGCCGGTGCGGATGCGCGATTCGGTGCTCCCGAGCGTGATGAGCACGTACGACGCGACGAGCAGGATCTCGAATCCCACGTAGAGGTTGAAGAGGTCGCCGGCGATGAAGGCGTTGAAGATGCCCGCCGCGAGGATCAGATACGAGGGGTTGAAGATCGAGATCGGGGTCTCTTCGGCGCCGTCGGCGACACCCTGGCCGATCGAGAACAGGAGCACGGCGAGCAGCACGATGCTCGACACCAGCACGAGCAGGGCGGCGAGCCGATCGACGTACAGCACGATGCCGAACGGCACCGGCCAGCCGCCCACCGAGACCGCGAGCGGACTGCCCGCATCGACCGCGACGAGCAGGACGGCGGCGATCACCGAGACGACGACGAGGGTCACGACCGTGACGATCGACTGCACGCGGGCGTTGCGTCCGAAGATCAGGGTCACCGCCGCGCCGAGCAGCGGAAGGGCGACGAGGAGGGGGATGAGGGCGGTCACGTGCGGTCTCCCCCATCGTCGGATGCCGTCGGCCGGTCGACCGGGGCCTCATCGTCGATTGCGGGGTGATCGCGCATGTGCAGCACCGTGATCGGGGCGGTCTGCACGCCGACGAAGTCGGTGGTGACGTCGTCGTCGGTGTAGTCGCCCTCGTCGTCGCCCATGAGGTCTTCCTCGGCATCCGTGCGTCCGCGGATGGCGATGTCGTCTTCGTCGTCCTCGACCGTGTCGGCCTGCCCCAGCTGCCAGGAGCGGTAGATCAGAGCGAGCAGGAACGCGGAGACGGCGAAGGTGATGACGATGGCGGTGAGGGTCAGCGCCTGCGGCAGCGGGTCGCTCATCTCCCCCTCCGTGCCGAAGAACGGCGCGTTGCCCGGCACTCCCATGACGATCAGCAGCAGCAGGTTCGTCGCGTTGCCGAGCAGCAGGAAGCCGATGAGCACGCGGGTCAGGCTGCGCTCGAGCATGGCGTAGACGCCGCACGCGAACAGCACGGCCATGATGACGATGAGGGTCAGCGAGACATCCATCAGATGTTCACCCCTCTCTCGCGCATCTCCTGCGTCTGCCTGTCGACCTCGGCGCCGAGGCTGCGCAGCACATCGAGCACCAGGCCGATCACCACGAGGTACACGCCGATGTCGAAGATCGTCGAGGTGACGAACTCCATGTGTCCGAGACCGGGGATCTCCCACTCCCAGAACGTGCTGGTGAGCGGGGAGAGGCCGAAGAACAGCGGCACGACGGCGGTGCCGACGGCCAGCACGAGTCCCGCCCCGAGGAGGCGTCCGGCATCCGTCGGCGCAGCCGCACCCAGCTCCCAGCGCCCGCCGGCGATGTACCGCATCACGAGCGCCATGCCGGCGACGAGGCCTCCGGCGAACCCGCCGCCCGGGAGGTTGTGGCCGGAGAACAGCAGGAAGATCGACACGACGATGATCGTGTGGAACAGCACGCGGACGATGACCTCGAGCAGGATCGACCGGTTCTCCGGTTTCATCTTCGACCCGCTCACGAGCCAGGCACGCGGGCTGCTGCGGTTCTCGGAGGTCTGGAAGCGCACACCCTCCGTGGTCTCCACGAGCGGCCGACCCCGCGTCGCCCGCCGCGCGGACCTCGGGAGGGTCTTGGTCGCCGCGAGCAGATCGGCGCGATGCGTGACGAAGACGAGGGATGCGACGCCCGTCGCGGCGAGCACGAGCACGGACAGCTCGCCCATCGTGTCCCATCCGCGGAGGTCGACCAGCGCGACGTTGACCACGTTCTTGCCGTGCCCCAGCTCGTAGGCGAGCTTCGGGAACATCGCGGAGATCGGCTCGGCGACCCTGGACTGTGTGGCCACGACGGCGACCAGCGCCATCGTCACGCCCACGCCGATCCCGAGCAGCGCCCTCGGGATGCGGCCGACGGAGGCGTTGTGCTCGCCCATCCGCGCGGGAAGCCTCCGCAGCACCAGCGCGAACGTGACCATCGTCACCGTCTCGACGAGCACCTGCGTGAGGGCGAGATCGGGGGCGCCGCTGGTCGCGAAGAGGGCGACCATGCCCAACCCGGTCACCGAGACGAGGACGACGCCGGTGTAGCGCTTCTGCGCGCGCACGGCGAAGATGCCCGCGACCGCCATGAGCGGGGCTGCGGCGATCTGCGCCGGAGTGTGCCACGCCGAGAGCTGGAACCGATCGATGTCGCTCGCCAGCAGCGCGGTGACCTCGGCGGCGACGAACACCACGAAGATCGTTCCGACGTAGACCGGCAGCGAGCCCCGCTGGGTCAGGGTCGTGCTGAGCACGGAGAGTCGGTCGATGCCGCGCATGGCGAGGTAGTAGGCGTCGGCGGCGGTGAACGGCAGCACGCGCGGCTTGCGATCCCAGCCGGTGCGGCGGGTGAGCAGGAACAGGCCGATGCCGAGCAGGATCGTGAGGATCGAGATGCCGAGAGCCGGTTCGAATCCGTGCCAGAGGGCGAGATGACCCGGTCCTTCGACGGCCTCCCCCGCGTGATCGAGACCGGGGGTCGCGGTGACGGCGTACCCCTGCAGCGCGACGTCGAGCGCCGGGGCGCCGATGCCGGCGGCGAGGGTGAGCCCGGCGAGGATGATGGGCGCCGCGAGGAAGCCAACGGGCGGATCCGGCCATGCCGTCTCCGGCATCCGGTCTCCGCGCTGATCGCGCTTCGTGAAGAACGCGCCCCAGAGGAAGCGCGTGCCATATGCCGCGGTCAGCATGGACCCGACGGCGATGCCGATGATCGCGACCAGACCCCACGGCGAGCCGCCCTGGGCGTCGTCGAGGAGGGCCGTGAGAGTCGACTCCTTGGCGACGAATCCGATCGTCGGCGCGATGCCTGCCATGGACGCCACCGAGATGAACGCGGTCGCCGCGAGGATCGGGGCCTGTCTGCCCACGCCGGAGAGCTCGGTGATGTCACGGGTGGAGAGCTGGCGGTCGATGATCCCGACGATGAGGAAGAGCGCCGACTTGAACAGCGCATGGCCGATCACCAGGGCGAGGCCGGCGAGGGCCGACGCCTGCGTGCCGTATCCGACGACGACCGCGAAGAAGCCGAGCTGGCTGACGGTGCCGAAGGCGAGGATGCGCTTGAGGTCGGTCTCGCGCAGGGCCTGGATGCCGCCGAGCAGCATCGTGAAGACGCCGAGAGAGATGACGATGGGGCGCCACGGCCCGCTGAACGCGAAGATCGGGGCGAACCGGGCGATCAGGTAGATGCCGGCCTTCACCATCGCGGCCGCGTGCAGGTACGCGCTGACCGGCGTCGGGGCCGCCATCGCTCCCGGGAGCCAGAAGTGGAACGGGAACAGCGCCGACTTGCTGATCGCACCGATCAGCAGCATCACGATCGCGGCATCCACGATCGGTCCCGTCGGCGCCAGGGCGAGGATCTCACGGATGCTCGAGGTACCGGCGTCGACGACGAGGAGGACCACGCCGACGAACATGACCAGGCCGCCGAGGGTGGTGACCAGCAGAGCCTGCAGGGCGGCGCGTCGGCTGGCCGCTCGGCGGCGGTAGTGGCCGATGAGGAGGTACGAGAGGATGCTCGTCACCTCCCAGAACATCACGAGCATGACGAGGTCGTCGGTGAGGACGAGTCCGTACATCGCGCCGGCGAAGCCGAGCAGGACGCCGGCGAACTGGCCGATCCCCGCGGAGTCGTCGTGGAAGTACCAGCGGCAGTAGTAGAGCACCAGCGCGCCGACGCCGGTGACGATGAGAGTCAGGACCCAGCCGAGGACGTCCATGTGCATGGACATGTTCAGCCCGAGCTGCGGGATCCAGGACACGGTCTCGAAGGGCGAGTCGCCCGTGTCGAGGACCTGCGGCGTGAGCACGAGGGCATGGATGAATGCCGCGGCGGGAATGAGCGCGGCGACGATGAACGCGCGCGCGCCGATCCAGCGCACGAGAACGGGCATCAGGAGCGATCCGAGGAGGAACACACCGAGGAGGGTCAACATGATCGTGGCTCCCTCTGGGCTCGTCGGCCTTGCGGCACTGGCGGGCGGGTGTCCGTCCAGTTTACCTGGGTGAAAGGTGTGAGCGTGCGAGAGTTGTCCCATGCGACGCGCCTGGACCCGTGAGCTTCTCGGCTGGTTCGCCGCGCTCGGCGTATCGATCGCCGTCGCCGGACAGGTCGCGGCATCCGCTCGTTCCGAGCTCCTCTTCCGCGACGGGGACTCGCTGATCGTCGCGATGTTCGCCCGATCCGCTCTCGCCGGAGGACCGCTCGACTGGGCCATGTCGAGTGTGCTGTTCCTCCCGGAGTCCGGCGTGTTCGCGGGTGTCGACGGCCTGCTGCCGCTCGATCTCGACGGTCTGCTCGCCGTGAACGCGGTCGTGAATCTGCTCGCCCTGTACGGCGTGATCCGTCTCGCGGCCGGCCGCAGACACGAGGGGAGCGCCCCTGTCGCGTGGTCCCTGGTCGCCCTGTGCGCCTTCGGGGTGCTGGCCGCGACGGAGACCTCCGCGTCGAGGGACGCCCTGGAGCTCGCCTCGTTGCAGCTCACGACGACCTACTACTCCTCGACCGTGGTCGCGGTCATCGCCGTCATCGGTCTGATGCGACGCGCGCTCGATCGCCCCGGGTTCGTCTGCGTCGTCGCAGTCGCTCCGATCGCCGCCGTCGCGACGCTGACGAATCCGCTCTTCGCGGTGTGGGCGACGGTTCCGCTCACGGTGCTCCTGGCGATCGGGTTCTTCCGACCGCGGGCGAGGGGGCGGATGCTGCTCCTGCTCGCCGTGCTCGTCGGCGGCACGGCCCTCGGCTTCCTCGCTCGTATTCCGTTCTCGGCATGGATCGCGAACACCGGTGCGGGATACGCGCAGCCGGAGCTGTGGATGCAGTCGATCGGCTACTACGGCGGCCTGCTCGGCGACCGTCTCTCGACTCCGCTGGGCCTCCTCGGCGCGCTCGTCACCGCCGCTCTCATCGTGCTCGCCGTGCTCAGGACCGTCCGCGCCTCCACCGACGCGGAGAGGTTCGTCGCGGCGGCGGGATGGATGCTGCCGCTGCTCGTCACGCTCGGTGCGATCGCGCTCGGCACCCACGCGGCGCGGTACCTCCAGCCCATCGCGTTCGCCCCGCTGCTCGCTCTCGTCGCCGCACCCCGCGCCCTGCGCCTGCCGGAGCGGCCCGCGCGCCAGGCGGCCGCCGTCGCCTCGATCGTTCTGCTCGTGGCCGGCGGCCTCAGCATCCCTCGGCTTACCGCGGCCGCGCAGGCGCCCGATTCCGACCTCACCTGCGTGACCGACTGGGTGAACGCCTCGGGACGGACCGGCGCCGGTCAGTTCTGGACCGTCCGGCTGCCGAAGGCGCACCTCGACGACCCTGCGCAGCTGGTGCAGGTCGACAACAGGCTGAACGCGTACGCCTGGCTGGTGAACCGCACCGACTTCGCGGTGGGCGAGGTCTCGTTCCTCGTCGAGGATGCGCAGAGCGTGCAGTGGGAACTGCCGACGCCGGCCGTGCCGCAGAGCGTCGTGCCGTGCGGCCGCTACCGCATCCTCGACTACGGCTCCACGACGCTCCCGCTCGGCCCGCCGCACAGCTGAAGCCGGCACCGGGGCGCTTCGTCTCGGTCGCTCCGCTCCCTCGCTCGACGACCGAGCCCGCGGATCCCTGCGAACCCTGCGCAGCCCGGCTGGTCGTTGAGCGAGCGGAGCGAGACGAAACGCGGTGAGCGCCCGTCCGACCTCAGCCCCGCGGAGCCGCGGTCGTCGTGCCCTCGCGGAAGCGGCAGGTCAGGTGCTGGGTGATGCCTGGTTCGCCGCGGAGCATCCGCGCGACCTGCTCGCCCGCCGCGCGCCCCTTCTCGACGGCGGGCTGCACACTCGTGGTGAGCACGGGCCCGCCGAGCCCGTCGACGGCGATGCCGTCGAAGCCGGCGACGGAGAGGTCTTCCGGCACTCGCAGCCCCAGCTCCTCGGCGGCGCGGATCACTCCGACGGCGAGCAGGTCGCTCTGGGCGAGCACGGCTGTCGGGCGGCTCTCGGCGTCGGCGAGCAGCATCCGTCCGACCAGGAGACCCTCGTCGATCAGGCTGCCGGATGCCGAGATCGCCGGCGCATCGGGGAAGACCGACCTCATGCCCGCGAGGCGGTCGATCGTGACGTCGACCGTCGCGGTGCTGATCCGCTGCGGGGTCACCTGGAGGCGGTCGCGCGCGGTGTCGAGCGGCAGGGTGACCAGGGCCACATCCTCATGCCCGAGATCCCGCACGTGGCGGGCGACCGCGGCGGCGGCATCCGCGTTGTCGAGCGTGATCCGCGGGATGCCCTCTCCGGCGTCCCCCTCGATCACGACGACGGGAAGGCCCCGGCCGCGCACGATGTCGAGCGAGGCGCGGGTGCGCCCTGAGCATCCGATGAGCACCACGGCGTCGACCGGCGCGTTCGCCAGCGGAGACCCGTCGCTCTCGCCCGGGTCGTCGCGCATGAGCAGGATGCCGGCGCTGAGGTCGGCGAGGCCGTCGGTCAGTCCGTCCATCATGGCTGTGGTGACCGGGTCGAGGAAGGCCGCACGCAGATGCCCCTCGAGCACGACGGCGACGATGCCGCTGCGTCCCCTCCGCAGGGAGGCGGCACGCGGATCGGGGCCCGCGTAGCCGAGCTCGGCGGCGGCGGCGAGCACGCGCTCGCGCGTCCCCGCCGAGACCTTGGCCTTGCCGCTGAAGACGACGGAGGCGGTGGATGTCGCGACGCCGGCCTCGCGCGCGACGTCGGCGATCGTCGCTCGTCGCGGGCTGTCCTGACTGCTCATACTCCGAGGATACCTCCCCTGGTTTCGCGGTATCGAATCGATTCGATAGAGTGTCCGGCATGGACACCGCCCTCACTCGCCCCCAGTTCGTGCGCTGGCGCGCCGCGATCTTCGCGATCTTCCTCGCGAGCGGCCTGTCGATCGCTACCTGGGCCTCTCGCGTGCCCGACATCAAGCTCGCCCTCGACATCGACAACGCCCAGATGGGGCTGCTGCTGCTCGGCATGGGCGTCTCGTCGATCATCGGCATCTCGACGAGTCCCGCCGTCATGGCGCGCACCGGTGCGCGGGTCGGGATGCTCGCGACGATGCTCACGTTCGCGGTCGGGCTGACGCTGGTCGGCGTGGGCACGAACGTGATGGGCTCGGCGCCCGTGGTCGTCATCGGCCTCGTGCTGTTCGGGTTCGGCAACGGCTCCCTCGACGTCATGATGAACGTCGAGGCCACGGCCGTCGAGCAGCAGATGGGCAAGACGATCCTCCCGGTGTTCCACGCCTTCTTCAGCTTCGGCACGGTGATCGGCGCGGGTCTCGGCGCCCTCGCCGTGCACCTCGGCGCGAACGTGTCGCTGCACTCCTTCGTCGTCGCCGGCGTCATCGCCGTCCTGGCTGTCGTGTGCTTCGCGAACGTCCCCGTGCGCGAAGCCGCGCTCGACCCGTCTCCCGCGGAGAAGCCGCACTGGCGCGAGCGGATGCACGTGGCGCTGGAGGCCTGGCGCGAACCGCGCACCTACGCGCTCGGCGTCGTGATGCTGGGCATGTCCTTCGCCGAGGGCGGGGCCAACGACTGGCTCGCGCTCGGCGTCTCCGAAGACCACGGCGCCGGTCCCGCCGCAGGCGCCGCCGCCCTCGCCACCTTCTCGGTCGCGATGACGGTGGTCCGACTCTTCGGCGGTCCGCTGGTCGACCGCTTCGGCCGGGTCATCGTGCTGCGCATCCTCGCGATCACGGCGGCTGGCGGCATCCTGCTCTTCATCCTCGCGCCGAACACGCCCCTGGTCTTCGTGGCTGCGGCGCTGTGGGGCATCGGGGCCTCCCTCGGGTTCCCCCTCGGCATGTCGGCGGCGGCCGACGACCCAGCCAAGGCCGCGGCGCGCGTGAGCGCCGCCGCGACGATCGGCTACATCGCCTTCCTCGGCGGCCCCCCGGTGCTCGGATTCATCAGCGAGCACATCGGGCTGCTGAACACCCTGTACATCCTCGTGGTGCTCGCCGCGCTCTCCGGTCTCTTCTCGGCGGCGGCGCGGCCGCTCCGCGCCGACGAGATGACCGAGCCGGAGAAGCAGGGCTAGGCGACCCGGTCGGCTGACGTCGACGAGGAAACCACCCGTAGAAATACGGTTACCCCGCCGCGGACGGCTTGTTACGGTGGCCGCGGGGAGTCACCCTCTCCACTCGACACGAACCGATTCTTGGAGGAAATCATGTGCAGGGATACGACCTGGGGACTCGCTTTCGGACTTCTCGGCTGGGCGATCATTCACGACTACTGCCTCTACAGCTGATCCCGCCGCTGCCATCGCGGGCGCAGGTCACGGCCGTCTCCAGTCGCCGTCACGCACGAGAGCGGCGGCGTGAGAGCGACTGCGGGCGCCCAGCTTGGCGAGCACGCTCGACACGTGCGTCTTCACGGTCGGCACGCTGATCCCCAGTCGCTGGGCGAGCTGGGCGTTGGACCACCCCTGGAGGATCCCGTCGAGCACCTCCTGCTCGCGCGACGTCAGCTCGGGCAGCGCAGAGGTCGCGACGGCGGGCGGACTCCCCACGCCCTGGGCCGCCGCGGCGAGCGCACGTCGCGTCACCCGGGGGTCGAGCGCCCCCTCACCCGCGGCGACCGCACGGACCGCGGCGACGAGGGACGACGCATCCACGGTCTTGAGCAGGAACCCGGCCGCCCCTGCCCTGATCGCCCCGAACACCAGCTCGTCCTCATCGAAGCTCGTGAGCACCAGGACGTCGCTCAGGCCCTGCCCCACGATCTCGCGTGTCGCGGAGACGCCGTCGCGCCCCGGCATCCGGAGGTCCATGAGCACCACGTCGGGGCGCAGGGCTGCGGCGTTGCGCACCGCGACGTCTCCGTCGGCGGCCTCGCCCACCACGCGGATGCCGTGCGACTCGAGCATGATGCGCAGGCCCGCGCGGATCGCACCGTGATCGTCGGCGAGCAGCACGGTCGGGGCGCTCATACCGGCCTCGCGGGCAGCTGCGCCTCGACCAGCCAGCCACCGGCGTGCGGCCCCGCGGAGAACCTGCCGCCCAGCGCCTCCACCCGCTCGGCGAGCATGCTCAGGCCCCAGCCGCCGCCCTCGTAGCCGGCCGAGACGAGGGGCGCGCCGCCCCGGGACTCCACGCGCACCGCGATCACGGCATCCCTCTCCTCCATCGTCACATCGACCTCCGCGCCTCCGGCGTGACGGAGGCAGTTCGACAGCGCCTCGCGCACGACGCGCACCACGGCCTGCTCGGTGGGACCCGTCAGCGTCGTAACGCCGTCTGCCGACACCCGCACCCGGAGTCCCGCGCGGCGCGCATCGTCGGCGAGCGCCTCGACATCGGCCAGCCGGGGCGTCGGCGAGAGCTCTCCGTCGCCCCTCCGCAGCACGGCGATCATCGAGCGCAGCGCTCCGTGGGCATCGATGCCGGCATCCCGCACCGCCTGCAGCGCCGCACGATCGGCCCTCTCGTCGGCCGGCGTCGACAGTGCGGCCTCCGCCCTGATCGCCATGGCCAGCACGTGACCGGCGACGACGTCATGGAGCTCCTTCGCCATGGTCTCCCGCTCGCGCAGCACGGCCTCCGCACGATCCCGCACCGCCGCGGCCGCCGCCTCCTCTGCGCGCTGGCGGTGGAGGTCGGCGAGCTCGTTCGCCTGCGACACGGCGACCGCCCACCAGTAGTCGGTGCCGACGAAGGCCCCGAACTGGACCGCCACCAGGAACGCCGTGGGGGCCGAAGCCTCCGACACGAGGAGCGCGACCACGAAGAGCACCACGACGCTGAGGATCATGGCGATGAGGATCCTGCGCCGCGCCCGCGGGGAGGCCAGGAACGCCGCCGTCCACAGCACGTCGAGGAGCACGACGAGCGGGCCGAGCCCGCCGGTGGTGAACAGGTCGACCGCGAACACGACCGTCGCGGCGATCAGCGAGAGCCACGGAGCGCGGTGCTTGGTCAGGACGAGGATGCAGGCGGGGAGCGCCGTCGCCAGAGTCCACCAGGGAGAGGCATCCGCGGGGAGCACCGAGAAGATGCTCCAGATGCCGCTGAAACCGAGGAACGCGGCGAGCGCGCTGAGCAGGGCGATGAGGAGGGCGTCGACCGGCCGCCGATGCGACAGATACCACTCGCGGATGCCGCCGACCCTCGCCTCCTCCATGCGTTCATGCAACCACGGCTGGCCGTTCCCCGCATCCGACCAAGGTATGAGGAGCGGCGAATGCGACCGCGACCTTCGCCCGATCCGCGCGGGGGCGAGCGCGGAGAGGCTGGTCGCATGGAACTCTTCGGCGGACTCCCGCTCCCCCTCTCCCTGGCCCTTCTGGCGCTGATCGACGGGCTGAGCGTCGGCACGCTGCTCATCCCCGTGTTCCTCCTCCTCAGCCCGGGTCGCGTACGGGCCGGACGCATCCTGCTCTACCTCGGCACTATCGCCGCGTTCTACCTCGTGGTCGGACTCCTCTTCCTCTGGGGTCTGGTCAACCTCGTCGACGTCGCCTCCGACTTCCTCTCCTCCTCGGCGGGGCTGATCGTGCGCCTCATCGTCGGCGCCGCGCTGCTCGTCGTCGCATTCGCGATGCCGACCGGCTCGAAGGCCCGCGAGGCCGCGTCCTCTGGTGCCACGGCATCCGGCGCCACGGCATCCGGTACGGCACCCGATACGGCATCCGATGCCGCGGCATCCGGCGGTGCCGTATCCGCCGCGCGCACCGATCCGCTCACCCCTCCTCCCGCCGCTGCTCCTCCCGCCGGCGGCGCCGTCCCTGCGCCCGCCCCGTCGTCCGGACGCATCACGCGATGGCGCGAGCGCCTGCTGGATCCTCGCACCCGAGGAACGGCGGTCATGGCGGTCGCGATCGCCGCGGGCCTCGTGGAGGTCGCGACGATGCTCCCCTACATCGTCGCGATGACGATGCTCGCGGATGCCGGGGCGAGCACGCCGTTCCGCGTGCTCGCGCTGGTGGGCTATTGCGCTCTCATGGTCGCCCCGGCCGTCGTCCTCCTCGTGCTGCGCATGGTGGCCGCCCCTCTGGTGCAGCGGCCGCTCGAGCGCTTCGCCGCGTGGATGGAACGCACCGGCGCCGAGAACACCGCCTGGATCCTCGGCATCATCGGCTTCCTGATCGCACGTTCCGCCGCGACGGAGCTCGGGATCTTCGATGCGATCGGGACCATGCTCGACCGGTGACCGGCCCCGACGGTCCGGCGCGACCGGACGCGGTCGCGACGAAGTAGGCTCGACGGGTGCGTCTCGTCATCGCCCGCTGCTCCGTGGACTACACCGGGCGGCTCAATGCTCATCTCCCTCTCGCCACGCGCCTGCTGGTGCACAAGGGAGACGGAAGTCTGCTCGTGCACTCCGACGGCGGCAGCTACAAGCCGCTGAACTGGATGAGCCCGCCGTGCTCGCTCTCGCCCGAGGAGCCCGGTGAAGAGGAGGCCAGCGCGGGTGTCGTCGAGGTCTGGCGCGTCACGCACAAGAAGACCGGCGACGCGCTGCGCGTGCAGATCTACGAGATCCTCCACGACTCGAACCATGACCTCGGCATCGACCCCGGCCTGCAGAAGGACGGCGTCGAGGCGGATCTGCAGCGGCTCCTCGCCGAGCAGGTCGAGCTCGTGGGCGAGGGGACCACGCTCGTGCGGCGCGAGTACCCGACGGCGATCGGCCCCGTCGATCTGCTGGTCCGGGATGCCGAGGGCGCGGCCATCGCGATCGAGGTGAAGCGCCGCGGCGACATCGACGGCGTCGAGCAGCTCACCCGCTACCTCGAGCTGCTGGGCCGCGACCCGCACCTCGCCCCGATCACCGGCATCTTCGCCGCGCAGGAGATCAAGCCTCAGGCTCGCGTGCTCGCGGAGGATCGCGGCATCCGCTGCCTCGTCCTCGACTACGACGACATGAAGGGGATCGATTCGGGCGCGCCGCGCCTGTTCTGATGCTCTGCCGCCCGCGTCGCGGTCAGGAGATCAACGCCCCTGTCCGTCCGGGCGCTCGGCGATGAACATCGACCTCTTGAGCTCCAGGACGTGCGCCCGCGCGGTCCGCGCGGCCCCGAGGGCATCTCCCTCTTCGATCGCCGCGAGGATGCGCCGATGCTCGTCGTTGCTGTCGCGCAGGTACGCGATCGGGTACGGCACGAAGTAGTCGTAGAGCTGGTCGGCGATGCGGCTGTGTTCGGCGAGAGCCCAGTCGAGACCCGAGGCCGAGGCGACAGCACGATGGAACGCGCGATCCGCGTCATGGAACTCCGCCCAGTCGGCGGCAGCCACCGCGTCCTCCAGAGCCTGCGCCGCCTCGTCGAGCGCCCGTGCTCTCGCTCCGTCGCGCACGGTTCCTGCCGCCTCCGCCGCCAGGGCGGACTCGATCAGCGCGCGCTCGTCGATCAGCTGGATCACGGTCGACGTCCTGTCGCGGAATCCGCGCACGGAGTCGTCCTCCTGCCACGTCCGCGGATCGATCGGGTCGCTCACGAACGTCCCGCCGCCCCTGCCGCGGCGGCGCTCCAGGATCCCCTGGTCGGCGAGTGTGCCGAACACGCGCCGAAGGGTCATCAGACTGACGTTCAGCGCCCGGGCCGTGCTCTCGTGCGGCGGCAGCTGCTCGCCGGGCTTGAGCAGTCCCAGCTCGATCGCCAACAGGATCCGTGCGCGCACCGCGTCCGTCGCGCTGAGCGGCCGGACCCCGTCCAGCGGGCCCGAGGCCAGGACGTCGCGCTCCGCTCGTTCGGTCATCGGCGCCCCTCTGTGTCGATCCGCGCCCGCATCGGATCCCGAGCACTTCCACCGAGGGTACGCCCGCGTCGCCGGGCCCGCCTAACCCTCTTGCCGCGCCTCCGCGAGCCGGTTGCCCCCGCCGAGCGCGACCCCGAGGAGGAAGACCGCCGGCGGGAGGCAGGCGAGGAACACCGAGAGTCCGACGCTGCCTCCGGTCACGAGCGTGAAGTTAGACAGCACGACCCACCCAGCGGCGATCAAGCCGATCACCGCGGCGGCGGGCACCAGCACCGTCGTGACGACGTGTCCCTCCCGCAGTGAGGGATGCCGGCGGAAGAACACCAGGACCGCGATGCTCGTCATGAGCATGAGGAGCACCATCCCGACGGTCGCGACCCCCGCCATCGAGCCGAACACTCCGACGAGAGGCTCCACGCCTCCGATGATGAACGCCACCATGATGACCGTCGCCGTCACCGTCTGCACGAGCGACGACACCGCCGGCGAGTGGTGCCGCGGGTGCACGGTGCCCCAGCGCGCCGGGAGGACGCCCTTGCGCGACAGGGCGAACTGGTAGCGGGCGATGACGTTGTGGAACGAGAGCACGCAGGCGAAGAGACTCGTCACGAGCAGCACCTGGACGATGTCCTGGACCAGCCAGCCGAGATAGCGACCGGTCATGTCGGTGAGCATGTTGGCCTCTCCCGCCAGCGTCGCCGTCGCGAGATCGACGATCCCCTGTCGACCCCCGCCCACGACCATCGCCCAGCACGACAGACAGTAGAAGACGCCGATGATGATGACGGCGAGGTACGTCGCCCGCGGAATCGTCCGCTCCGGATCCCGCGCCTCGTCTCGGAACACCGCGGTCGCCTCGAACCCGATGAACCCGGTCAGCGCGAACAGCACGGCGACCGAGAGCCCCGGCGCGAAGGCGTTCGCCGGATCGAAGGTGTCCCACACGATCCCCTCCGCGCCTCCGGTCGCGAAGATGACGGTGTCGAGCACGATGACGACGCCGATCTCCAGGACCAGCGCGATGCCGAGGACCTTGGCCGACAGGTCGATGTGCCGATATCCGAGCACGGCGACGAGCGCGACGGCGGCGAGGGAGTAGACGCCCCAGGGGATCGACGGGCCGCCGAAGTGCTGCACCAGATCGTCCACCGCCCAGCCGAGATAGCCGTAGATCCCCACCTGGATGGCGGTGTACGCGAGGAGCGACACGAACGCCGTCCCGAGACCGGTCCGGCCGTCGATCCCCTTCGTCACATAGGAGAAGAACGCGCCGGCCTCCTTCACGTGCGGCGTCATCTTCACGAAGCCCACGGAGAACAGCAGCAGGACCACGGTCGCGATCACGAAACCAACCGGGGCGCCGATGCCGTTGCCCAGGCCGATCGCGATCGGAGCGTTGCCGCCGATCACCGTCAGCGGCGCGGCCGCGGCGATCACCATGAAGACGATCGAGCCGGTGCCGAGCCTGCCGCGGAGCCGGTGCTCCGTGGTCGTCTGATCTGCACTCATGAACTGTCCCTCTCGGTCGTGATCCGGGTTCGGATGCCGGGCGTCATGCCGGCTCCTTGGGGGTCGGGGGCGACGACGAGTCCTGGGCGCCGGTCCCGAAGATACGGATTGCGCGCCTGAGCGCTGCGCACCTCCGCCGGGTCGATCCTGGCGAGGAGCAGCGCGCGCTCCTCCGGGCCGGCGGCGGCGATGACACGTCCGGAGGGATCGACGATCGAACTCAGTCCGACGTAGTCCAGCTCCTTCTCGGAGCCGATGCGATTCGCGTAGGCCACGTACACCTGGTTCTCCCAGGCGCGGGTGCGGATGACGTGCTCCGCGATGAACTGGTACGGCGCCATCTGGGCCGTGGGCACCAGCACGACGTCGGCGCCGGCGGAGGCGAGCGCGCGGACCGTCTCGGGGAACTCCACGTCGTAGCAGATGAGCAGGCCGATCCTCACGCCGTGCAGCTCGACGATCGGACCGAGGGCGTCACCCGGCTCGAAGAGCGAGACATCCAGATCACCGAAGAGGTGGGTCTTGTCGTAGCGCGCCACGACATCGCCGTGCTCCGACACCAGGACGGCCGAGTTGGAGATGCCCGCCGCAGCGGGCAGTCCCGTGCCGACGAGGAGCGCGATCCCCTCGCTCCGCGCGATGTCGCGGATACCGTCGACGAGCTCGTCCCGCACGACATCGGCCAGCTGCGCTCCCACGTTGTAGCCCGTGAGGTACATCTCGGGCGTCATGAGGAGCTGCGCGCCCTGTGCCGCAGCATCCCGCGCCGCCTCGCGGATGAGACGGAAGTTCGCCTCGACGTCGGCGCCGACGCCCTCCGCCTGGAGCACGGCGACAGTGAGTCCGTTTGAATAGCTCATTGCGAACACTTTAGTCACGCAGGGCCTTCCCGTCCAGGGTCAACCTCGGGCCCCCGCCCAGGGTTCTCGGCGAACGACGAGACTCCGTCCGCGGCCATCCGGGCGGAGACGGTGCCCGTAGGCTGGAGGCATGCCCCACTCCCCCTATACCTGCGTGCTGTGGGACGTCGACGGCACCATCATCGACGCCTCGGTCGGCATCCTCCGCCGCCTGAACGTCGCGCTCACGCACTTCGGGCACCCGGCGCCGACGAGGGACGACCTGGTGCACTGGATCGGCCCGCCGATGTTCCAGTCCTTCCAGGTCCAGGCCGGCATGACCCCCGAGGAGTCCGCCGATGCCGTGGCCTTCTACCGCTCACTGGGCAAGGCCGACGGGTACACCACCGACGTCGCGACCTATCCCGACGTCCCCGAGATCATCCGCGAACTCCACGCCGCCGGGGTGCCGCAGGCGACCGCGAGCTCGAAGCCGGAGAACCAGGTCGACGCCCTCGTCGACCACTTCGACCTCCGCCCGTACTTCCTCGCCACGGTGGGGGCGACGCCGGATGAGGCGACCCTGGCGTCGAAGGCCGACATCGTCGTCGAGGCGCTGAAGCGGCTCCGCGAGCGCGGCGCCGACACCTCGCGCCCCGTGCTGATCGGCGACCGGCACCACGACGTCGAGGGCGGGAACGTCAACGGGGTGCCCGTGATCTTCGTCGAATGGGGCTTCAGCGACGAGCACGAGGGAGACGATGCCGCGTTCCGCGTGTCATCCCCCGACGAGCTGAAGGCCCTGCTTCTCGTCTGACTCCGTCGATGCACCGCCCTCTCGGAGGGAGACGGTGCGCCGCCCGTTCAGGAGGAGAACTCCGCCTCGGGAGGAGGAATCCGCGCCGATTCTCAGCCCGAACGTGCGAACTCAGCCCGAACGCGCGAACTCAGCCCGAAACTGCAACACCTCGGAAAGCACAGAACTCCCCGCCGGTGGCCGCGCTGAAGCTGCGACCCCGGTCGGGGAGTCCTTGGTGCGTCCGCTCCTCAGAGAGGACGGATGTTCTCTGCCTGCAGGCCCTTGGGGCCCTGCGCGACATCGAACTCGACTCGCTGGTTCTCTTCGAGAGACCGGTAGCCGGATGACTGGATGGCGGAGTAGTGCGCGAAAACGTCAGCGCCGCCGTCGTCGGGGGAGATGAAGCCGAAGCCCTTCTCCGAGTTGAACCACTTGACCGTGCCCTGGGTGCTCATGTACTGCCTGTTCTGCTGGAAAAGAAGCCGACGCAGGATGCACCGACATCGCTAACGCTAGTGGAGCAGCAGCTGAGCGGAAGGGCCGGGGTCAGCCCGTAACAGAAATGTTGCACGAGCCGTCACACCGCGTCACAGAGGATCCCGCGGAAGACACCCGGAAAATTGTGTGGCCCTCACCGCGGGGGGAGCGATGAGGGCCGAAGACGACCGGAGGGTGCGTCAGAAATAAGCGTACCCCCTCCGAAGAGGTTTTGTCCCCCATTTGGGGGACATTCTCGAAAAATCTCAGCGGAACGATAGCGGCCCCCTCGAGCAGCCCATTGGGGACTGAACTACTCGAGAGGGCCCAATCGCATGCACGGACCGTCTTGCCTCTGGGGAAGGCTTCCCGTCTTCTGGGGAAAGACGGAGACGATCGATTCCCCTGTGCACGCACCTACACCATAGGGGACGGATGACGATCTCGCCACGATCACGTCACCGGTGAGAACAGGCCTGGAATCCCCGTCGACGAAGGGGTACCCTGCGGACGCGACCGCCCATAAAATGTGGTCGTGCTGAGAGATTCCTCACCGCAGTTCCGCGAGGCTGGCGGCAATGCCGAGCGGCGGAGACTCGCGCTCATGCTGCGTGCCGCCATCATGCGCGGAGACTTCCCGGAGGGGAAGCTCCCTCGGGAGTTCGAGATCATGCGCGACTACGACGTCAGCCGCGCCGTCGTCCGAGACGTGCTGCAACAGCTCAAGGAGACGGGCGTGGTCAGCCGCACCCACGGGGTGGGCACGCACGCCGACATCGGATCCGTCTTCGGTCTGTACGAGTTCCATGGCGTCGACGTCATCCCGGAGCAGTCGACCTATCCGCGCGTTGTCGATCGCACGATCATCCCCACACCTCCGGTGGCGAAGGAGCGGATGCCGGAAGCCGGCCCGCAGGTGCTGCGAGTCGAGTACCTCGCCGCCCCCGCCGACTACGCGAGCGCCGTCTCCACGAACTACTTCGCCCTGCCGAAGGCCGCGAGCCTCGAGACCGCGCCGTTCGGCCACAACATCTACCAGTTCCTCCACAACGGCGGACTGCGGCTGTCGTCCTCCGAGTTCCTGATCGGCGCGATGCTCGCGGACCAGTCGGTGGCCACGCGATTGAGCGTGCTGCCTGGTAGTCCGCTGCTGAGCCTGGAACAGGTGATGTACGACGAGGAGGGCGTGGCGTTGAGCTTCTCCACCGTGGCCCTGCGGGCCGACCGGGTCGCCTTCTTCTCCCGCGTCGGACGCTCCGACGGCGGCGATGCCCTCCGCCCCTTGAACGAGAGCGCAGTGCCCGACCTCGGATTCGGCTGATCCGCGGAGACGCTGGCGGCAACCGGCTCAGATCGCGACTGCGCGCGTCCGTCGGCGCAGCCGCCCCTGACTGACGGCGATGCCGAGGATCACCACCACAGCTCCGGACGGCTCGTTCCAGGAGATGTGCTCGCCCCGCACGAGGATGCCGAGAGCCACTCCGATCACCGGCGTGAGGTAGGTCACCGTGGATGCGTTGGTGGCACCCCACGCGGTCACGATGTTCGTGTTCCAGACGTAGGCCACGCCCGTCCCCAGAACGCCGAGGGCGAGCACCGCGACGATGACGGGAGTCGACAGGTCGACCTCTCCGCGAGCGACGACCGGAGAGAGCACCAGCATCACCGCCGCTCCGAGACCGACCTGCACCGTCGCGACCGGTATCGCTCCGAGCCTGCGCGGCGTGACGAACCGGCGGAGGTACACGAACGCGATGCCGTAGCTGAGAGTGGCGCCGAGACAGGCGAGCTGGGCGAGCACGGATCCGGCGCCGAGTCCCTCCCACGGTGCGAGGACGACGACCACTCCGAGGAAGCCGACGAGGATCCCGAGCAGGGTCGTCCTGGTCGGACGCTCCTCACGGAGCGCGACCAGCGCCACCAGCACCGTCATCAACGGGGTCGTCGCGTTGTAGATGCTCGCGAGACCGGAGGAGATGTCCTGCTGCGCCCACGCGAAGAGGAGGAAGGGGATGACGCACAGCAGCAGCGCCACCACGAGCAGGTGCGCCCAGATCATGCCCGGCGACGGCAGTCGATGACGGCCGATGACGCAGACCGCCGCGAGCGCCAGCGCTCCGGCCACGAGCCGGCCGAGCACGACCTGCGCAGGGGAGAGCCCGGTCAGCGCGATGGCGACGAAGAGGAAGCTCGCACCCCAGGTGAGAGCCAGCAGGATGAACTGCAGCAGCACGCCGCCGCGCCTGATCTGCGTGGCGCCCGTGACTGCATCCGTGTTCGGCATCCGCTCTCCTCCGCATCGACGTCCTGCGTCGCTGCGTCCAGCCTGAACCGCTGCCATGCGGAGCGCTGGCGGGTATCGGCCATCGCACCCGACACTCGGCCTCCCGACGCTCCGCCAGGCTCGACAGGCCCGACAGGCCCGACAGGCCCGACAGCCGTCTACCGAGCTGCGGGGCGCGGCCGCGCGATCACCACGGCGATGGCGAGACCGCCGATCAGGACGGCGAAGGCGCCCCAGGGCAGCGCGGGCGCGCCCGGCGCCGAGGGGAGGGAGATCTGATCCGCCTCCGCCGTGTGCGCGTCGACCCGCTCGCCGCGGACCAGCAGTCGGTGGGTGTTGACCCCGGTGGGCGTGCACGTCAGCAGGGTCACGTAGTCGTGCCCGGGCGACTGCCGCAGCAGATCGCCGTCGTCGGGGAGCACGGTCTTGATCTGGTCGACGCGGTAGACCAGCGTCTCGCCGGCGACGTCGATCGCGAACTCGTCGCCCAGGTCGAGCTCGTCGAGACGCGTGAACAGACTCGCACCCGGGATCCCGGAGTGGCCGGTCAGCACGGAGTGTGTCCCGTCCCCGCCGACCGGGAGGCCGGAGCCGTACAGGTGGCCGATCCCGCGTGCGAGAGTGTCTTCGTCTGTGCCGTGATAGATCGGCAGATCCACCCCGATCCCGGGGATGCGGATGCGTGCCATCGGAGCTCCGGGAGCGAGCGAGAGCTGCTGCAGGTAGTCCGCGCGGCCGTCGTCGACGTCGTCTGCTCCGCCCGCCGCATTGAGCGTGTAGGGATCACGGAGCGGTCCGTCGGGAAGATGCTCGTTGTAGTCGCGGGCCGCGTCGATCATCCCCCCGAGCTCGGAGGAGGTCGAGTCGGATACCGCCTGCGCGTACCCGGAGACCGTGGACGCGTGGGTGAGGTCGCTGATCCAGGTCGCTCCGGAGGGGTAGGCGATGAGGCCCGCCCCCGCCATCACGACCACGGCGACGGCGATGCTCATCGGAGACCACCGACGCTCGACGGATGCACGCCGGGCGCGGCGCCTGAGCGGAGTCGCGTCCTGCGGTTCGGCGGTGACGATCATGAGGAAGCTCCGAAGTCGAGGTGGGGGCGACCCGATAGGCGGGTCGCCCCCGAGGACGGTTCGGTTCGAGCCGATCCATCCCAGAGGCGGGGGCGACCCGGGGAGGTGGGTCGCCCCCGAGGATGATCCGGTTCGAGCCGCATCATCCCCTGGAGAGGGGACAGCCGGGGAGAGGAAAGGCTGCCCCCTCGATGGCGGCGGTGTGGGGACTCCGCCGTCTCGGGTGGTCAGGCGTTACGACGACGCTTCACGACGAGGAACACGACACCACCGGCGATGAGGCCGATGCCGGCCAGGTAGAGCAGACCGGTGCCCGTGCCACCGGTGAACGGCAGCTGGAAGCCGCCGTTGTGCGGCACGTTGGTCACGGTCAGATCGATCCCCGCTGCCGTCGTGGCGGCGGTGACGGTGAACTCGATCGGAGCGGCGAGCAGCTCGTAACCGCTCGGCGCCTGCACCTCGACGAGGTAGTACTGCAGGTAGCCGGCGTCACCCGGGGCGACCGTGGCGCCGTTGGCGAAGTCGCTGTACCGCAGACCCGAGAGCGTCAGGGTGCCGTCCGCGTTCACGACCTCGAACTCGGTGTCCCCGTTCAGGGTGACCGGGTTCGTCTGCGCCGCGGCATCCGCCGCCGAGGTGAACACCTGGAAGACGGCTCCGGTGAGCGCCGCGCCGCCCTGACCGACCTTCGCGACGGTCAGGCCGCCCCAGCGGGTCTCGACCTCGGGGGTCGTGGTGGGTCCACCGGGCTCGCCCGGGTCGATGTCGAAGCTGGCGGCGTTCGGGTAGACGAGCGCCTGGTTGGCGATCTCGCCCACCGCGTTCACCGTGGTGATGATGTCGACGACGACCTGCGTGGTGTTGTTCGCGGCGAGGATCGCGCGCCCCGCAGCGGTGAACTCGACCGTGACGGCGTTCGTCCCTGCGTCGTGGACGATCGTGTAGTCGGTGCCCTCGGCGATCGTGGTGCCGTCGGCGAGCGTGACCGTGGCGGCGACGTAGTCGAGCTTGGGGTCGAGCACGTCGACGATCTTGAAGCCGTCGATCGGGTTCGCGTTGGGAATGTCCGACGTGATCGTGAACGACACCTCATCGCCCAGCTGCACGGCATCCGCATCGTCGACGGTCTTGGTGGCCGTCGTGATCGCGTTCTTCGGGTAGACGTGCACGTCGTACAGCCAGTTGTCCCGGTTGTCGGGATCGGTCAGCGGCACCGAGACGAGGAACGGCGCCGACGGCGTCACTCCGGCGGGGAAGCTGGTCTCCTCGACGAGGTACAGGCCGACGGGGAGGCCGGTGAACGACGCCTGACCTGCGGCATCCGTCACCAGCGACGAACCCGCCGCGAGCGTGTATCCCGCGCCGGTGATCGAGCCTTCGGGATCTGCGGCGTCGAACACGCCCGACAGCGTCGAGGCGTTCGCCCAGCCGCTGTTGGTCGACAGGTCGATGCCGGTGACCTGCCGCACCTGGAACTCGACCCCGGGGAGCGGAGTGAGGCCCGTGGTGTCCACGGCCGTGCCGTTGTTCGGCAGACCGGTGGGCGTGTCAGGCGCTTCGAGCTTGTGCACGGTGATCGAGCCGGTGGCGTTCGGGTCGACCAGCGGCGCCGCTGCCGCCGGTGCCGCGAGGCCGAGCCCCAGGAGCACCGCGGCGGCGCTCGCTGCGAGGCCGACGCGGAGTCCGCGTCGTGCCGGATTCATGGTCTTCATGTTTCTTCCCCCTTGGGTCGGGTCTTGCGTTTCTCGGGTATTCGGGTGGGCGCGCATGTCACGCCCGGGGACCGCGTGAGGTGACGGCGAGTGCTCGTCGTCGTCGCGCGAGGTTGAGGGTGCCGGCGGTGGTGCCGGCGAGGAGGAGGGTGAGGCCGATCAGGTAGATCCAGGCCGTGCCGGGTCCTCCGGCGTCGGGGAGATCAAGAGCGGGAACGTCTTCGACACGGATCGTGCGGATGCCGTCGACATCCACCAGTTGCACGTTCGAGGAGACACCGGCGTCGAGGGTGATCGTGCCGTCGGCGGCGACCGTGAACGGCACCCGCCCTGCCAGCAGCGCGAACCCGTCCAGCGCCCGCGTCTCCTCCAACCAGTACGTCCCCGCCGTCAGCGTGACATCACGGAACAGGCCCGTCACCGGAGTCCCACCCGACACCGCCGCCGGCACCGGATCCACCACCGCCGTGCCCCCGGTCGCCGCGGAGAAGATCGCCCACGACGACCCGTCCATCGGCACCACAGCACCCGTCGACGCCTCACCGACCTTCTGGACCTGCACCGGCGTCGGGGTGACCTGCGACGTCGTGCACGCCGTCGTGCACGGCTGCGGCGGCGTCGGCTGACCCGGCGCACCCGCGTTACCGGTGACCACGTTCCGCAGCGTCGATGACCACGCATCCGCCGCCACCGTGACCCGATACGTCAGCACCGCCGACGAGGATGCCGGCAGAGTGAACGACGCGGTCGTCAACTGGGTACCCACCGGGTCCGGCTCGGCGACAGGAGGCCCTCCCGCGATGACCAGCTGGGCGGAGCCAGCGACGAAGGTCGCGTCGTCGAGCACATCGGAGAGATCATCCGTCAGCACGGTCGCCGAGACCGGCACCGCCGAGGCGTTCGTCGCCGTGACGCGGTAAGTGATCACCTCACCGGGCTGCACTCTCGCGCCCGCGGCGAGCGGATCGGCGCCGCGCAGGGCTTGCTTCGCGAGGGTCCAGGTCGGGATCGGGGTGTTCGTGAACACGCACACGATGTGGGAACCGGTGTTCGACCCCAACGGCATCGTCACCGAGCCGCTCGCTCCGGATCCGGACGCGACCAGTGCGTTCCCGTTGAGTGAGTCGCGGCACTCCCACGTCGTTCGGTAATTCGCCAGCACCGCGCCGCCGCTCGGCGTCTCCGTGATCGTGTAGGTGCGGCCAGGAACCCCGACGACCGCACCCGCCGTCGCCGATGCTGCCGTCTGCAACCCCGTCGATGTGCCCGACGTCGTGCCCGTGTTTCCCGACGCCACACCGTTGCCGGTGATCGTGACCGTGAACTGATCCCCCGTCGCGTACCGCCCCACGAGGTCCTTCCGCAGTGTCAGCGTGCTGTTCAACGTGCACGAGCTCAGATCGCTGACCAGCGTGTTGTTCGTGCCGTTCGGGTTCAGGATCGTCGCACTCGACACCTGGGCTCCCGAGTTCGGATCCACCCGCGACAGCACCCGCGTCGCCGCCGTGTGCTGCGTGTACAGATACCCGTCGCTGCCGAACGCGATCCCCTGGAACTGCGCCGAGGCGGGTGCAAGATTCGCCAACAACCGCGACCCTACGAGACTCCCGTTGCTCGGCGGGGAATCCACAACCACCAGACGGTTGCCCGCTGCCGTTCCATTCGACATCACGATGAACGCCCGCCCCTGGCTGTCGAAGACCAGATCACCGTTCGCGCCGCCCGCGGTCGGCACCGCCACACGGAACTGCAGACCCAACGACGTGTTCGCAACGGGATCGAAGGCGAAGAACACGTACTCCGTGCCGGAAACCCCGCCGATGTAATACAGACCGTTCACGGGATTAACCGCACCCATGAAGAGATTGAAGGTTGCTTCCGGAATCGTTCCCGCCAGCGACGCCACACCCGTCGTCGTGTCGTAGCGATACACGTTCTTGGTACCCGACTGCGACGCCGCGTACGCATATCTCCCGTCGGCGGTGATCGCGAGGCTGTTCATCAGAGCGGAACCACCGGCCGGGAAGAACCCCTCCTGCACCGATGCTCCCGTTGCCCGGTTGATCGCCAGCACTGCACCGCTCGTGTTGAGGCCGTAGACCACATCAGCCGTGCACCGGAACCCCGCGGAGAAGGCGGCGGTCGTCGTGCTCTGATCGTTCGACGGATTGGGGTCGCGCTCGTTGCCGATCACGCGTGCCGTGTTCGTCAGCAACCCCGTGGTGGAGGCTGCCACTGTGCCGTTCACCGTGATGGTCCTGGTGGCTCCGACCGCCAGTCCCGCCAGGGCGCACCGGAGGATGCCGGTCACCACCGTGCACCCCGCGGTCGGTGAGGAGGCGCCCGTGATGCCGGCGGGCAGAGTATCGGTCACCTGGTAGCCGGAGGAGACGCCGGGGCCGTTGTTGGTGACGGTGAGCGTGTAGGTGATCGCCGCACCAGCGGTGTAGACCGCCGGACCGGTCTTCACGATTCCGAGGTCGACATCCAGTCCGGGTATCGCGGTGCCGTCATTGTTGCCCGATGCCGGCCCTGTCGTGGTCGACACGAGGGTGAAGGTCGGAGTCGCCGCCGTCGGGTTGGCGATCGCGACCTGATAGATGTTGCCGGTGGTGTTGTCGGACAGGCCGATGTTCCCGTTGCCGTACAGCCACTGCGCGCCGAAAGCCGCGCTCACGCCCAGCCCCAACGCCCATGAGCTCACCTGCCCCGTCACGGGGTTCATCCGGTAGATCCGATCGGCCTGACTCACCCCCCAGAGGAAGCCGTCCTTCCAGACGATGTCGGACAGGTTCGGAACGGCCGCCTGCAGAGTGATCCCGGTCGCGGTTCTCGTCGCCACGTTGATGGCGCCGATGTAGGTTCCCGCTCCACCCGTGTAGCGCACGTAGAGCACCCCGGCCGTCGCGCCCTGCCCGAAGGCGCCCTCGTTGTAGATCTGACCCGCCGGGGGAGTCGCGAGGCCGGAGATCGCACCGAGAGACGTGATCACCCCGCCCTGACCGATCCGGATCAGCGTCGTTCGGTTCACCGTGTCCCGCTGGACCCCGTAGAGGTAATTGTCTGTCGTGTTGAATCCGATCGCGTTGTAACCGATCGCCGCCGTCGCGCCGATCGGAGTGAACCCGACGGACCCCGCCGTCTGCTGCGCGGCGTAGAGCCTCGTGGGGACGTCCTGCGCGACGAAGACCGTGGGGACGTTCGGATCGAACGGGTCTCCCGGAGCGGCAGACGCCTGAAGTGGCCGCGACAGCGGCACCAGCGCCACCGACATGAGGATCGCGATCACGACGAGCGACAGTGGTCTCCGCCAGCTCCCCGGTCGATCGAGAGCCACGATGTCTCGTGATGCGCGCACGGTTCCTCCCCAGATTCGGCTCGCGCCGAGGGGCGTCAACCAGAGGACTCGGGTATCACGGGAACGCTCCCAGCGCGTACCAGGGAAAGCTAGTGAGCAGCCGGTGCCGACCGACAAGGGGCTCTGTCTCGTTTTGGTTACGCCGGAGAAAGTACCGGAAACAAGAGCCGTCATCTCTCGTTCCGCCGATTCTGCGAGTCGGGGATTCCCTCAGTACTGGGGATTGCCGCACGCCTCTGCCGCTTCGATCGCACAAAGCCGGCGGTGGTGCCGGCGAGGAGGAGGGTGAGGCCGATCAGGTAGATCCAGGAATCGCCGGGCCCTCCCGCATCGGGAAGGTCGAGAGCGGGGACGTCTTCGACACGGATCGTGCGGATGCCGTCGACATCCACCAGTTGCACGTTCGAGGAGACACCGGCGCCGAGGGTGATCGTGCCGTCGGCGGCGACCGTGAACGGCACCCGCCCTGCCAGCAGCGCGAACCCGTCCAGCGCCCGCGTCTCCTCCAACCAGTACGTCCCCGCCGTCAGCGTGACATCACGGAACAGGCCCGTCACCGGAGAACCACCCGACACCGCCGCCGGCACCGGATCCACCACCGCCGTCCCCCCGGACGCCGCGGAGAAGATCGCCCACGACGACCCATCCATCGGCACCACAACCCCGGTCGACGCCTCACCGACCTTCTGGACCTGCACCGGCGTCGGCGTCACCTGCGACGTCGTGCACGCCGCCCCACACGGCTGAGGCGGCGTCGGCTGACCCGGCGCACCCGCCGTTCCCGACACCACGTTCCGCAACGTCGACGACCACGCATCCGCCGCCACCGTCACCCGATACGTCAACGTGGCAGTCGCGCCGACGGGAAGCGTGAAGGGTCCCGCCGTCAAGACCGTCCCGGCAGGATCAGCGACCGCGACCGGGGCGCCCCCGCCGATGACGAGCTGCCCTGACCCCGGAACGAACGTCGCGTCGTCCAGCACATCGGAGAGGTCGTCCGACAGCGTCACGCCCGTGATGTCGACCGTCGCCGCGCTGACCGCGGTCACGGTGTAGGAGATCTCGCTCCCGGGGTCGACGACGGCCCCCTGGCCGAGCGGGACTCCAGCGACCGACGCGGACTTCGACAACGACCAGGTCAGAACGGGCTGGATCAGCACGGTCGCCGTCGCCTGGTTCGAGACGACCCCGCGACCGTCCTGGGTCGTCCCCGCCGCGGTCGCCGTGTCGTCGATGCGACCATGGCCGACGTCCGCGTTCGTCGCGACATACGTACCGGTGCACACCGTGCTCTGCCCCGGGTTCAGCGCCGTGACCGGGCAGGTCGGACCAGACGTCAACGCCCCCGCAGGCGCCTGCTGCACATCGGTCACCACGATGTTCTGGATGCGCACGTCAGAGATGTTCTTCACGGTGAAGCTGTAGGTCACGGTCTGCCCCGCACCAGTGATCACCGCCGGACTCGGCGCCTTCGTAATCGTCAGACCGACGCACTGACCCGCATCCTGAACAGCGCTCGCCCCGTAGAACTGCGGTCCTCCCGACAGCACCGTCGTGTAGGAGAGCATCGCCGTGCTCGCCGCCGTGGGCAGAGTCGCCAACGGGATCCGGTTGATCTGTCCGCTTGGCGCGGCCATGAAGAAGTTGCCTCCGGACTGCGCGCCACCCCACATCGCCGGAACGGTGCCGATCTGCGTCATCGAGCCGTCGGGATGAATGCGGTAGACCCGCGAGTTCGACAGGTTTCCATCAAGAGGGCGCACACCGAAGGCGAGGATGTCGCCGTCCGGCAGCACCGTGAAGTCGCCCGCAGAACTGATCTCGTTCGGGAACTGCGTCCACAGCGTCGTGACCCCTGTATTCACATCCAGCCGATAGATCGCCCTCGACGAGTACGACCCCACCAGCAACGTGTTCGCGTCCAGCGCCGCCAACGCGTTCAGGCTGTACAGAGTCGCACTCGGACCCGGAACCGTCGCCTGCGTCAGAATCGGCCCCGTGATCGCGACCGACGCGAGCTCGGCGCCCGTCACAGGATCGATCCGCCGCAGCACCGGCGTCTGACCCGTGCCACCGTCGTAGTCCACCCCGTACAGCGCGCTTCCGTTGCTGCTCCACGCGATATCGCCGTACTGGCGGATCAAAGGCGTCGACGAGACGAGCTGGAACGTCGTGGGGTTGTATTGCTGCAGAGCATTCGCCGTGTTCGTCCACACCGGCACCGCCACACATGGATCGAAGGAGAAGAACCTCACCGCAGCGCAGGCCGGAAGGTCGATGCCCAGATGGGCGGTGATGTTCGCGGCGCAGTTGTTGTACGTCCCCGCGGTGTTCGAGGTGACATCCAGGGTGATGGTGCACGACACCTGCCCGGCGTTGAGCCTCCCGTTCGACACGACGACGGATGACGCCCCTGCGGCCGCGGCGACCGTCGCGGTGCACGTGCCCCCCACGTTCGCGGGAGAACGCACGACCAGGCCGGCGGGGAGGGAATCCGTGAACGACCAGCCGACCTTCTCCGCGAGCTCACTGGTGTTGGTGACCGTGAGCGTCAACGTCGAGACGCCGCCCGTCGGCACCGAGGTCGGACTGAACGACTTGTCGAGCTGCGGGGTCACGTCCAGCACGCGGATGTTGTCGAACGCGCCGTCATTGCCGATCCCGTTGCCCTGGACATTGCGCATGGTGATGCCGAGGGTGGCGCTTGTATAGAGCATCGAGCCGTTCGCGGGGAAGCGACCGTAGCTGACAGAGCCGCCGAAGGCGGTCGTGGTCAGCCGTCGCGGATCCGTGCAGGGGTTGATGGCCGAACTGGAGACCGGTGTCTCCGTGCCTGCCGCATTCGTCAGGTAGAACCGGAGCGACGGCTGGTTGCCGGCGCCGCAGTTCGTCGCCGCCGCATCCACGGAGAACGTGATGAACCGTCCGTTCGACGGCACCGAGAGCTGAGAGCTGATGAACTGGCGGGCATTGGCCGGGCCGTTCGACGACGTGTTGCTCGAGACGGCACGGTTCGTCCCCGAGTTCTGCGGGCTGTTCAGCAGCCCGAGGGCCGCGGCCTTGCGCTGCACCTCGGTCCACTCGGCAGGGCGGCCTGCGCAGACGCTCCCACCGGGGAACGCGTTGGCCTGGCTCAGGATGAAGCCGTTGCACGCGGTGGCGTCGAGCCAGAACGGATCAGCCGAATACGTCGCTCCGGATGCGGAGACGTAGCTCTCGAGTTCTGTGACGCCCGTCCCCTGTTGGAAGTCCTCCTGGAAGAGGACGGACGGCGCTCCGGGCACACCGGGAGAACCGGGGGCGGCCGATGCGGTCTGAGTTCCGGTGGTCGCGTCGACCACGCCGAAGAACGCGACGAGCATCGCCACCACGGACACCGCGGCACTGACACGGGTGGTCCGCGAACGACGGATGCCGGCGCTGCGGACGGGGCCTCTCAACGGGTTCACGAGCGTCCTCCCCAGAACGGTGCGGTAGAGCCTTCGACCCTCGGGTGGGTCGGAGTCGGGTTCTCTGCGATCGCAGGGGAAAGCTAGCGACGGCCGTCGTCTCGCCACCAGAGTGCCGGGGTTGCGCTAGCGTTGCGCCTCTCGGAACCCCGAGATTTCCAGGGTCTGATCGACGATTCGCCGTTTTCGGCCAGGCGCGGTTCCCCCAGTTCGAGGGGTTGCGTTCGTTGCGCCGGTCATGCGCTGGTGTTCCGTCGGCGGCTCCGCAGCGGCCCGAGTAGCCTGGTGCGGTGACCATGCTGAACAAGGACATGACGTTGTGCATCTCGCTCTCGGCGCGTCCGAGCAACAACGGGACCCGGTTCCACAACTTCCTGTACGAGGAGCTCGGACTCAACTGGATCTACAAGGCGTTCGCGCCCACCGATCTCGCTCAGGCGATCGCCGGAGTCCGCGGCCTCGGCATCCGCGGCTGCGCGATCTCGATGCCCTACAAGGAAGACGTGATCGCGCTCGTCGACCGCATGGACGCATCGGCGACGGCCATCGACTCGGTGAACACGATCGTGAACGATGACGGCGTGCTCACCGCGTACAACACCGACTACTCCGCGATCGCCCAGCTCATCGAGCGCAATGCCCTCGACCCGGCGTCGTCCGTTCTGCTGCGGGGTTCGGGCGGGATGGCCAAGGCCACGGCGGCCGCCTTCCGCGACGCGGGCTTCTCCCGCGTGACGATCATCGCCCGCAACGAGCAGAACGGGCGGGCCCTGGCCGACCTCTACGGCTTCGCGTGGACGGCGGATGCCGCCACCGCCACGGCCGACGTCATCGTGAACATCACGCCCATCGGCATGGTCGGAGGAGCCGAGGAGCACTCGCTGTCGTTCACCGAGGAGCAGATCGCCGCGGCATCCGTGGTCTTCGACGTGGTGGCGCTGCCCGCTGACACTCCGCTCGTGAAGGCGGGGCGCGCCGCGGGCAAGACCGTGATCAACGGCGCGGAGGTCGCGACGCTGCAGGCGCTCGAGCAGTTCGTGCTCTACACCGGCATCCGCCCGACACCCGCGCAGGTGCAGGGGGCCGAGGAGTTCATGCGGGCGCAGTAGCACCCCACGGAGCACCTGTTCAGCTCGCGAACCTGGTCACGATTCGAGCCGATTCGCGACCAGGTCTGCGACCTGAACGAGCGCGGCGGCTCGACGAGGGAGACGTCAGGCTGCGACGCTACGCAGGGTCGCGGTGGTGGCCGACGGGGTGGAAGAGCGCGCGGTGAGGGCGGCGATCGCCATCACGACGAGTCCGGATGCCGTGATCGCGGCGCCGATCCAGATGGGCGATGTGTAGCCGAGACCCGCCGCGATGCCGAGGCCGCCCGCCCAGGCTCCCAGCGCGTTGCCGACGTTGAACGCCCCGATGTTGGCTCCGGAGGCCAGCGTGGGCGCCCCGCCGGCGTACTGCATGATGCGGCTCTGGAGTCCGGGAACCGTGCCGAAGCCGAAGGCCCCGAGGAGCACGAGGACGGCGATCGTGGCCGGCTGCGACCAGGCGAGCAGCGCGAAGGCGACCAGCACGACGAGGAGAGCGGCGGTGAAGCCGAGGAGCGTGCGGTCGATGGAGCGGTCGGCGAGCCGGCCTCCCACGACGTTGCCCACGACGAGGCCGACGCCGAAGAGCACGAGCAGCCACGGCACGGCGGATGCCGCGAAGCCGGTGACCCCTGTGAGCGTGTAGGCGATGTAGGTGAAGGCGCCGAACATGCCCCCGTAGGCGAGCACGGTGACGGTGAGCGAGAGCCAGACCTGTCCGGAGCGGAAGGCGCGGAGCTCGTGCCGGAGGCTCACGGTCGCTCCACCGGCACGCGGAACGGTGACGAGAGCGGCGATGCCGGCGAACGCGAGGATGCCGATGGCGGAGATCGCCCAGAACGTCGCCCGCCACCCGAACTGCTGGCCGATGAAGGTGCCGAACGGCACGCCGAAGACGTTGGCCGCGGTGAGTCCGGTGAACATGATCGCGATGGCGCGCGCCTTCTTGTCCGGGGCGACGAGGTCGGCGGCGACGACCGAGCCGATGCCGAAGAACGCGCCGTGGCACAGGGCGGCGATGATGCGGCCGATCATGGCGGTCGTGTAGTCGGGTGCGAGGGCCGTGAGCGCGTTGCCGGCGATGAAGAGGACGACCAGTCCGAGCAGCACCGGCTTGCGGGGCAGCCGTGTGGTCGCGGCCGTCAGGCCGAGGGCTCCGACGACCACGCTGAGCGCGTAGCCGGAGATGAGCCAGCCCGCGGTGGCCTCGGTCACGCCGAAGCTCGCTGCGACCTCGGGGAGGAGGCCCATGATCACGAACTCGGTGAGTCCGATTCCGAAGGCGCCGATGGCGAGTGCGATGAGTCCGAGTGGCATGGGGTGCTCTCTGCTAAAGTAGTTGCGTACGCGGGATATTGCGTTGCGAGCATTAATCATTGCACACGCAACTATTCCGCGCAAGCAACTACTTTGGGAGGACACATGGGCATCTCCGACGACGCCGTCGAGATCCGCGCCCGCGGATGGCGCACGCTCGCCGCCCTGCACGGCATCATCGAGGCCGAGCTGGAGCGCGCGCTCGGCTCCTCGGTCGACCTCTCCGTCGTCGAGTACACCGTTCTCGACGCGCTCAGCAGGCAAGACGGCTGGCACATGCGGATGCAGCAGCTGGCGCGCGCCACCGCACTGAGCCCGAGCGCCACGACCCGCCTCGTCACCCGCCTGGAAGACCGGGGTCTGCTGACCCGCATCCTCTGCGCAGACGACCGCCGCGGCATCTACACCGAGCTCACCGCGGCGGGTCAGTCGCTCTACGAGAAGGCGCACCCCATCCACGACGAGGCCTTGGAGCGCACGCTCGGCGAGGCCGCGGATCAGCCCGAGCTGGCCCCCGTCGTGCACGCGCTGCAGGGGAGCGTCGCGCTCGCCTGACGCCGACCAGTGATCGGGAGGCGATTATCTGGATACCCTAGGCCCATGAGCGCGCCTCGCACCGCACGAAGATTCCTCGGCCGACGGACCCCGGCGGTCATCGCCATGTCTGCGATCGTCGCACTGACCCTCTCCGCCTGCTCGTTCGGCGGAGACGACGGCGGCGGCACGAACGGCGAAGGCCAGGGCTTCCCCGACGACGGGTGCACCCACGTCACCATCGCGACCTCCTCCGAGAAGGTCAACATGCTCGACGCGCTCGCGACGGCGTTCAAGGACTCGCCCGAGCACAAGAAGCTCGGCACGTGCGCGACGGTCCGCCCGATCAACGTCTCGTCCGGCAACGCCGCGCGGTATCTCACCTCGGGAGACGACTGGCCGAGCGACGACCGCGACCTGTGGCCCACGCTGTGGTCGCCGGCCTCCACCGTGTGGACCGACCGCGTCGCCGCGGCCGCCTCCGCCAACCTCGTGGGCGACCCGAAGTCCTTCACGCGCACGCCCGTCGTGTTCGGCATGCCGGAGCCGATGGCCAAGGCGCTCGGCTGGCCGAACACGCCCATCAGCATCACCGACCTGTCGAAGCTCTGCCAGGATCCGGACGGCTGGGGCAGCGTCGGCAAGGACATCTGGGGCGCATTCAAGATCTCCAAGACCAACCCGAACACCTCGACGACGGGGCTCTCGACGATCCTGATGCAGTCGTACGAGGCGTCCGGCAAGTCCGCCGACCTGACGTCCGCCGACGTGGATGCTGCGGCCGACTTCTCGCGCGTGTTCGAGGAGTGCGTGATCCACTACGGCGACACCACCGGCAACGTGCTGTCGACCCTCTATGACGAGACGCAGAACGGCTCCAACGGATCCGCCTACGTCTCGGCCGTCGCCCTCGAGGAGACGTCGCTGCTCAACTACAACCAGGGCAACCCCGACTCGCACACGGTGCAGCCCGGTGAGACCCTGGTCCCGCCGAAGACCAAGCTCGTCGCGGTCTACCCGACCGGGGGCTCGATGTGGTCCGACAACCCGGTGACCGTGCTCGGCGCGGACTGGGTGACTCCGGAGCAGCGCACGGCGGGCGAGGCGTTCGCGGCGTTCCTGCAGACCACCGAGGCTCAGAAGATCCTGCCGACGTACGGCTTCCGCCCGCTCGACGAATCGGTGCCTCTGGGCAAGCTCTTCACCGCCAACTACGGCGTCGACCCCGACCAGCCCGCGGTGACGCTCCCCAAGCCCGACGTCGACGTGATCTCCACCGCCATCGATCAGTGGACGCAGGTGCGCAAGCCCTCGTCCGTCCTGGAGCTCATCGACATCTCCGGCTCGATGGACGATCCGATCGGCGACGGCCGCTCGCGGCTCGACGGCGCCATCCAGGGCGCGCAGACGACCCTCGACCACTTCCGCCCGACCGACGAGGTCGGCGTGTGGGCGTTCACGACCGGGATCTCATCGGATGCCGGTGATGGCATACAGGTGCTGCGCGACGTCACGGCGCTGGGCGCCGACGGCGAGAAGCTCGACTCCTCACTGGATGACCTGCACTACGCCCAGCGCAACGGGACCCCGCTGTACGACGCGATCCTCACGGCGTACGAGGCGATGAGCAAGCGCGCAGAACCCGGTCGCATCAACGCGATCGTCGTGCTCTCCGACGGCGAGGACACCGACTCCACGACGTCGCTCGACTCCCTGATCGCGAAGATCGGGAAGAGCACGAAGGAGGGCGGATCCGACGCTCCGGTGCGCATATTCCCGATCGCGTATGGAGAGGGCGCCGACACCTCCGCTCTGCAGCGGATCGCGGATGCCACGGGCGGACAGCTCTTCGACGCGTCGAACGCCGAGCGCATCGACCTCGTGTTCGCGTCCGTCATCAACAACTTCTGAGGTCGAGATGCACCAGCTCAGTGCGACCGGCAACCCCTGGCTCGATCCCGCGATCGACGCCATCGGATCGACGAACGTCTACGTCGACCACCAGGTGAAGGGCTGGCAGAGCCTGCAGGAGGAGCTCTCCGGTTCGGTGCCGTCCAACGTCGTGGTCGTGGTGCTCCCGGACGCGGCGCGCGAGAACATTCCGTATGACTCATACATCGTGGACAAGCTGTCGGACGCTGCGTCGCAGCCGACGGTGATCGTCGCGGTCGGCAAGGACCTCACGGCCAAGTCCTCGGTCGTGGACGATGCGCTGAAGATCGCCAACGAGAACGATGCCAAGGCGGCCACCGACCTCAAAGGCGGCTTGCTCGAGACCGTGCAGGAGATCTCCGCGGAGATCCCGGCCGGAGGCGGCTCCCCCGGCACGGGCGGCGCCGACGTCCTGATGCCGGTCGTCATCGGCGGCGTCGTGCTGATCGCCGCTGCAGGGACGGCCATCGGACTCCTCGCCCGTCGCCGCCGCCGCGCACCCGCGTCGCCTCCGGTGAACACGGATCCTGTGCCCGCCGGCATCCGGCTGCGGGTGAGCCGCCTGCGCGAACTCGCTCCCTCGTATGCGGCGGTCTCCGGCAATCCGGTCGCAGCGGAGACGGCTGCGAGCATCGACGCCCTCGCCTCGCACATCGAGCAGCTGTTCGCCCGCCTCGACGCCAAGGCCGGCGAGGATCAGAGCGCGATGGCGGAGGCCGAGTACTCCGACAAGCTCGCGCGACTGGTCGCGGCGCTCGACCGGGACTACCTGCTCGACCTGCTCACTCGTCCCGATCTGTGGGACGACCCGGAGGAGCGCATCGGCGAGGTCCGCGAGGCGCTGAACGCCGTCACCACGCAGATCGTCGACAACATCAAACAGGTCAACGCCCGCAAGGGTCTGCTCTTCCAGGTGTCGCTGGACTCGCTGATCGGCCGCAGCGAGCTGCGCGACTGGGAGCGTCAGTTCAAGCAGAGCTCGGGCGACTGACCTGCAAGACTGTGTCGGCGAGCTCGTTCGAGCGACCTCGCCGATCCCGGACATGCAATGAGAGAGGACGGGCATGGACCTCAGTGCCGTCGCCGACGACCCCACCTTCTTCGCCATCGTGGGCGGTCACCTGCTGGTGCTCGTCCTCGCCGTGCTCTTCACGGTGCTGCGCAAGTACTCCGTCGGAGGCTTCTTCGCCTGGATCGCGACGGTCGTCTCGCTGCTCTTCGGGCTCTTCTGGTTCCTCGTGCTGGGCGGAGGCCGCGGCAACTCGCGGGCGAACGAGTCGGTGCAGTTCGCTCTCGACCCGCAGGGCGGCCTCTGGGTCACGCTGTACATCGTCGCCGCTCTGATCATCGCCTACGTGCTGACCTGGATCTGCAAGAAGGGCAAGGCGCGCTCCTACGCGTCGACGGGCCCGTTGCCCCGACGCGACACGACGGACACCCCCGCCGCGGGCTGAGTCAGCGCCGCGACCGGCGAGAGCCGATCAGCGTCGCGATGCCGAGGACGGCGCAGAGCGGACGGTAGTACCGATTGTCGAGCTCTCGGAACCGTTTGTCGGCGGGAGGAAGACCGAGCGCCTTCAGGGCGACGTCGCCTCCGACGACGGCCCGCGCGAGCAGAGCCGTCGCGATGAGCCGACGCACGACGACCGCCATGCGCCCCTCGCCCAGCGCTCCGGCCGAGACGGCCCCGGCGGCGAGCGCGGCGCCCGCGACGACAGCCGTAGCGGCGGCATCCGGCATCGCGGCCGCGCTGCCGACGGTGGCGGAGGCGAGCCGTCTGCGGTTCTTCGCCGGCCAGCTCGATCCCGACGCCCAGATGAGATGCAGACCGCCGACCGCCGTCAGTCCTGTCCAGCTCACGAGTCGTGCGGCACCCCTGATAACGCTCACCCGTCGAGCGTATCGCCGGGGTGCTCAGGGGGCGGACGGGACGGACCGTTCCCTGATGGCTCCCACCGCGACGGCGAGGATGCCGAGTGCACCGGCCGCGACGAGGAGCGCCCACCCGTGGAGCAGTCGCTCCACGCCCGCGCCCACCACGGCGCCGGCGGCGAGGGAGCCCCACAGCAGGAGAGGCCGTCGCCATGCGGTCCGTGAACGCCCCGTGATCAGGTCGGCGAGTGCCACGCCGAGGCTGACGAGGGTGCCCGTGGCGTAGGTGATGGCGATGCGTGCACGGCCCTCCGACAGATACAGCGTGTTCAGCGCGCCCATGGCGGCGGCGAGCAGCGCGAACCTCCAGAAGGCGCCGGGCTGCAGGAGACCCATGATGCCGCAGATCGCCACGGCGACCGCCGCCCCCGCGACCACGCGCCACCGCCTCGTGCGGACCGGTCCTCGTGACAGAGCTCCCGCCGCGACCCCGATGACGAACGCCGCGACGAGCCCGAGAGGAGGCAGTGCACTCGCTGCACCCTGCGCCCACAGCTCGGCGCCGGCCTGGGTCGAGTTGCCGCTCATGAACGAGACGAACAGCCCGCCGGTCTCGATGAAGCCGATCGCGTCGATGTATCCCGCGATGAGTCCGAGCAGCAGCGTGAGCGCCAGGCCGCGCCGCGAGACATCCTTCACCGACCGTCCCTCCGCCCTGCTGACCTCCTCATAGTGCTCACGATCGCCGGTCGAGAGCAAGCCGGGCGACCGAGCGCGGCAGAAGGAGGCCTCGGTCAGAGCCGCGGCACCCCTCCCGCGCCGAGCGCCCGCAGGACGTGCACGGCGATCTCGAACTGACCATCGGCACTGGGGTGCACACCGTCGTCGAGGAGGGCGATCGGCTGCTCGGCATCCGCCGGGTCGATCACCAGGTCGGATGCGGCGACGTCCGCGATCGCGCGGGCGGTGTCGCTCCTGTCGTGCTCGGTCCAGTGGATCCCCGCCCCGCCGAAGTACGGGTAGCGGGCGATCGCATTCTCATCGACCGGGACGGGCGCCAGCCACACCCGCGGCACTCCCGCCACGGCGTCGCGGATCAGCGCGAGGTTGCGTCGGGTCTCCTCGGCGCTGACCAGGCGAGCAGCCCCCGTGCGGCGGGCGTCGTTGGCGCCGATCATGCAGAACACGATCGACGGGTCCACCCGGCGGAGCATGCCGAGGCCGCCGAGGAGCTGGGTCGTCGTCGAGCCCGACACCGCGAGGTTCACGAAGCGGAGACCGAGATCAGGACGCTCTGTGGCGAACAGCGCACCGATCAGCTCGAACCACGACTCACGGTCGGCCGTCGTGCTCTCGCCGATCGCGACGACGGTCTGCCCCGCGGCGAACGGAGGGTCGGCGAGGATCTCGCGCACGTCGTCCCGCTGCGCGAGGCGCTGGACAGCAGCGTCGCGCCGCTGTGCGAGCTCCCCGACCGCCGTGTCGTACTCGTCGAGGGTCGCGCCGAAGACGGCGGCTCTCGTGGCGGCATCCATCCCGCCCGCATACGGGAGGGACAGCTCGGGGCGCTCGAAGCGGACGAGCTTCGCGAGCACGGCGGCGCGGGAGGTGTGAGTCTGTGTCATGAATCATTCATAGCACAGAACTAACTACGGCGCTCATCCACCGGCCACTCGGCCGGGGTGCCATCATGTGTCGATGGGAACCATCGACGACTACCTCGCGACCCTCGCCGACGCCGACAGGTCGGCGATCGCCCGGGTCTACCGCATCGCGACGGATGCCGTGCCCGAGGCCGAGCAGGGCACCGGATACCGGATGCCCGCGCTGCTGCTCGACGGCAAGGCGCTGCTCTCGGTGATGCGCACGAAGACCCACCTGGGCGTGTATCCCTTCAGCGCGGATGCCGTGGCCGCCGTGCGACCGCGACTGGACGGCTTCGACGTCAGCACCGGCACGATCCGCTTCACGCTCGAGCATCCTCTCCCCGACGATGTCGTTCGCGACCTCGTGCTGTTCCGACGCGATCAGATCATCCGACGCTGAATCCGGCGGTCGAGATCGTCGAGCTCGGCGAGCAGATCCGCAGCGACCCACACCCTGTCACGCTTGCGTCCCGTGATCTCTCGGATGACACCCGCCTCGGCGAGGCGTTCGATCGCGGCGTATGCCTGTGCGGTCTTGGCACCGGAGAGCCGCTCGATCTCGGCCGCGTTCAGGACCGGGTTGTCGAAGAACGCCAGCAAGAGTGTCGCAGCAGCAGACCCTCTTCGCGGCCTCACCTCGGCACTCCACTCCTCCGGGAACGACTCGATCCTCTCGACAGATGCCGCCGTCTCTATGGCAGCCGCGAGCGCCGAGCGGACGAACAGAGCGATGAGAGGCGCCGGATCTCCGCTGCGATACTCCCCGAGTGCGGCGAAATAGTCACCCTGCCTGGCAAGGATTCCTGAGGCCATTGGGATCACTCCGTTGCGGATCGCCCCTCGCCGCCGCAACGATGCCGAGACCAGCGCTCTCCCGATGCGTCCGTTCCCGTCAGTGAACGGGTGGATCGATTCGAACTGTGCATGGGCGATCGACGCCTGCACGAGGACCGGGACATCGTCGCGATTCAGATAGGCGAGAAGGTCGTCGAGGAGCGCGGAGACTCTCTCCGGCGCGGGCGGGATGTGCAGTGCGTCTCTGGGTGAGTGATCGGAACCGCCGACCCAGTTCTGCATGTCGCGAACTCGTCCGGCGTACCTCGCCTCGAGAGGATCATCCTGCATCAGCGCGTGGTGAGCATCGAGGAGGTCACCACGCTCGAAGACACCACGCTCGCCCACCGCCGTCACCATCTGATGCAGCGCTCTGCTCGCTGCGACCATGCTCACGGCGGACGAGTTGCCCCGGTTTCCGGCGATGGCTCGTGCGAAGTCCTCCGCGCTGGCCGTGATCCTCTCGATCTTGGACGACGCAACGGACTCTGTGCGGATCAGGAACCTGCTCAGGGCGGATGAACGTCCGGATGCTCCCGCGTCCGCTTGCGCGACGGCGAGGAGGGCCTCTTCCGAGGCCGTGATGATCTCGAGTGCCGGCTCGTAGTCGACGTCAGCGATGAACGGAGGAACGGTGGCGTCCACGGTCTGCAGCATCCGGTCCTCGCGAGTCCCCCCTCGCATCTGCTGCCGCCACGGCAGGGTCTCGACGCCATGGGGCGGCCACCCACCATCCTGAAAGATGATCACGTCAGAATTGTCCACTCACTACTCCGGTTTTGCAAGTGAAAACCGGAATAGCGATCCCGCTATTCCGGTTTATCGGCAGTCTCGGCGCTCGACACCCGCCTGCTCTCGGCGATGCGGACGCACGCGACCTCGTGCTGTTCCGACGCGATCAGATCATCCGGCGCTGAATCCGACGGTCGAGTCGAGCCGTCAGTGCCGCGGCGCCGCGTCGTGGGCCAGCGCCAGGTGCACGTCGACCCGCAGACCCTCACCAGGCGTGTTGACGAGAGACACCCGGCCTGAGGCGTTCGCCGCGATCCCGGCCACGATCGAGAGGCCGAGACCCGCCCCACCTCGGGTGCGGGCGTCGCTCTGCCGGGCGAAGCGGTCGAGGGCAGACGGAGCGAACCCCGCATCCATGCCGCCGCCGTCGTCGGACACCGAGAGGACGACCCCGCCGCCGTCGTCCGAGAGGACCAGTTCGATGACCCCCTCCCGCCCGATCGCGTTCACGGCATTTCCGATGAGGTTGTCGCACAGGCGCCCGAAGTCCTCGACGCTCACCGCGACGAGCGCCGTGGGGCGCGCGGTCTCGTCCGCGTAGTCGACGCGGATGGCGCGGTCGGCCACCCGGAGGCGCCAGCGATCAGCGGCATCCGCCATCTCCTCCGCCAGGCGATCGACGCTCGCACTGCCCGCCGTCTGCTGCGCATCGATGCGGGAGAGCTCCAGAAGCGAGGTCGCGAGAGACGCGAGCCTCGCCACCGTCTGCTGCGCGGCGGCGACGTCGCGCCTCATGTCCTCCAGGCTCGTCGCCTCGCGCTGCGCGAGCTCCAGTCTCGTCTGGATGATCGCCAGCGGGGTGCGGAACTCGTGACTCGCGTCGGACACGATCTGCCGCTCCCGCTCGGCCGACGATCGCAGCTGCACGACCAGTTCGTTCAGCGTCTCGGCGAGCTCAGCGATCTCGTCTCTCGCGGGCCCGACGGGCAGCAGGTCGGCGCCGGGTTCGGCGATGAGCGCCGCCGCACTGCGTCTCAGACGGGAGACCGGGCTGAGTGCCGCGGAGCCGATCAGCCAGGATGCCGCTCCGAAGGCGATGTTGATGACGGCGATGCTGGCGATGAGCAGCGCGGCCACCTCGTTCAGCACCTGCGCATTGCTGTCCGTCGCGGTGATGACGTGCCACTCGCCGGCCCCGGCGGTCACGGTGGTCGCGCGCACGACGTAGCTGCCGACGGTCGTGTGGCCATCCGGCCCTGCCGCGAACTCCTCCGCTCGACCGGAGAGCCCGTCGGGCAGGGTGTCGACTCCGACCGCCCCGGACGGGTCGATGACGGCCACGAACTGACCGGGCCCCGGGAGATCCATCTCCTCCGTGTCGCCCGTGGTGATGGCGGTGACGTACTGGCCCTCGACGCCCTCCAGCAGACGCACCTGACCCTCGCCGACGATCCGTGCGACCTGGGAGTAGACGATGATCCCGGCGACGACGGAGATGAGGATCGCGATCAGCAGACTGCCGCCGGTGATCCGGACGCGGATCGTCAGCCGGGAGAGGTTCACGTCTCACCCGCGATCAACTGGAACCCGACGCCGCGCGCCGTCGCGATGCGCACGGGCGCACCGACCGCATCGAGCTTGCGGCGGATATAGCTGACGTACTGATCGACGATGTTGGGGTCGATGTAGTCGGTCGATCCCCAGATCGAGTCGAGGATCGCGGCCCGCGGCATCACCGCGCCGACGTTCGCGGCGAGCAGTCGGAGGAGGTCGAACTCGGTCCGGCTCAGGCTCAGCTCTCCCTGCTCCGTCGAGATCCGATGCCTCGTCATGTCGATGTGCAGGCCGCCGATCTCCATCCGGGTCGCCCCGATCGCGTCGCGACGGCGGAGCGCCCGCAGCCGAGCGGCCAGCTCGACGAACTCGAACGGCTTGGTGAGGTAGTCGTCGGCGCCGGCATCCAGCCCCTTCACCCTGTCGTCGACCGCGTCGCGCGCGGTGAGGAGGATGATCGCCAGTCCCTCATGCTGGCGACGCAGCCAACGGCACAGCTCGAAACCCGACATGCCGGGCAGCATCACATCGAGGATCGCGATGTCGTAGCCGGCGTCCTTCGCGAGGGCCATCGCGTGCACCCCGTCTTCGGCGACGTCGACGACGTATCCCTCGCCGCGGAGTCCGCGGGCGATGAGATCCGCCATCTCCGGTTCGTCTTCGACCGTGAGGATGCGCAGTGCCACCTGTTCGACCTCCCTGCGGCGATCCTATGCCGCGTCGACGAGCCGGGCGTCCTCGATCAGCACGGTCGCCTCCCGTCGCTGCCGGTTGACCTTGACACCGAGATAGGCCGCGACCGCGATGATGATCGCCAGGAACACGACGCTCGTGATCGTGGTGCCCAACCCCATACCGCCGTCGGCCGGGGCCTGCGAGAGGAGATCGCCGATCGATGCGCCGAGCGGACGGGTGAGGATGTACGCGGCCCAGAAGCAGAACACCACGTTGGCCTTGAACGCGAACCGCGCGATCGCGATGACGCCGATCAGGGCGCTGAACAGGATCGTCCCGAACAGGTAGCCGAGCCCCAGACCCTCGGAGATGAGGTCGCCGGCGGCGGTGCCCAGCGCGAAGGTGAAGAGGATCGCGATCCAGTAGAAGGCCTCGCGGCGACGCGTGAAGATCGTGTGGATCGACAGCGTGTGCTCGCGGGCGAACCAGATGCCGAAGGTGATCGCGAGCACGAGGGTGAAGATGAGAGTGCTGACCCACAGCTCGACGCCGAGGACGTCGGTGAGGTTGTCGGTGAGCAGCGTGCCGACGATGCTGATCAGCACGACGACCGTCCAGTACACGCCGGAGTTGTAGCGCTTCGTGGCGAACTGGGCGATCAACGCCGCCACGAGCAGCGCGCCCATCACCGCAGTGGTGAGACTGAGCCCCCACCCGAGATCGGCGTTGAGGTAGTCGGCGAAGGTCTCGCCTGTCGTGGTCGAGAGGATCTTGATCACCCAGAAGGCGAACGTGACCTCCGGCACCCTGTTGAACAGGATGGTGCGGACGTGCTCGGGGAGTGGATTCGTCATGGCCACAGACTCTCGGCGGATCCTTGACGTTCACCCCCTTGGAGAACACCGCGGAGTGAGCGTTCTTTCAGAGAAGGTGCGGACCTCGGTGATCCTGAGAGCATTTTCACGCACTGACGGCCGATACCGGGATCGCTCGGATGTCGGGGGGCCAGTGTGAGGGGATGCTCCGCACCACAGATATCCCGCCGTCACCGACGCGGGCGACCTCCATCCGCAACCTCGGGCTGCTGGGTCTGCTCGGCATCGCCGGGGTGCTCGCGCTGGGGATCGTCATCCGCAGCTCCGGCAACGGCCCATCGCCGCTCGACTCCTGGTGGCACGACCTCCAACGAGGCTGGCGGACGGATGCCGGGATCCACGTCGCCGAGGCATTCGATCTCATCGGCGGCGTCGGCATCGTGATCGGGGTCACCGTCGTGCTCATCACCACCCTCCTGATCGCCCGGCGGTTCCGCAGCGCGATCACTCTCGCGGTCGCGATGGCGGTCTCCGAGACCGTCACCGCAGCGATCAAGGTCGTGATCGCGCGTCCCCGTCCCGCGGACTCGCTCTCTGACGTCGACGTCACCTCGTTCCCCTCCGGGCACACCGCCGCGGCGGCAACGCTCGCCGTGACCCTCGCCCTCCTGATCGGACGTCGGTTCTGGGCGCCCGCGATCGCCTGGATCGTGCTGATGGCATGGAGCCGCACGTTCCTCGAGGCGCACTGGCTCAGCGACGTCATCGCCGGCGGGATCCTCGGCGCCTCGGTCGCCCTGCTCGCGCGATGGCTGGTGGTGACCGCGGAGGGCCGACTGCAGAAGCGAAGAGAGGCACGCCTCCTTCCCGTCCACTGACACGGCTGGGTCGGAGAGCTCCGACCCAGCCGTGTCGGAGCTCTCCGCGCACGACGTCAGTCGTCAGCCGTCTCGCCGTCGTTCGTGCCGTCCTCGACACCCTGGTCGTCAGCCGTCTCGCCGTCGTTCGTGCCGTCCTCGACACCCTGGTCGTCAGCCGTCTCGCCGTCGTTCGTCGCGACCTGTGTGTTGCCACCGCTGGGTGCCGGAGTCGACGCCTGCGCCAAAGCGGGCACGCCCACACCGAGCGCGGCGGCGAGCGCGAGCACGGCGAGCCCTCCGCCGACGGTCATCTTGAGCTTCTTCTTCTCCATGTCCTGTTTCCTTTCACGTGGGGACTTCGGTCTCGCCGACGTTACGGAGGTCCGCGTGAGATGAGCGTGAGAGCGGAAGGCGCACTCGCACGGTCGTTCCCACGTCGGGCACCGACGTCAAGGCCACACGCCCGCCCAGGGAGGTGACGATCTCCCTGACGATCGACAGGCCCAATCCGCTGCCCTCGCCCGCGCGCGAGGGATCCGCTTGCCAGAACCGGTCGAAAGCCCGACGCACCTGCGCGCGCGTCATGCCCTTCCCTGCATCCCGGACCACGACCTCGCCCCACCCGCCGGCAGCGCGAATGCGCACGTCGACATCCGCATCCGAGTACTTCTCCGCGTTGACCAGAAGGTTCAGCAGGACCCGCTCGACGGTCGACGGCAGGCCCGCGACCACCACGCGGCGCTGTTGCGTCACCACGACACGATCAGGAGCCGCAAGAAGTCCTCGCACCCGGTGGAGCGCATCTCCCAGCTCGACGACGGCATCAGCCGTGCGATCATGACCGCCGTCTGCGGCGAGGATCAGATCGTCGGCGATGGACGCCAGCGAGTGCGCGGCCTCCAGCGCGGTCGCACACGCCTCCCGGTACTCGCTCACCGTCCGCGGTCGAGTGAGGATCAGCTCAAGCTGTCCCTGGATGGCGGTCAGGGGTGTGCGCAGTTCATGGGACGCGTCGTCGACGAAGCGTCGTTGCGCAGCCAGTGTCGATGCCACTGGCCGCATCGCGAGACCTGCGAGTAGCCAGCTCGTGAACGGCGCCACCACACACAGTCCGCTGAGAGCGACGATCAGAGCCGTCCGGAGCGTGGCGAAACCCGCCTCAGCCGTCGATGTCCCTCCTCCGTCTGCGACGCCGTCGAAATCGAACGCCGTGATCGCGAAGGCGTACACGCCCCAGGCGAACAGGGCGAAGGTGAGCAGCTGAACGGTGGTGAAGCCGATGGTGAGCCGCCATCGGGCCCTTCTGACGATCATCAGACGTCGCTCGGAACGGAGTAGCCTGCGCCACGGTGCGTGACGATCGGGTCGGGCGCGCCCTGCACCGCGAGCTTGCGACGCAGATACCGGATGTAGGTGGGCACCACGTTGCTGTAGCCCTCGTAGTTGCGGTCCCACGCGTGATCGATGAGCTCGCTGGTCGACACGATCGCGTCGGGGCGCCGCATCAGATACTCCAGGACCGAGAACTCCTTGGGGGTGAGGGGGATCGTGCGCCCGAGCCGTTCCACCGAATGCCGACTGGGGTCGAGGATCAGCGAGCCCACGCGCACCTGCGGGGGAAGCGCCGTGGGGGCGCGTCGCAGGAGCGCGCGGACCCGCGCGAGGAGCTCGTCGACGTGGAACGGCTTGACCAGGTAGTCGTCCGCACCCGCATCGAGGCATTCGACGATCGTCGCTCGAGCGGCGATCGCCGTGAGCATGAGGATCGGCACCTCTGTGGAGAGCGATCGGATGCTGCGGCACAACTCGACCCCGCCCCCGGCCAACCCGGGCAGCCGCACGTCGAGGATCGCCGCATCCACCGGTTCAAGTTCGAACGCGATGAGGCCGGCCGCGCCATCCGACTCGAGGTCGACTGCGTAGCCGGCCTCACGCAGCAGCTGTACGACCGTACGACCGACGCGTTCGTCATCTTCCACGACCAGGATCCTCATCGCCACCTCCGTGTCGATGATCGCGGGTCTCTCTGGACACATCGCGGTCAGCCGGGCCCCGATCTCTGAGAGTCCCTTCAGTGTCGTCGGACCGATCGGCTCCGACGACGACCGACGCTACTCGACTCCGGCGATCAGCTCCCGCAGCGCGGCGACATGCGCGCTCAGCGCCTTCCGCCCCTCCGTCGTGAGGGAGATCCAGGTGGTGCGGCGGCTGTCGAGGACAGCTTTGCGGCTCTTCACGTACCTCTCGGCGGCGAGCGCGCTGATGTGCTTGGAGAGCACGGAGTCGCTCACGTCCAGGTGGTCCCGCAGCGTCACGAACTCGATCTCGCTCACGCCGGTGAGCATGGTCGTCAGCTTCAGTCGGATCGGCGACTGCAGCGCCGGGTTCAGCTCGACCATCAGTGGTTGAGGAAGAGGAGGGCGATGCCGCACGCTGCGAGGACGCCGAGGACGAGAAGGAACGCGACGGATTCGCCGCGGGCGTGCTCTGCGGGGTCGGCGCGGTACATGCGCACCCACCGCGCCCCGCTGAGCGCGAAGCCGACGCCCCCGGCGAGCGCGCACACCGGCACCAGCCACCAGACTCCGGCGAATCCGGCCCACATCGCTCCGGCCAGCGCCAGGAGGTACGACATGGTCGCCTCGGTGGCCGTGCCTCCGACGACCCTGCTGGCGAAGCCGCCGACGGTCACGCCGTTCACCCGGCGGAAGCGGCGGAGCTGCAGGAGCGCGACGGCGACGTAGAGCAGCGCTCCGGCGATCGTGAACCAGTAGCCCCTGCTCGTCCACACCACGGCGGTCGAGGCGATCTGCACGGCGATCGCCGATCCGAGGGCGAGGAGGAGGAACGGGGGGAGCACGAGGCGGTTCGCCAACGCGGTGCGGGATGCCTCGGCATCCGCCAGCTGTCCGAGGGCCTGTTCCGGCGTCGGGTCGTCGCTTTTGCTTTCCATATTGGAAAGTATGCTCCGAACTTTCCATATCGTCAAGTAGTGGGCGCCCTCCCCCGCGGAGGGCGCCCGTCCGTCACTTGATCGATCCCCGCGTGACCCCGGAGATCACCCAGCGCTGCGAGAAGATGTACACGATCAGCAGCGGGGCCATCGCCATCAGATACGACGCGAACGCCACGGTGTAGTCGGTGTTGTACTGCCCCTGCAGCACGTACTGCGCGAGCGGCAGCGTGCGGGCCCCCGGGTCGGTGAGCACGACGAGCGGCAGGATGAAGTCGTTCCACGCCCACACGCAGGTGAGGATGCCGACCGTGGCGTTCATCGGAGTGAGCAGAGGGAAGATGACCTGCCAGAACACCCGCCAGGTCGACGCGCCGTCCATGCGGGCGGCCTCCTCGAGCTCGATCGGGATCGAGCGGATGTACGCCGAGTAGATGAACACGTTCAGCGACAGCCCGTAGACCGTGTAGAGGATGATGACGCCGACCTGGTTGTCGAGCCCGAACATCGCCGTCTGCTTCACGAGCGGCAGCATGATGATCGGGAACGGGATGAACAGAGCCGCGAGCAGGTAGTAGAACACGCCCTTGAAGAAGGGCCGGTGCATGTTGCGGGCCAGCGCATAGGCGACGACCGAGCTCGTGAACATCGTGAAGACGACCGAACCGACCGTGATCAGCGCGGTGTTCAGGAGCGCCTGCGGGAACTGCGTGCGCTCCCAGGCTTCGGCGAAGTTCTCCCAGCGCACCGGGTTCGGCCATTCGAAGCCGGTTCCGCTGACGAGCTGATCGGGCGTCTTCACCGCGACGACCACGGCCAGGTAGAGCGGGATCAGAACGGTCAGGGCGCACACGGCGATGACGGCGGTGGCCCACCAGTTGGTGCGGCGGGTGTCATCCTCCCGACCCGCGCCGCCTCGACGACGCCTGCCTCCCGTGACGATGGACGTGGTGGATGTGGTGGGGGCTGCGACAGACATCATGCATCCACCTCTCGGCGCTGAAGGACTCGGAACTGCAGGAGGGAGACGATCGTGATCACGATGAAGAAGACCACCGCGTTGGCCGTCTGGTAGGCGAACTCGCCACCGCCGTAGCCGCCCTTGAAGATGAGCATCGTCACGGACTCGGTGGAGGTGCCGGGGCCGCCGTTGGTGAGGGCGACGATCGGGTCGAACACCTGCAGGTAGCCCTTGAGGCTCAGCACCACGTTGATGGTGAAGAAGGCGCTGATCAGGGGGAACGTGATCGCCCAGAACTGCCGCCAGCTCGAGGCGCCGTCGAGCGACGCCGCCTCGTAGAGCTCCGACGGGATCGTCTGCAGACCGGACAGGTAGATGATGATCGTGAACGCGCAGCCCTGCCAGACCGCGAGGGAGACGATCGCCAGCCAGGCCCAGTCGGGGTTCGACAGGATGTTGTCGGCGATCAGCGGGATGCCGGGGAAGAGCTTCGGCAGCGAGTTCGTGAACAGGTACTGGAAGACGTAGCCGATCACCAGCATCGCGAGCACGTAGGGCACGAAGTAGACGCCGCGGAAGAAGTCGCGCGCTTTGATCTTCGCGTTGAGCCCCATCGCGATCGCGAGCGAGATCGCGTTCGTGAGGATGGTCGCGACGATCGCGAACAGGAAGGAGAACCCGTACGCGCCCCAGACCCGGTCGTCCTTGAACAGGTTGAGGTAGTTCGAGATCCCGACGAAGTTCCAGTCGCCGTAGCCCGCGTAGTTCGTGAAGCTGAAGAACACGCCCACGAGCATGGGGACGGTGTGGAACAGAGCGAAGGCGATGACGGCCGGCCAGACCATCCAGTAGTAGGCCGAGAGAGCACGCGGCGACGAGGAGCGGATGCGGTCGGCCCGCCCGCTGCGGGAGCCGCCGGATGCCGACGACCTGACCGCTTCGGTGAGTGTGCTCATGATCGGTCCTCCGTCACGGGGATGGTGCGGGCGGCGATCTTGCGCCACTCGTTGTCGAGGGTGGCGAGCGCGGCTCCCGCGTCGCCGGTGAAGATCGACTCCTGCACGAACTCCGCGAGCGGGATGCCCGGCGGGATCTGGTGATCGAGGAAGCCGGTGATGCGCCCGTCGTCGAAGAACGGCTTGACCGACTGCAGCGCGAGATCATCGCTGAGCTCGGCGCCCTCGACCGAGGGGATCATGTTCTGCGAGGCCGCGAACTCCTCGATGACGTCGGGGCGGAACATGAACTCGATGAACCGCAGCGCCTCCTCGCGATGCGGGCTGTTGCGGCCCATCGTCACCGTCACGTCGACGCCCGAGACGATGACGCGGTCCTTCTCGGCATCCGTCGGGTACGGGAAGATCGCCGCGTTGATGTCGGGGTTCACCTGTTTGATGCCGTTGACGGCCCAGATGCCCTGGAGCAGCATCGCGGCCTCGCCTCGAGCGAAGGCGGCGTTGCCCTCGTCGTAGGTCGCGCCCCGGTAGCCCTCCTGCGCGTAGCCGTACAGCTGCAGCTCGCGGTCGAGCGGCTCGGCGAAGTCCTGCTCGAACGAGGCCTTCGAGTCGGGACCGACGTTCTCGCCCTCCGCGCGCATCTCGTCGAAGAAGCCGTCCTGCACCGCGTACGCGCCGAGGCCGTTGAACGAGGGGACAGAGGTCCACGAGTCGGCGAGGGTGGCGTAGATCGGCTGGATGCCGGCATCCTTCAGCTTCTCGCAGGCGGCGATGAGCTCGTCCCACGTCTCGGGCACCTCGATGCCCTGCTCGGCGAAGATGTCGGCGTTGTAGATGATGCCGTTGGCGTTGTTGACGTAGCCGAGGCTGTTCACCTCGCCGTCCTTGTTTCCGAGGTCGGCGAGGATGTCCTGCACCGCAGGGTTGATCGTGTCGAGAACGGGCTCGTCGGAGAAGTCGTAGAAGACCCCTGCCTGTGCGAGACGGCCGAAGTTGCCGTTGCCGTTCAGGGTGATGACGTCGGGCGCCTTGTCCTTCACGAGCAGCGTGCGGATGATGGTGTCGGCATCCGCCACCTGGTTCTGCACGACGCGGATGTCGGGGTTCTCGGCCTCGAACTTCTCGATGATCCTGTCGAAGTCCTCGCGGGCCTCGCCCTTGAACTGGAAGAAGTTGAGCGTGGTGACGCCGGGGTCGGCTCCGGAGGAGCACCCTCCCAGCGTTCCGGCGAGCGCGACGACGACGACGGCCGCCGTCGCTCCGCGGAGCGGATGGATCGATCTCATATCTGCGCCTCCTTGCGCGAGGGATCGGCGATGCCGATCAGGATCAGTGCTGTGCGGTGAGCTCCACGAGGGTCGCTCGCCCGGGATGCTGCACGGGGGGACGGATGCCGGTCGTCGCCAGTTGTCGGCCGGTGAGGATGACGCCGTCCTGGATCCAGCGGAGCGGGGACTGCCCTGCATCCTCATGGGCGCCACCGGGCGTCAGGACGCGGAGACGGTACTCGCGCTCCGGGTCGAGTCCGGGGAACCGGACCCGCCCTGCGGGATAGGCGACCGAGGTCGCGGCCTGCGTGATCGTGAAGACGGCGTCGGCACGATCGGCCGAGACCATGCCGCGCACGTCGATGCCCGGCTCCACGCCGTCGACGTTCACGACGCGACCGGTCGCGACGAGAGGACGCAGCGTCTTGGCGAGCGCCACCCAGGCGCGGATGCGCGCGAGGTCGGCCTCGGAGTCTCCGCTGATGTCCCGCTCGATGCCGAAGTGCCCGAACAGGGCGATCGCGGCGCTCAGGTCGAGGTCCGTCGCCCTGCCCGTCGAGTGGACGACGGCGCTGGTGAGGTGCGCGCCCATGAGCTCGGGCGGCACGACCAGGCCGGTGTAGCGCTGGATGTCGAGCCTTTCGAGGGGATCGATGCAGTCGCTCGTCCAGATGCGATCGGTGCGATCCAGGATGCCGAGGTCGACCCGGGCGCCGCCCGATGCGCAGCTCTCGATCTCGAGTCCCGGATGCTGCGCCTTGAGCTCGTCGAGAAGACGGTAGACGGCGAGGGTATGCGCGTGCACGTGGGAGCCGCCGCCGGGGCCGGAGCCCGCGTCGACGAGATCGCGGTTGTGGTCCCACTTCAGGTAGGCGATCGGATACTCGTCGAGCAGCGCGTGCAGGCGCGACGCGATGTGCGCATACGCGTCGGGGTGCGCGAGGTCGAGCACCTGCTGCTGCCGGGCGGCGGGCGGCAGATCGAGTCGAGAGCGCAGGATCCAGTCGGGATGCTCACGGGCGAGCTCGCTGTCGGGGTTCACCATCTCTGGCTCGACCCACAGCCCGAACTCCATGCCGCGCGAGCGCACGCGGTCGACGAGCGGGTGCAGCCCCTGCGGCCACACATCCGTGTCCACCTGCCAGTCGCCGAGTCCGGCGGTGTCGTCGCGACGACCGAGGAACCAGCCGTCGTCGAGCACGAACCGCTCGACGCCCGCATCGGCCGCGGCATCCGCGAGTGCGGTGAGCCGATCGAGGTCGTGATCGAAGTACACGGCCTCCCAGGTGTTGAGGGTGATGGGGCGGGGCCGATGCGGATGCTGCGGGCGCGCGCGGAGCTCGTCGTGGAACCGCGCCGAGAGCTCGTCGAGGCCGTCGCCCCAGGAGCCGATCACCCAGGGAGTGGTCACGGTCTCACCGGAGTCGAGGATGATCTCGCCGGGGCCGTACAGCTCTCCACCCGCGAGGAAGGCCTCCCCGGCGATCGTCCGCTCGGCCAGGACGGTGTGGCTGCCGCTCCAGGCGACGTGGATGCCGTGCACCCGTCCCGACTCGAACCCGAACCCGGGGCGGCCGGCGCAGAGCAGCAGCGTGGCATCGGCGCCCGGGCGTCCTCGGCGGCTCTCCCGCACCGAGGTGCCGACGGTGAAGGCACGGCGCTGCGGCGAGCGCTCACGCAGATGACGACCCGTGGTGTCGAGGATCTCGGTCGCGTCCCACGGAACGGGGAAGGACGGCGCGAGGCGTTGCACCGTGTACGCGCCCGTTCCGCTGTTGCGGAGCGTGATGCGCTGTCGGAGGAGACCCGCGATGCCGAGTTCGAGCTCGACGGTGGCGGCGAGACGCGACTCCTCGTCGACGAGCGAGATGCGGGCGCGCTCGGCGGTGGCGTCGACTCCGGCCAGGTGCCAGCGGACGCTGATGCCGTGGCCTGCCCTGTGCCCTTCGAGCCCCGGCGTGCCGAGCCAGCCGTGCGCGGGCGTCGGCAGGATGCTGAGGACGGGGGTGACGTCGAGTCCACCCGAGACGCGCTGGGGCGCCGCGGCCAGTGCGAGGCCGCCGAGGGCCTGCGTCGAGAGGTGTCCGAGGTCTTCGCCCCAGTGCACGATGGCGGGCGGCGTCGACATCTCGACGACCACGCTGGTGCCGCCTCTGCGGAGGTGCAGAACCTCCGGGGAGAGCCCCTCGTCGATGGCGGAAGCTTCGCTGCTCACATCGCTGGAATGCATGAATTAGTTTTAGCATGAAAATAATCCAGACGTCAACGGCGTGATCTCGCCGGTCCGTCGCGTCTTTATATGCCAAGATGAAATCAATGGAGGTGTCATGAGCACGGAGGCCACCGTCGCGCGCACGGTCCTCATCCACGGCCCGATCTCCCGTTCAGCCCTGGCCGTGCGGATGCGGATGTCTCCGGCGAGCCTGACCCGCCTCACGAAGCCGTTCGTCGACCGCGGCATCCTCGTCGAGCTCGACGACGTGGTCGACGGCGTCGGCCGCCCCTCTCGCCCCCTCGACGTCTCGCCCGCCGTCGGCACCTTCCTGGGAGTGAAGCTCACGGGCGGCGACGCGCATTGCGTGCTCACCGACGTCCGGGCGCAGCTGCTCGGCGAGGTGGCGCTGCCGCTGCGGTCGCATGCACCCTCCGACGTGGTCGACACCATCGTCGATGCCATGACGCGGCTCGTCGGCGACAGCGACGCCCCCGTCGGCGTCGGCATCAGCGTCGGCGGGATCACCGACGGCAGCACCGTGGTCTGGGGGCCGTTCCTCGACTGGGAGGACGTTCCTCTCGGCGAGCTCGTCACCGCGGCCACCGGCCTGCCAACGCGCATCGAGAACGATCTGATCGCCCTGACCGAGGCCGAGCGCTGGTTCGGCGTCGTTCGCGGGCTCGACGGCTTCGCGGTGATCACGATCGGCGCCGGCGTCGGGTACGAGGTCGTCTCCGGCGGCGAGGTCGTGCGCAACGCGGACTCGGGGATCAGCCTCGCCGCTCACGTGCCGCTCGAGCCGCACGGACCCCTGTGCTCCGAGGGGCACAGAGGCTGCGCGCAGGCGATGCTCGGCTCAGCATCCATCGCCGCACAGGCGACGACCGCCCTCCAGCGGCCGGTGGGCTACGACGAGGTCCTCGCTCTCGCCGCCGACGGCGACCCCGCGGCCGCGGCCATCGTCGACGCCAGCGCCCGAGCGCTCGGACGCCTCGTGGCCCTGGCCGCCAACCTCACGACCCACGCGGACATCGTTCTCGCCGGTGAGGGCATGGGGCTGTTCGCCGTGGCGGAGGGTGCCGTGCGCGCCGAGATCACCGCGGGTCGTGACCCGCGGGCCTCTCCGGTGCGGCTGCACGTGGACGACAGCGGCTTCACCGCGTGGGCGCGCGGAGCGGCAGCCGTCGCCGTGCAGGCGGCGTTCGAGCGGTTGTAGGACGCGGATCAGTCGGCGGAGGGGCCGCCGCCCTGACGCCGCAGCGCAGGGATCCCGCCGTACATCACTCCGCGCGGATGCCGGTCCACAGCAGGTCGCGCGCGTCGGCGACCAGCTCGGCGGCCGGTACGCCGTCGAGGAGCCCCCCGGAGGCGAGGGTCGCGATGCCGTGGAACGTCGCGAACGCCGTGAGCGCGATGCGATGGGGATCTCCCGCGCGGATGATCCCGCTCTCCTGCGCCGCGATCACGACCCGCACGGTGACCTCCATCGACGCCTGACCAGCCGCGATGAGCTCTGCGCGCGCGTCGGGCGCGTGCTTCATCCCGAACATCAGGCCGAGCAGGATCGGCTGCTCGAGGGCGAAGTCGACGTAGGCCGCGGTGAGAGCGTCGAACCGGCCCCGCACCTTCTCCCCCGTCGTCGCCTCCATGCCGGCGGCCTCGTCCAGCACCGCCGCGAGCCGGGTGAACCCGTCTTCGGCGAGGGCGTCGAGCAGGGCCTGCTTGTCACGGAAGTGCCTGCTGGGAGCCGCATGGCTGACCCCGGCCTCGCGGGCGAGCTGCCGCAGCGACAGGGCCTCGACGCCGTCGCTCTCGATGCTCGACCTGGCGGCCTCGAGGAGCGTGCGGCGGAGATCGCCGTGGTGATAGGGCTGCGGGGGCACCCGTCGATCCTATCTCGATGTAGGCATTGACAACAAGAGAGAGCGCGTGCACAATGATGTCACTGCCTACATTGTCGACATGACCGAAGGACTGCACCATGACACTCGACCTCCGCGGTGGAACCACCCTCATCACCGGCGCCAGCGCCGGCCTCGGGGTCGAGTTCGCCCGCCGATTCGCCTCCCGCGGCTCGAACCTCGTCCTCGTGGCCCGCCGCGTCGACCGCCTCGAGGCCCTCGCCGCCGAGCTGCGCGCCTCCGCCGGAGTCGCGGTCGAGGTCGTCGCCGCCGACCTCAGCATCGCCGGAGCGGCAGCCGCCCTGCACGGGGAGCTCGACCGCCGCGGCATCCGCGTCACCTCGCTGGTCAACAACGCCGGCTTCGGCACCCACGGCGCCTTCGACACGGTCGACCCCGAGCGGATGACGAGCGAGATCCAGCTCAATGTGGGCACGCTGGTCGAGCTCTCCCGCCTCTTCATGCCCCAGCTGCTCCGGGGCCGGGGCGCCCTCGTCACGGTCGCGAGCACTGCGGCGTACCAGCCGACGCCGGGCATGGCCGTGTACGGCGCGACCAAGGCCTTCGTGCTGAGCTTCACCGAAGCGCTCTGGGCCGAGGCACGGGGCACCGGACTGCGCGTCCTCGCGGTGAGCCCCGGAGCGACGAAGACCGAGTTCTTCGACGTGGTCGGCACCGACGCCGCCTCCGTCGGCCGGCAGCAGACCCCCGAGCAGGTGATCGACACCGCGTTCCGCGAGCTCGATCGCAGCAACGGCCGACCCAGCGTGATCTCCGGCCGCGTCAACCACCTCATGGCACTCGGCATCCGTCTGCTGTCCCGGCGGGCCACCGCGCTGACGAGCGCACGCGTGCTGCACGACGTCAGGATGCCGGGCTGACCGCAGCCACAGGCACGGATCCGCAGGCGAGCACACCCCGCAGGCGATGAGCGCGAGCACAGGGATGCCGCGGCAGCGAGAGCAACCTCTGCCGCGGCATCCGTGTTCTCTCCGCGGTCAGCGGAGAACCGTCTCCCCGATGAAGCCGCCCTCCGCGCATCCGGGCGGGATCGCGAACACCGCAGACCCGATGGGCGTGGTCCACTCGTTGAGCAGGTCGAGCTCGGCGAGCCGCTGCTGCATGGGGGTGAACTGCCGCTCGACGTCGGCCTGGAACGAGACGAAGACGAGCCCCGACTCCGAGATGCCGCCGCCCGACGGCCTCTCGTCGTAGTTGTACGCACGCCGGAAGATCTTCTCCCCGTCGTCGCCGCGGGCGCGGCGGATGTGCGCGAACTGCGGGATCACGGGGAATCCGATCGCGGTCTTCGCCTCGAAGTCGGGTTCGTCGCGCTCCGCGCTGCCGGTGAGCGGGGCGCCGTTCCCCAGCGTCCGGCCGACGGAGGCCTCGCGGCCCCCGCGGTCGAGGCGGTCCCACTTGTCGAGGTCCATGCGGATGCGGCGGATGACGAGGCCGGTGCCCCCGGACAGCCAGCCGTCGTCCGCCCACACGACCCGGTCGAACTCCGCCGTCCCCGGCTCGGGGTTGGCCGTGCCGTCGACCTGGCCGAAGAGGTTGCGCATCGTGGTGCCCGGTCGCTCGGTGCCGTACGCGCGGCGGAACCCGGTCTGGGTCCACCGCAGCGCAGCGAACGAACGCGAGTCCTTGAGCAGCATCCGTGCGGCGTGGGCGACCGTGAGCGGATCGTCTCCGGCGACCTGGAGCAGCAGGTCGCCGTCGGAGAACTCCGGCTGCAGCGCGTCGATCCCGAACGCGGGGAGCGGCGCGAGCCAGGTCGGGGCCGGGCCGCCGGCCCGCGCGACCAGCCGCGGGCCGAAGCCGAACGTCACGGTCAGACGGGCGGGGCTGGCGGCGAGCTCCGGCTCCGAGTCCGCGAGCGCCGGGGCGCCCTGGGTGAGCCGGGCCGCGTCGTCGGTGAGGATCCGCATCAGCCTGGACACCCCCTCACGGTCCGTGGTGTCGTGCAGGTCGAGGGCGAGGAACATGCCGTGGGCCTGGGCGGGCGTGTCGATGCCCGCCTGGTGGATGCCGTGGAACGGGACCTTCTCGTCGCCGTTCATCGGCGCGGACGGCGTGACGGCCGGAGCCGCCTTCTGATTCAGGGCGATGTCGATGCCGACCGCCGCAGCGGCGCCCACACCGGCGACAGCCCCTCCGAGGAGGAACTGCCGCCGGGTGGAGCCGGTGCGGCCGGCACGAGCGCCCTCAGCGGGCGCGCGCATCAGTGGTTCATGCTGCCGTCGTCGTCGCCGCCCTCGTAGTTCTCGTTCGCGCCGGTGTAGTCCTTCACGGGTGCGGTGAACTCGTAGGTCGACTTGTCGGAGAAGGTGAGGGTGAACGTCACCTCGTCGCCCGCCTTGAGCGGCGCCGAGAGGCCCATGAGCATGATGTGGTTCGCGCCGGGCTCGAGCGTCAGCGTGCCGCCGGCGGGGATGACGAAGCCGCCGTCCTTCTCGCGCATCACCATCTCCCCCGACTCGTTCTCGACGGTCTCGTGCAGTTCGACCATGCCCGAGGCCTCGGTCTTCGCCGAGACGACGGTCACGTCCTTCTCGCCGCTGTTGGAGAGCTCGCCGAAGGCCGCCGACATCCCCTCGTCGGCGGACTTGACCCAGGCGTCCTCGATCGTGACCGAGTCCCCGGCGAGCGCCGTCGACGACTCCGCCGAGGGCGCGGTCGAGGCGCAGCCGGTGAGAGCGAGGAGCGCCGTGGCGATGAGGGCGGTGAGACGGACGGTGGACTTCTGTGCGGTGTTCATGGAATGGCCTTTCACGGTTGCGTGTCCGCAGAGTCGCCGGATTCCGGCGCTGCGGCCGCCGCCCGGGGGCGACGGAGGAATCTGTAGAGGAGGAAGGCGGCAGCGGCGATGGCCGCTCCGCCGGCGCCGACGAGCAGCGTCCGCTGCATCCCGTCGGCCTCGTCGGCCGTCTGCGCCGCGTCATCCGCTGGTGCGTCGGTGGTCGCGGCATCCGTCTTCGCTGTCGCCATCGGAGACCCGTCCCCGACGGTGAACGGCACGACGCCGGAGATCGGATGCCCGTCCTCCGAGACGACCTGCCACCGCACCTGGTAGCCCGCGTCGGGCATGCCCTCTGCGACGGCGGCCGTGACGGTGTTCCCGTTCACGACCGGGTCGCCGGACACCCAGTTCTTCCCTTCGGCGTCGACGAGGAGCACGACGGCTCCCGTCGTCGAGTCGCCGAGCATCAGCAGCTCCCCGGAGAACGTCAGCGTGACGGACTCCGGAGGGGCGGCGAGACGCTCGTCGGTTCCGGGGGTGCTCTGGATGAGCTGGTCGTGGGCGGATGCGGGCAGGGCGGTCGCGAGGATCACGACGGCCGCCGCCAGTGCACCCGCCGCGAATCTGCGGACAGGGGACATGGATGACAGACCTCTCGACGGGCGTCGGGAGTCGACGCCGCGGACGCGGATCGCGTGCCCGGCGGGCCGGTGCGCACGCGACAGTGCCGCCGTCACGGGCCCGAGAGGGCGGACGGCGCGGATCAGACGGCGGTGGGAGCCGGCGGGGCGCGTCCGTGGAGAGGTGAGCGGAGGGCGAGGTCGCGGAGCGCCTCGGGTTCGTCGGATGCCGGAGCGGCGAGCGGGCGCGGCGGCGCAGGCATGGCGACGAGCGCGTCGACACGACGGCGCAGCCAGCGGATGCTGAGCTCCGCCCGTTCGCGCAGGCCCAGCAGGAGCCGTTCGCCCCGGTGCAGTGCGAGGATCGTGACGACCGCGGCGATCGCGTGACCGAACCACATGAGTCCGTCGGCGGCGACGGCGGCGGAGAGTCCGTCGGTGGGCGAGAGCTGCAGCGGAGCGCCGTGGACGTGGCCGCCGACCGCGCCGGTCGGCGTGATCGTGCCCAGCACGAACAGGACGTGGAACAGGAGCTGGCTGATCGCGACCGAGAGGCTCAGCCGCACGACCGAGAGCCGGCGCCCCGCGAGGAGCACGCACACCATGAGCGACAGCAGCCAGGGCACGAGGATTCCGAGGGGCCCCGGCATCGTTCCACCGCCGGTCAGGTGACCGGCCAGAGCGGCGAAGATCGCCAGCGACGATGCGGCGAAGCCGCGCAGAACCGCCGGCTTCCTGGACTCGTGCACGGGTCCATTGTGTCAGGAAGCCGAGACGCCTGTCCGGACGGGGCCGGTCGGCGCATACCTCACGCATAGACGCCGCACAGCATCCGCTCTCGATTTGAGACCTGCGGATTCTTCGCTTATGGTTACAACTTGATAACGGACGCGTCCGTCTCCCGAGGAGCTTCACCATCACTTCGCGATCACCCGAAACCGCGCTGTCTTCCACGCCTCTCACCGAGGTGTCTTCTGCAGACCCCGTCGTCCCGACGGGCATGCTGCGACGAGACCGACGCAGGGCCCAGGCGACGCCGGATGCCGCAGCCGTCGTGACGGAGCAGACCCCGATCGTCGAGCAGGCCGCCGCGGTGGAGCAGGCCGCCGCCGTCGTGACGCTGGCCGCGACCATCGCCGCCGAGTCCGCAGAGCCGCAGGAGACTCCCGCTCCCGCCGAGCAGGACGTCATCTCCGCTCCGGCGGATGCTGTCGATGAGGCCCCGGCCGTGGATTCTCCCTCGGTCGACGAGGCGCCGGCCGACGCTGCTCAGGACGACGCTACTCAGGAAGACGCTGCTCCCTCGGTCGACGAGGCGCCGGCAGATGAGGTCACCGCAGACGACGAGGCCCCCTCGGCCGAGGAGGACGCCTCCTCCTCCCCCGCTTCCGACGCCGCCGAGCCGGCCGCCGCCCGCAGCCCCCGCGGCCGCAAGGCTCGTCCGCGCCGCGTGCGTGCGACGGCATCCGCTTCGCGCCCGGCATCCGCAGCTCCCGTGGCCGCGCGCACGGAGCGCAGCTCGTCTCGACGCCGGATCGGCCGGATGACCACGGCCGCACTGGCCGTCGCCACCCTGGTGTGCGGCGTCGCGCTGCCTGCCGTGGGCATGGCGCAGTCGGGCACCGCCTCCGCAGCCTCGTCGGTGATGGCCGACATCCGCGCCGAGGCCCAGACCTACACGGCCAGCGCCGACGTCATGCCCGACGTCGTGGTGAGCGGCGACTTCTCCGCGACCACCCCGGACGAGATCGAGAAGATCCGCGTCGCCAGCGCCGCCTCCGCGAAGAGCGGCATCGTCCCGATCGCGCAGCCCGGCCAGGTCATCATCCCCATGGCGGCCGGCTCGTACACGATGACCGACGGCTTCGGCGCGAGCCGCCCCGGTCGCAGCCACATGGGCCAGGACTACGCCGCCCCCGTCGGAACCCCGATCTACGCGGCCGCCGACGGCGTCGTCACGATGTCGCAGGACAGCTACGGCGGCTACGGCGTGACCGTCCAGGTGCAGCACGAGTTCGGCGGCAGCTCCGCCGTGTCCACCCTCTACGGCCACATGGACTACGGCACCAGGGCGGTCCAGTCCGGCGACCGCGTCGTGGCCGGCCAGTTCCTGGGCCGAGTCGGCACCACCGGCTACACCATCGGCTCGTGCCTGCACTTCGAGGTGCACATCAACGGCACCCCGATCAACCCCGTCCCCTGGCTCGACGCGAACGTCCGGTAAAAGCACTCGGCTGCGGCCCTGTCGCGGCTCTCGAGACCCCCTCGCACCGCGGGGATCGCACGGCCTAGAGTCGTCGCATGGGCCTCCTGACCTTCAGTCTCAACATCACCCTCGACGGCTGCGTCGACCATCGGGAGGGCATCGCCGACGACGAGACGCACGCCTACTTCACACACCTCATGGACGAGGGCGGCGCCATGCTCTGGGGTCGAACGACCTACGAGATGATGGAGAGCTACTGGCCGGCGGTCGCCCGCGGCGAGGAGGATGCTCCTGCGGCGCTGCGCGAGTGGGCGATCAAGCTGGACGCCAAGCCGAAGTACGTCGTGTCGTCGACGCGCAGCGACTTCCCCTGGGCCAACAGCCACCACCTCACGGGCGACCTGCGCACCGCCGTGCAGGAGCTCAAGGATGCGACCCCCGACGGAGTGCTCCTCGGCAGCGGTGCGCTCGCGACGCAGCTCGACCGGCTGGACCTGATCGACGAGTACGTGTTCCTGCTGCATCCCATGATCGCGGGGCACGGCCCCACGCTGTTCCAGGACGGACTGCCTCAGACTCGACGGCTCGAGCTGATCTCGGCGCAGCCGCTCAGCAACGGCTCCGTCGCGATGCGCTATCGACGGAGCGAGTGAGGCCCGACCCCTCAGCGAGGAATCACGACGCAAGTGAGCAGCAGTCCATTGCTCCGCGTCCACCGCCCGGCGATCTCCGAGACGCTCCGGCCCTGCAACCGCCACGGATCCCGCAGCAGGCGCGCCAGGAAGACTCCGGAAGACGGATCGATCTCGACGCTCACCTCCTCGAAGCCGAGCCACTCGTCGGTGATCGGCGACCAGGCCTTGTAGACGGACTCCTTTGCGCTGAAGAGCAGCCGGTCCCAGTGCACGTCCGACGGGGCCGAGGGCAGTCGCCTGAGCGCATCCTGCTCGCCTGGGGATGACACCAGATCGGTCACGTCCTCCGGAAGCGGCGCGTCCGGCTCGGCATCGATGCCCAGAGTGAGGACGTCCGTCATCCTGGCAACAGTGGCCGCGCGATACCCCTCGCAGTGCGTGATACTGCCGACGAATCCCTCCGGCCACACGGGTCGTCGCCCCACGCGGCCGATCGGCGCATCCGGCACTCCGAACTCCCCCAGCGCGCGGCGTGCGCACTCGCGCCCGGAGAAGAACTCCGACCGACGGCTCGGCACGGCATCCGCGACGAGCATCTCCTCCTCCGCGAATCGCGCGAGGACCGTCTCATCCCCGCTCTCCGCGCAGACCACCCCATCGGGGAGGATCGCGGCCATCGCCGGGGTCATCGGAGCCTCACGACCGAGCGGGTCCGATTCGTCGTGCGGCATAGCTCCCTTGATAGCAGATGCCCTGCCCGGCCCCCGACGCGCCCGGGCTACAACGCGAAGAGCCCCGATCGTTTTCGATCGAGGCTCTTCATCTCGCGTGCGCGAGGGGGGACTTGAACCCCCACGTCCATACGGACACTGGCACCTGAAGCCAGCGCGTCTACCATTCCGCCACTCGCGCGAGTCGTCTCATTCCGAAGAATTCAACTCCGCAAGGCTATCACGGCATCCACCCCGCGAAGAAACCGGCCCGACCGAGCCCGTCCGCACCATCCGACCGAGCCCGTCCGCACCATCCGACCGAGCCCGTCCGCACCATCCGACCGAGCCCGTCCGCACCATCCGTCCCGGTCCGTTCTGTCGGCGCAGATCACGGATGCCTGCGGAAACAAGCCGGTGCGCGCCGACATCCGTGCATCGGCGCCGACGAAGCGAGCCTGGCTCCGCAGCACACCGCCGCACCACACCGCCGCACCACCCGCGCACCGCACACCACACCGCGGCCACACCCGCGCACCGTACACCGCCGCCGCACCCGCAAACCCCCGCAACATCCCTGCGAATCCGCCATACAACGGCGTTCACTCAGCACACCTGGCTACGATGTCCCTACCGGTCGGCATGCCAGAGGAGCCCAGTGGGACTACTTGACAGCTTTGAGAAGGGTCTCGAGCGCGCTGTGAACAGCGCCTTCGCGAAGACCTTCCGCAGCGGCATCCAGCCCGTGGAGATCGCCTCCGCCCTGCGGCGCGAGGCCGACACCAACGCGGCTGTGGTGAGCCGCGACCGCATCATCGCGCCCAACAGCTATGTGGCACGGCTCAGCCCCGACGATGCGGAGCGGATGCTCGGTCTCGGCGGCGCCCTGACCGATGAACTGCACGCACTGCTCACGGCGCACGCGAAGTCACAGGGCTACAGCTTCGCCGGCCCGCTCGCGATCACGCTGGAGGCCGACGAGAAGGTCGCGACCGGCACGGTCCGCGTCGATTCGGGCACGGTCGAGGGCCGCGTCAGCTGGCAGGCCGTCGTCGACGTCGACGGGCGCCGCCACTCGATCACCCGCGCGCGCACCGTGATCGGACGCGGATCGGATGCCGACATCACGATCGCCGACGCCGGATCCAGCCGCAAGCACGTGGAGATCCTCTGGGACGGCGAGCGCGCCATGATGCGCGACCTCGGCTCGACCAACGGCACGAAGGTCAACGGCACGAAGGTCCGCGAGGCCGCGCTCCCGACCGACACGACGATCACGATCGGCCGCACCGACCTCGTCTTCCGCATCATCCCCGTCGCCGCCCCGTCCCGCCCCGCGCGGCCGCGCGACGACGACGCCACCCGCGCGTTCGGGGCACTCGGATGAGCGCCCGCATCCCGGCGGGAGGGACGATCTGATGGCAGAGCTCCCTCTCCTCCTCCTGCGCCTGGGGTTCCTCCTCCTCCTGTGGTTCTTCGTGTTCGCCGTGGTCTACTCGCTGCGTGCCGATCTCTTCGGCGTGAAGGTGCGCAAGCTCCCCGCCGAGCAGGCCGCAGCCGCGGCATCCGCTGCTCCGGCGCCCGCACCCGCGGCGAAGCCGGCATCCGCGAAGCCCTCGACCGGCCCCGCGACGATCGCCACGGCCAAGCGCCTCGTGATCACTTCGGGTCCCAAGACCGGGCTCGAGCTCCCGCTGAACGGCGAGAGCCTGTCGATCGGCCGCTCCAGCGAGTCGTCTCTCGTGATCCGCGACGACTACACGTCGAGCCATCACGCCCGCCTCCTGCTGCGCGGAGACAACTGGGCGATCCAGGACCTCGACTCCACCAACGGCACCTTCGTCGGCGGCACACGCGTGACCGGCTCCTCGGTGCCGCTGTCGCTCGGCACCCCCGTCAAGGTGGGCGCCACGACCTTCGAGCTGCGGGCCTGACGCGCGTATGGTCTTCGAGGGCTCGAGCGCCGCGATCTCCCACACCGGGAAGGTCCGCTCCAACAACCAGGACTCCGGATACTCCGGAGCCAACCTGTTCGTCGTCGCCGACGGCATGGGCGGACACGCAGGCGGCGACGTCGCCTCCAGCATCGCGATCCAGCGCATGGAGCCCCTCGACCAGGCGTACGCCTCGACCGACGACGCGCAGGCGTCGCTGCAGGCCGCGGCCACGACGGCCGCCGGCGACCTGATCCGCGCCGCGAAGGACCGCCCTGAGCTCGCCGGACTCGGCACCACGCTCAGCGCGATCATCATGGTCGACGACTACGCCGTCATCGGCCACATCGGCGACTCGCGCATCTATCTCTTCCGCGACGACGCGCTGACGCAGATCACGGCCGACCACACCTTCGTGCAGCGGCTCGTCGACTCGGGCCGCATCACGCCGGAAGAGGCCCGCTACCACCCGCGGCGCTCGGTGCTCATGCGCGTGCTCAGCGACATGGACGCCGACCCCGAGCTCGACATGTTCGTCATGCACACCCTGCCGGGCGACCGCTGGCTGCTGTGCTCCGACGGGCTCTCCGGCGTCGTCGACGAGACCCACATCCTCAAGGCGATGCGCCTCGGCATGGCTCCGGGCCGCACGGCCGACAGCCTCCTCAAGCAGGCGCTCGACGGCGGCGCCCCCGACAACGTCACGATGGTGCTCGTCGACGTGGGCGGACAGCACGCGATCTCGTCTGGCACGCCGACCATCGTCGGATCGGCCTCCAATCCGTCGAACATCGCGATCCCGGCCGCCCGTTCCGCGCTCAGCAACTGGCTGCACCCGGTGCGCCAGGCGGCGAACGAGCCGAGCCACTTCGAACCGGCCCCCGAGTACCTCGAGGAGCTGATCCAGGAAGACCGTCGGCGCGCACGTCGCCGCCGGTTCGGCTGGATCGCCGGGATGCTGCTGGTGCTCGTCATGCTGGGCATCGCCGCTTTCGCCGCCTACAGCTGGACCCAGACGCGCTACTTCATCGGCGCCGACGAGGACAGCGTCGTGATCTTCCAGGGCGTGCAGCAGAACATCGGGCCGATCACGCTGTCGACGCCGGTGCGCGACACCGACATCCTGCTCGCCGACCTGCCCGAGTACCAGCGCGCATCGGTGGAGCGCACGATCAACGCCCGTTCCCTGTCGGATGCCGACGCCATCGTCGCGCGCCTCCAGGCGGGAGCCGACGCGAACGCGATCCAGCAGACGCCCCTGCCCACTCCGATGCCCACTCCGACGGAGGGCGCAGGATGAGCGTCGACGTCGCCGCTGACACCAGCGTCATCAAGGCGCTGCGCGGGATCCGGATGCCGCAGACGCAGCGCAACCGGGAGTTCTGGCTGCTGCTGTTCGCCATCGTCATCAGCGGCGCGTCGCTGACCCTCGTGCAGCTCGGCGCCCTCGGCACGGTCGACCCGATGATCCTCGCGATCGGCGGCGGGCTCGCCGTGCTCGCGTTCGCCCTGCACTTCGTGCTGCGCGCCGTGGCCCGCGACGCCGATCCGTTCGTGCTCCCGATCGCCACGCTGCTGACCGGACTCGGCATCGCGATGATCTACCGGATCGACATCGCCAAGGCCTACACGGGCTGGGGCGCGTTCTCCACGAAGCAGCTCGCGTGGGCGGCGATCTCCCTCGCGGGGGCGATCGCCACCGTCATCCTGCTCCGCAATTACCGCGTGCTCTTCCGGTACACGTACATCTTCGGCCTGACCGGCATCGTGCTGCTGCTGCTGCCGTTCGTCCCCGGCCTGCGCATCCCCGACGCGAACGCGGCGGTGTGGGTGTCGCTGGGCGGCAACTTCGCCTTCCAGCCGGGAGAGCTCGCCAAGATCTGCCTCGCGATCTTCTTCGCCGGCTACCTCGTGCGCACGCGGGAGAGCCTGACCTCGGTCGGCACGCGCGTCCTCGGCATCACCTGGCCCCGCATGCGCGAACTCGGACCGGTGCTCGTGGTGTGGGTGATCTCGCTCGGCATCATCGTGTTCCAGCGCGACCTCGGCACCGGAACCCTCATCTTCGGCATGTTCGTCGCGATGCTCTACGTCGCCACAGGGAAGACCAGCTGGGTGCTGATCGGCCTCGGCCTGGTGCTCGCTGGAGCCGTCGTCGCCACCCAGGTGCTCAGCTACGTGCACGGCCGGTTCATCAACTGGCTGTTCCTGTTCGATCCGAGCCAGGTGAACCCCGAGAAGGAGGGGTACCAGCCGATGCAGGGGCTGTTCGGCCTCGCCCACGGCGGACTCATCGGCACCGGCTGGGGTCAGGGCCGCCCCGAGGTGACCCCGCTCGCGCACAGCGACTACATCATCACCAGCCTCGGCGAGGAGATCGGCCTGATCGGGCTGTTCGCGATCCTCTGCCTCTACATGGTGTTCGTGAGCCGCGGCATCCGCATCGGCCTCGCCGGTCAGGACGACTTCGGCAAGCTGCTCGCCACCGGGCTGTCGTTCACGATCGCGCTGCAGGTGTTCATCATGGTCGGCGGCGTGACCCGCGTCATCCCGCTCACCGGACTCACCACCCCGTTCCTCGCCGCCGGCGGCTCCTCGCTGGTCGCGAACTGGCTGATCGTCGCGCTGCTGCTGCGGATCTCGGATGCCGTGCGCTCCCAGCCGAGGACGGTGATCGGATGACCAAGGAACTCCGCCGCCTCAGCATCGTCATGCTGTTCATGTTCATCTCGCTGTTCGCCGCGACCAGCTGGATCCAGGTCATCGACGCCGACGCGCTCTCCCAGAACGGCAACAACAAGCGCACGCGTCTGGACAGCTACGAGATCCAGCGCGGTTCGATCATCGTCGACGGGGTCGCCATCGCGTCGTCCGTGCCGAGCGACGACATGTACCAGTTCCAGCGCGTGTACACGGATGCCGCCATGTGGGAGCCCGTGACCGGCTACTTCAGCGCACCGCTGGACTCCCGCACCGGCATCGAGAAGGCCCTCAACACCGACCTCTCCGGCACGGGCTCGAACGCGTTCTTCTCGGAGATCGAGCGGATCGTCAGCGGTCAGCCGCAGACCGGCTACAGCGTGGAGCTCTCGCTGAACACGGCAGCGCAGCGCGCCGCCTATGAGGGACTGCAGGGACTCAAGGGCGCCGTCGTCGCCATCGAGCCCAAGAGCGGACGCATCCTCGCGATGGTGTCGACGCCCGGCTTCGACACGAACCTCCTCGCCACGCACGACGCGGATGCCGCGAACGCCGCGTTCGCACAGCTCGAGCAGGACCCGTCGAAGCCCCTGTCGAACCGCGCGATCGCAGGAGACCTCAACCCTCCGGGGTCGACGTTCAAGATCGTCGTGGCCGCGGCGGCCTTCGCGAGCGGCGACTGGACGCCGGAATCGACGCTGCCGAACCCCGCGCGCTATCAGCTGCCCGGCTCCGACAACACGGTCTCGAACGCGTGGGGCGGCACGTGCGGCGGTGACGGCCCGACGGTGACGATCGCGGAGGCCGTGCGCCTCAGCTGCAACATCCCGATGGCGGAGCTCGCCGTCGCCCTCGGCGACGACAAGATCCGCGAGATGGCCGAGAAGTTCGGCTTCAACCAGAGCTTCGACACCCCGCTCACCTCCACCCCGTCCAGCTACCCCCGGGGGCTCAACGACCCGCAGACCGCGCTCAGCGGTTTCGGTCAGGGTCAGGTCACCGCCACGCCGTTGCAGATCGCCATGGTGGCGGCTGGGCTCGCGAACGACGGAGTGGTCATGAACCCCCACATGGTGGATGCCGTGATCGGAAACGACCTGTCGGTCATCCGGTCGTACGACGACAGCGAGTTCGGCAGAGCAGTCGACGCGAGCGTGGCCGATCAGGTCACCGCCGCCATGGTGGCGAGCGTCGCTACGGGAGCGGCGCAGGGTGCAAGAATAGACGGGATCGACGTGGCCGGTAAGACCGGTACCGCAGAGAACGGAAACAAGCCGCACACGTTGTGGTTCACCGGCTTCGCGCCGGCGGACGACCCCGCGGTGGCAGTTGCGGTCGTCGTCGAAGACGGCGGCGGAAAAGGTCAGTCCGGAAGCGGTGACACCATCGCCGCTCCGATTGCGAAGAAGGTCATAGAGGCGGTGCTGGGCAGATGAGACCGACGCAGGGTGTGTCGTTCGGTGGTCGCTACGAGCTGCAGTCGCGTATTGCGATCGGCGGCATGGGCGAGGTGTGGGAGGCGACGGATCACGTCATCGGACGCACCGTCGCGATCAAGATCCTCAAGGACGAGTACATGGGGGACCCCGGGTTCCTCGAGCGGTTCCGCGCGGAGGCGCGCCACGCTGCTCTCGTCAACCACGAGGGCATCGCGAGCGTCTTCGACTACGGCGAGGAGAACGGCAGCGCCTACCTCGTCATGGAGCTCGTGCCCGGCGAGGCTCTGTCGACCATCCTCGAACGCGACGGCGCGCTGAGCGCCGACAAGACGCTCGACATCGTCGCGCAGACGGCATCCGCTCTGCAGGCCGCGCACGCGGCCGGCCTCGTGCACCGCGACATCAAGCCGGGAAACCTGCTGATCACGCCAGACGGCCGTGTCAAGATCACCGACTTCGGCATCGCGCGCATCGCCGACCAGGTGCCGCTCACCGCCACGGGTCAGGTCATGGGCACCGTGCAGTACCTCTCTCCGGAGCAGGCCTCCGGTCACCCGGCGTCTCCGGCGACCGACACCTACTCGCTCGGCATCGTCGCGTACGAGTGCCTCGCGGGCAAGCGTCCGTTCACGGGTGAGTCGCAGGTCGCGATCGCGATGGCGCAGATCAACGAGCAGCCCCCGCCGCTGCCGCCGACCGTGCCGATCCCCGTGCAGAACCTCGTCATGGCGATGATCGCGAAGAAGCCGGCGGATCGCCCGTCGTCCTCCGCGACCGTCGCCCGCGCCGCACAGGCGCTGCGACGGGGCGACCTGAACTCGGCCGCCATCGCCGTTCCCGCCATCGCGAACGGCGGCATCGCCGACGACGCGACCCGGATGCTGACGGCATCCGGAGACGACGGCGCGACGCGCATCCTGCCCACCACGGCGACCCTGCCCACCGGCGACGACGTCGCCGAGGAGGAGGAGGGGAAGAAGAAGCGCAGCCCCTGGACCTGGCCGCTGATCGCGCTCATCGCGCTGCTCGTCATCGTCCTCGGCGGTGGACTCTGGGCGCTGTTCGGCCCGAAGGGCGGCGGAGACGCCGACCCGTCGAAGACGCCGTCCACCTCGGCGAGCCAGACGCCGAAGCCCACGAAGTCCGAGACGCCGGAGCCCACGAAGGCCCCGGTCGACGTCGCCTCTCTGGGTCTGGTCGGACTGAGCTGCGACGAAGCGATCCGGATCGCCACAGAGGCCGGGCTCGTCCCGTCGTGCGACGTGGGGACGACGCCCGCTCCGACCCCCGAACAGGTCGGCACTGTCGAGCGTGTCAGCCCGACAGGTCTGCTCGAGCCCGGATCCGCGATCAGCATGACCTCCTTCGCAGGCCAGACGCCGATCGGCCAGCCCAAGAACGCTCCGACGTTCTCGGCCGCGACGACGATCATCGAGGGCGGCACTGCCACGCTGAACTGGACGAACTTCACGTGCCCGTCCGGCACCCCGAACCTGTCGTCCTACGAGGTCACCCTCACGAACGGCACGTTCACGGGCGGCAAGACGACGAGCAGCTTCGACCAGAACACGCGCAGCACCACGTTCACGGTCGACACCGGCAAGGCCGGTCAGGTCGTGACCGCGACGTATCGCGCGTTCTGCGGAGACCGTCCCTCCGACGTCTCGCCGCAGGGCCAGTCCACCGTGATCCTGCCCGCGGCTGAGACCGGCGGCAGCGATTCAGCAGGTTGACGGCTAGCGCATCGTAGGCTGAGAGCAGTTTCATCAGGTCGTATCAGGGGGTCAGTACGTGTCCACAGAGCCACGTGTTCTCGCGGGTCGGTACCGCGTCGACGAGCTCATCGGGCACGGCGGCATGGCCAAGGTGTACCGCGGCTATGACCTGACGCTCGGTCGCGACGTCGCGATCAAGATCCTCGACCCCGAGCTGGCACGCGACACGGCGTTCCGCACGCGGTTCCGGCTCGAAGCCCAGGCCGCATCGCGCATGTCGCACCCGTCGATCGTGCGCGTGTACGACGCCGGAGACGAGACCGAGGGCGACGGCTCGCTCGTCGTGCCGTACATCGTCATGGAGCTCATCAGCGGCACGCTGCTGAAGGACATCATCTCTGCGGGCCCCGTACCCGTGGACGACGCGGTGCGCTATGCCGACGGCATCCTCGAGGCCCTGGACTACTCGCACCGTGCCGGTGTCGTGCACCGCGACATCAAGCCGGGCAACGTCATGGTCACCGACAAGGGCCAGGTCAAGGTCATGGACTTCGGCATCGCGAGAGCCGTGTCCGACTCCTCGTCGACCGTCGCCGAGACCACGCAGATCATCGGCACCGCCGCCTACTTCTCGCCGGAGCAGGCCAAGGGCGAGCCCGTCGACGCCCGTGCCGACCTGTACTCGACCGGCGTCGTGCTCTACGAGCTGCTCACCGGACGTCAGCCGTTCCGCGGTGAGTCCCCCGTGGCCGTCGCCTATCAGCACGTCAGCGAGACCCCCGTGCCGCCGACCGAGGTGAACGAGGACTCCCCCGGCGCCCTCGACCCGATCGTGCTCCGCGCCCTCGCGAAGGACCCGTATCAGCGCTACCCGGATGCCGCGCACTTCCGTGCCGCGCTCGACGCCGCCGTCGCGGGCCGTGCCCCGAGCCGCAAGGAGCTCGGCGCGCTCACCAGCGAGCTGTACGGACCGAGTCCGAAGCAGGCGCAGGAGACCGCGCGGTCGCTCCGCCAGCTCAGCACCGACACCACGATGGCCCGTACGCAGTCCGGGCCGCCGGTCGCGTGGATCTGGGCAGGGGTCGCGCTGCTCGCCGTGCTCCTGGCATCCATCCTGTTCTGGGTGATCACGATCAGCCGTACCGACGACGCACCTGTGACGGCGCGCACCGTGCCGAACCTCATCGATGTGGCCTCGGAGCGCGCTCAGGATGCGCTGAGCGATCTCGATCTGACAGCCAAGGTCGTGCTCGAATCGAGTTCCGAGATCGCCGAGGGCAACGTCATCCGCACCGATCCCAAGGCGGGGGTGGCCGTCGCCGAGGGCGACGAGATCACGCTCTACGTCTCGTCCGGCAAGGAGACGGTCGTCGTGCCGACCCTGAAGGGCCTGTCGCTCGCGGCCGCGAAAGACGCCCTGTCCGCCGCCGGCCTGCAACTCGGCACGGTGATCCAGCGCAACGACAAGAGCCTCGCCGCTGACACGGTTATGGAGGCCAGCGAGAAGGCCGAGTCGGAGGTGGCCCCCAAGACCGTCGTGAACCTCGTGGTCGCGAGCGGTCGGGTCACGCTCACCGATGTCACCGGCTGGACCCTGGATGCCGCGAAGACGCAGCTCGAGCAGATCGGACTGACCCCGACGGGCGTCGAGCTCTCCGACTGCCCCGCGACGGATCCGCCGACGGTCGTCTCGATGTCCTCCGCGCCCGGTGATGTGGCCGTCGGCTCGCCGATCGAACTGCGCTACTGCACGGGCTCCGCGGGCTGATCGCGCTGCGGTGACCGGTCGCTGAACGAGCACACCTGCAGACGCAGCGCCTCAGCGCGAGGACTGCGGATGCAGCAGTTCGGCTTTGGCGACGGCATCCGCGTCGCCGATCGAGGAGAGCCAGTTCGCGAGCAGCCGGTAGCCGCCCTCGGTGAGCACGCTCTCGGGGTGGAACTGCACGCCGACGATCGGCAGCCCGACGTGGGCGATCGCCATGACCGTCCCCGAATCGGCGTGCGCCGTCGCGCGCAGTTCATGGGGCAGTGCAGACTCCGCCACGGCGAGCGAGTGATAGCGCCCGACGTCGAACGGAGAGCGGATGCCGTCGAACAGCGCCGAGCCGTCGTGCACGACCGGCGACACCATGCCGTGCATGAGCTCCGGGGCCTCCGTGACCGGTGCGCCGAAGGCCTCGGCGATGCACTGGTGCCCGAGGCAGACGCCGAGCAGCGGCATCCCCGTCTTCGCGGCGATGCGCACGGCGTCGATCGAGGCGCCGGCGTCGGCGGGCGCGCCGGGCCCGGGGGAGAGCATCACCCCGTCGAACGCGGGCATGAGCGACTCGAGCCCTGCCGCGTCGACCGCGTCGGCCTCGATCATCTCGACGTCGGCGCCGAGCTCTCGCAGGTAGCCGACGAGGGTGTGCACGAAGCTGTCGTGGTTGTCCACGACGAGCACGCGCGTCATTCGACGTCGACCTCGCCCGGGGTGATGAAGGGGCTGACCCACGGGAACACGAACCAGAACAGCGCGTACAGGACGGCCGCGACGAGCACGAGCAGGATGAAGAGCCTCAGCCACCACGGACCGGGCAGCAGGCGCCAGAGTGCGGCGTACATGATTCCTCTCGTTCCCTACACCGACGGCGCGGCCGGGGGCGGCGGCGGATCGGTCAGAGCCTTGGGCGGACCCTCGGCGCGCGGCTGGAAGCTCTCGAAGACACCGTAGGCGACGATGCGCTCGGCGAGCGAGTACAGGGGGGAGCAGGCGGTCAGCGTGATGTACTGCTCTCCGGTCTCGACGCCGGGCACCTGCGGCACGTCGAGCAGCACGTCTGTCTGCGTCGGCTTGACGTATTCGAGCGTGCGGAAGCGGTAGGTGAACCAGCCGTCGGGCGTCTCGACGACGATCGCGTCGTTCAGCTGCAGCTTGTCGAGCTGGTTGAAGGGCTTGCCCCACGTGGTGCGGTGCGCGGCCATGGCGAAGTTGCCGATCTCACCCGGCATCTTCGAGTCGGTGTAGACGCCGATGCCGAGCTTGTCGAGGGTCCCCGCGCGGGTGGTGCCGCCGTAGATGCCCTTGTTGTAGTCGGCGCCGAAGCGCGGGATGTGCATCTGAGCGAGCCACTGCGTGTTCGCGGGCTTCGCGGGTACGACCGGCGCATAGACGGCGGTTCCGTCGTCGTTCTCCACCAGCGGAGGGAGTTCGGGTGCAGGGGACGCCGCCAGCTGTCGCGAGATCGCCGCGCCCTGATCGTTCTTCTCGGCGCTGATGATGATGTCGCCGATCCACATCTGCCAGGCGACGAAGAGCAGCACGAGGACGCCTGCGGTGAGCAGAAGCTCACCGAGCACGCTCGTGAATGTGGCGCGCGAGCGGGGACGGCGATGACGCCTGCGTCGCTCCCCCGAGACGACGGATGCACTCATGCCGCTGATACTATCCGTGATTCCTGTGCGGATGCCGCGCTCTCGACCCCCGGATTCTCGGCGCTGCGAGGAGTCGTGGGTAGAATGACGGCATGGCACGAGACCGCAAGACAGAAGAACCCGAAGTGACGCGCGCCGAAGGCGACGCTGCGCCCAACGCGGTGTGGTTCAAGCCCGTGATGATCGGCTTCATGCTGCTGGGTCTGGCCTGGATCCTCGTGTTCTACATCTCCGGCATGGCGTTCCCGATCCCCGGTCTCGGCAACTGGAACCTGGCCATCGGCCTCGGCATCGCGCTGATCGGCTTCCTCATGACCACGCGGTGGCGCTGACCGCATCCTCTTCCTGAGAAGAAGGCCCCCTCGATGACGAGGGGGCCTTCTTCGTTTCCGCCCGACCCAGCGAGCGCAGCGACGCCTTTTTCTCCTGCCCGAGCGAGCGCAGCGATGCGGCGTAAGGGCGCAGGGATGTTCCCGGAGCGAGCATCGGGAGGGGCCCGCGAAGCGGGAGGGAACCCGCTCTGCGAGCGAAGGGAACATCCCTGCGCCCGTCCCCCGTACCTGCGCCCGTCCCCCGCAGAACTCAGGAGTGAGAGTTATCCACAGATCTCTCCACAGCTGGGGAGAATTACACCGGTGTTATTCACAGGGGTTAACAACCCTGTTAACAACTCTCGATCAGGCCAAAAGCACGAGCGGCGGAACGACGAACACCACAACGATCAACAGAATGGTGATAACTGCGAGCAGAACGATCTGCCATACGCGCTGCTCGCGGCGGCGCGTGCGCGTGTACACGAACGCGACGAGAGCGCCCGTGATGATGCCGCCGAGATGCGCCTGCCACGAGATGCCGCCGGCGAAGAGTCCGAAGGCGAAGTTCACGCCGAGGATGATCAGGATGCCGGTGACGTTGCCGCCGAGGTGGCGCCCGATGATGAGCAGCGCGGCCATCAGACCGAAGATCGCGCCGGACGCCCCGACGAGCCCGTTGAGGGGAGCGAGGCACGCGGCGACCACCGAGCCGCCGAGACCGCTGATCAGATACAGGGCGAGGAAGCGGCTCCTACCCAGCATGGGCTCGACGATCTGCCCCAGCATCCACAGCGCGAGCATGTTCAGCGCGAGGTGGATGAAGCTGCCGTGCACGAACAGCGCAGTGAGCAGACGCCAGGGTTCGAAGGGGAAGACCGAGAGGTTCGGGTACAGATACACGGAACGGAAGTAGAGCAGGTCGGTGATCTGGTCGCCGAAACCGCCCGGGATGAGCTGCAGCAGCCCGATGAACGACGTGACCGCGAGGAGCGCGTAGGTCACGACCGGCCTGCCGCTGCGGGTGGCGGTCGCGATCGCGCCGCCTCCGCCCCAGCGCCGCGCGGCCTTCTTCTGCGCGGGGGTGCGGTTCTTACGATCTTCTTTCATGCACTCGGGGCAGATGACCCCGACCGCGGCCTGGGTCTGGCACTCGGGGCAGACCGTGCGCATGCACCGCTGGCAGAGCACGAAGCTCTGCCGATCCGGATGCCGATAGCAGTAGTTGTCGCGATTGCTCGTGAACTCGGAGCTCGTCATCCGGATCGGCTCGCTCGGCGTCAGGCCGCGACGATGTCGATCGACTGCAGCACGACCGGCTCGATCGGGCGGTCGCCCGCTGCGGTCGGCACGGCGGCGATCGCGTCGACGACGGCCTTGGAGGCGTCATCGGCGACCTCGCCGAAGATCGTGTGCTTGCCCTGCAGCCACGGCGTCGGGTCGGTGGTGATGAAGAACTGCGAGCCGTTGGTGCCCTCGACCTCGCCGGTGATGGCGTTGCGGCGCAGGCCGGCGTTGGCCATCGCGAGGATGTAGGGCTCGTTGAAGTTGAGCTCGCCGTTGATCTCGTCGTTGAAGTTGTAGCCGGGACCGCCGACGCCCTGACCGAGCGGGTCGCCGCCCTGGATCATGAAGTTCGGGATGATGCGGTGGAAGATGACGTCCTTGTAGAGGGGACCCTCGCCCGGCTTGCCGGTGGCGGGGTGCGTCCAGTCCTGGGTGCCGTCGGCGAGGCCGACGAAGTTCTTGACCGTCTTCGGAGCGTGGTCGCCGAAGAGGTTGATGACGATGTCACCGTGGTTGGTGTGGAGGGTTGCGACATGAGAAGCGTGAGCCATGCCCATATTCTCGCAGAGCTTCCGGTGAGTTTGCCCGGGTTTCATGCCGCTTCCAGCATGGCGTGGCAAGATGGTGAACCCGTACTCCAAACGACAGGAGAGCATCGTGAGCCTCAGCCGCAAGCGGAAGAAGGAACTGCGTCGTCTTCAGAACGACGCGAACCAGCTCTGGGAGAACCAGCAGGTGCTCGTCGGCCACGCCGCCGATGTCGCCCGTGAGGCCGGTCGTCAGCTCGGCAACTTCAATCGCGAGCAGGTGGTCCCCGTCGTTCAGGACACGTACAACCGTCGCGTCGCACCGGTCGTCGACCAGGGCGTGCGCTTCGGCAAGCACGTCGTCGACGACAAGGTCGTCCCGATCGTCGGCGGAGTCGTCGGCACCGCTCTGAGCGCCTGGGATGTCGCGAACGCGAAGCGTCACGGCCTGAGCGCCCCGCGCGGCCGCGCCGTCGTCGTCACCGAGAAGAAGGGCCCGGGTCTCGGCTCGGTCGTCGCCCTGATCCTCGGCGCCGCGGCAGCCGTCGGCGTGCTCTACGCCGCATGGCAGGCGCTGCGCGCAGACGACGAGCTGTGGGTCGCCGACGACCCGCTGTCCGCTCCCGACGCGTGACTCGGACAGGTCGTTGAGCGAGGACGCCGCAGGCGACCGAGACGAAACGCCCCATTCCCGGGTGCGGGATGCCGCGGCATCCCGCGGTCTCGACATCGAGATCCGTGAGCGCCCGCAGGCGAAGAGCCTGTTCGAGGCTGCCGAGCTGCTCGGACTCGACCCTTCGGGGATCGTGAAGACGCTGGTCGTGAAGCGGTCGGACGACACCTATCTCTTCGCCCTGGTGCCCGGCGGCCGATCGATCTCGTGGCCGAAGCTGCGCGCCGTCGTGGGCGTCAACAAGCTGCGCCTGCCGGAGCCCGAACTGGCTCTGGCCGCCACCGGATACGAGCGCGGCACCATCGTGCCCATCGGCAGCACCACGGACTGGCCGATCTACGCGGACGAGTCGATCGTCGGCCGACGCATCGCAATGGGTGCGGGCGCCCACGGCTACAGCCTGTTCGTCGAGGCCGATGACCTCATCTCCGCGTACGGCGCGACGGTCGCCGACATCACCGTGCCGGAGGAGCCGCGCGGCTGATCGGCGCGCGGAGTGCGTCTCGTCTCGCTGCGCTCGCTCAACGACGGGGGAAGGCACCACTGGTCGTTGAGCGAGGGAGCGCCAGCGACCGAGACGAAACGCCTCACCCGTCCGCGCGACCTCGGAAGGCGCTCAACGACGGGTCAGAGGATGCCGGCCATCCTCAGCGCGATGTCGACGAGCTTCACCCGCTGGAGCCCTGCGACGGCGTCACGGGGGAACCACTCCGCCATGTCGGTCGAGCCCTCGGTCTCGAAGCGCAGCTTGCCGCCGGTGACGCTCGCGCGGTACACGATGCGCAGGGTGTGCAGCGGCGAGTCCGACTTCTGCACACGCTGGGTGGCGGGGATCACGCGGGAGTGGATGCCGAGCAGCTCGCCGACCTTGACGGAGTACCCGGTCTCCTCGCGGAGCTCGCGGCGCACCGCCGCCTCGGGGTCCTCTCCGGCTTCGAGTCCGCCGCCGGGCATGGTCCACGCGACGCGGCGTCCGTCGATCCAGCGCGCCAGAAGGATCCGGTCATCGTCATCGGTGACGACCGCGTATGCCGCGACGCGCATGTCCATGGCTCACACGATATCGTCCTCGTCATCGACGACGACGCTCCCGTCGCGAAAGGTCCCGGAAAGACGGGATCTGAGCGGGACCTTTTGCGACGGGAGCCCCGGCCGGCGCGATCGATCAGGAATCGAGAAGCGGCGCGCTCGTCGGCGTACGTACGCTGAGGTCATCACCGATCGAGAGGACACTCCCATGGCCGACAACGAGAAGAACTTCACCGCCGAGGAGCGCGACGCCATGAAGGCGGCCGCCGCCGAGAAGAAGACCGCGCGCTCCCGTGCGAAGAAGACGCCGGAGGAGGCTCGGGCCGAAGGGGAGGCCGACCTGCAGGCGGCGATCGCGAAGCTCTCCGACGACGACCGGGTGATCGCAGAGGGCCTGCACGCCCTGGTGTTCGAAGCCGCTCCTCACCTCGTGCCGCGGACGTACTACGGCATGCCCGCGTGGGGCAAGGACGGCAAGGTGCTGTGCTTCTTCCAGCCCGCGAGCAAGTTCAAGACCCGCTACGGCACATTCGGCTTCGAGCAGCCCGCACAGCTCGACGACGGCACGATGTGGCCGGTGGCCTACGCCGTCCTCGAGCTCGACGAGGCCAACCGCTCGTTCCTCGCCGAACGGATCCGCCTCGCGGCCGGATGACCTCTCCGCATGGGGTAGGGTCTTCTCCATGACCAATTGGTATGCGTATTTCGAGTCGGCTCTGGAGGGGCCGTCGCGACACTGACGCGTACCGACACCTTCAGAGCCGACAGGGCAGAGCATCCGCTCTGCCCTTCGCCGTTTCGGCGGGCTCTGCATCGGGTCCGCCCTTAGTGGACAGGACCCACCCCGTGAACGACACCGCCACCGTCGACGCCACCGCCGACCTGCACGTCGCGAGCTTCACCACCATCCCCGCGCCCGGCGAGATCGCCGCGGAGCTGCCGGTGGGCGACGAGCGCTCCGCCCTCGTCTCGCGCACTCGCGACGAGACTCGCCGCATCATGACGGGGGAGGACGACCGTCTGCTCGTCGTCGTCGGCCCGTGCTCGATCCACGACCCCGACGCGGGGCTGGAGTACGCCGGACGTCTGGTGCGCGAGGCCGAGAAGCACAGCGGGGAGCTGCTCGTCGTGATGCGCACGTACTTCGAGAAGCCGCGCACCACGGTCGGATGGAAGGGCCTGATCAACGACCCGCACCTCGACGGCAGCCACGACATCGAGGCCGGGCTGCGGATGGCACGGGCGTTCCTGCGCGATGTGACGGCGCTGGGGATGCCGTGCGCCACCGAGTTCCTGGAGCCGATCAGCCCGCAGTACACCGCGGACCTGGTGACCTGGGGCGCGATCGGTGCGCGGACCACCGAGAGCCAGATCCACCGCCAGCTGGCATCCGGGCTGTCGATGCCGATCGGGTTCAAGAACGGCACGGACGGCGGGCTGCAGGTCGCCCTGGATGCTGCGGCCGCGGCATCCGCTCCGCAGGCCTTCCTCGGGATCGGCGCCGACGGACGCGCGAGCCTCGTCACCACGACGGGCAACCCCGACACGTCGGTGATCCTCCGCGGCGGGGCGGACGGACCGAACTACGGGGTGGAGCACGTGCGGCGCGCGTCGGAGCGGCTGGCGGCATCCGGACTCACCGACAGGCTCGTGATCGACGCCAGCCACGGCAACAGCGGCAAGGACCACCTGCGCCAGGCCGAGGTCGTGACCGAGCTCGCCGCGCAGATCGCCGCCGACGGGCGGGCGATCGCCGGAGTCATGCTGGAGAGCAACCTCGTCGCGGGCGCCCAGAAGCTCGACGTCGCCGCCGGTCCTGCCACGCTGGTGCGCGGTCAGAGCGTGACGGATGCGTGCATGGGCTGGGACGCCACCGTCACGGCCCTCGCCGAGCTGGCCGCCGGGGTGCGAGCGCGCTGATCGGGTGCTCCCGCCGGCCTGTTCCGGTCGCAGGCCCGGTCGCGAACTGCGCAGATTCGGGACCCGGTTTGCGACCGGAGCAGCCCGCGAGTCGAAGGAGAGGCGTCAGGCGACGCGGACGTTCAGGAGCTGCCAGCCCTCTGGCACCTTCGCGTGCAGGGCGTCGAGGTCGTCGGCCTGCACTTCGGTGACCTGGTCGCGGCGAGCGAACGTCCCGACGGACTTGAGCACCGCCGCCCCCTTGATCATCTCGACAGGCGAGGAGATCAGATCGAAGCCGGCGGGCCGGTGCGCCTCGAGCAGAGTCTGGATCTCGGCGAGGTCGGCGCCCTCCACCCGGACGGAGGTGGTTTCGACGGGACGCATCAGACCGATCAGCACCCTCTGATCCTACGTCGCGAGAACCACGGGGCCGCACCCGCCGCGCACCGTGAGGAGTGCGCGGCCCGGGTACGGCCCCGAGCCTCCCGCTATGCGCGCCTGCGTCGGACGACGATGAGCGCTCCCGCGGCCATCAGCGCCAGAGCGGCACCGGCGACACCGGTCCAGAGACCGGCATCCGTCCCGGTAGCGGCGAGGCCGCCTGAGGTCCCGCCCGCCTGACCCGGCGTCCCGGGGTTCGACGTGCCAGGGCCTGGGGTGCCCGGCTGCGAGGCGGCGGTGACCGTCAGGACGGCCTCGGATCGGAGATCGCCCTGGGTGAGCGCGATCGGATGGTCGCCGGGCGCGACGCCCGCGCGGCGGAGGGTGAACGAGACGGAGCCGCTGGCATCCGCGAGCGCGGCGCCGACCTCCTGACCGTCGAAGAGGACCGCGACCGCCTGACCGGGGGTGAACCCGGTGCCCGCGAGCTGAACGCCCGTGGCGGCCAGCGAGTCGGTCGCGATCCGCGAGACGCTCAGCACGAGTCCGGGGGATGCCGGATCAGCGGTGACCTGCAGTTCGGCCTCGCCGAGGACGTCTCCCGGCGCGAAGGCGGCGAGCGCCTCGCCCCGCGGTGCGAAGCCCGGCCCCTGCACGAGCTGCACGGTGTGCCTGCCCGGTGCGACATCGGGCACCGTGAACGACGCCGAACCCGTGCCCGTGGCGGATGCGGTGAACGTCGCAACCTGGGTGCCGTCGAACAGGACGCGGACCGGGACCTCAGCCGGCAGGCCCTCGGCCGTGAGCGCGATCCCGTCGGCCTCCAGCGCACCGGTCGCGATCTCCGACGGAGTGAGGGTGACGTCGGCCGGATCGATCGGGTCGGCCGTGACGACGACCGTGTCGGATGCCTGCCACTGACCGCTGCGCACGAGCACCGTCGATGTGCCGGCCGCGACGCCAGAGCGGAGGACGGACGTCGCGACCGCTCCGGTGTCGCTGGTGATCGCGGTCGTGACCACGGCGCCGTCGAAGAGAACCTCGACCGGCGTGTTCTCGGGGAAGCCGCTGCCCTGCACCTGGATGCCCGCCGACGCGAGCTCCGACTGCGAGATCGTGTCGGGGGTGACGAGCACCGTCGGGTGGTAGACGACCGGGTCGGCCTCGACGGTCAGCGCGGCGGATGCCGACCACTGCCCGCTGGTCAGTGTGATCGTGTGCGCCCCCGGTGCGACGGCTGCGCGGGAGAGCGTGTAACCGACAGAGCCGTCTGCGCCGCTGTCGACGGTCGTGACGGTGGTGCCGTCGAACGCGATGGTGACCGCCGCGGACGGCGGGAACCCCGCGCCCGTGACGGAGACGCCGGCGCCGGCGAGCGCGGAGACCGTCGTGGTCGACGGGCTCACCGCCGCCGTCGGCGTATAGGTCGGGTCTGCCACGACGGTGAACGTCGTCTGGGCCGTACGCGCTCCGCTCGTGAATTTCACGACGTGGTCGCCGACCGTGGCGTTCGGCCAGTGCAGGATGACCTCGACGGACCCGTCGGCACCCGCCGTGCGCGTCGCCGCCTGCTGGCCGTCCACGAGGAGAGCGACCGAGCTGTCCGGTGCGAAGCCGGTGCCCGTGAAGCGCACGACACCGGCCGGATCGGTGATCTGCGACAGCGTCGCGGGGTTCGGATTCACCGTGATCTGCGGCGCAGGGGTGCCGTCGACGGCCGCGTCGTAGGTGAACTGCGTGCCCGTGCACTGCAGCCCCGCGCCGACCATGTCGGCGGCGTTCGATCCGGAGCTCGTGACCGTGCCGTCGTCGTGGAAGGTCCCGCCCAGCCAGTACTCGGCGTGATAGTCGGCATCGATCTGATAAGTCCAGTTGGCCTGGAAGGTCCCGTCCGCGCCGATGGCCGTGTCGGGGATGTCGTTGAACGTGAGCGGAGAGGGGATCGGCGGGTTGAGCCCGCAGAAGATCGTGGAGGTGGTGGCGACGTCCGTCACCTTGCCGTCCGACACCGTGATCGTGATGTCGTACCCGTGGCTGTTCTCCCCGACGTAGACGCCGTCCTGTGTGGCGGCCTGGGCTGGCGCCGCGATCACGACGGCGCTGAGGCCGACGGCGAGGGCGATGCCGGTGCCCGCGCCGAGGAGGCGCCTGAGGCGTGTGCGTAGCTGCGATGTCATCGAGTGGTTCCTGTACTGGGGTCGGCGGACACAATCATGCACAGGCTATGAATCGGGCTGAAGAGCGCGCATCCGTAGAAACACGGCAATTGATCGAATGGTTCGAGAAAAGCCCCGTGGGAAGCGATATCCCACTATTCTCATTCTGTGCGCGGAGGGGAGAGCACATGTTCATCGGACGTCGAGACGAGCTCGATCGCCTGATCACGCACGCCGAGACGTCCGCCGACGCTCCCCACCGGATCATCCTCATCGAGGGACCGATCGGGATCGGCAAGACCGCTCTCGTCGGAGAGTTCCTGCGTTCGGGGCCTCCTCAGCGCACGCTCTTCGCCCGCCCTGATGAGATCGCGACGAACATCCCCCTCGGCGGCATCCGAGCGATCGTCGAGGATCTCCTGCATGCCGACCTCGCCCTGCTTCTCGCCCAGCGAGCACCGCGTGCCCTGCAGCGCGATGTCCGCGACGCGCTGTCGAGCTCACCGACCGTGCTGGTGATCGACGACGCCCACTGGCTGGACGACCCTGCCGCGGAGCTGATCGAAGGGCTGCTGGCCGACCCCACCACGACGGGTCTCGTCCTGGTGCTGTGCTTCCGAACCGGCACCGTACCGGACACGCTGCTGCACGCGGTCGCACGCGGAGGCGCCCAGGTGCACCGCATCGGCCTCGCACCGCTCGCCGACGACGAGGCCGCTGACCTCCTCCGCCAGCACGGCGCCGATGACGATGCCCTCGTGGAGCTCGCCGGCGGGAACCCGCTGTTCCTCCGCCTGCTCGCGGATGCCGCGCGGGATGCACCCGCCCGGACCGACGCGCGCGAACCGCTCGAGATCGGCGACGCTCTCCGCGGGGAGTTCAGCACACTCGACGCGCCTGCGCTGGCGCTGCTGCATGCCCTTTCGCTCACCCCGGCGGTCGCCCCCGCCGCGCTCGCACGACTCGTCCGGATGGATGGCACCTTCTCCGACGGCTCCCCGACCGATGACGCCCTCGCCGACGCGGCCGACCGCCTGGCCCGCCGCGGCCTCATCGACGCGGACGAGCTGAGGATCGTCCATCCGTTCATCCGTGCGGCCGCCTATCGCCACATGCGGGCCGGTGCTCGGCGGCGAGCGCACCGCCTCGCCGCCGAGAGCGCGTCGGACCTGCTGGAACGCGCCTCCCATCTGCAGCAGCTCGGCTCGCATCTGACCGAGGACGAGATCCAGACGATCGTGGATGCCGCGGCGATCGTGACCTCGACGTCTCCGCGCAGCAGCATCGCGATGCTCATGCGAACGACGAGGATCCCTCATCGCGCTCGGGACCTGGGGCTGGCGCGTGCGCTCCTGCTCGACGGACGGCCCGTCGAGGCCGAGCGGGTGCTGCGCGAGGCGCATGTCTCCGAGCAGCCGACGGGGGAGGCACTCTCCCTTCTGATGCAGTCGCTGCGCATCCAGGGCCGACCCGACGAGGCGTTCGAACTCGCGCGGGACATCGGAGCGGCGACCCTCGCTCCCGAGGTGATCGTCGAGCTGGCGACCCTGGCCGTCATGCACGACGGCGACTACGAGATCGATGCCAGGGCCTGGCTCAGAGAAGACGACGAGCGGCCGGGGCACGCCACCGCCCTCGCCGGGCTGCGCGCGCTGTCGCACCTCAGGGTGGGGGATCTCGATCGCGGTCGGGAGGCCTACCGCATCGCCAAGGACGGCTTCGAGACGCTCACCGCGTCGGAGCTGCTGCCCGTTCTCGACGTCGTCACGGCGATGGGGTGGTGCGCGCACTTCCTGGCAGACTTCGACGACGGCGCCCGCCTCGTGGAGCGCGGCATCCGCCTCGCCGAGTCGCACGGGCGCTTTCACGTGCTGCCTCACCTCTATCTGATCCTCGCCTTCCTCTGCATCCCCCTGGATCGGTGCGCCGAGGCTGAAGAGCTCAGCGAACTGGCGATAGCGGCGTCGGAGAAGTACAACTGGCCGGACGCCGTTCCGCTGGCGCTCACCGCGTCGCTGGTCGCCGCACCCGGTCGGGTGAGCGCGGAGGAGTTCGCGACCCGCCACCGGAGACTCGTGGAGGCGGGGCTGCCGCAGATCCTGTGGTGGCGTCGTGTCGTGCGCCTGTTCATCTGCCGCGGTTCGATCGTGCTCGGCCAGCCCGCCGATCTCGAGGCTCTGGAGATCGATCGCCACGACATCTTCGCCTCGCAGAAGCACATCGGTCTCGGTGAGCTCGCCGTCGCGCGGGGCGATCTCGACGAGGCGCTCGCTCACGCCGAGGCGGCCATCGAGTGGGGGAGACGCGCGGACCACCCGTCCCAGATCGGGCACGGAACGATGTTCCGCGCCCAGCTGCGCGTGCGTCAGGGCAGGATGGCGGATGCTCTCGCCGACGCCCGCGAGGCCGCGGACCTGTTCGATCGAGCGGGCGCCGTGCTGTATCGGCGCTTCGCGGAAGCGGCGATCGCCCGGTTCGGCGCTCCCACGGCCGAGGAGGATGTTCCGCTCGACGCGCTCACTCCGCGGGAGCAGGACGTCGCGGAGCTCGTGGCCGACGGACACACGAACCGCATGATCGCCGAACGGCTGCATCTGAGCCCTCGCACCGTGGAGAGTCACGTCGCACGCATCCTGCAGAAGACGGGTCTGCGCTCGCGCGCGGGCATCGCGCGCCATCTCGACGGCACGCAGCCTTCCGTTCCGCCGGGCCGACCTGCGCAGTAGCGTTGACGTCGTGAGCACAACGCCGTTCCCCGCTTCCGTGTACGCCGATCGACTCGACCGGGCTGCGGCCCTCGCTGCGGATGCAGGGATCGACGGCATCGTCGTGGGTCCAGGTCCCGACCTGCAGTATCTGGTGGGGGTGGAGGGCGACACGATCGAGCGCCTCACCGCCCTGGTGGTGCGTCCCGGCGCCGCCGCGACCATCGTCGTGCCGCGCATGGAGCTCGCGAAGGTCCGCAGCACCGCGGTCGGCGAGCTGGGGCTGGCCGTCGCCGACTGGGTCGACGGCGAGAACCCCTACGACCTCGTGGCCTCTGCCCTGGGCGCGGTGTCGCGGGTGGGGGTGTCGGATGCGCTGCCCGCACTGCACGTGATCCCGCTGGCCGAGCGCCTGGGTGTGCGGCTCGAACTCGCCACCCCCGTGCTGCGCGAGAGCCGGATGATCAAGGATGCCGCCGAGATCGTGGAGCTGCGACGTGCCGGCGCGGCGATCGACGCGGTGCATCGGCGGGTGCCGGAGTGGCTGCGCGCAGGTCGCACGGAGCGGGAGGTCGCCGCGGACATCGCGGAGGCGATCATCGCCGAGGGGCACCGCACCGTGGAGTTCGTGATCGTCGGCTCAGGGCCGAACGGGGCGGATCCGCACCATGAGGTGTCCGACCGCGTGATCGAGGACGGCGATGTCGTCGTGGTCGACATCGGCGGCGCCGTGCCCAGCGGCTACAACTCCGACAGCACCCGCACCTACGTCGTCGGACGTCCCTCGTCTCCCGACGCGGCCGAGCGGATCGCCGTGCTCGTGCGCGCCCAGCAGGCCGCCGTCGACGCGGTGCGACCGGGAGCGACGGCCCAGCAGGTGGATGCCGCCGCGCGCGATGTGCTGACGGATGCCGGCTTCGGCGAGGCCTTCCTGCACCGCACCGGACACGGCATCGGCGTCTCGGTGCACGAGGAGCCGTACATCGCGCCCGGCAACGACCTGGTCCTGCGCGAGGGGATGGCCTTCAGCATCGAGCCGGGCATCTACTTCGCCGGGTCCTGGGGCGCGCGCATCGAGGACATCGTCATCGTGACCGCCGACGGCGGCGAGCGCCTCAACCTCGCGCCGCACGACCTGCGCTCGGTCGGCGACTGACGCCGGGCGGATCGTCCCTGCGGAGCCGATCGAGCTCGCCGGGTACGCGGATCAAGGCCTGTCAGACCCCCATGCGGTCGAGAGCCGCTTCGAGCCGCGCGACCGCGCCGTCGACGTCGGTGAGCTTGTCGAGGCCGAAGAGTCCGACCCGGAAGGTCGAGAAGGCATCAGGCTCGCCGCAGTGCAGGGGCACCCCGGCGGCGATCTGCACGCCCTCCGCGCGGAAGCGCGCACCGCTGCGGAGCCCCGGATCATCGGTGTGCACGACGACCACGCTCGGTGCGGCCACCCCCTCCGCAGCCACCGACGGCAGACCCCGTGCGGCGAGGAGCGCCCGCACTCTCGCTCCGAGCTCGACCTGCGCGTCCCGCAGGGCGGCGAAGCCGAGCCCGCGCGTCTCGATCATCTGCGCGAGGTTGTGGGCGATCGTGTCGGTCGGCATCGTCGCGTGATACCCCGCTGTTCCGTCGCGGTAGCCGTCGGAGATCGCGAGCCAGCGCCCGAGGTCCAGAGCGAAGCTCGTCGTGGCGCCGGCGACGACGGCATCCCGTCCTCGCTCTCCGAGCATGACGTAGCCGACGCCGGGGGATCCGCTCCAGCCCTTCTGCGGGGCGCTGATCAGCACGTCGACGTCGAGCGCCGTCATGTCGACCCACATGGCCCCAGAGGCGATGCAGTCCAGCACGAGCACTCCGCCGACCTCGTGCACGGCGTCGGCGAGGGCCCTGACGTACGAATCGGGCAGCATCATGCCCGCGGCCGTCTCGACGTGCGGGGCGAACACGACGTCCGGCCGGGACGACCGGATCGCGGCGACGACCTCGTCGATCGGCGCGGGGCTCCACTCCGCCTGCGCGTCGTCGCCGTCGGGGCGCGCCGTGCACACGACGACGGATGACGCGATGCCGCCGGTCTCGAGGATCTGCGACCACCGGTAGGAGAACAGCCCGTTGCGGACGATGAGCGCGCGGCGCCCCGTCGCGAGCTGCCGCGCCACCGACTCCATCGCGTAGCTGCCGCCGCCGTTGACCACGACCGCGTCCTCCGCGCCGTACGCCTCGCGCAGGATCTCGAGGGTCTGCTGCATGACCGCGACGAAGCGGGCGGACATGTGGTTCAGCGACCGATCGGTGAAGACCACCGAGTACTCCAGCAGTCCGTCCGGATCGATGTCGTCGTGAGGAAGGCTCATGGGTTCAGTGTGTCAGGTGGGCTGCGCGGAGGGGAGGGGAGAGCGGATGCCGCGGCATCCGCTCTCCCCTCTGTCACGTCCGACGTTGTTGCTATCGTGGCGGCGTGCGATGGCTTGTGAGCGAGACGGGTGGTTCACGCGGTGAGCCATCCTCTCCGGGGATACCCCGGGGCACGCAGGCCGATCTGGAACGAACGCCGCAGGCGCCTCCCTGCGCTTCGCGCAGTACAGCGCCCGCACTGATGGACGAGTCGCGCGCAGGCCATCGCACCCTCTTCGCCGTCCGACGAGCCGATGGACGGACGGTCTCCACACGATGACGGAGGCGCTGACGCCCGCGACGCGTGTGCTCGCCCGGACGCCCCGCGCGGGGGCCTCCGCGATCGCCACGGCGTTGGCTGACGCCTTCCTCGCTGCGGACGCGTGGACGGCTCCGCACCTCGTCGACGCAGGATCCTTCGTCCTCGGCGCGCGCAGGCGCTGGCTCCCGCGTGTGGTCGACGACGTCATGGTCGACTTCGTCAGAGCGCCCGTCGATTCCCCCCGGTTGCTGATCGCGGTGATCCGCGATTCGCCGGCGTTCCGCGCAGCGATCGAGAAGGCCGACGCCGCCAGGACTCCGATCCGCATCCACCACCACGTCGTGGCGACGACGCGCTCGCGGGAGCCCGCAGCGGGGCTCCCGCGCATCGACGACATCGCCGCCCTCGCGGTGCTGCTCGAACTGACCGATGGGCAGCTCGCGTGGTTCGCCGACACGAAGCGGTGGAACCGTCGAGCGCGCCCCGGTCCGCTCCACCACTACCGCTACGAATGGCGATCGCGACCGGGGCGCGTCCCGAGACTGCTGGAGGTCCCGGAGGAACGGCTGCGCCGGGTCCAGCGACGTCTGCTGGAACGCGTGCTCGGCCTCATCCCCGCGAACGATGCGGCCCACGGCTTCATGCCAGGACGGAGTGCCGTCACGGGCGCCGCTCGGCACGTGGGTGCGGGCATCGTCGTCTCGGTCGACCTCACGACGTTCTTCGCCCGCGTGTCGGCGGGGCGCGTCTACGGCACGCTCCGCCAGTCCGGGTACTCGGAGTCCGTCGCTCACACGATCGCGGGGGTGTGCACGAGCGCCGTGCCTCCTCGCGTGCTCGCCGCGATGCCTCCCGGCGGGACACCGGAGGAGCGATTCGCTCTTCGCCGGGCTCTGGCCGCGAACCATCTCCCTCAGGGAGCCCCGTCGTCTCCGATGATCGCGAACCTCGCCGTGCGCCGGCTCGACTCGCGTCTGACCGGCTGGGCCGCCGCCGTCGACGCCGCCTACACGCGCTACGCCGATGACCTCACGTTCAGCGGCGGACCCTCGCTCGCCGCGCGACCGGACGCCTTCATCCGTGGAGTGCGGCGGATCGTCGAGGACGAGGGGCATTCCCTCAACGAACGGAAGACCAGGATCAGGCGACAGGCCACGAGGCAGGCGGTCACCGGGATCATCGTGAACGAGCGCCTCAACCTGGTGCGGGGCGACTACGACCGGTTGAAGGCCATCATCCACAACTGCATCCTGCACGGACCGTCGTCGCAGAATCGTGCCGGGGTCGCGGACTTCCGGGCCCACCTGCGGGGGCGCATCTCCTGGGTCGAGTCCCTGAATGCTCAGCGAGGGGCGAGGCTCAGGGCGGAGTTCGCGCGCATCGTCTGGGCCTGACGCGCTTCTCCGGCATTCAGTCCGCGGAGGGAGAGCGGATGCTGCGGCATCCGCGGCTCACAGCACGACCGCCCTCCCCGGGGTCCGGGGAGGGCGGTCGTGGGGATCCTGCGGGGGTCAGGACTCCCTGCGGCGGCGGGTCACGAGGACTCCACCGGCCGCGAGCAGCACCAGCAGCGCCACGATCAGCACGATCGGCACCGCTCCGCCCGTTCCGGCGAGACCACCGCCGACGACAGCCGCGGCCGTCACCTGCAGCGCGGCCTGGGCGGTGAGGCCCGTGTCGGCGCCGGTGGCGACCACGGTGTGCGCGCCGACCGGGGCGTTCGCGGGCACGGCCACCTGGATGCGGAAGGAACCCGCACCGTCGGCGACCACGTCCGCGAGGTGGATCGGGTCGGAGTGCAGCACGATCGAGACCTTCTCGCCCGCGCCGAAGCCGCGGCCGATGAGCTCGAACGAGCCGCCCTGGACGACGCTCTTCACGCCGACCACGATCTCCGCGTCGAGCACCGGGGTGCTGCGCACGTCGAGCGTGAGCGGGGCGGACGTCGAGCCGAGGTAGGCCTTCGGATCCGACGGCACGAAGCGCGCGACGTAGGTGTGCGCACCCGAGGTCTCGATGCGGATGTCGGCCGTCGCCGTTCCCGCCGAGACTCCGGCGGATCCGACCACGACGTCGCCCTCGAGGAACTCGACCTGACCCGCCGCGCCTGCCGGCTTCAGCGTGGCGGTGAGTGCGACGGACTCGCCGGCGACCGGGTCGGTCGCCGTGGTCGAGAGCGCGACGGTCGTCGCCTTGGCACCGGTCGATCCGGTGACGACGAGCACCGTGGCCCGCGCCTCGACGTTCGAGACGCTGCCGAGGGCGATCACGGGGTGAGCGCCGTCCACGGCATCCGCGGGGACCGTGACGTCGGCCGACACCGTGCCGTCATCGAGGGCCTTCACGACCACCGGCTCCTCGTCGTCGATGCGGATCGAGACGCTCTCACCCGGCGCGAAGCCCGTGCCGGTCACGTGCACCGTGTCACCCGGCTCCACCTCGGCGCCGTCCACGGTGATCACGGGCTCGTACTCCGGTTCCGGCTCGGCGACCACGATCTGCAGCTGCGCGTCGGCCGACTTCACGCCGTCGTCCGCCGTGACCGTGACCGTGTAGGTGCCGGCCGCGGCGTAGGTGTGCGTGCCGGTGACGGCGCCCGAGGCCACGTCGACCGTGGACACGGGAGACCCGTCGCCCCAGTTGACCACCGCGGTCGTCTCGCCGGAGCCGCCCGAGATTGTAGCCAGCGCGGCCTCGAACTCCTCGCCGGCGATCTGATCGGCCACGGTCGATGCGGTCACCGCCAGCGGAGCGGCGGCGGCACGGTCGCCGTCGGAGGCGATGGCGAACACGTGCACGCGTCCGTCGCGGAGCGTACCTGCCTCCCTCGGCATCGTGAGCGACTCCACGACCTTCGGCTTCCCGTCGGCGTCGAGGTCGATCGTGATCGGCGCGGTCGCGTAGATCGCGGTGTTCTTCACACTGGACTCCGCGCCGGTACCCGACAGGCGTCCCTCGGAGACCGCGATCACCGAGTTGCCGAACGCCGGGCTGCCGGATGCTCCCACCCAGTCGCCGAACGAGATCTGCACGCGCTGCTCGGTGCCGTCGGTGAAGTGCAGCACCGCCTCAGGCTGACGCGCCTTCTCCGTCGCCGTGCCGACGAAGGCGAGCTGCGTCGCGCCGGTGCCGAGGTCGAGGCGGATCGTCTGACCCTCTCCGGTGATGTTGTCCGGGGCGCCGGGGGCGACAGCGGGCAGATCGTAGGTGAGGGAGGAGCCGGGGAGCGTCAGGGTCTGACCCTGCACGAACCCGTCGGCGGCGAGCTTGTCGCGGTAGTACCCGTAGCCCTGGTCGTCGCAGTTCGCGGCGGTCAGGTTGAGGTCGCCGATGCACACGCCGTTGAAGCTGCCGACGAGCGTCTCGTCGCGGTAGACCGTGACGGTCGCCGCACCGGATGCCGTGGCGCCCGTCGAGTCGCGCACCACGATCGTCGCCGTGTACGTGCCCGGAGCGTCGAAGGTGTGCGGAGCGCTCACCTTCCAGCCGCCGAGATCGTCGCGGGTGAGCTTCACGCTCGGCACCGGGGTGCCGTCGCCGTAGTCCACCGTGACCGTGTAGCCGGCGGCATCCGTCTCCTCGCCGATGATGGTCCCGAGGCGGCCGGTGAACGACGTTCCCGCGGCGACCCGCTGCGGGACGGCCGGGGTGATCGACAGTCCGTCGGCCCCTGCGGCCTTCGCGAACAGCTCGACCTCGGACAGCGACAGGGCATCGCCCGCACCCGTGAGGCTCAGCCTGATGCTCGTGTAGCCGCCCTCGCCGTTCGCCGTGAACGGCCGGGTCTGGGTGTCCCACGCGAACGTCTCCCCCGTGCGTGAATCGAGCTCGGTCCAGTTCACGCCGTCGGTGGAGCCCGAGAGGGTCCAGCTCGACGGGGCGCTGCCCTTCGCGGCATCCGTCAGCGTGTACTGCCCGATCGAGACCGGACCGGACTGCGACGTCCACACCAGCTCGGCGGTCGTGCCCGCGAACGTCGTCTTCGAGTTCATGTTGTCATCGACGAGCGCGCCGACCGGGGTGCCGTCGGCGGCCGTGAGGATGCCGCGTCCGGGCTTGGTCGCATCGACCAGGCTCGTCGGCACCGCGAGCGGCTCCGTGAGGTCCTTCGCACCCCAGGCCGAGGGCTGCGCGCTCATCGTGAAGTCGAGCGTGCCGCCCGCACGGACGAGGTCGCCGTCGAACGTGGTGTCGGAGACGGCCGTGCCGTTGATGCTGACGCCGGCGACGTAGTCCTTGCCGCTGGACGCGCCTGGGGCGTTGATGACCAGGTCGGTGTCGCCGATCGAGAGCGTCGCGCTGTCGAACAGGGGCGTGCCGACCGTGTAGTTCCCCGATCCGACCTCCATCGGGTAGAACCCGAGGGCCGAGAACACGTACCAGGCCGAGAACTCGCCGTTGTCCTCGTCGCCGGGGTAGCCCTGGCCGATGTCGGAGCCCACGAAGAGGCGGTCCTGGATGTCGCGGATCAGCTTCTGCGCACCGGACGGGTCGCCGGCCTCGGCGAGCACGTAGGGGATGTGGTGGGAGATCTGGTTCGACATGCCCAGCATCCCGAGGCGCACGTCGCGCGCCTCCCGAGCCTCGTGGATGCCGGAGTAGTCGGCCTTCTCACGGGTCGTGAGGAACTGGTGCAGGTTGTCGAGGAGCCCCTGCCTGCCGCCGTAGAGCGCGGCGAGTCCGTCGACGTCGTGGGGAGCGTGGTACCCGAAAGTCCAGGCGCTCGCCTCGGTGAAGGCGCCGCCCCACGCCTTCTTGTCGAAGTCCGCGCCGGACGTCCAGGAGCCGTCGGCGTTGCGCGAGGTGAACGTGCCCGCCTCGGGGTTGAACATCTCGACGTAGTGCTCGGCGCGGGCCTCGAAGTAGGTGGCCTCGTCCTTCAGCCGCTCGATGCGATCGGCCGGGGTCTTCGGGTCCTCGGACAGGGCCTTCGCCATCTCCGCGATGCCGAAGTCGTTGATGAAGCCCTCCAGGCCCCACGATGCGCTCTCATGCGTCGTCGCCTCGGTGTATCCGAGGAAGATCGACTGCGCGATGCCCTTGCGGCCGACGTCGTTCGAGGGCGGCAGCACGGTCGCGTTCTTGACCGCCGCGTCATAGGCCTCGAGGGCCGTGTCGGTGTCGAGGGATCCGGCGAGGTACGCCTCGGCGAACGCCACATCGGAGCTCGTGCCGGTCATCAGGTCGGCGTAGCCCGGCGACGACCACCGCGCCACCCAGCCGCCGTCGCGGTACTGCTGCACGAACCCGTCGACGAGGTCCTCGGTGACGTCGGGGTACAGCAGCGAGTACAGCGGCCAGGCCGTGCGATAGGTGTCCCAGAAGCCGTTGTTGACGTAGATCTTTCCGTCGACGATCTTGGCGTTGGTCTGGGTGTCGGTCGCGGATCCCGTCGTCGGGGAGACGGGGCTCGCGTACTTGTAGACCGGATCGGCCGCGCTTCCCGTGTTCTCGAACTGCGAGTTCGGGTACAGGTTCAGGCGGTACAGGCTCGAGTAGAGGTTGACCAGCTGCGCGTCGGTCGCGCCCTTGACGTCGTGCACGACGCCGAGGCGGTCGTTCCACGCGGCTTCGACGGCGGCATGGGCCTTGTCGAAGGAGACGCCGGAGAGCTCGAAGTCGAAGTTCTTGCGCGCCTGATCCTGCGAGATGAACGAGGTCGACAGCCGCAGCTCGACGGTGCGGTCACCTGAGGTGTCGAACGCCGCATAGCGTGCGGTGCCGTTGCGGTCGCCCTTGGTGGTGGCGCCGGATGCCGTGGGCTGGCGGTCGAACGTGCCGTACACGAACATCCGCGTGCGCCCCGGCCAGCCGGAGCCGCCGTCGACCCAACCGGTCACGGTGTCGCCGGTGACCGAGAGCTTGGAGGAGTTCACGAGCTGGTCGATGACGACCGAGCTCGCGTCGCCCGTGAACTCGAAGCGGTAGATGGCGCCGTGGTCGGTGGCGGTGACATCGGTCTGGATGCCGTTGTCGAAGCCGACGCTGTAGATGTCGGGACGGGCGATCTCGTTGTCGTGGCTGAACGTGAGCTTGCGGTCGTTCAGCGAGGACGTGGGGTTGCCGTTCGCGGCGGGCATCACGGCGAGCGAGTTGCGGTCGCCCATCCAGATGCTCGGCTCGTGCGAGATGCCGATGCCGTTGAGGGTCGGCTGGTTCTGCGCGTTATTGGCGCGCTGGTACTGGTACAGCGTGCCCGCGTTGTCGGCGTTGGTCATCGGGGTGATGAAGTTGAAGCCGTTCGGCCAGGCCACCGCCGGGAAGTTGTTGCCGCGGGAGAAGCCGCCGGTCGAGTTCGTGCCGCGACGGGTGTCGACGAACGACACGAGGCCGTCGGAGATGTCGCGCGGCGCGACCTCGGCGATGGAGATGTCATCGAGCCAGCCCGTGAAGGCCGTGCCCGCCGTGGGCACCTCGACGGCGTGCACGTCGGAGCCGGGGTGGTCGTAGGTGAAGAGGACGTCGTCGACCGTGCGGCCGGCGAACTGGCCGAGATCGACGGTCACCCTGTTCCACTGGTTCGGCCACAGGCTGTTCGACTGCCCCTTGGCCTTCGCGTTCGCCGCGTAGCCGTAGGAGTCGACGGCGCCGCTGGTGGAGAGGGTCGTGCCGTCGGTGAACCGCAGGTCGACCGCGACGAAGGTGGCCGCGTACGTCTGCTCGCCGTCGAGCACCGGGAAGACGGCGTACGAGAGGGCGGTGTCGTCGGCGACCGCGATGTCGACGTCGCTGTACAGGGTCGAGGTCGAGGAGGCGGGGCCCGCAGCGAGGGTGCGGCCCGTGTACTGCAGGGCCTTCACGCCGGTGAAGCCGACGCCGGTCTTGGCGGTGTCGGAGCTGGCGGGACCGGACCCGGTCGCGAGGAAGAGGTCGCTGGGCGGGGGCGTCGCGCCGTCGACGGCGATGGGCTCCCAGCCGGCGAGCTGCAGGATGTTCTTGCTGGGGTCGCGCACGGCCTGCACGTCGAGACGGTAGTAGGTGTACGCCGGGCTCGGCGTCGCGAGAGTGAAGCTGCGGGTCTCGCCGCGACCGGTGAAGAGCTCGCCGCTGCGCTGGTCGACCGTGTCCCAGTCGGTGCCGTTGTTGGAGCCCTGCACCCGGAAGTCCTTGGGGTCGCGCTCCTGGGCGTCGCCGCCGGAGGTGAGCGTGTAGCGCACCATCGGCTGCGGGGTGCTCAGCTGGTACTGCACCCACCCGGTGTTCTGGAACGCCAGCCACTTCGTTCCCGCGTTGCCGTCGGCGACGTTGGCGGCACCCTCGTTGGGGGTGTTCTGAGCGGATGCCGTGACCGCCGACACCTGGCCGAGCACGCTGCCGGGGGTGAAGCGGTCGCCGGTGACGTTGACGGCGGCGCCCGTGCCGGTGAGCACGGGCGCGGCATCCGTCGTCTCGAACGACGAACGGAACGTCGTGCCGCCGGCGGCGATCGCCTGCATCGGGGTCAGCATGGCGAGGGTCACGGCGAGGGCGACGCCTCCCGCCGCCCAGGCGCGACGGCCGGGTCGTGCGTTCCTCGGGGATGGAACGGTCATGGTTGCTCCTTGAACTCCACTGCGATGTGTCGTCTGCGGCCGACGGGTGTGCTGCCGCGGCGCTGTCCACTTCATGACAGCGCTGTCATATGATGAGGACGCTACCACAGCGACGGTGGAGCGCGGAAGACATGATCGACGCATCCGCCGCGATAATGGGGATGCCCGCCGACGACCACAGGGGAGACGATGACGAGATCGGATGCAGAGCAGCCGGCGCGTCCGACGCTCGCCCAGGTCGCCGAGCGCGCGGGGGTGAGTCTGAAGACGGCATCCCGCGCCCTGGGCGGCGAATCGTATGTGAGCGAGAAGACGCTCGCCGTGGTGCTCGACGCGGCGAGGGAGCTCGACTATCAGCGCAACTCCGCCGCCAGCCTCCTGGCCTCCGGGCGACTCGCCGACTCGATCGGACTGATCACCGGCGACTTCACCAACCCGTTCTACTCCGCCCTCGCGCAGGGCATCGAAGACGAGATCCGCCCGCGGGGGATGCACCTCTCGGTGACCAACTCCCGCGAATCGGCCGAGCAGGAGCGACGGGTCGCGCACGACCTCGCCGACCGGCAGACGAAGGCCGTGATCACCGTCTCGGCGATGCCCGACCACCGCGACTACGCATCACTGCAGGCCCGCGGCATCCCCGTCGTGTTCGTCGACCGGCCGGCCGAGCAGGTCGAGGCCGACTCGGTCGTGTTCGACAACCGCGAGGGCGGACGGCTCGCCGCACGGCACCTCATCGACGCCGGGCATCGGCGCATCGCGTTCATCGGCGACTACGCGTGGCTCCCCACCTACCGGCAGCGCATGGCGGGCATGGGCGACGTGCTCGACCCCGCGGGCTCCGACTGGCGCGAGCTGCTGCGCGCCGACGCGCACGACGTGGGCTCGTCACGCGCCTGCGTGCGGGAGCTGCTCGCCCTCGCGCATCCGCCGACCGCGATCGTCGCCGGGAACAACCGGATCCTGCTCGGCGCCATGGAGGAGCTCGCGGGGATGCCTGCATCCGCTCGCCCCGCCGTACTGGGCTTCGACGACCCCGAGTGGGCGCAGGTGCTCGGCATCACCGTCGTGACCGGAGACGTCGAGGCGCTCGGGCGTCAGGCCGCACGCCTCGCGGTCGCCCGACTCAGCGACCGCTCGCGCCCCTTCGAGAACGTCGTGCTCCCGATGCGGCTGATCTCCCGCGGCTGAGTCCGCCCGGCCCGGCGTAGGTCGCACCGCCTCGGTGAGGGGTCACGAAACGTCGAGTCCGAGGGCTCAGACCCGACGTCATGTGACCCCTCAGCGCCGAGCGGCGCGCGGGTGACGCCGGATCAGGCGAGGGATGCCGCGCTGCGGAGCTCCTGCTCGCGCATCGCGCGCTCGACAGCCTCCACATCGCGCACCGCGCCGCGGTCGGCCGAGGTCGCCATCGCCGCGTACGCCCGCAGCGCGAGTGACACGGGGCGCTGGCGATCGACCGGGCGGTAGCCGCCGGCATCCAGCAGCCGCTCGCGGCGACGCTCGAGCTCGGACTCGTCGACGCGCAGGCTCATCGACCGGGAGGGGATGTCGATGTCGATGATGTCGCCGTCCTCGACCAGGGCGATGACGCCGCCCGCGGCCGCCTCGGGGGAGACGTGGCCGATCGAGAGTCCCGACGTGCCGCCGGAGAAGCGGCCGTCGGTGATCAGCGCGCAGACCTTGCCGAGCCCGCGGCCCTTGAGGAAGGACGTCGGGTGCAGCATCTCCTGCATGCCGGGTCCGCCCTTGGGCCCCTCGTAGCGGATCACGACGACATCGCCCGGCTGCACCTTCTTGCCGAGGATCTTCGCGACCGCTTCCTCCTGCGACTCGCACACCACCGCGGGCCCGGAGAACACGAGGATCGACGGGTCCACGCCCGCCGTCTTCACCACGGCGCCGTCCACGGCGATGTTGCCGCGGAGCACCGCGAGGCCGCCGTCGACCGAGTAGGCGTGGTCGATGTCGCGGATGCAGCCGTTCTCGGCATCCTCGTCGAGAGTCGCCCAGCGCTCGGACTGCGAGAACGCACTCGACGACCGCACGCCGCCCGGGGCCGCGAGCCACAGCTCCTTGGCGGTCTCGGTGGCCTTGCCGCCGCGGATGTCCCAGTCGTCGAGCCAGTCGGCGAAGGAGGCGGAGTGGATCGTGCTGACGTTCTCGTCGAGAAGTCCGCCGCGGCGCAGCTCGCCGAGCACCGCCGGGATGCCGCCGGCCCGGTGCACGTCCTCCATGTAGTACATGCGGCCGTAGGCGGGGTTCGGGGCGATCTTCGCGAGGCAGGGCACGCGGCGCGACACGGCGTCGATCTCGTCGAGGCCGAAGTCGATGCCGGCCTCGTGCGCCGCGGCGAGCAGGTGCAGGATCGTGTTGGTCGATCCGCCCATCGCGATGTCGAGGGCCATCGCGTTCTCGAAGGCGGCGAAGCTCGCGACCTCGCGCGGCAGCACCGAGCGGTCGTCCTCGTCGTAGAAGCGGTGCGTGATCTGCACGGCGACCTCGCCGGCCTTCTCGTACAGCGCGCGGCGGGCGGTGTGCGTCGCGAGCACCGAGCCGTTGCCCGGCAGGGCGAGCCCGAGCGCCTCGACGAGGCAGTTCATCGAGTTCGCGGTGAACATACCGGAGCACGAGCCGCACGTGGGGCAGGCGTTCTCCTCGATGCGCTGGATGTCGGCGTCCGACACCGTGTCGTTCGCCGCCTCGGAAATCGCGTCGACGAGGTCGAGCGTGCGGACGCTGCCGTCGACGAGGGTCGCCCGGCCGGACTCCATCGGTCCGCCGGAGACGAAGACCGTGGGGATGTTCAGGCGCAGGGCGGCCATGAGCATGCCGGGAGTGATCTTGTCGCAGTTCGAGATGCAGACCAGGGCGTCGGCCTGGTGGGCGTTGACCATGTACTCGACCGAGTCGGCGATCAGGTCGCGCGAGGGGAGGGAGTACAGCATGCCTCCGTGGCCCATCGCGATGCCGTCGTCGACCGCGATCGTGTTGAACTCGCGCGGGATGCCGCCGGCCGCGGAGATCGCGTCGCTGACGATGCGCCCGACGGGCTGCAGGTGCGTGTGACCGGGGACGAACTCGGTGAAGCTGTTCGCGACGGCGATCATCGGCTTGCCGAAGTCGGCGGCGTTGACGCCGGCGGCGCGGAAGAGCGCGCGGGCGCCGGCGGCGTTGCGTCCGTGCGTGACGGTGCGGGAGCGAAGAGGGGTGGGCATTCTTCCACCCTGACGTCTTCCCGATGTCGTCGGAAGACGGCGCTGATACTAGTAGTGAGAGCACTAGGTTTGATCCATGACCACCGACGACCAGCAGCGCAGCGAGCTCGGCGCCTTCCTGCGCGCCCGACGGTCGCTGCTCGACCGGGCGGCGTTCGGTCTGCCCCCCGCGGGCCGCGGCCGCACGGTCGGCCTGCGGCGCGAGGAGATCTCCTTCCTCTCCGGCGTGAGCGTGACCTGGTACACCTGGCTCGAACAGGGCAGGGACATCAACCCGTCGAGGCAGGTACTGGATGCCGTCGCCACCGCGCTGCACCTCACCGTCGCGGAGCACGACTACATGCTGACGCTCGCGGGATTCGCCCCCAGTCGTCCGGGCTCGAGCGTCGCCGTCGAGACGGCTCCCGCTCACGTGCAGCGATTCCTCGACGCCCTCGATGAGCACCCCGCCTACGCGCTCGCCCCGGACTGGGGCATCGCCGGATGGAACAGCGCCTACGAGCGGCTGTACCCCAACGTCGCCACGACGCCCCCCGAGCAGCGCAACCTGCTGTGGCTCATCTTCACCGACCCCGCGGTGCGGTCGCTCCTCGACGACTGGGACGACACGAGCCGCCGGTTCCTCGCCGAGTTCCGAGCCGAGGCCGGACCGAGGCTCGGCGACCCGCGCTACCGCGACGTCATCGGCCGGCTGATGGACGCGAGCCCCGAGTTCCGCGAACGCTGGGAGAGCCACGGGGTCGGCGGCTTCGAGTCGCGCGAGCGGGTGTTCCTGCATCCGACCCTCGGCCGCCTCGTGTTCGAGCACCACCAGCTGCGTCCGTCTGACCTGACCGACGTGCAGCTCGTCGTGTACGTCGCCGATGCGGAGACGCGGGGGAGGTTCGCGGGGCGGGATTGATCCGGCCCTCGCAGCAGACTCCCGAAGAGGGCAGCATGACGTCATGGGTGTGAATCTCCGGGTCGGATTCCGGAGCCGCCCTGCGGCCGCGACGACCGCAGGGCGGAGCCTGCCGTTCAGTCGGCGTTCTTGCGCTGCCAGACTCCGAACCGGTTGCCCGCCGGATCGGAGAGGTGCGCGAAGATGATCGCTCCGTTGTCCACCGGGGGCAGCACGATCTGAGCCCCGTTCGCGGTCGCCGCGGCGACGCTCGTCTCGACGTCGGCCACCTCGACGTAGAACACGGCCCACGTTCCGGATCCGATCCCGCTGGTGTCCCACAGGCCACCGGCGTTCCCGTTCACCATGGCGTATCCGGCGGGTCCGGCCGGTCCGAACTCCCAGCCGAAGACCTGTCCGTAGAAGGCCCTCGCCGCCTCGGGGTCCGGCGTGCCGACCTCGAAGTAGTTCACGGTGTTCATGCTCGACTCGCTCATCTGCGATCGTCCTTCCGATCCGCGGCATCGCCCGCTGCGATGCTCTCGGATCGAGTCTGAGATCTACCACTGTGCGAGGGTCAAGCCACGAGAGGCTGACCGCTCTGACGGGTCAGCCGATGGGGACGTTGACCTCGGTCACCCACTTGTCGGGGTCTGACTCGCGACCCGGCCCGACGACGTAGACGTTGAAGAGAGGACCGACCTGCGTGCGACCCTGCGTCGCGATCCACGCGCCGATCGATTCGGTCGCCCGATGGATGCCGTCGAACCCGCCGTGGTGGGTCGTCCACGCCACCCTCTGTGGGGGAAGGTCGACCACCTCGAATCCGCCCTGCGGTGTGAAGGAGCCGCGATAGTCGCGCCAGATCGCCATCTCCACATCCTCGTCGCGATACTCCTCGTCGAAGTAGGTCGCACCGACCAGGTCACCGAACCCGGAGGGGTCGACGCCGGCCGCAGAAGCCATCAGAGTCCGCAGATCCGCCCACAGCTCGCCCTCGGCCGGATAGCAGGCGACAGTGCGCCGCAACCGCAGTACGCGCGCGGACGGGAACATCCGCTCGCTCACCACCGATCCGGTCGATCCGAGGTCTGCGGCCAGGGTCAGCGCGAGGTCTCTCTGCGCCGCGAGCTGACGAGCCGCCTCCTCGAGACCGGCGATATGCACGTCGAGCCGATCCCGGAGCACCGCGGGAGACTCCTCGTACAGGGGCAGCAGCTCCATGATCAGCGCGATGCCGCACCCCGCATCGCGCAACGAACGGATGCGCCCCGCGATCCGCAGCTGTTCGACGGTGTAGCGCCGGTATCCGGTGAACGGATCGACCACGGCCGGGATCAGCACGCCCCGATCGTCGTAGTGCCGCAGCATCCTCACGCTCAGACCGGCGTAGCGGGAGAAGGCACCGATGTTCAGCAGCGGGGCCGAGCCGTCGTGCTCCGGCAGCCGCACCCGATGCCGTGCCGCGTCGGCGTCTTCGTACCCGGTCATGGCTTCATGATGCCAGTCGTGGGGATGACGGGGCACCGCACGTCCGGGAGGAGAACGCACTCTCGGACGGAGAAATGACGCACGAACCTCAGCCCGAGCGTGAGATCTCCTCCCGACAGGAGGAGAAGGTGCTCTGTGTGGAGGGGCCTAGGAGACTCCGTGTGTGTGTGGAGCCTAGGAGACTCCGTGTGCGGGGAGCCTAGGAGACTCCGCCCTTCCGCTTCGCTCCAGGGCTCCCCGAATCACTCAACCCGATAGATGCGAGAAGGCCCCCGGGCTGCGCTCGGGGGCCTTCTCGCATCTGTGGAGCCTAGGAGATTCGAACTCCTGACATCCTGCTTGCAAAGCAGGCGCTCTACCAACTGAGCTAAGGCCCCTCATGGGGATTTCTTGAGTTAAGGGTGGGGCTACCAGGACTTGAACCTGGGACCTCTTCATTATCAGTGAAGCGCTCTAACCGCCTGAGCTATAGCCCCGTCAACCTCCAAGACTTTACCGGAAGATCCGACAAAATCCGAATCGAGGCAGGTGTACGGCGGATGCCGGGCGTTTCGGCCCGGCATCCGCCTCTCGATCATCTGCCCGGACGCAGCGTGACCGTGCCAGCGGCGAGGGTCACATCGATCGAGTTCCGTGAGCTCGAGGAGTGGTCGAGCCTGTTGTCGAGCGTTCCCGCGCTCACGTTCTGGGTGATGTTGTACTCGCCGGCGGGGACGCTCAGGTCGAGACCGCCCGCGCTCACGTCGATCGAGGTCTCGCTCGGCGCTGCACCGGTGAGCTCGACCGTGAGGTCGCCGGCCGATACGGCGAAGTCGGCTTCGCGCACGCCGTCGAGGAGGATGTCGGCGCTGCCGGCGCTCACGTCGGCGTCGAGAGACGACGCCGACCCGGAGATGGTCAGGTCGCCCGCCGACAGCTCGGTGTCGAGCTCCCCGAAGCGCCCCGTTACGTCGAGGCTGCCCGCGCTCAGAGTGAAGGACGCGTCGAGCCCCTGCAGCTCGGACGGAAGGGTCAGCACGACCGAACGGTCGTCGTCGAACCAGCCGCCGAACCACCAGCCGAACACCGTCTCCGGTCCGCGGACGAGCAGCTCGTCCTCGTCGCGCTGCAGCGTCCAGGGGCCGCCGCGGCCGCCGGTCACGGCGAGCTGCGCCTGGTCGACGTCGCCGAACTCGACACGCACATCGCTCGCGCTCGCGTTGAGGTCGAGTTCCGAGACGCCCGTGACGTCGAGCTCCAGCACGGTGTCGCTGCGAGACAGATCTCCGGATGCGGCGACCGCTGCCGTCGCTCCGGTTCCGACCAGCGCGAGCCCGCCGATCACGGCGAGCGTGACGGTGATCCAGCTCGTCCCGCCCGGTCGCGGAGCCGCAGCCTGAGGCTGGGCCGGAGCCGGTACCTGAGCCGGCGAAGACGCGGGAGGGGGAGTGAGGGGGTTCTGTTCGGTGCTCATCGTGCGGCTCCTGTCTGGCCTGCGGGCGGCGTCGGGCCGCCGGTGTTCTCGATGTGGGCGAGGGCAGCGAGCACACGGCGGTTGCCCGACTCGTCCGGCTCGAAGCCCAGTTTCTGGAAGATGGAGGTGATGTGCTTCTCGACGCTCGCCTCAGAGAGGAAGAGCAGCGCGGCGATCGCCTGGTTCGACTTTCCCTCCGCGATCAGCGCCAACACGGTGCGCTCGCGCTCGGTGAGCCGCAGCATCCGGTCGTCCTTGTTGCGTCTCGTGAGCAGCTGCGCGACGACCTCGGGGTCGAGCACGGTCGCACCCTCGGAGATGCGGGTGACCGACTCCAGGAACTCCGACACGTCAGCGACCCTGTCCTTCAGCAGATAGCCCAGGGGGCCGCCCTGTGCGGCGATGAGGTCGGATGCGTAGCGCTCCTCGACGTACTGCGACAGCACGAGCAGAGGCAGCGCGGGATCGGTGGCCCGCAGCGCGAGCGCGGCGCGGATCCCCTCGTCGGTGAACGTCGGCGGGAGGCGCACATCGAGGATGCACAGCTCGGGCGCAGCATCCGCCAGCGCCTCGGCGAGGCCATCGGTGTCGGGGAGAGCGGCGACCACCTGGTGGCCGGCGTCCTCGAGCAGTCGCACGAGTCCTTCGCGCAGCAGGACGGAGTCCTCGCAGATCAGGATGCGCATGGCACGTTCACCTCCAGGCTGGTGGGTCCGCCCGCAGGGCTGTCGAGGCGGAACGTGCCGCCGGCGGCGAGGATGCGGTTGGCGATGCCGTCGAGTCCACCGCCGGGCTGCACCTGCGCGCCGCCCATGCCGTTGTCTTCGACGCGAGCCCACAGTGTGCCTCCCTCGCGAAGCCGCACGGTCACCCGCGCCTCGCTCGCACGGGAGTGCTTGGCGGCATTGGTCAGTGACTCGGCGATCGCGAAGTACACGGCGGCCTCGGCCTCGCGGCTGCAGCGTCCGTCCATGCGGACGTCGAGACTCACGGGGATGTGGGAGCGGCTCGCGAGGGCCGACAGTGCAGCGTCCAGTCCGCGGTCGTCGAGGACCGAGGCGTGGATGCCGCGGGCCAGCTGCCGCAGCTCGGTGATCGCCGCCTTCGTCGAGGTGTGCGCCTCGGCGATGAGGTCCTTCGCGGCTGCCGGGTCGTCGTCGATCTTCTGATGCGCGAGTCCCAGCGTCATGCCGACGGAGACGAGCCGCGGCTGGACGCCGTCGTGCAGGTCGCGCTCGATGCGGGTGCGCTCGAGGTCGGCCGCCCGCACGGCGCCCTCGCGCTGCGCGGTCGTGGTGCGCACGCGCTCGGTGAGCTCGGCCTCGCGGCTCTGCGCCACGATCGCGAGCGACAGCGTGCGGTGCAGCAGGGCGAGACCGACGATGCCGGCGGCGCTCAGCACGACGCCGAGCGCACCGATCACCGGGGCCCATGCCGCATCCACGAGGGAGCCGAACGGGCCGTCCACCTCTCCGTCGCCCGCGAGCGGTGCGAAGGAGATGATGCCCGACCAGACGAGGGTCCAGAACAGACGCAGCACGATCACACCGGCGATGCACGCGAGCGCGAAGTTCGCGAGAGCCCTCCACATCCGGCCGTCGATGACCTGACGCCCGAGGGAGCGGGCCCATCCGCTGAAGCCGGGGCGGTCGCTGGTGCGGCGACGCAGCGGCGCCACCGGCACGCGGTACAGCGAACCGACTCGCGCCACCTCGAACCAGCCGAGGCCGAAGAGCGCGTAGACGAGGCCGATCAGCAGGAAGATGCCGATGCCGAAGGCGAAGAGGAGCCCGAGTCCGGCGCCGAACAGGCCGGTCAGCATTCCGAAGATGCCTGCGCCCAGAACGCCGAGCGCGGCGAGATGGAGGATCGTCAGGAGGATCCGCAGCGGCGGTCTCGCCGTGCCCTCCTGCAGTGGGGTCGCAGTCTGTGTGGTCATAGTCCCAAGGTACGGTGACGCCGCGACCCGCGACACGGAGGCACCCGGACTCTCGACTTCGGGTTTTCCCTACCCTGCGCCGTCGACCTGTACACCGGGTCTCTGGTTCACTGGCCTCATGACCACTCATGAAGGCGAAGCGCACGGTGCAGGACTCGGCCAGCGGCTGAACTGGCTGCGAGCGGGGGTGCTCGGCGCGAACGACGGCATCGTCTCGGTCGCGTCGCTCGTGGTCGGCGTCGCCGGCGCCACGACCGACAACGCGGCACTGCTCACGGCGGGGATCGCGGGGCTCGTCGGCGGCGCCATCTCCATGGCGCTCGGAGAGTACGTGTCGGTCAGCAGCCAGCGCGACAGTGAGCGCGCGCTCATCGCGAAGGAGAAGGAGGAGCTGCGCACCCTCCCCGAGCAGGAGCTCGCGGAGCTCACCTCGCTCTATCGGGAACGGGGTCTCAGCGAGGAGACGGCTCGCAAGGTCGCCGAGGAGCTGACCGCCCACGACGCGCTCTCGGCGCACCTCGAGGTCGAACTCGGCATCGACCAGGACGATCTGGTCAACCCCTGGCACGCCGCCATGTCCTCCGCCATCGCCTTCACGCTCGGAGCCCTGCTGCCGCTGCTCGCGATCCTGCTGCCGCCGCCGGCGTGGCGAGTGCCCGTCACCTTCGTCGCCGTGCTCGTCGCCCTGGCCGTCACGGGTGCGGTGAGCGCGAGGATCGGCGGGTCGAAACCGGTGCGCGCCTCGGTGCGTCTCGTGATCGGCGGCGCGCTCGCTCTCGCCGTGACCTGGCTGATCGGCACCCTGCTCGGCACCACGGGCGTCGCCTGAGAACGACGAAGGGCGGATGCCGCAGCATCCGCCCTTCGTTCTCTGTGAAGATCAGTTCGACATGAAGCCGACGAGCAGTCCGCCCGTGACCTTGACCGCCAGGTTGTAGATGCCGGCGACGACGGCGCCGAGCACAGTCACGACGATCAGATTGAGGATCGACACGACCGCGGCGAAGGCCATGACCTGCGGGAGGCCGGCGACCTCCGACAGACGGACGCTGTTGTCGGTGAAGCTGGAGACGAAGCCGTCGACCTGAGCGAGGACGTTGGTGGCCTGCAGCACCATGTAGATCAGGAAGAACGACACCATGGTGACGATCGCGAGCGCGACGGCCGCCAGGAAGGAGAGCTTCACGGCCGACCAGAAGTCGATGTAGACCAGGCGCAGGCGGACCTGCTTGCCGCTGGTCTTGCGCGTGGACTTCTTCGCCAGCTTGTCGGCTACTGTGCTCATGCGTTTTCCTCAGGGGTGTCTGTCGTCTCGGGAGCCGCGGGGTCGGCATCCGTCTCGGCCTCGTCCTCGCCGAGTCCTCGTTCGCCGTTGCGGGCGATCGCGAGGATGCGGTCTGCGTCCGTGGTCCGTGCGAACACCACTCCCATGGTGTCGCGGCCCTTTGCGGGGACCTCGGCCACGGCAGAGCGTACCACCTTGCCGCTGGACAGAACCACCAAGACCTCGTCGTCCTCCGCGACCATCAGACCACCCGCGAGAGTGCCCCGATCGTCGTTCAGCTTGGCGACCTTGATGCCGAATCCGCCACGTCCCTGGACCCGGTACTCGTCGATCGCGGTGCGCTTCGCGTAGCCGCCGTCGGTGACCACGAACACGTACTGGCCGGGGGCGGCGACGGATGCCGAGAGCAGGCTGTCGCCGCCGCGGAACTTCATTCCCTTGACGCCGGCGGTCGCTCGGCCCATCGGACGGAGCGCCTCATCGGTCGCGCTGAAGCGGACCGACATGCCCTTGCGACTGATCAGCAGGATGTCGTCCTCGGCGTTCACCATGAGCGCCGAGACCAGCTCGTCGTCATCGTTCAGACGGATCGCGATGACCCCGCCCTGACGGTTGGTGTCGTAGCTCGACAGGCTCGTCTTCTTGACCAGGCCGTTGCGCGTCGCGAGCACCAGGTACTCGGCGACCTCGTAGTCGCGGATGTCGAGGATCTGCGCGATCTTCTCGCCCGGCTGCAGCGCGAGCAGGTTCGCGACGTGCGTGCCCTTCGCGTCGCGCCCCGACTCCGGCACCTCGTAGGTCTTGGAGCGGTAGACGCGACCCTTGTCGGTGAAGAACAGCAGCCAGTGGTGCGTCGTCGTCACGAAGAAGTGCTCGACGATGTCATCCGCCCGCAGCTGGGCGCCCTTGATGCCCTTGCCGCCGCGGTGCTGCGAACGGTAGTTGTCGCTGCGCGTGCGCTTGATGTAGCCGTCACGGGTGACGGTGACGACCATCTCCTCCTCGGCGATGAGGTCTTCCATCGAGACGTCGCCGTCGAAGCCGTGCAGGATGTGCGTCCGGCGGTCATCGCCGAAGCGGTCGACGATGCCGGTGAGCTCCTCGCGGATGATGTCGCGCTGCAGCGCCTCGTCGGCGAGGATCGCGTTGTACTCGGCGATCTGCACCTCGAGCTCGGCGGCCTCGTCGAGGATCTTCTGACGTTCGAGGGCCGCGAGGCGGCGGAGCTGCATCGACAGGATGGCGTCGGCCTGGTCGTCATCGATGTCGAGCAGCGCCTTCAGTCCGCTGCGCGCCTCGTCGACCGTGGGCGAGCGGCGGATGAGCGCGATGACCTCGTCGAGCGCGTCGAGCGCCTTCAGGTACGCACGCAGGATGTGCATGCGCGCCTCGGCCTTGGCCAGGCGGAAGCGGGTGCGACGGACGATGACCTCGAGCTGGTGGGTGATCCAGTTCGTCACGAACCCGTCGATCGCGAGGGTGCGCGGCACCCCGTCGACGATCGCGAGCATGTTCGCGCCGAAGTTCTCCTGCAGCTGCGTGTGCTTGTAGAGGTTGTTCAGCACGACCTTGGCGACGGCATCCCGCTTGAGGACGACGACGAGACGCTGACCCGTGCGGTCGGAGGACTCGTCGCGGATGTCGGCGATGCCGGTGATCTTGCCGTCACGGGCGAGATCGCCGATCTTCACCGCGACGTTGTCAGGGTTGACCTGGTACGGGAGCTCGGTGATGACGAGGCAGGTACGACCCTGGATCTCCTCGACGTTGACGACGGCGCGCATCGTGATCGAGCCGCGGCCGGTGCGGTACGCCTCGTGGACGCCCTTGGTGCCGAGGATCTGCGCGCCGGTCGGGAAGTCAGGACCGGGGATGCGCTGGATCAGTCCCTCGAGGAGCTCCTCACGGGAGATGCCGGGGTTGTCCAGCGCCCAGAGAGCGGCGGCCGAGACCTCGCGGAGGTTGTGCGGCGGGATGTTGGTCGCCATGCCGACCGCGATGCCGACCGAACCGTTGACGAGCAGGTTCGGGAAGCGGGCGGGGAGGACCGTCGGCTCCTGGGTCTGACCGTCGTAGTTGTCGGTGAAGTCGACCGTGTCCTCTTCGATGTCGCGCACCATCTCGAGCGCGAGCGGGGCCATCTTGGTCTCGGTGTACCGAGGGGCTGCGGCGCCCATGTTGCCGGGGGAGCCGAAGTTGCCCTGGCCGAGGGCCAGCGGATACCGCAGCGACCACGGCTGCACCAGACGGACGAGGGCGTCGTAGATCGCCGAGTCGCCGTGCGGGTGGTACTGACCCATGACCTCGCCGACGACGCGCGCGCACTTCGAGAACGACTTGTCGGGGCGGAATCCGCCGTCGTACATGCCGTAGATCACGCGGCGGTGCACGGGCTTGAGGCCGTCGCGCACGTCGGGGAGCGCGCGGCCGACGATCACGGCCATCGCGTAGTCGAGGTAGCTGCGCTGCATCTCCGACTGCAGGTCGACCTGGTCGATCTTGCCGTGTTCGTGTTCCGGCTCGGGGCGGATGTCGTCAGTCATGGTTCTCGTTCGATTCTTTTGTGGCTACCGGACTCCGGGATGCCGCTTCGCTCGCAGAGCGGGGACCCTCCCGCTTCGCGGGCCCCTCCCGATGCTCGCTCCGCGGCATCCCTGCGTCCTCACGTCATGCGTGGCGGTAGCCTCCGATTCGCGTGTTTGTGTATGTAGGGATCAGATGTCGAGGAAGCGGACGTCCTTGGCGTTGCGCTGGATGAAGCTGCGTCGGGACTCGACGTCCTCACCCATCAGCACGCTGAAGATCTCGTCGGCCGCCGCGGCATCCTCGATGGTGATCTGCTGGAGCGTACGCGTGGAGTGATCCATCGTGGTCTCCCACAGCTCCTTCGGGTTCATCTCGCCGAGACCCTTGTAGCGCTGGATGCCGGCATCCTTCGGGATGCGCTTGCCGTTGTCGAGGCCGTGCTTGAGCAGGGCGTCGCGCTCGGCGTCGCTGAAGACGTACTCGTGAGCCGAGTTCGACCACTTCAGGCGGTACAGCGGCGGCATCGCGAGGTACACGAAGCCCGCCTCGATGAGTCCGCGCATGTAGCGGAACAGCAGCGTCAGCAGCAGCGTCGTGATGTGCTGGCCGTCGACGTCGGCATCCGCCATCAGCACGATCTTGTGATACCGCGCCTTCTCGATGTCGAACTCCTCGCCGATGCCCGTGCCGAAGGCCTGGATCATCGCCTGGACTTCCTTGTTGCCCAGGGCCTTGTCGAGACGCGCGCGCTCGACGTTGAGGATCTTGCCGCGCAGCGCCAGGATCGCCTGGGTGTGCGGGTCGCGACCCTGCACGGCAGAACCGCCTGCGGAGTCACCCTCGACGAGGAAGATCTCGCTGATCGACGGGTCCTTGCTCGTGCAGTCCTTGAGCTTGTCGGGCATCGCGGCCGACTCGAAGACGCTCTTGCGACGGGCCGTCTCACGCGCCTTGCGGGCGGCGAGACGAGCGGTCGCGGCGTCGATGGCCTTGCGGATGACGTTCTTCGCCTGGTTCGGGTTGCGTTCGAACCAGTCGCCGAGCTGGTCGCCCACGACCTTCTGCACGAAGGCCTTCGCCTCGGTGTTTCCGAGCTTGGTCTTGGTCTGTCCCTCGAACTGCGGTTCGCCGAGCTTGATCGAGATGACCGCGGTCAGCCCCTCGCGGACGTCATCTCCGGAGAGGTTGTCGTCCTTCTCCTTGATGATGTTGTTCGCCCTGGCGTACTTGTTCACGAGGGTGGTCAGCGCCGCACGGAAGCCCTCCTCGTGCGTGCCGCCCTCGTGGGTGTTGATCGTGTTCGCGTAGGTGAACACGTTCTCGGTGTACGAGGTGGTCCACTGCATCGCGACCTCGAGGGAGATCTTGCGCTCGGTGTCCTCCGACTCGAAGGCGATGATCTCGTCGTTGACGACCTCGGCGTGACGCACCCGGTTCAGGTACTCCACGTAGTCGACGAGTCCGCGCTCGTAGAAGAACACGTCGTTCGGCTGCTTCGTGACGGCCTGCCCGTCCTCCTCCGTCTCGTACGCGGAGTCGGGACGCTCATCGCTCAGCTCGATGCGGAGTCCCTTGTTCAGGAACGCCATCTGCTGGAAGCGGGTCCGGAGCGTGTCGTAGTCGAAGTCGACCGTCTCCTGGAAGATCTCGGCATCCGGCCAGAACGTGATGCTCGTTCCGGTCTCGTCTGTCGCCTCGCCCTTCTCGAGCTGCTGCTGCGGCACGCCGCCGTTCGCGAAGCTGTGGCGCCAGGCGAAGCCCTTCTGCTTGACCTCGACGTCGAAGCGCGTGGAGAGCGCGTTCACCACCGAGGAGCCGACGCCGTGCAGACCGCCGGAGACGGCATAGGCGCCGCCGCCGAACTTTCCGCCGGCGTGCAGGATCGTGAGGACGACCTCGACGGTCGACTTCGACGGGTCGGAGGAGTGCGGGTCGACGGGGATGCCGCGGCCGTTGTCGACGACGCGGACTCCGCCGTCGCCCAGCAGCGTCACGAAGATCGTGTCGGCGTACCCGGCCAGCGCCTCGTCGACGGAGTTGTCGACGATCTCGTACACCAGGTGATGCAGACCACGCGGACCCGTGGAGCCGATGTACATACCGGGGCGCTTGCGGACCGCCTCGAGACCCTCGAGGATCTGGATCGAGTCCGCGCCGTACTCACCGGGCTGCTGCGCCTTGGGTGCGGGTGCAGTGGTGCCCTCGTTCTCGGGGGTTCCCCCGTTGGTCGATTCCGTCTCGTCAGCAGGGGATTCAGGCGTCATCAGAGGGCATTCTCCACATCGATATTACGAACTCCCATTCTAAGGGGTTTTCGTCTCGATATGTGCGCTAGAACGCCGTGTGTGCCCTTCTGAGCGATTCGGACCCCATATCTGGTCCCCTACCCGTAGGTATCGCGAGGACCCCGCCCTGGAACGGCTCTGGGACCCCATTTCCAAGAGGGGACGTCCGGTCCGATGAAGCGGAGGTTCTGGACGCCGGCATCCGGGTACCTCCTGCCGATCTCGGTCAGGATGGTCGCCCGCATGTACTGGAGGTTCTTCGCCCACGCCGTCGAGTCGCACTTCACGGTGAGGAGCCCGCGCTCGAGAGACACCGGCTCGGAGTGCTTGGCCGTGTCGGAACCGGCGAGCTCGGCCCACTGCAGCACCAGGTCCTCACGGGCCAGGGTCGTCTGCCAGCCGGAGTCACGGGTGAGCTTGTCGAGCACCGCGCCGAGCGAACCGGGGTCGCGACCCGGCGTGAACGGCGCGTTCTCGTCGTCGTCCGCGATGCGCCGCTTGCGCTTCCAGTTCTTCGAGCTGGGCTTGAGGCCCCGCAGCCGCAGGTAGGTGGCGACGGTCTCCGGAGTGTCGGATGCCGCGGCGATGTCAGTCATGGCTCTCCTCCCGCTCGTCGCTGATGGTCCCTGCGGTGATGCGCACCACGTGCGCGTGCAGCACCTCGGGGATATCCTCCTCCACGGCCGCGGTGACCACCACCTGCTCGTAGCCGGACGTGAGGGAGGCCAGCCGCTGACGCCGATCGGCGTCGAGTTCGGCGAACACGTCGTCGAGGATCAGCACGGGGTCCCCGGCGGGCGATTCGTTGCGGAGCAGCTCGGCCGAGGCGAGACGCAGGGCGAGGGCGACCGACCAGGACTCTCCGTGCGAGGCGTAGCCCTTGACGGGAAGGTCGCGGACGCGGAGGACGAGGTCGTCGCGATGCGGTCCGGTCAGGGTGAGTCCGCGATCGAGCTCCTGCGTGCGCTTGGCCGCGAGTGACGCGCGGAACATCTCCGATATATCGCCAGTGGTCTCCGTGACGGCATCATCCTGCCCGTCTTCGGGGTCGCCTCCACGCACGGAGAGCGCCCATTCCAGCTGGGGACGGTGGTCGGCGCCGGCGATCGCCGCATACGCATCGGCCACGGGCTGCTGCAGATCGGTCGCGAGCCGCTGGCGCGCGACGATGATCTCCGAACCGAGGGAGACCAGCTTGTCGTCCCAGACGTCCAGGGTCGTGAGGGCCTCCCCGCGGATGCCACGGGCCCGCGCCGATTTCAGCAGTGCGGTGCGCTGCTTGAGCACGCGGTCGTAGTCGGCGAGCACTGCGGACATGCGGGGTGTGCGCTGGATGAGGAGCTGATCGGCGAATCGTCGACGCGACGAGGGGTCGCCGCGGACGATCTGCAGATCCTCCGGAGCGAACAGGACCACGTGGGCGTACCGCGGCAGCTCGCTGGTCTTCGAGGGCGACCCGTTGATGCGCGCCTTGTTGGATCCCTGCCTGTTCAGCTGGACCTCGGCGAGGACCTTGCGCTCTCCGTGGGAGAGCCGGGCGCGGATGATCGCGAACTCCTGGCCGTCGCGCACCATCGGCGCATCCGACGACACCCGATGCGAACCGAGCGTGGCCAGGAACACGACCGCTTCGGCCAGATTCGTCTTGCCCTGTCCGTTGCGGCCGACGAGCACGTTCGGTCCGCGGTGGAGGGTGAGTTCTGCGGTCGCGTAATTGCGGAAATCGACCAGACTCAGGTGCTCCACAATCACGGAGTCAGCCTACCTTTCGGGTCCGACAGTCGATCTCGGCCTGCTGTCCACCCGGTTGAGCCCCTGGACGGTTCCGCGGGGTGGCGGAGGATCCGTCTGAGAGGTGATCTTCGGCCTTCTCGGCCGGGCCCGCCACGCGGGGACCGGAAAACCGTCGTCAGGAACGATCCTGAGGACGCCTGATCCGAGCGTTCGGCGAGGCGTGATGCCGCTGCGGATCAGCGCAGGAGGAGGTTCGGCTGGAGCAGGTACTTGAACGAGTCGAGTCCGGCCTGGTCGACCGAGGTCTGGCTGGTGATGAGCACCGGGCTCAGCTTGTTCGCGTTGTCGCTGGACGTGAACGTGACCCGCACGAACTCGCTCTTCACCGCGCCGAGCGCCTCGATGAGGTACTGCGGGTTGAGCCCGAGGGTGACCTCGTCGCCACCGTGCAGGATCGCGTCGACCGACTCCGATGCCCTGGCGTGCTCGCTGCCGGACGCGTCCATCGTCACGCTCTCGCTCGAGAAGGTGAAGCGCAGCGGAGCGGCACGATCGAGCACGAGCGACACACGACGAACGGCCTCGATGAGGTCGGCGGTGTTGACGACGGCGTAGTGGTCGGTCTGCTCGGGGAAGAGGCGGCGGACCGGCGGGAAGTTGCCCTTGATCAGCAGCGACGTGACGGTCTTGTTGCCCGCGGTGAAGGCGATGATCTCGCGGTCGCCCGCTCCGGAGAACGCGACCTGGATCGTGCCGGCGTGACCGAAGGTCTTGCCGACCTCGACGAGCGTGCGAGCAGGGACGAGCGCAGTGCTCTCGACCTCGGCTCCGTCCCACGGGACGTCGCGGAGGGAGACGCGGTACCGGTCGGTGGCCACGAGGCTGAGGCTCTGGCCCGAGACCTCGAGCTGCACACCGGTGAGGACGGGGGTGACATCGTCGCGGGATGCCGCGAAGCCGACCTGCGAGATCGCGGTGCCGAAGTCGTCGGCCGGCACGACACCGGAGGAACCGGAGACTTCCGGGATCGACGGGTACTCCTCGACGGGCATGGCCGCGAGGGTGAATCGTGCGGAACCGCAGCTGACGGTGATCCCGCCGTCGTCCTCGACGGCGATCTCGATCGGCGCGTTCGGGAGACGGCTGGCGATGTCGGAGAGCAGTCGGCCGTGCACGAGGATCGTGCCAGGCGTGTCGACGGTGGCCTCGATCGTGGTGCGGGCGGATGCTTCGTAGTCGAACGCCGAGAGCGTGAGACCGGATCCGTCGGCTTCGATCAGCACACCGGCGAGGATCGGCTGAGGGTTGCGCTGCGGGAGCAGCTTGACCACGAAGGAGACAGCCTCGCTGAAGACATCGCGGTTGACCTGAAACCTCACGGGTGCTCCTCGTCGTTTCTTGATGACTCGGTCGTTCTTGACAGCCACATCGTCGTCGAATGACAAGACGTGATCGCTCCTGCCGGTGCAGGGCTTCCCATGCTAGCCCCACAGTCGAACACTTCCCTACGACTTGTGATTCGAAGGGCCGCCGCGGCTTCTCCGCACCGTCTGGTGATCGGATCGCGCTTAAGACGGGTTAACTCCTTAACGGTGTTAACAGCTGTGGATACTGTGGATAACTCGGTGGAAAGCAGTCGCGAGTAAGGAACTACACGCTTGTCACTTGTGGAATCCCTGAGGAATCCGCGGGTTCGCAGCATCCGTCGACCTGTGGACACTCCCGTAGTTATCCACAGGTTCTCCCGTTAACCCCACATCCGTCCCGACCGAAACACGATTCATCCACAAGTTATCCACATGTGTGAAAACGTGATATCCGATCGCTCAGAGGGCTGTCAAGTCGGCAAAAAGGGGGACACAGCGTCCGAACGGATGCCGTGTCCCCCTTTTCGTCGGAAGACGTGTGTCGAGGCCGTCAGCGGCGGCCGAGCTGCGTGGTGATCTCCGTCACCTGGTTGTAGATCGAGCGCCGCTCCTTCATGAGCTCGCTGATCTTCTTGTACGCGTACATGACGGTGGTGTGGTCGCGGTTGCCGAACAGCTGCCCGATCTTCGGGAGCGAGAGGCTCGTGCGCTCACGGCACAGATACATGGCGATCTGCCGTGCGGTCGCGATCTGCTGCGATCGACTCGACCCGTAGAGGTCATCGACGGTGAGCTTGAAGTACTGCGCGGTGGCCGTGATGATGTCGGTCGGCGAGATGACGTTGTCCTCCGCCGTGTCCACGATGTCGCGCAGCACGGTCTGGGCGAGGGAGATGTCGAGCGCCGAGCGGTTGAGGCTCGCGAACGCCGAGACGCGGATGAGTGCGCCCTCCAGCTCGCGGATGTTGGAGGAGACGACGGTCGCGATGTACTCGAGGACCTCGTCGGGGATGTGGAGGGACTCGCTCTGCGCCTTCTTGCGCAGGATCGCGATGCGCGTCTCCAGGTCGGGGGCCTGCACGTCGGTGATGAGACCCCACTCGAAGCGGCTCCGCATCCGGTCCTCGAAGCCCGTGAGGAGCTTGGGCGCCACATCGCTGGTGATCACGACCTGCTTGTTGTGGTCGTGCAGCGTGTTGAAGGTGTGGAAGAACGCCTCCTGGGTCTCGGCGCGACCCTGCAGGAACTGGATGTCGTCGATGAGGAGGATGTCGACCTCGCGGTAGCGCGCCTGGAACGCGGCTCCGCGGTTGTTCGCGATCGAGTTGATGAAGTCGTTCGTGAACTCCTCGCTGGAGACGTATCTCACCTTCACCCCGGCGTAGAGGGACTGCGCGTAGTCGCCGATCGCGTGGAGGAGGTGGGTCTTGCCGAGCCCGGAGTCCCCATAGATGAAGAGCGGGTTGTAGGCCTTGGCCGGAGCCTCCGCGACAGCGACCGCTGCGGCATGGGCGAAGCGGTTGGACTGGCCGATCACGAAGTTGTCGAAGGTGTACTTCGGGTTCAGGCGCGATTCGTGGCGGAGCGGGGTGGGCTGCTCCATCGGCGACTCAGGGCGCTGAGACTCCTGACGCCCGTAGTCGGGGACCGCGATGGGTGCCGTCGGCTGCTCGGCGAGCTCATGGTTCACCACGACGCGATACGAGGTGACGTCCTCGCCGACATGGGCGAGGGCTTCCATGATCGGCAGCCGCAGCCGCTTGTTGATCTGGGCGGCGGTGAGGTCGTTGGGCACCTCGAGATAGAGGGTCGCGGCCATGACGCCCGCCGGCACGGCGAGGCTGAGGAATCCCTGCAGCTGCGGCGTGACCCGGTCGTCCGCCTCCAGCAGATCCTGCACCGTGGTCCAGATCGGAACGTCGGGCTGGGCAGGTGAGGACATGACGCTCCGGGCAGGGGATCGAGGAGGGATGCTCGGAATCGCGTCCCCCCTGTGGATAACTTCGGATGCCACGGTAGTCACCTGGGCTGAGAACGGCAACCTGCCCTTGAAAATCCGCGGGCGTGTTGCGTCTCGCGAGGACGCACAGGTTGTGGATAATAGCTGTGCGGATCGTGGTCGCACCTTGGCCTCTGAGCGCGCAGATTTGCTCTGCGCGCCGTCAAGACGTACCCTTAGTCGGTTGACTTATGCCTGAACGGCAGTTCCCTATGTCTCCGGTCGAAATGGTTCCGGTGACAGCATTCCCGGAGTGATCCCATGAGCAAGCGCACCTTCCAGCCCAACAACCGCCGCCGCGCCAAGAAGCACGGTTTCCGTGCCCGCATGCGCACCCGTGCCGGCCGCGCGATCCTGTCGGCTCGCCGCGGGAAGGGCCGCGTCGAGCTCTCCGCGTAACCCGCTGTGCTCGCCCGCCCCTTTCGGTTGACCCGCGGGAGCGACTATCGACTGGTCGTTCGACGCGGATCCCGTTGTGGCGGGTCCCGCGTCGTGACGTCCATGTTGTCGACGGGCGAGAGCAGAGCCGCGAGGTTCGGATTCATCATCAGCAAGCAGGTGGGTGGCGCCGTGGTGCGCAACACCGTCCGGCGCAGACTCAAAGCAGTCTGCGCTGAGGCCCTGCCGCTGGTTCCAGAGGGCACGGATGTCGTCATCCGTGCCCTTCCTGCATCCGCGACGGCGAGCTACGCGGAGCTCAGCACCGAAGTGAACCGCTGTCTCGGACGCCTGAACCGGGTGACGGCATGAGCGCGCTTCCCGCCTCGTCGATCGGATCGGCGCACTTCGATGCGCATGACCTGATCCGCGGCATCCCGTTGATCCCTCGGAACCTCGTGCTCGGGTTCCTCACCGGATACCGCAGGGTGATCTCACCGATGTACGGCGACGTGTGCGCGTACTACCCCTCCTGTTCCGCCTACGCTGTAGGTGCGGTGCAACAGCACGGCGCCGCGCGGGGAACGCTGCTCTCGGCATGGCGCATCCTCCGCTGCAATCCCTGGACTCGCGGCGGCGTCGACGACGTTCGTCCGCATGAACACTTCCGCTACGACCTGACTTCACACGGTTTCGTCGTCCCTGCCCGAAAGGACTGAACAGTGGGTCTTGACCTCCTGCTCGCTGCGGCCACGCCGTCGCCGTCTCCGTCAGGAGCTGCGTCCGGCGGCTTCGACCTGCTCGGCACGATCCTCTGGCCGCTGAAGTGGCTCGTCGAGCTCGTGCTCGTCGCCTGGCACTGGCTCCTCACGACCGTCGGACTCCCCGCGGCATCCGGTCTGACCTGGGTGCTGTCGATCGTCGGACTCGTGATCGTCGTCCGCGCTGCTCTGATCCCGCTCTTCGTGAAGCAGATCAAGAGCCAGCGAAAGATGATGGAAATCGCTCCTGAACTGCGAAAAGTGCAGGAGAAGTATCGCGGCAAGAAGGACCAGCTCAGCCGCGAGGCGATGAGCCGCGAGACCATGGCCCTGTACAAGAAGCACGGCACGACGCCGATGTCGAGCTGTCTTCCGCTCCTCGTGCAGATGCCGGTGTTCTTCTCGCTGTACTCGGTGCTGAGCGACGTCAAGAAGCACGCCGAGGCCGGTCTGGGTGGTGTCGGTCTCCTCAGCCCGGAGCTGACGAAGGAGTTCTACGACGCCAAGCTCTTCGGCGTCGCGTCTCTGCACGAGACTCTCGGCAACGCGTGGGAGAAGCAGAACACCACGGCGATCATCATCCTGGTCACGCTCGTCGTGCTCATGATCGGCTCGCAGTTCTTCACTCAGCTGCAGATCATCTCGAAGAACCTGTCGCCCGAGGCCAAGACCGGCCAGGCGTACCAGATGCAGAAGATCATGCTCTACATCCTGCCGCTGGGCTTCATCTTCTCGGGTGTCTTCTTCCCGCTCGGCGTCGTCGTGTACTGGTTCATCTCGAACCTGTGGACGATGGGTCAGCAGTTCCTGGTCATCCGTGAGATGCCGACGCCCGGTTCTGAAGCGGCGAAGGCCCGCGAGGAGCGACTGGCCCGCAAGGGCAAGGCGATCGACTCCTCCGGCAAGGTCGTTCCCATGGCAGTGTTCGAGGCGGAGCAGCAGCGTCTCGTCGAAGAGGTCGAGAAGGCCAAGGCCGAGGCCCCGAAGAGGCAGCAGCCCGTGGGCAAGAAGCGTGCGAAGAAGAAGGGATCCGGCGCATGAGCGAGAACCTGACCGAGGCGGTCGAGCCGACCGTCGCTCAGCTGGAGAACGAGGGCGACGTCGCTGCCGACTACCTCGAGGAGCTGTTGGACATCGCCGACATCGACGGTGATCTGAACCTCGACGTTCGTCAGGGCCGCGCCTATGTGTCGGTCGAGGCGGAGGGCGATGGACTGTCGCTGCTCTCGGCACCCGACACCGTGCAGGCTCTACAGGAGCTGACTCGCCTGGCCGTGCAGAACAAGACCGGTGCATTCTCGCGCCTCATCCTCGACATCGGCGGTTCGCGCGACACGCGTCGTCGTCAGCTCGAGACGCTCGTGAATGCCGCCGCCGCCAAGCTGGACGATGGGGCATCACAGGCCTCCCTGCCGGCGATGTCCAGCTACGAGCGCAAGCTCGTCCACGATATTGCCGCTGATCAGGGCCTTGTCTCGGAGTCGTACGGTGAGGGCGCGGATCGCCACACCGTACTGCGTCGTCGCTGAGACCTCACGTGATTCTGCGAGTCCAGTCATGAGAGACGTCGAGGTCGAGCCCGCGATCGCGGCCGAGCTGTTCGGCGATCGCATCGATGTGGCCCGTTCCTTCACCGATGCCCTTGTGCGTGAGGGAGAGGAGCGGGGCCTGATCGGTCCACTCGAGCTCCCCCGCCTCTGGACCAGGCACATTCTCAACAGTGTGATCGCCGCTCCGTTGTTCCACGGTTCGGTTGCGGACATCGGATCCGGCGCCGGCCTGCCCGGTGTGGTTCTCGCGATCGCCCGTCCGGATGTGCAGTGGACGCTCATCGAGCCGATGGAGCGTCGCGTGACCTGGCTCAACGAGCAGGTGTCGTCATTGGGCCTCTCGAACGTGGAGGTGCTCCGCGCTCGCGCCGAGGACGTGCGCCGCCCAGAGGGTTTCGACGTCGTCACCGCCCGCGCGGTCAGCGCGTTGCGAACGTTGATCCCGCTGACTGCACCCCTGGTGCGTGACGGAGGAGAGCTCACTCTCCTCAAGGGGCTCAACGCCGCGAACGAGATCGACGCGGCGCAGAAGCAGATCAAGAAGTTCCGCCTCGCAGATGTACGCGTTGAGGTCCTCGGTGAGGGCGTTCTCACCGAGACCACCCGAGTCGTTCGAGCTCGCGTCCGCTGACCAGGGTTGGTGTTTCACGTGAAACATCGATGTGGATGAGAGCTGCGGTTCTTGTCGGTGGCGGAACCGCGGACTGCGCCTGCTCTTCACGTGCTTTGACTGCCTAGGTACTTGCGATGGATACCGGGACAGGGCGAGTCGGCATCGTCTTTCGAAGCTCGCGACGGTCACTTCGCGCTGCGTTCGAGTGCGATGGATGGCTGCGCGTCCCCGTTGCGCTGTGGGCCGCTGAGCTGGGGCAGCTCTTGCGTCGGTGTGAATCTTCCCAGGAATACGTCTTCCGGAACATTCTCGCTGCGGTTCGACGTGAGCTGCGCCCTGAGATGTTGACACCGGAGATCGCTGTCACTGGGACTCGCGCGCTCGGCGGATAGCGCCGGTCCTGACGCACGAGTCTTGGTTTCGGGTGATGCTCCCGGGACAGATTGCTCCGCGTTGCTCGAGGAAGTGGTCCCCGCGGTGCGGAAGAGGCCTCCGTGGTGTGGGGGGGATACCCCTAGATGTTTCACGTGAAACACTCCGAGCGCGACATATGTCCGTGAGCCACACCGCGCCGACTGGACGGAAGCCAGGCAGCG
>NZ_PCOT01000007.1 GCF_002979415.1 Microbacterium sp. MYb72 | reverse complement strand
TCCTGGGTCCCGACTCGCAGCAGACGACGGTCAAGGTCGAGGAGCCCGCTCCGTTCGTGATGCTGGACGGTGACGTGCTGCGCCAGCACCCAGGGATGCAGACGCTGATCGTGCAGGGAGGCGGAGACATCTTCGCCGCGTACGGTCGTACGGCCGACATGAAGGCCTGGCTCGCCGACACCTCGTACAACCACGTCACCGTCCAGCATCACGAACGGAGCGGGCTCCTCGACCTTGACCGTCGTCTGCTGCGAGTCGGGACCCAGGAAGATGGTTCGCTGTGCGATGCCCGCACCGATCAGAACCGTGGCCAGCACGAAGGCCACGACGGCCCATACGAAACGCACGAATAGTCTCCTCACGCGCCTCGGACATCCGTCCGAATCGCAACACTCGACGTTCCAGCCTAGCGAACGCTCCTGTGTGTTGCCCACGAGGGCGTCGGCGGACCGGCTCCACGGCACGTCGGGAGCGTCCGGAAGGGCTCTGCTCGATAGCCTTGCTTCAGCCGATTCTCCCGAGGAGCTCCGATGAAGATCCACAACCCGTTCCGCACCGCCCTCGTGGCGACGCTCGGCGTGGGTCTGGGCGTGATGCTCATCGGCAGCCTGCAGAATCTGTCGACGATCCTGCTCTACGTCGGCACCGCACTGTTCCTCAGCCTCGGCCTCGACCCGCTCGTGTCCTTCCTCGAGCGGCGCCGTCTCCCCCGCTGGCTCGCCGTCCTCGTGACGATCCTGGCCGTGCTCGGAGTCTTCGCCGGGATCGTCCTGATCGTCCTGCCGGTGCTGGTCGATCAGATCTCCGAGCTCGTCGCGCAGATCACGGCCATCGTGCAGCGCAGCAACCTGATCGACGACACGCGGGACTGGATCGTCGCCACCTTCCCGAATCTGGATGTGGACAAGGTCTTCAGTTACCTGGAGGACTGGCTCAACACGAATCTCGCGGAGATCGGCCAGGGTGTGATCGCCGCCAGCGGGGCGATCCTCGGCGGGCTCTTCGGCGCGTTCATCGTGCTGATCCTGACCATCTACCTCACCGCGTCGACCCCGTCACTCAAGCGGGCGGTCTACCAGCTCGCTCCGGCGTCGAAGCGCGAGCGCTTCATCGACCTCGCCGAGCAGATCACGGACTCCGTGGGGTACTACGTCATGGGTCAGGTCGCGCAGGGCGCGATCAACGGCGTGCTCAGCATGATCTTCCTCTCGATCATCCAGGCGCCGTTCACCGCGGTCCTCGCCGTCGTCGCCTTCTTCTTCTCTCTCATCCCGCTCGTCGGCACGCTGACGGGATCGACGATCATCGTGCTGGCGTGCCTGATCCCCGGCCTCGGCTCCCCCGCGACCGCGATCGCCGCAGCCATCTACTACCTCATCTACATGCAGATCGAGGCGTACATCATCTCGCCGCGCATCATGAGTCGGGCGGTATCGGTCCCCGGTGCGGTCGTGGTCGTCGCCGCTCTCGCCGGTGGAAGCCTCCTGGGCCTGCTCGGCGCCCTCATCGCGATCCCTGTGGCCGCGAGCGTCCTGATCATCTACCGGCAGGTGCTGATCCCCCGGATGAACGAACGCTGATCCGTCGTCAGTCCGTCGGCCAGTGCGTGGCCAGCGGAAGCGCGGAAGGATTGACGGCCGCAACGATCTCCGTGAGGACCCGCCTCGTCTGGCTCTCCCCCACCCAGAGGTGCTTGCCGCCTTCGACGGCGATCAGCCGGGCATGAGGGATCGACGCGAATCGGTCCGCCGCCTCCTTCGGGCGCAGGTAGTCGTCGAGCTCCGGAACGAGGACGACCACCTCGTGATCGGTCTCCGCCCATGCGGCGACCTCCGCCTCGGTGGCGCGGTGCAGCGGTGGGGACAGCAGGATGATGCCCTCGATGTCGTGCTCTCGGCCGTACTTGAGCGCGAGCTCGGTGCCGAACGACCAGCCGACCAGCCAGGGACGGGGAAGAGCGCGCTCGCGGACGAAGTCCATCGCGGCAGCGACGTCGAACTGCTCGGCCGCTCCGCCGTCGAACGCGCCGTCGCTCGTTCCTCTGGGCGACGTCGTCCCGCGCGTGTTGAAGCGCAGCACTCCGAGATCCGCGAGCGCGGGGAGACGGGCGGCCGCCTTCCGGAGGATGTGGGAGTCCATGAATCCGCCGGCCGTCGGGAGCGGATGCAGCGTCACCAGCGTCGCGACAGGCGCATGCGCCTCGGGAAGAGCCAGTTCGCCAACGAGAGTGAGACCATCCGCCGTCTGCAGGACGATGTCCTCACGCGCCGCCGGCAGCTCCAGGGGGCCACGGATCTCGATGGTCATGCAATCCTCCAGCAGTGCGAATGCCAATGACGGCGCGCAGCGAGGTCGGCGGCATCGCCGAGCACCCCGTCTGCACGCCAGGCCACGAGATGAGCCGTCCCCGCCTCGACGGAGCGACCGCATCCGGGGCAGATGTAGTCCTTCAGAGCTTGGGCGCCCGAGACCGGCTGCACGGTCCACTCGACGCCGCGGCGCACCTCGGTGCGCTTCCAGGAGGAGAGCAGACGATCGAGGGAGTCGTCGGTGTCAGGGCGCGCCGGACGGCGTTTTCGTGAGCGGGCCATGACCCGAGCTCACCACCAGTGGTTCTTCGACCAGAACGCCTGCGCGCCCGCCCAGCTGCCGTAACGGCCGGTCGCGTAACCGGTCGCCCAGCGCAGGTTATCCACCGGGTCGTAGCCGTTGCCCGGGACCTTGCTGCACGGGAGAGCCTGGACGAGTCCGCAGGCGCCCGAGCTCCTGTTGGTCGCGTTGGGATTCCATCCGCTCTCGCGGGAGACGATGTAGTCGACGTATCCCCAGTCGCCTTCGGCGATCCCTGCGGCCGACATCCACTCGGCGGGAGCGCCGCCGCCCGTGTAGAAGAGCGGTCCACCTCCCCCTCCGCCGCCCGTCGAGGCCGGCTTCGCCGTCGCCGTCGGGGTCGGCTTTGGGGTCACGTAGACCGAGAAGGTGCCGCGCTCGATCGGAGCGATCGTCGCACCCTCGACCGTGACGGTGAGGTTCTGCGTGTCGACCAGGGCCGCCGAGAACGCCGATTCGGTCGCGGCCTCTGCGGGCGGATCGGCCAGCGCGATACCGGTCGGCGCGACCATGGCGCCCGCGAATCCGACGACCGCGAGAGCGGCGACGATACCTGCCGCCCGACGTCCGCGGGTTCCCGTGCGCGACGACAACGCCGTGGATGCCGGAGCAGTCGTCACGTCGTTTCGTTCGGAGATCATGTCTTTTCGGGAGTTCACGATGCGTGGAAGTCTACCGGTCATCTCTGAGACGGGCCTCTGAACTCTCAGCGAACGGCCAGGATGACGTCGACCGTCGCATCGATGAGCGCATCCACCTGCTCTTCGCGGTACCCGCCGCGCTGCATGCGGAAGGCGGCAGAGCGCAGCTGCTCGGCCGTGAGCGCCTCACCGTCGCGAAGGTAGCGAACGATGCGTGCGGCGACGTGGTCCACCTCGTCGATCCGGTAGCCGAACGTGAGCACACCGGTTCGAGCGAAACGATGACGCTTGCGCCGCGCCAGATGATCCAGGATCACCTGGGCCTCCTCGCGGGCCTGCTCGACCCAGACGCCCGCACCCTGCGAGCGCACGACCCTGTCGCGCTCGCGTCCGGCGAGGGCGTCCTCGACACGACCGAGAGCCGCGTCGACCTCCGCCACCACGTAGCCGTTCTTCACCAGAGGGAAGGACGCGACGCGGACATCCGCCGCGGTCAGGTCACCGCCGCCCTCGAACGCTGTGCGAGCCGCGGACAGGAACGTGTCGACGGCAGCGCGGTGGTACCCGCGGGTCCGTCCGCTGACGAGAGAGAACGCCGGCGGAGCCTCGGTCTTGTCGAGAGCGAGAGAATCTTCTGAAGCCATCACAGCACCACCCAGGGAGAGAGAAGGAAGTAGAGGCACAGGGCGGGGATCGTCGACGGCAGGATGCTGTCGAGGCGATCGAGCAGCCCCCCGTGCCCAGGCAGCCAGGAGCTCATGTCCTTGATGCCGATGTCACGCTTGAGCATGCTCTCGGCGAGATCGCCGAGAGTGGCCGACAGCAGGATGGCGACTCCGAAGATCGCTCCGGCCCACCACGGCAGCTCGAGGAGGAACAGCGCGAGGAGCACGCCGGCGGTGATCGACGCGACGACGGCCCCGGCGAATCCCTCCCAGGTCTTCTTCGGGCTGATCCTGGGGGCCATCGGGTGCTTACCGAAGGCCAGGCCGGCAGCGTACGCTCCCGTGTCGGCCGCGACGGCGATCGCGATGAAGCTCAGCACCCACCACTGTCCACCCTCCTGACGGAGCAGGATCAGCGCCACCGCTGCGAGGAAGGGCACATAGATCTGGACGAATCCGCCGATGACGGCATCCGAGAGGACATCCCCGTAGGTGCGCCCGTCCTTCTCGACCATCTGCGCGACAAGTCGCCACACGATCACGAAGGCCACGGCGAGGAAGAGCATCACCCAGACGAGCCAGATCTCGACGAAGTAGGCAGGGCCTACCAGCAGAGCCGCGGCGATGAGCTGCGGTGCCAGATCGATCCGTCGACCGGCACCACGCAGCGCGAGCGTGACTTCGTACACCCCGAGAAGGGCGGCGGCCAGCGCCAGCGGCACGAAGTAGACCTTGTCGAACAGAAGGGAGGCGAGAAGGGCTGCGCCGAACGCGAGGCCGATTCCGATCGCGAGGATCAGGTCCCGACCGGTGCGCTGCTTGATCCGCTCATTGCGCTGCTTGATCCGCTCGTTCGCCTGATCGAGCTGGTCACGAGCATGGGAGACGTGGCTGCCCAGCTCATCGCGAGCCGCTCTCCACTGCTCCCGGATCGCGTTGTGCTCCCCCGTGCTCAGAAGAGCATCGGACTGGACGGGAGCGGGCAGCGAGGGTCGCGGCGGGATGCTCGATGCGTCGAAGGCCGGAAAGGCCTCATCGGCAAGCGGAACGCCGTCCGACGGGGTCGCCGAACCGCGCGCCTCTCGGCGCCCCGGCGGCGTGCCGTCGACGGCCTCGCGCGAATCGTCGGACATGTCCGATCACACCTCGAGGAGCTCAGCCTCTTTGCGCTTGAGAGCGTCGTCGATCAGATCGACGTGCTGGCGCGTGAGTGCGTCGAGTTCCTTCTCGCCTCGAGCGATCTCGTCCTCGCCGAGCTCGCTCTTCAGGGCGTCCAGCTCGTCTTTCGCCTTACGACGGATGCCGCGGACGTGGACCTTCGCGTCCTCGCCCTTGGCCTTCACGAGCTTGACGTACTCCTTGCGACGGTCAGCCGTCAGCTCGGGCATCGTCACGCGCACGATGTTGCCGTCGTTGGTCGGGTTGGCGCCGAGGTTCGGCATGTCCCTGATCGCCTGCTCGATGGCCTTCAGCGCGGACTTGTCGTACGGCGTGATGATGAGCGAACGCGCCTCGGGGTTCGCGAGCGAGGCGAGCTGAGCGAGCGGGGTCGGCGTGCCGTAGTAGTCCACCAGCACCTTCTGGAACATCTGGGGGTTCGCACGTCCCGTACGGACCGTGGCGAAGTCCTCCTTGGCGGCATCGACGGCGCGCGTCATGCGAGAGGTGGTTTCAGCGAGGACATCCGCGATCACGGTGACTCCTATCGTCGGGGTGTTCTGAAAATTCTATCGGTCGCGGGCTCTGAGCCCGCTGAGGCGCTCAGGCGGTGACGAGAGTGCCGATGGGCTCGCCGAGCAGCGCACGAGTCACGTTGCCCGCGGGCTCCATGCCGAAGACGCGCATATCCATGTTGTTGTCCATGCACAGGCTGAACGCCGTGGAGTCGACGACCTTCAGGCCGCGCTGCAGCGCGTCGCGGTAGGTGACCCGCTCGATGCGCTCGGCATCGGCATGCTTGTTCGGGTCGGCGGTGTAGATCGCGTCGACGCCGTTCTTGGCGACGAGGACCTCCTGGGCGCCGATCTCGAGCGCGCGCTGAGCGGCGACCGTGTCGGTCGAGAAGTAGGGCAGGCCTGCCCCTGCGCCGAAGATCACGACGCGGCCCTTCTCCATGTGCCGCTCCGCGCGCAGCGGGATGTACGGCTCAGCGACCTGGGTCATCGAGATCGCGGACTGGACGCGGGTGGGTGCGCCTGCCTGCTCGAGGAAGTCCTGCAGGGCGAGGGCGTTCATGACAGTGCCGAGCATGCCCATGTAGTCCGCACGACCACGGTCCATACCGCGCTGGCTGAGTTCGGCGCCGCGGAAGAAGTTGCCTCCACCGACGACGATCGCGATCTCGACGCGATCGACGGCGGCCGCGATGTCACGGGCGATCTGGCTGACGACGTCGGGGTTGACGCCCAGCTGACCGGCGCCGAAGGCCTCACCGGAGAGTTTCAGAAGGACGCGGCGGCGTCCGGTGCGTTCGGTCATGGGTGTTGTCCTCTCGTCCCGATTCAAGATAGTGCCTCTTGGGCATGAAGAAGGGGTTCGGATCGAGACGATCCGAACCCCTTCGACGGTGCTACGCGCCGACCTTGAAGCGCGCGAAGTCCGTCACGGTGATACCGGCGTCCTTCGCCACCTGGGCGACAGAGAGCTTGTTGTCCTTCGCGTAGTCCTGCTCGAGCAGGGCGACCTGCTTGATGAACGCGGACACACGGCCTTCGACGATCTTCGGCAGAGCCGCCTCGGGCTTGCCCTCGTTGCGGGAGATCTCGGTGACGATCTCACGCTCCTTCTCGACGGCGTCGGCCGGGACGTCCTCACGGGAGAGGTACGACGGGTTGGCGAACGAGATGTGCTGCGCGATGCTGCGAGCGGTCTCCGCGTCGTCACCCGAGTAGGCGACGACGACGCCGATCTGCGGCGGCAGGTCCTTGCTCGTGCGGTGCAGGTAGACCTCGACCTTGTCGCCCGAGATGGTGCGGACGCGACGGAGCTCGACCTTCTCGCCGATGATCGCAGCCTCTTCCGAGATGATCGTCTCGGCGTTCTTCTCGCCGGCCTGAGCGGCCAGAGCCGCCTCGACCGAGTCCGCCTTGACAGCGGCAGCAGCGTCGGCGACCTTGTCGGCGAGAGCGATGAAACGCTCGTTCTTCGCGACGAAGTCGGTCTCGCAGGCGAGCTCGATGAGCGTCACAGCGCCATCCTGCTCGCGGGCGACGATGAGGCCCTCGCTGGTGGAGCGGTCGGCGCGCTTCGCGTTGCCCTTGGCACCCTTCAGACGCAGGATCTCGGTGGCCTTCTCGACGTCTCCGTCAGCCTCCTCGAGCGCCTTCTTGGTGTCGACCATTCCCGTTCCGAGCTGCTCACGCAGCGCCTTGAGGTCGGCGATGGTGAAGTTGGCCATGTGTGGTGGCTCCTTGCTTCGTAGGTGTGTGTGCGTGGTGTTCGCGTGGATTACTTGGAGTCTGCTGCCTCGGCGGCGACGACCTCTGCGGTCTCCTCGCCGGACTCGACCGCGACGGCCTCGTCGTGCGCCTCGGCGCCGGCCTCGTCGGCTGCGGCGACCGCGGGGGCCTCGACGAGCTCGGCGGCGTCAGCCGGAGTCTCCTCGGCCGGGGTCTCGAGAAGCTCGCGCTCCCAGTCCGCGAGCGGCTCGGCGTCGCCCGTCTCCGGGTTGTGCTTCTGCTGGAGACCCTCGGCGGCTGCATCCGCGATGATGCGGGTGAGCAGCGAGACGGAGCGGATCGCGTCGTCGTTGCCGGGGATCGGGTACTGGAAGTCGTCCGGGTCCGCGTTGGTGTCGAGGATGCCGATCACCGGGATGCCGAGCTTCTTGGCCTCGTCGATGGCGAGGTGCTCGCGCTTGGCGTCGACGACCCAGAGGGCGGACGGCGTCTTGGTGAGGTTGCGGATACCGCCGAGCGACTTGTGCAGCTTGTCGAGCTCGCGCTTCTTGAGGAGGAGCTCCTTCTTCGTGAAGCCCGAAGCGGCCGGGTTCTCGTAGTCGAGCTCCTCGAGCTCCTTCATGCGAGCGAGACGCTTCGCGATGGTGGAGAAGTTGGTGAGGAGTCCACCGAGCCAGCGCTGGTTGACGTAGGGCTGGCCGACGCGGGTGGCCTGCTCTGCGAGGATCTCCTGCGCCTGCTTCTTGGTGCCGACGAAGAGGATGGTGCCGCCGTGAGCGACGGTCTCCTTGACGAAGTCGTACGCCTTGTCGATGTAGCCCAGCGACTGCTGCAGGTCGATGATGTGGATACCGCTGCGCTCGGTGAGGATGAAGCGCTTCACCTTCGGGTTCCACCGGCGGGTCTGGTGTCCGAAGTGCACGCCGCTGTCGAGCAGCTGGCGGATGGTGACCACAGCCATGGTCGTCTCCTTGTTCTGGCGCGGTTCTGCGCCGTTGAGGTTATCGCCGATCGGATGATCGGACTGCCTGGTGCCCGACACACGCCCGCCACCTCTTGCGAGATGGACCTGTGGGAGTGGATGCCACGACCTCCGCAGAAATGCAGTGGTCGCTCAGGGCACGCGTAGTCACCTCGATTTCGAGGTGCCCCTTCAGCATACAGGATGCCGTCGCCTCCACTCCTCCTTCACGACGGCAGACCCGATGCCACTTCTCCCCCGCTTCCGTCCGGTACGCGATCTGCATCGCAGCGTCTCTGTCCGTGCGGGGCAGTATGACGCTCATGCGCACCCTGGAACGCCTCGGCACCAGCATTCTCCTCATCGCCCTGCTCCTGCTCTCGCACATGCCTGCGGACGACGCGCTCGCGTCAGCGGACCGAGCGATCACGCCCGCGCACGGCGTCTTCACGCCGATCAGCGGGTCCCTCATGTCTGCCAGTGGACCGGTCGCACCTGGGAGCGGGATCCGCACGACAGGGAACACCGTCCTCAGGTCCATGAGCGGGGTCCTCACAGCTACAGTCCAAGCCGTCGCGTCTGCGAGCGAGACCCTCACACCTGCAGGCCAAACCGTCGCGTCTGCAAGCGGTGCCCTCACACCTGCAAGCCAAGCCGTCACGTCAGCGAGCGAGGCCCTCACACGTGCAGGCCAAACCGTCGCGTCTGCGAGCGGGGCCTTCGTTTCAGCAGGGGATCCGGACGGCGACTATCCGCGGTGGGCGTGGCCGCTGGACGGGGCGCACGAGGTGACCGCTCCCTATCGCGCCCCCGCGCATGAGTACGGCCCTGGCCACCGGGGTATCGATCTGGCTTCCGCGCCCGGCTCCGTCGTTCACGCACCGGCAGACGGCGTCGTGGCGTTCCGCGGGATCGTCGTTGACCGTGCTCTGCTCACGATCGAGCATCCCGGCGGTTACGTGTCGACCTTCGAGCCGCTGACGTCAGACCTGTCCCCCGGAGACGTTGTGTCGGCCGGGCAGCCGATCGGGACCGTCGCGATCGGCGGGCACGCGGTCGCAGGCACACTGCACCTCGGAGTTCGGCTCGGCGGCGCCTACATCAATCCGATGCTTCTCTTCGGAGACGTGCCCAGGGCGGTGCTGCTTCCGTGCTGCGCCCCGCTCTAGGCCGGGGTGGCCCGCCGCACGCGGTCGAGATTGCGTCGGAGAAAGGCAGCCGCTCACGTGCTGGCGTGGTCACGCACGGGGATGCGCCAGACGATAAGTCGCCGTCAGACGCTCGGCCGACACATGGGTGTAGATCTGCGTCGTGCCGAGACTGGCGTGCCCGAGGATCTCCTGCACCGCGCGGAGGTCCGCTCCCCCGTCGAGCAGGTGAGTGGCGGCCGTGTGCCTGAGTGCGTGCGGCCCCACGGTCTCCGCCCCGACGAACGGGGCGAGCGCGTCGGCGACCAGCGAGTACACGGCTCGGGGTCCGACGCGAGCCCCACGAGCCCCGAGGAACACCGCGGGCGTTGTGGTCTCGGCTCGTGCACGGAGCGACGGACGCGCTCGGGTGAGGTAGCCGGCGACCGCGATACGCGCCGGCACCCCGAACGGAACCACTCTCTCCTTCGCACCCTTTCCGAGAACACGGGCGGTGCCGCGGTCGAGATCGAGATCGTCGATGTCGAGCCCGCACAGTTCTGAGACGCGGATTCCGGCTCCGTACAGGAGCTCCAGGATCGCGTGGTCTCGCAGGGCGATCGGATCTCCCTTCACCGCCGCAGCCTGTTTCGTTTCGAGGAGTTCGCGCATCGCGTCCTGAGAGGCCACCGTCGGCAGCGTTCGCCCACGCTTGGGCGCGACGAGGCGAAGGCTCGGATCGTGATCGATCAGTTCCTGCTCGAGCGCCCACGCGAAGAAAGAACGGGCTGCCGCCGCGCGCCGTGCGAGCGTCGATCGCGCATCGCCTCTCTGCGTGGCTTTCCAGAGCCAATCGCGCAGCACTTCGAGATCGACCGCCGCGAGATCGGCGCCGTCGAACGAGCCATCGAGGTCACGCAGGTCCGACCGATAGGCGCGCACCGTCGCCGGCGACAGCCGACGCACCTGCTGCAGATGCTCGGTGAACGTCTCCGCCGCCGCCGCGAACTCCATGACTACAGCTTGCCCCGCCCTGCATCCACCACCGCTCAGCCTCGCCGCTTCGGCGTCATGCTCACCACGGCTCACCGCGCCGCTTGAGCCTCATGCTCACCCCCGCCGCTTGAGCCTCCTGCTCACCCCGCCGCTTCAGCCTGATGCTCACCACGGCTAACCCTCGCCGCTTCGGTGTGATGCTGACAGATGTGCCGTCCACGCCGTCAGAGATGAGGCGCTCTCGAGATCACGCCGCGCACATCGCTGCGATCGGAGGCCTCCTATCCCCGGTCGCGTGTCGATATGCGCCGCCATCCGTTGTCTCTGCGGTCGACCACGGACTCGACTTCGAGAAGGCCGAGCAGGGCCGTGACCTTGTCGGGCGCCAGACCGCTCCGTCGCGCGAGCTCCTGCGTCGAGGCGCGCGAGCGCGTCGGCAGGGCGTCGAGCAGCCTCGTCAGTTCAGGGTCGGTGACATTCGCACTCTGGTCGCGAACGGGCTCACCCCACAGTTCTCGGATCTCCGCTGTCGTCGTGACGCAGCGCGCGTCGTACTCGCGAAGCAGACGATGGCAGCCCGCTGACGCCGCGGAGGTGACCGGCCCGGGGACCGCACCGAGCGGACGTCCGAGGGACGCCGCGTGCCCGGCCGTGTTGAGCGAGCCACTTCTCCACCCCGCCTCGATGACCACTGTGGCCCGGCCGAGCGCCGCGATCAGCCTGTTCCTGCTCAGGAATCTCCACTTGGACGGCGCCGTACCGCAGGGAACCTCGCTGACCACCGCGCCGCTCCTGGCGATCGCCCCCAACAACTCCTGATGTCCCTGCGGATAGGCCCGATCCACGCCACCTGCCAGCAGCGCAACGGTCGCCCCGCCGACACCGAGCGCTGCCCGATGCGCCGCTCCGTCAATTCCGTACGCGCCGCCCGAGACGATCACGACTCCGCTCGCTGCGAGATCCCCTGCGAACTCCGACGCGAGCAACTCTCCATAGGTGCTCGATGCCCTGGCGCCGACGATCGACACACGAGGCGACGCAGTGAGGACGGCAGCATCCCCTCGCACCCACAGCATCGTCGGTGCATGGTGCCCGAGGTCATCGAGGGACTCAGGCCAGAGGCCGTCGCCGGGGAGGAGCAGGGTCGCCGCGACGTGCTCCGCGTCAGTCACGGCGCTGCGGACGGCGTCTACAGAGGCACGAGGACGCCATCTGCCGAGTGCGTCTCTGAGCGCGCGCGACCGCCCCTGGTACGCGAGGGAGCCCCCGTCGTCGGCGAAGGCGAATCGGAGCGCCTCCTCTGCACCCAGTTCCGCGATCAGAGCTCCGGCGACGGCATCGCCCGGTTCGACGAGGACATTCCACGCGACACGGGCCGCGACCTCCGCTATGTCATCGTCGGGGCGCGCCCGCCGAAGGGCCTTCACGAGCGCCTCGTCCTGACGCAGAGCATCCATCACGACGTGCTGCCTCTCTTGAGCACCAGCGCACGCCCGACCTCGTCGAGCCCTGGTCGCTCGCGGCCCTCGAGGTCTGCCATGGTCCAGGCGAGCCGCAGGACGCGATCGTACCCTCGAAGTGTCAGGGCGCCGCGTTCCAGAGCGCGCTCCAACGGCACCCGTGCAGCCTGATCGATCCGCTGCGATGTCTGGCGGAGCCAGGTTCCGGGAACATCGCCGTTTAGACGCCATGGCGTGCCCTTCAGCCGAGCGGCCGCCCGCTCCCTTCCTTCGACGACACGCTGCTGCGCCTCCGCCGACGACAGCGCGGATCGCCCAACGGACACCGCCCGCGAGGTTGCGACGCGCGCCACGCGCAGATCGATGTCGATCCTGTCCCGGAGGGGACCGGAGAGTCGCGTCGCATACCGTCGAATGGCCATGGACGGGCACACGCATTCCGCCCCTCGCACACCGTAGTTGCCGCAGGGGCAGGGATTCATCGCGAGGAGCAGTTGGAACCGCGCGGGGAAGTGAGCGGTGAAGCCGGCGCGGTGCACGTCGATCTTCCCTGACTCCAGCGGCTGCCTCAACGCATCCAGCGCGACTCTGGAGAACTCCGCCGCCTCGTCGAGGAACAGCACCCCGCGGTGCGCACGGACGATCGCCCCCGGGCGCACAGCACGAGACCCTCCGCCCACGAGCGCGGTGACCGATGCGCTGTGGTGCGGTGCCTCCAGCGGAGCTCTGTGGTCGAGCACTGCGACGGAGCCGCCGGTCAGAGACCTGATCGATGCGACCTCCAATGCCTCGCCCTCCGTCAACCTCGGGAGTATCCCCGGCAGTCTTCGGGCGAGCATCGTCTTTCCCGCGCCGGGAGGACCGCTCAACAGCATGTGGTGGCCTCCAGTGGCCGCGACGATGAGCGCGGTCACCGCTTCGTCCTGGCCCACCACGTCCGCCAGATCACCGTGAGCCTCGGGGTCGACGGGAGGGGCCGCGGCGGGCACGGGATCGACCTCCGGAACCACCACATCTGCTCCGTGCCAGACGGCGACCTCCGCCAGCGAGCGAGCGGCACGCACATCGATGCCCGGCACGAGACGGGCTTCGTCGGCATTCGCATGAGGGACGATCACCTGGTCGAAGCCGGCGCGTGCCGCCGCGAACACGGCGGGCAGCACCCCTGGCACCGGTCTCACTCGACCATCCAGGCCGAGTTCGCCGATGTGCACCGTGCGGGAGATCGACCTCTGCTGCACCGCTCCCCCTGCAGCCAGCGCCGATACGGCGATCGCCAGGTCGAATCCCGATCCGTGCTTGGGAAGACTCGCGGGTGACAGATTCACGGTGAGTCGTCGGCGCGGAAGGTCGAGCTCCGCGTTCTTGCACGCATTGTGGACGCGCTGGACCGCCTCACCCAGGGCCTTGTCGGGGAGGCCGATGATCTTGAACTCCGGCGTCTGATTCGAGAGGTCTGCCTCGACCTCGACCAGATGCCCGTCGACCCCCGACAACGCGACCGCCCAGGTCCGCGCCGTCGTCATGACAGATCCTTCAGGTGTTCGAGTTGTCCGGCATCCGGATCGGGTCCGATCACGCCGATCGCGTCGAGCCGGATCTTCCTTCCCCGAACCTGATCGGAGTGCCGCTCCATCCAGGCATGTGCGAGCTGCCAGAGCCTACGTCGTTTTCGTGCGTCTATCGCCTCGAACGGATGGCCGAACGCCGTCGACCGACGGGTCTTGACCTCGACGATCGCGAGCACCTGGCCCTGCGCGGCGACGATGTCGATCTCGCCCTGCGGACATCGCCAGTTCCGGTCGAGTATCTCGTACCCGTGGTCGATCAGATAGCGGGTCGCCCGCTCTTCCCCCGCTGCGCCGAGGTCGTCTTTCGCTGCCATGTCGACAGCCTGCCGATCCGCCTCAGGAGGAGCGCGAGCGCGCTCTCACCATTCCGCGAATCGGTGGACAACTCGCCGAGGATCGCCTCTTGGGGACGGCTACTCGCCGTCGAGGGAGAGCTCCTGCGGAAGCTCGAACTCACGACGCTGCAGCTCTTCGACGTTGACGTCCTTGAACGTGAGGACGCGCACGGCCTTCACGAAGCGATCAGCGCGGTAGATGTCCCACACCCAGACATCGCTCATCGAGATCTCGAAGTAGAAGTCGTGCTCGGTGTCACGACGGACGACGTTCACCTCGTTCGCCAGGTAGAACCGGCGCTCCGTCTCGACGACGTACTGGAACTGGGAGACGACGTCCCGGTACTCGCGGAACAGCGCCAGCTCGAGTTCGCGGTCGTAGTCGTCGAATGCTTCCTCATCCATGATGTGTCCATCCTAGAGTCGTGCGCACCACCGCGCGGCACGGAGCCGCTCAGAACGCGGATCAGAACAGCGTGGGAGCGTCCGTGATCGCCCACGATGCACGGTGATGAGGAGACAGTCCCCGTGCGCGGATCGCATCGCGATGCTCGGGGCTGGCATAGCCCTTGTTCCTGTCCCATTGGTAGTCAGGATGCGAGAGATGCAGCTCGGCCATGTGCGTGTCTCTCGCGACCTTCGCGATCACCGATGCCGCCGACACCGATGCGCAGTCGCGGTCGGCCTTCACCTGGGAGCGCACGCGGAGCGGCACCGGGTGCACCCGAGAGACGTAGTCATGGTTCCCGTCGAGCAGCACGAGAGCGCTCTCGATAGCGACGCCCTGATCCACCACGCTTTGCACCGCTCGTGACGCCGCGAGCCCCAGCGCCCTCATGATCCCGACTTCGTCGATCTCCGCCGCACTGGCCCAGCCGACACCGGATGCACGCACCCAGGCCGCGGCGCGCGCTGCGACGTCCGGACGACGCTTCTCGGTGACGAGCTTCGAATCACGCAGGCCTTCGGGAACGCGACGACGTGCACCAGCGGCATCCATCACGGCCGCTCCGACAGCGACCGGTCCCGCGAGCGCGCCCCTGCCCACCTCGTCGAGCGAGATGATCAGCTCGCACTCGCTCAGGAGCTTCCGTTCGAGGGTGAGCTTGGGCGCGACGACGGTCATTCCGGATCCGGTACGCCGTTGAAGGTGTCGTGGTGGCCGTCGATCGTCCCGAAGCGGTTCAGGGGCCAGGTCGTGAGGAACGCCTTGCCCACGACGTTCGCGAGAGGCACGAAGCCTCCGCTCGGGAGATCCTGATGCTCACGGGAATCGCGCGAGCGATCGCGGTTGTCTCCCAGCAGCCAGAGGGAATCCTTCGGAACCACCACGTCGAAGGGCGCGTTGGACGCGGCTGTGTCCCCCTGCGGGAGGTTCAGGTAGGAGAGCTCGTCGATGGGGGTGCCGTTGATCGTGATCTGGCCGAGCGCGTTGCAGCACACGACGTGATCGCCGGGGAGCCCGATGATCCTCTTGACCAGATGATCCTGCGAGTCGGTCGCGGAGATGCCGACGAGGTTGAGAACCCAGTCCACCGCCTGCACGAGCGGCGGCGCCGCCGGGGTCTGCGGCTGCGGGTCGAGCCAGCCGCCCGGGTCTTTGAACACCACGACGTCACCGCGCTCGTATCCCGTCCAATGCGGGGTGAGCTCGTCGACCAGGATGCGGTCGTTGACCATGAGCGTCTGCTCCATGGACGCCGACGGGATGTAGAAGGAGCGCACGACGAAGGTCTTCACGACGAAGGACACCAGCGCGGCGATCAGCACGATCACCAGGACGTCGCGCAGGAAGATGAGGAACCCGCGGCGCCGCTTGACGGGTGGCGTGGACGCGGTGGCGGGCTCAGTCGTCATCAAGGTTCCTTCACAGTCTCGCACCGCTCTGAGACGGCACTACCAAGGGTCGCACATCCGGCGCAAAACACAGCACCCCGGAACATCGTGTCCCGGGGTGCTGTGGAGAACCTGCGCGTCAGTTGTCGCGCTTCTCCTTGATCTTCGCCTTCTTGCCGCGCAGCTGGCGGAGGTAGTAGAGCTTCGCGCGACGCACGTCACCGCGGGTGACGACCTCGATGTGGTCGATCACCGGGGAGTGCACCGGGAAGGTGCGCTCGACGCCCACCTGGAAGCTGATCTTGCGGACCGTGAAGGTCTCGCGCACGCCGTCGCCCTGGCGGCCGATGACGACGCCCTTGAAGACCTGGACGCGAGAGCGGGTGCCCTCGGTGATGTTCACGTGGACGTTGACGGTGTCGCCGGGGTTGAAGACCGGGATGTCGGAACGGAGCGAAGCCGCATCGACGGCGTCGAGGATCTGCATGATCGTCTCTTTCTGCACTCGCCTCAGGTCGGTTGCATGTTTTCAAAGGAACAAGAACGGATGTGCATCGTACGGCGCTTGCGCGTCCGCGGGCTCCCCTGAGGCAGAACCGGTCACGGCACAAACATCCATTCTGCCATGGATGCGTGCCGCGGCCAAAACGAGGATCAGTCGCGGGGGTCGGTCTCCCGCACGACGATGACCTCGTGCACGGTGGTCTGCGGCGCGGGCTCGTCCGGCGCGGGAACCGTCGACCACGAGATGGTCTCCCGGAGACGGGCGCCGCTGCCCTTCGCCTCGCTCCACAGCTGCCACAGCTGGAGCCAGACGAGCGCGATGCCCACGATGATGGCGCCGGCCAGCAACCAGCCGAATGCGCCCTCGATGAAGCAGCCGACCGCGATGGTGAGCGCATGCCAGAGCGTGAAACCGGCGACGTCCCACCAGGACACCGCCCGCTCGATGCGGACCGATGGGCGGGAGCGCGTGAGCAGCGTGAGGAGCAGCTGCCCGACGAAGACCGAGGGCACCGCGATGAACAGCACCCAGAGCATCCCCCACCCCGCGTGGAAGACGATCCCCCCGATGACCAGCCAGAGCGGGAGCAGGAAGGCAGCCGGAAGCAGCCACCGGAAGAACGCCTGACGCAACCACATGCTCAGATCGTACGACGCGCGGCCCACCCTCACCCCGGTGTTCGCTGTGAGCGCGCGGATCTCCGCGGCCGCCGCATCAGGGAGAATGGAGTGGACGAGAGGACACCCCATGATCGAACTGCGCACCCCTGCCGAGATCGACGAGATGCGCGCAGCCGGGCGATTCGTCGCCGAGACCCTGGCGACCCTGCGCGACGAGACGAAGGTCGGCACGAACCTCCTCTCGATCGACCGTCGCGCACACGACATGATCCGCAAGGCCGGCGCCGAGTCCTGCTACATCGACTACCACCCCTCGTTCGGAGCGAGTCCGTTCGGCAAGGTCATCTGCACCTCGGTGAACGACGCGGTCCTGCACGGACTCCCCCACGACTACACGATTCGCGACGGGGACCTCGTGTCGCTCGACTTCGCCGTGTCCGTGGACGGCTGGGTCGCCGATTCGGCGGTGTCTTTCGTCGTCGGCACACCGCGCGACGAGGACCTCCGCCTCATCGAGACCACGGAGCGCGCGCTGGACGCGGCGATCCAGGCCGCTGTCGTCGGCAACCGCATCGGCGACATCTCTGCGGCCATCGCCGCCGTGTCACACGGCGAGGGCTACTCGATCAACACCGATTTCGGCGGTCACGGGGTCGGACGCATCATGCACGGCGACCCGCATGTACCCAACGACGGGCGAGCCGGTCGTGGCTTCCCGCTGCGCGCGGGACTCGTGTTCGCACTGGAGCCGTGGCTGCTCGCCACCACGGACGAGCTGATCACGGACCCCGACGGCTGGACGCTGCGCAGCGTCGACGGCTCTCGGGGTTCGCACTCGGAGCACACCGTCGCGGTCACCGAGGACGGTCCGATCATCCTCACCGACCGCTCCTTCCTCGGCGTCGACTGACTCAGCCGCCGAGTCGCGTCGGCTTCCACGACGCGACGGGCCCCCACACGCCGTCGTTCGGGCGAAGAGGACAGTCACTCAGGCGCGACGGTACAGGTACACGTCCGTGAGATGCGGCAGATCGAGTTCCGCGCGCCCTGCGGTGTCGACATGTTCATCGAGCACACGATGGACGTCGGCCAGCATCTCCGCGCGTCGCGGCTCATCGGCGACGAGGAAACTGCTCACCGTGGTCCATCGACCGATGTAGTCGTCCCGTGAGATGACCTCCCGCCAGGTGAGCTCCTCGTCGCGGACGAAGCGGAATCCGGGAAGTTCCTCCGCGGCGGCGCGCGTGGTGTCGTCTGACGCACCGACGGCCGGGTGCACGATTCGATGGCACGAACGGTCCCAGGCGCATGCAGGATCGGCGCGGTTCCAGATCAGCGCCATCGCGCCTCCGGGAGCGAGTACCCGGGTGATCTCGGCGCAAGCCGGCTCGCGATCGAACCAGTGGAACGCCTGAGCGACGGAGACGGCGTCTGCGGCCCCATCCTCCAGCGGAATCCGCTCCGCGGTGCCGCTCAGGGCGGTCACCTCGGGCAGCTTGGCATGCAGCACGTCGAGCATGGCGGTCGACGGCTCGACGGCGACCACACGATCGGCGCGCCCGATCAGCAGTTCGGTGAACTTGCCGGTGCCCGCACCGAGGTCGAGTATCGTTCCCACCCTGTCGGGGGCGAGGAGCTCGACCGCCCCGGCTGGGAACCCTGGTCGGTATCTCTCGTACTCCGACCCGATCCCCTCGAAGGAGCGCGCCAGGGTTTCATCGACCATGGCTCGACGCTATCAGCGCAGGGCGCGCCCGGATCGACACGGCTGTGCCATATTGAGTGCATGATTCCCCAGGATCGTCACGTGCCCGACCGCGTGTACCTGGTGCGCCACGGGCAGACGATCTGGAATCTCGAGCACCGCCTCCAAGGGCAGCTCGACTCCCCTCTCACCGACGACGGCGTGCGTCAGGCCGCGTCCACGGCCGTGCGGGTCAGCGCTGTCGGCATCACGACGATCTGCAGCAGTCCTCTCGGCAGAGCCGTGCACACGGCGGGCATCATCGCCGAAGTCCTCGGAGCGCGTGTCGTGGAGATCGACGAACTCGCGGAGCTGCACCACGGCGAGATGGCGGGGATGACGTGGGACGAGATAGACCTCGCATTCCCGACCGCCCGTGAGGAGCGCGCCGAGAACCGCTACGGCTGGGCGTTCCCCGGCGGCGAGAGCTACGCGCAGGTCCGTGCGCGGGCGCGTCGCGCTCTCTCGGCATGCGGGTGGGCTGCTGAGGGTGCACCGCTGATCGTGAGTCACGAGATGATCGGACGGATGCTGCGTGCGGAGCTGCGCGGGCTGGATTCCTCGACTGCCCTGGGCCTCCGGCATCCGCCCGGCGTGGTCTTCGAGATCGACCACGGTGCGGAGAGGATGCTCTAGTCGTCCTGCTCCGACAGGAGGTCGGGTCGGCGTCGAGCGGTGCGCTCGAGCTGCTGCTCGCGGCGCCAGGTCGCGATCGCCGCATGGTTGCCGCTGAGCAGCACGTCCGGCACAGCGCGATCGCGCCACATGGACGGCTTCGTATAGGAGGGGTACTCGAGCAGGCCGTCCTCGTGGGACTCCTCGACGAGGCTCTCGGGGTTGCCGACCACTCCGGGGATCAGTCGACCGATCGCCTCGATCATCGCCATCGTAGCGACCTCTCCGCCGTTGAGGACGTAGTCCCCGAGGCTGATGAGGCGCACCTCGCCGACGGTGTCCGCGTACTCGAAGACGCGCTCGTCGATGCCCTCGTAGCGTCCGCAGCCGAAGATCAGGTGCTCGCGCGTCGCGAGATCCCTCGCGGTCGCCTGGGTGAAGACCTCGCCCGCCGGGGACGGGAAGATGATCGTCGGCCGTTCGGATGCCGTGGCGAGCTCGTCGAGCGCGACGCCCCAGGGCTCGGGCTTCATCACCATCCCGGCGCCGCCGCCGTACGGTGTGTCATCGACGGTGCGGTGACGGTCGTATGTCCAGTCGCGGAGGTCTCGGACGTTCAGATCGAGGATCCCCGCGTCCTGCGCCTTGCCGAGCAGCGACAGCGTGAGCCCGTCGAAGTACGACGGGAAGATGGAGAGGACGTCGATGCGCACGGCGGCTGCGATCACTCGGCCGCGTCTGCGGCGGCGTCCTCTTCCGAACCTGCGGCATCCGGCAGCTCCTCGAAGAGGCCTGCAGGAGGGGTCACGATGACCTTGCCCGCCGCCACATCGACGGTCGGCACGATGGCCTCGACGAACGGCACCATGATCTCCTGGTCGCCGGCCTTGACGATCAGGAGGTCCTGCGCGGGGAAGTGCTCGATGCGAGCGACCTTCCCGACGACGACGTCATCGCGGACGACATCGAGGCCCACGAGCTGCTGGTCGAACCAGGCGTTCTCCTCGACCTCGGTCGTGTCCTGGTCGATCCAGAGGATCGCACGGACGAGTCCTTCGGCGGCGGACCGGTCCTCGACATCGTCGAGGAACACGACGGGGTTGCCGTTCATCACGCGGTACTCGCGGACGGTGACGGTCTTGCCGTGCCACGGAGATGCCTCTGGCACCTGCAACGTGAACTCGGCTCCCGTGACGAATCGACGCTCGGGATTGTCGGTGTACAGCTCCAGCTTGAGCGCGCCCTTCAGGCCGTGGGCCTTGACGAGGCGGCCGACGCGAAGCTGGTTCTTGCCCTGATTGCGGTCCTTCTGCACCACGTCAGTCGTCCGCGACATCGACACGGACACGACGCCCGTCCGCCAGAGCGGAGATGAGGGTGCGAAGTGCCTTCGCGGTGCGGCCGCCGCGCCCGATCACGCGTCCACGGTCGTCGGGATGCACACGCACCTCGAGCAGATCGCCTCGCGGCGAGGTGGATGCGGTGATGTGCACATCTTCGGGGTGATCGACGATCCCCTTGACGATGTGTTCGAGCGCGGCGGCGAGCACGACGATTACTCTGCGTCGGCGGCGGGGGCCTCAGCGGCCTCCGCGTCGGCCTCGACGGCGGCGGGAGCCTCCGCAGCGGGAGCCTCCTTCTTCTCCGCCTTCGGCTTCACGACGGACTTCTTGGACGCGTCGATCTCGAACGCGGCCTTGGGCTCGGCGACCCGGAGGGTGGACTTCGCGTCCTTGTCGCCCTTGAACTTGCCCCAGTCGCCCGTGATCTTGAGAAGGGCGGTGACCTGCTCGGTCGGCTGAGCGCCGACGGAGAGCCAGTACTGGGCACGCTCGGAGTCGACCTCGATGAACGAGGGCTCCTCGGTGGGGTGGTACTTGCCGATCTCCTCGATCACACGACCGTCGCGCTTGGTGCGCGAGTCGGCGACGACGATGCGGTAGTAGGGCGCACGGATCTTGCCCAGGCGCTTGAGACGAATCTTGACAGCCACGATTCTCCTGAATTGTGTGGAAGGAAACGAACCGATCGCCTGGAGAGTGGGGTGCACACCCGGCGGAAGCTCTGAAAGGGTGGATGAGTGCTGGATAGAGGGTCGAGCACGTCGTCCAAACCTCTATTCTGCCAGATGCGGGCTCCTGGCGCGAAACGTGGCGACACGGGGGTTGCCGTGTCGCCAGAGCTGCGTGCGAGACTGTGCTCGTGAAGCTCGAATTCGCTCCATCCGCCAGGTCCACCGTCGGCCTGGAATGGGAGATCATGCTCGCCGATCCGGTGAGCGGCGACCTCGTCGGCCGCGCACCCGAGCTGCTCGCCGCGCTGGAAGCGGAGAGCGCCGAAGAGCGCCACACCGTCACCGGCGAGCTGCTCACCAACACGATCGAGGTGACCAGCGGCATCGGCACGTCGGTCGCGCACGCGGTGGACGACATCGCCAAGGCTATCGCCGCGGTCCGCGCGGCGACGGACCCGGCGGGAATCGAGCTGCTCTCGGCGGGGAGCCACCCGTTCGCGCAGTGGTACGAGCAGCAGGTCACCGACAAGACCCGCTATCACAAGCTCATCGAGCGGACCCAGTGGTGGGGCCGCAACATGATGATCTGGGGCATCCATGTGCACGTGGGCGTCGAAGATCACCGCAAGGTCTTCCCCATCATCAACGCTCTCGCCGGCTTCCTCCCGCATCTCCAGGCTCTGGCCGCGTCCAGCCCGTTCTGGGCGGGCGAGAGCACAGGGTACGCCTCCAACCGGGCTCTCGTCTTCCAGCAGCTCCCCACCGCGGGTCTCCCCTGGCCTCTGCACGACTGGTCGCAGTTCGAGGGGTACCTCGACGACATGATCCGCACCGGCGTGATGGCCGACGCCTCCGAAGTGCGCTGGGACATCAGGCCCGCGCCGCGCTGGGGCACCATCGAAGTGCGCGCATGCGACGGGATGTCGACCCTTCCCGAGCTCGCCGCCGTGGCGTCTCTGGTTCAGGTCCTCGTCGAGCACTTCTCGCGTGAGCTCGACGAAGGACGCACTCTGCCCGAGCTCCCCGCCTGGTATCACCGTGAGAACAAGTGGCGAGCGGCTCGGTACGGGCTCGATGCGCGCGTGATCGTCGACGCCGACGGCATCCAGCGTCCCGTCAGAGACCACCTCGCCGAGACGCTCGAGCAGCTCGCACCGGTGGCGCTCGATCTGGGGTGCGCGAAGGAGTACGCGAGCATCGGCACGATCCTCGCCGACGGCGCCAGCCACGCGCGTCAGCTGGCGGTCGCTGATGCCGCGGGTGGCGATCTGTCGGCAGTCGTGCAGCACCTGATCCGCGAGTTCCGCTCAGGGCCGGAGACCTCGACCCACGAGTGACCTCAGTCCTCCACCAGCTGGCGGGCGAGCCCCTCATCGAGGACGACATCGGTGACGAGGTCGGCCGCGATCGCCGATCTCAGACTGACCAGCTTCGGGATGCCGGAGACGACGCAGACTCGCCGGGGAACGCGGCGAAGCCGATCGAGTCCGGGGCCCGTGGCCCTCGCGTTGACCCGGATGTCGCGCCATGACCCGTCCGCACGGAAGAAGACCGTCGCGACGTCGCCGATCGCGTGATCCTCCCGAAGACTCCGGTAGTCGTCCCTGCTCAGATACCCGCCGACGTAGACCCGGCTGGGCACCTCCGCGGCCGGGGAGCCGAGGCTGAAGACCGCGATGTCCATCTTCGCCTGCAGATCGAGCACGCGCCGGGTGCTCCTCTCCCTCCACATCGCCTCCCGCGTGGACGGGTCGTCGAAGAAGGCGGGGACGGGGAATTGCTGCACCTGCGCGCCGAATGCGCTCCCGAACCTCTGCAGGATGTCGCTCGAGTACTCGACGCCGCTGGTCTGGGTGTTGCCCGCGCCGTTGAGCTGCACGAACGTGGTGTTGTGCGTCTCCTTCTGCGTCAGTCCACGACTCACCGCGCTGATGGTCGACCCCCAGGCGACGCCGATGATCATGTTCGAGTCCACGAACTGCGAGAGCAGCCGCCCAGCGGTGAGGGCCACGCGCTCCAGCCGCTCCACCTCGCTGACGATCTCGGGCATCGGGACGACGTGCGCCGCGACGTGATGGCGGTCGCGGATGCGCTGCTCCAGCATGCCCAGGCGTTCGAGCGGGGAGTTGATGCGGATGTCGACCAGTCCACTCTCCCTCGCGAAGCTCAGCAGCCGGGACACGGACGACCTGGAGGTGCCCAGCTCCTGGGCGATGACCTCCATCGTCTTGTCCTGCATGTAGTAGAGCTGCGCCGCGGTGAGCGCGGCGATCAGCTTCGAATCGCGTGAATGCGCGTCTGCCTGTGCCATCACGACCTCCCGGACTCCGATCCTTGCACATATGTGCAGCGGACTTGCGCACGCCGGTCCACCGGGTCGAAGCTGGGGGCAAGCAGAGAAGAGAGGTCGAGGATGATCGAGTCGACACACTCATCGGCGGAGCGCGCCGAGGTCACAGCAGTCCGCGAAGCCGGACGCACCAGCGTCCTGGTCATCGGCGGAGGCATCAACGGCATCTCGACGTTCCGCGATCTGGCGCTCCAGGGCGTCGACGTGGTCCTGGTCGAGCGCGGGGACTTCGCGTCCGGCGCATCGTCAGCGTCGAGCCACATGATCCACGGCGGCATCCGCTACCTCGAGAACGGCGAGTTCCGTCTCGTTCGCGAATCCGTGGAGGAGCGCAACGGCCTGCTGAAGATCGCGCCGCACTACGTGAAGCCGCTGCAGACGACGATCCCGATCTACTCCACGTTCTCCGGCATCCTCTCCGCTCCCCTGCGCTTCCTGACGCACAAGAGCGGGAAGCCCCAGGAGCGCGGCGCGTTCCTGATCAAGGTCGGCCTCACCATCTACGACACGTTCTCGCGTGACGGCGGCATGGTGCCGCGCCACCGTTTCCTCGGGCGCAAGAAGTCCCTCGCGGAGCTGCCCGCACTCGACCCGCACATCAAGTACACGGCGACCTACTACGACGCCTCGATGCACGACCCCGAGCGTCTGGCCCTCGACGTCCTCCAGGACGGCCGCGCTGCGCACCCTGGAGCCATCGCGCTCAACTACGTCGAGGCCATCGGCCGCGACGGCGACAAGGTCCTGCTGCGCGACCGCGAGAGCGGCACCGAGTTCAGCATCGCCTCCGACGTGGTGGTGAACACCTCCGGCCCGTGGACCGACCTCACGAACGATGCGCTCGGCGACATCACGCGCTTCATGGGCGGCACCAAGGGCTCGCACATCGTGCTCGACCACCCGGAGCTGCTCGAGGCGACCCGCGGTCGCGAGATTTTCTTCGAGCACTCCGACGGCCGCATCGTGCTCATCTACCCGCTCAAGGGCCGCGTGCTCGTCGGCACCACTGACATCGACGCCGACCCTCGCGAGGTCCCGGTGTGCACGGACGAGGAGGTCACGTACTTCTTCGACCTCATCCATCACGTGTTCCCGCAAATCGACGTCTCCCGCGACCAGATCGTCTACAACTTCTCCGGCATCCGTCCGCTGCCCCGCCACGAGGACACCGCGCCCGGTTTCGTGTCCCGCGACTACCGCATCGAGGTGGACGAGAAGGGCGCCACTCCCCTGGTCAGCCTCGTCGGGGGCAAGTGGACCACGTTCCGCGCCCTGGGAGAGTCGCTCTCCGATGTGGTGCTCGGCCTGGTCGGCCGCACCCGCACCGTGTCGACCGCCGGTCGCGCCATCGGCGGCGGTCGCGACTTCCCCCGCACCGAGAAGGCGCGCCGCATCTGGATCCAGGAGAACCTCCCCGGCGCCGGCGCCCGTGCCGATCACCTCCTCGCCCGCTACGGCACGCGAGCGGCTCAGGTCTGGGACTACATCGAGCAGGGAGAAGACGCCCCCCTCGCCGGCGGCGACCTCTCCACGCGCGAGCTCGAGTGGATGGTGAAGAACGAGCTCGTCGCTCGTCTGCAGGACGTGATCCTGCGGCGCACGAGCATCGCCTTCACCGGACATGCGAGCGCAGAGGTTCTCGACGAGATCGGCGACGCGCTCGCTCCCCTGCTGGACTGGGATCGCGATCGCCACGACGCCGAGATCGAGCAGACCCGACTCCTCCTCAACGAACGACACGGCCTGAACATCTCGTCCCGCGCACGCGGCTGACGAGATTCCCACCGTCGCCCTCCTCTGCGACGTGAAATCCCTCATAACGCGGCAGGACTGAGGGGTCCTGCCGCACAAGAAAGGTCAATGAAGACATGACTGATGTGAATCTCGGTCTCTACTTCCTGTCTGAGCTCGTCGGCACGGCGATGCTCATCATCCTGGGTTGTGGAGTCGTCGCGAACGTCGCGCTCGCCAAGAACAAGGGCAACGGCGGCGGCTTCCTCATGGTCAACTGGGGGTGGGGCCTCGCGGTGTTCGCTGGTGTGCTCGTCTCCGCATACTCCGGCGCGATCCTGAACCCCGCCGTCGGCATCGGACTCCTGGTCGCCGGCAAGATCAGCTTCGCCATGTTCGCCACCGCCACCGGCGCAGAACTGCTCGGTGCGATCATCGGCGCCATCATCGTCTGGCTCGGCTACAAGCAGCACTTCGACGAGGAGCCCGAGGCCGCCAACAAGCTCGGCGTGTTCTCGACCGGTCCCGCGATCCGCTCGTACGGCTGGAACCTCGTCACGGAGATCATCGGCACGTTCGTGCTCGTGTTCGTCATCTTCGCGTTCGCGGACTACGGCGACATCGAGGTCGGAACGCCCGGAGGCCTCGGCCCGCTGACGGCACTGCCGGTCGCCCTCCTCGTGGTCGGCATCGGCGCATCCCTCGGTGGCCCCACGGGCTACGCCATCAACCCCGCCCGTGACCTCGGTCCGCGCATCGCTCACGCGATCCTGCCCATCAAGGGCAAGGGCTCGAGCGACTGGTCCTACTCGTGGGTCCCGGTCGTCGGTCCGCTCATCGGCGGTGTGATCGCCGCTCTCGTGGCGCCGGCACTGCTCCACCTCGCCTGACCCCTGAATTCAAAGGAGAACACACCATGGCTGACTACATCATCGCCATCGACCAGGGAACCACCTCCAGCCGCGCGATCATCTTCGACAAGAAGGGCAGCATCATCGCGACGGGCCAGAAGGAGCACGAGCAGATCCTGCCGCAGGCCGGCTGGGTCGAGCACGACGCGGCCGAGATCTGGCGCAACGTGCAGGAGGTCATCGGCCTGGCCCTGAGCCGCGCCGACCTGACCCGCCACGACATCGCCGCAGTCGGCATCACCAACCAGCGCGAGACCGCGGTCGTCTGGGACAAGACCACCGGTCAGCCGGTGTACAACGCGATCGTCTGGCAGGACACGCGCACGCAGGCCATCGTCGACCGTCTCGCGGCTGAGGGCGGCGTCGAGCGCTTCAAGCCCGTCGTCGGCCTGCCCCTGGCCACCTACTTCTCCGGCACGAAGATCGCGTGGATCCTCGAGAACGTCGAGGGTGCTCGCGAGAAGGCCGAGGCGGGCGACCTCCTCTTCGGCACCACCGACTGCTGGGTGCTCTGGAACCTCACCGGCGGCGTCGACGGCGGCGTGCACGCCACCGACGTCACGAACGCGTCTCGCACCATGTTCATGGACCTCGAGACGCTGGAGTGGCGCGACGACATCCTCGAGGCGTTCGGCGTGCCGCGCTCGATGATGCCCGAGATCCGCTCCTCGTCCGAGGTCTACGGCGCCGCAGAGGACTCCTCGCTGCTTCGCGAGACGCCGATCGCGGGAATCCTGGGCGACCAGCAGGCCGCGACCTTCGGACAGGCCGCGTTCAACGCCGGCGAGAGCAAGAACACCTACGGCACGGGCTGCTTCCTCATCTTCAACACGGGCGAGGAGATCGTCCACTCGAAGAACGGGCTGCTCACCACCGTCGGCTACAAGCTCGGCGACGGACCGACCCACTACGCGCTCGAGGGTTCGATCGCCGTCACGGGATCGCTGATCCAGTGGCTGCGCGACCAGCTCGGCATCATCGACTCCGCCCCCGAGGTGGAGGAGCTGGCGAAGCAGGTCGACGACAACGGCGGCGTGTACATCGTGCCCGCGTTCTCCGGCCTGTTCGCGCCCTACTGGCGTCCGGACGCCCGCGGTGCGATCGTCGGCCTCACCCGCTACGCGAACAAGAACCACATCGCTCGCGCAGCGCTCGAGGCTGTCGCCTTCCAGACGCGTGACGTGCTGGATGCCGTGAACGCAGACGCCGGTGTCGACCTGACCGAGCTGAAGGTCGACGGCGGCATGGTCGCCAACGACGCGCTCATGCAGTTCCAGGCGGATGTGCTCGGCGTCCCGGTCGTCCGTCCGGTCGTGGCCGAGACCACCGCGCTCGGCGCCGCCTATGCCGCAGGTCTGGCCGTCGGATTCTGGAACGGCCTCGACGACCTGTCCGCGAACTGGCAGGAGGACAAGCGCTGGGAGCCGTCCATGGAGGCCGCTGAGCGCGACCGCCAGCTGCGCCTGTGGCGCAAGGCCGTCACCAAGTCGATGGACTGGGTCGACGACGACGTGAAGTGATCTCGCTTCGCTGAACGACAGGGCGGGTCCGGAGTCTTCTCCGGGCCCGCCCTGCTGCGTTCAGCCGAGATCTGCGGTCTCGAGCTCGGCGAGAAAGGCCCTGGCGACGGTCCTCGGCGCCTGCTCATCCCACGCCGCGTACTCGACACGGATCGGACCGTCGTCGACCGGCACCGACTCGACCGCGGCCTGCGACCGGGCGACGACACCCGGAGCGAGCAGGGTCATCGCCAGCCCTGCGGAAACGAGGCCGAGGATCAGCTCTGCCGAGTCGGCCTCGAACGCCACATCCCTGACGACATCGACGGCCGCGAATGCGGAATCGCTCTGCGCGCGCCCCGACGTGCCCGCGGGGAAGTCGGCGAACACCTCACCGGCGAGATCGGCGAGTCGGACGCGCGTCCGGCGGGCGAGTCGATGATGCGGCGGCATCGCGGCGACGAGCCGCTCCCTGGACAGCGTGCGCAGGGCGACACCGCTCGGGATGCTCTCCTCTCGAAGCCCGAGGAGGGCGACGTCGAGATCGCCGTGTCGGACGGAGGCGATCAGAGAGTCGCTGTTGCCCACGGTGAGCTCGACACGAACAGACGGATGCGCCGCGCGGAACCGCGAAATGAGGGTGGGGACGTCCACCGCGGCGACGGTCGGGATCACACCGAGACGCAGAGTCCCGATGACTCGTCCGCCGGCAGCCGCGGCATCCTCCCTCGCGCCCTCCGCGGCGGCGAGGGCTACTCGCGCCCTCCGCACGAAGGCCGCACCGGCCTCGGTCACCCGGACGCTCCGACTCGTGCGGGTGAACAACCGCTGACCGAGTTCGCTCTCCAGCGCGGCGATCCGATGGCTCAATGCGGACTGCGTGACGAAGCAGCGTTCGGCTGCGCGGGTGAAGCTCGATGCGTCCGCGATCTCGACCGCGTATCGCAGTTGCTGAAGGTCCATTCATTCATGATCTCGACTCATGCATGAGTTGACAACTATGCGTTGGACTCATTCCTCTGCAGCCATCACGCTGGAATCATGAATCGACTGACCACGGTGCTCCTCACCGCTCTGGCTCCGATGGCCTGGGGCACGACATACCTCGTCACCACCGAGCTGCTACCCGCCGGGCATCCGCTGCTCGCCGGCCTTCTCCGCTCGCTTCCTGCCGGACTGGTCGCCATCGCGATCGGACGGTCCCTCCCCCGCGGCTCCTGGTGGCTCAAGTCGCTCGCCCTCGGCGTCCTGAACATCGGGGCGTTCTTCCCCCTGCTGTTCCTCGCGGCCGAACGTCTTCCCGGTGGAGTGGCGGCGGCCGTCGCCGGCGTGCAGCCGCTGATCGTCCTCGCACTCGGTTCTCTCGTGCTGCACGAGAGAATCCGTCCGCTCACCGCGGCGGCGGCGACCGTCGGCGCCGGCGGCGTCGCACTCGTCGTCCTCGGGCCCGCAGCTCAGCTGGACGCCATCGGCATCCTGGCGGCCCTGGGCGGCGTCACGGCGACCGCGGTCGGAATGATCCTCACGAAGCGCTGGGGTCGTCCGGAGGGCGTCGGGCCCATCGCCTACGCAGGATGGCAGCTCACCGCCGGAGGACTTCTGCTGCTGCCGCTCACGTTCCTGATCGAGGGGGCGCCGCCGCAGATCGACGGCGGTGCCGCGCTCGGCTACCTGTGGCTGGGCACTGTGGGCGGCCTCTTCGCCTACACGCTGTGGTTCCGCGGCATCCAGCGACTCCCGGTCATCGCCCCGGGGCTGCTCGCGCTGCTCTCGCCCGTGGTCGCGACGCTCCTCGGAGCGACCGTCGCCGGAGAGAGCTTCACACCCCTGCAGGCGATCGGAATGACGCTCGTGCTGGGCGCGCTCGTCTCAGGCCAGCTCGTCACCCGCCCGAAGCCCGTGCCGGCCGTTCCCGGCGCAGCCGAGAGCGCGCTCGTCCGACGCTGAGACGATCAGCCCTTGCCGAAGAGCTTCTGGATCTCGGCGAGGTCGGCCTCGCTCGGTGCCGCCTTCGCCCCGCCGAGGCCGAAGCCCGACCCGGTGGGAGTGGTAGGGGCGGCGAGACCGGCGTTCTCCGCGGCGCGCTTGGCCGGGTTGCCCGACCTCGAGCCGCCGGAGGACTTGCCCTTCTTGCCGCGCTTCGACGACGCTCCAGGGCGTCCCATCCCGGGGACGGGTCCCATGCCCGGGATGTTCGGCGTCCCCCCACGGGCGACCGTCTTCATCATCTTCGCGGCCTGGTCGAAGCGCTGCACGAGCTGATTCACATCCGTCACCGTCATGCCGGAACCGCGCGCGATGCGCAGTCGTCGAGAGCCGTTGAGGATCTTGGGGTTGCGGCGCTCGACCGGAGTCATGGAGCGGATGATGGCCTCGGTGCGGTCGATCTCGCGCTCGTCGAAGTCCTCGAGCTGCTGCTTCATCTGGCCCATGCCCGGCAGCATGCCGAGCATCTTCTTCATCGAGCCCATCTTCTTCATCTGCTGAAGCTGGCCGAGGAAGTCCTCGAGCGTGAACTGCTCGGTCGCGAGCTTCTCGGCCATCTTCATGGCCTCTTCCTCATCGAAGGCCTGCTGGGCCTGCTCGATGAGGGTGAGGATGTCGCCGAGGTCGAGGATGCGGCTCGCCATGCGATCGGGGTGGAAAGGCTCGAGGTCTTCGAGACGCTCGCCCGTAGAGGCGAAGATGATGGGGCGTCCGGTCACGGAGGCGACGGACAGCGCCGCACCGCCTCGGGCATCACCGTCGAGCTTGGAGAGCACGACGCCGGTGAAGTCGACGCCGTCCTGGAAGGCCTTGGCCGTGTTGACAGCGTCCTGACCGATCATCGCGTCGATGACGAAGAGCACCTCGTCGGGGTCGACGGCCTTGCGGATGTCGGCGGCCTGCTTCATGAGCTCCGCATCGACGCCGAGACGTCCAGCGGTGTCGATGATGACGACATCGTGCTGGTGACGGCGGGCGTGCTCGACGCCGTCGCGCGAGACCTTGACCGGGTCGCCGATGCCGTTGCCCGGCTCGGGGGCGTAGACGGTCGCGCCGGCCTGTTCCGCGACGACCTGGAGCTGATTCACGGCGTTCGGACGCTGCAGGTCAGCGGCGACGAGGAGCGGGGTGTGCCCCTCGCCTTCGAGCTGCTTCGCGAGCTTTCCGGCGAAGGTCGTCTTTCCCGAGCCCTGAAGGCCGGCGAGCATGATGACCGTCGGCGCCGTCTTCGCGAACTGGAGGCGACGCTGCTCGCCGCCGAGGATCTGGATGAGCTCCTCGTTGACGATCTGCACGACCTGCTGGGCCGGGTTGAGGGCCTTGTTCACCTCATCGCCGAGCGCGCGCTCGCGCACCTTCGCCGTGAACTCCTTCACGACGGACAGCGCGACGTCGGCGTCGAGGAGTGCGCGACGGATCTCGCGCACGGTGCCGTCGACGTCGGCGGCGGTGAGCTTTCCCTTCGTGCGCAGGTTGCGGAAGGTCTCGGTGAGCCGATCGGAGAGCGTGCCAAACGTAGCCATGGTGCTTCGATTCTACGCGAGCGGAACCTCGATGCTCAGCGCGGCACGGAGTTCCTCCTTCGCACGCTGATAGCGACCTCTGGCCGTCGACGCAGGGATGCCGAGAAGCTCGGCCACCTCCGTGAGCGAGAAGCCGTCCCAGTGCACGAGGCGCACGATCTCGGCGCGATCCGGATCGAGACGTGTGATCGCGTCGCGCACCTCCGTACCTGCATCCGCCGCCGGGCCGCTCCTGTCCTCCGCCGCATCGCCGCGGATCCGATCGACCAGAGCCCAGCGTCGGCGCTGGCCGCGCGCGTGGTTGAGCAGTGTGCCTCGTGCGATGCCGAAGAGCCACATCCGCGCTCGTTCCGCGTCGACGGGGAGTTCGCGTACTCGACGCCAGGCGACGACCATGGTCTCGCCGAACAGGTCGGGGGCGTCGTCGGGACCGACGCGGCGCGAGACGTAGGAGAGGAGGTCGGATGCGTTCGCCTCGACCGCCGCGGTGAGACGGGCGGAATCGGGGCTCACTCGGCCTCGCACTTGACTCCGCCATCCGCGCTGAACGTCCACGTGTCCTCCGGGAACCCGGCGCCGACGAGATGATCGATCATGGCCTCGTGCACCGCTCGGTTCACCGCGAACGCGCGAGCGTCATCGGCATCGGGACGCCCCGGTGCGATCGCTGCGTCGGCGAGCCAGCCATCCGCGCCGATCAGCACGGTCATCCCGTACCTGTCCGCCTGTTCCGCGAGGATTCGCGCGGCCTCGTCGTCCGCCGCTTCCAGGTCGAGCTCACGCTCCAGCGCGCCATCGCGCAGCCAGGTCGCGACGGAGTCCTGCACGTCACGTGTCGACACGTCGTCCTGACCGGCATCGGTCGTCGAGGCCGTGCGATCCTCGACGAGCAACCGCACTTCACAGGCTCTGCCGCTGGGAAGCGCGAACCCGTAGGAGCCGTCCGGGTGTTCGAGCGCGCCGGGCCACGTGACGAGACCGGCGGCGACGGCGACTCCACCGCCTCCGACGATAAGGGCGAGCGCAGCACCGGCCGTCAGAGCCGTCCTCATGCGCCGTCGGGGTGGCTTCGGCCCCTCAACCACCCGGGCCTCCGCCATCATCGCCCGCACGTCACTGGGGTCGAGTGACCGGGCGAGGGGTGCGGAGGAGTCGAGCAGATCGTCCAACTGTCCTGTGTCCATGAGTGCGTCCCTTCTGGATGGGTTCACTCCGTACGTGTCCGGCATCGCGCCGGATGTCCGCGGACTACTTCCAGCGCAGGTCGTCGAGGCTGTGCAGCGCCTCGTCGAGGACGGCCTCCGGGGTCCGCGACCCCGCACCGTGCTCCGCCCAGACGCGCAGCGACGACATCAGCGCCGCCGCAAAGGCGGCCCCCAGGATGTCGGAACGGATCTCTCCGACCCCGCCGGCTCGCGCCGCATCGGAGATGGCGGACGACAGCCGCGCGTGACGCATGCCGGTCTCGCGGACCAGCTCCTCGTCGAGGCCCATGGCCGCACGGTTGCGAAGCGCGAGGGCGAGCGGGTCGGGGGCGAAGTCCTGCACGACCGCGTGCAGCACGCCGCGCACCTGCGCCGCCTCGGCGCCGGCGGAGAGCGCTCCGAGAGTCGCTGCCGCCTCCGCGAGCCGTGCGTCGAACTCCGCCCAGATCACGTCGCTCTTCGAGGCGAAGTAGTTGAAGAAGCTGGAGCGGCTCACGCCCGCGCGCTGGGTGATGTCGGCGATCGAGGTGGACTCGTAGCCGCGCTCGAGGAACAGCTCGCAGGCCGCTTCGGCGAGAGTCTCCCTCGACGACGCCTTCGGGCGTCCTGCTCGGCTGATGGTCATGGTCACACGCTACCGCGCGGCGCACGGAGGAGCGAAAGCCTCCACCTCGGAGTATTGTTAGACCGCATCCAACTAATAGAGCGAAGGTGGCACGAGCATGCTCGACGTCCTCACCGCGGGGCTCGCCCCGGATTTCGTCCCCTACACCGACGGCTGGGATCTGCAGCGCCGCATCCATGCGGATGTCGTCGCGGGAGTCCGCACCGACACGCTGATCCTCCTCGAGCACGAGGCCGTGTACACCGCGGGGAAGCGCACCGAGGCGCACGAGCGCCCGCAGGACGGCACGCCCGTCGTCGACGTCGATCGCGGCGGCAAGATCACCTGGCACGGGCCGGGGCAGCTGGTCGGCTATCCGATCGTTCGCCTCCCCGAGCCCATGGACGTCGTGGCGCACGTCCGTCGACTGGAGCGCATCCTGATCGAGGTGCTCCGCCCGCTCGGCGTCGACGGCTACCAGGTCGATGGACGCAGCGGCGTCTGGGTGCGCCGCCCCCTCTCCGAAGACAAAGTCGCGGCGATCGGCGTCCGCGTCCAGCAGGGCGTGACCATGCACGGCTTCGCCGTCAACTGCGACAACACCCTCTCCGGATTCCGCGGCATCATCCCCTGCGGGATCACGGATGCCGGTGTCACCACCGTCAGCGAGGTCGTCGGCGCCGACATCTCGCCGTCCGACATCATCGGCGGCGTGATCGCCGCCTTCACCGACGAGTACGCATCCGCCGAGTACGCAGGAGCACCCGCATGACCGCCGCCCCGGAAGGCCGCAAACTCCTCCGCCTGGAGATCCGCAACGCCGAGACCCCCATCGAGCGCAAGCCCGCCTGGATCAAGACCAAGGCGAAGATGGGACCGGAGTACACCGCCCTGCACTCGCTCGTGAAGAGCGAGGACCTGCACACGGTGTGCCAGGAGGCCGGGTGCCCCAACATCTACGAATGCTGGGAAGACCGCGAGGCGACGTTCCTGATCGGGGGGTCGCAGTGCACGCGCCGCTGCGACTTCTGCCAGATCGACACGGGCAAACCCGCCGACTACGACACCGACGAACCGCGTCGCGTCGCCGAGAGCATCGTCCGGATGAACCTCCGCTACGCCACCGTCACCTGCGTCGCCCGTGACGACCTGCCCGACGGCGGTGCCTGGCTCAACGCCGAGACCATTCGGCAGATCCACGCGATGAACCCGAACACCGGCGTCGAGCTCCTCGCCACGGACTTCAACGGCGACCCTACGCTGCTCGGCGAGGTCTTCGAAGCCCGCCCCGAGGTCTTCGCGCACAACGTCGAGACCGTCCCGCGCATCTTCAAGCGCATCCGCCCCGCTTTCCGCTATGAGCGCTCGCTCGACGTGATCACGCAGGCTCGGGACGCCGGCCTCATCACGAAGTCGAACCTCATCCTCGGCATGGGCGAGGAGCCGGAGGAGGTCGTGCAGGCGCTGAACGATCTGCACGACGCCGGGTGCGACATCATCACGATCACTCAATACCTCCGGCCCTCACCCCGCCACCTCCCCGTGGCCCGCTGGGTCAAGCCTGACGAGTTCGTCGCGTTCAAGGAGGAAGCGGAGCGGATCGGCTTCCTCGGCGTCCTCGCCGGTCCCCTCGTGCGCTCGTCCTACCGCGCCGGGCGGCTGTGGGCGCAGTCGATGGTCTCGAAGGGGCGCGAGATCCCTCCGCACCTGGCGCACATCGCGGAGAGCGCCGACCTGGGATTCGCTCAGGCCGTCTGACCGGCCTCGTCTCGCGTCGCCTCGCTCCGGCGGGGCGGCGCGGGAATGCGTCTCCGACCTCAGTCGGCGCTCATGACCGACTGCACGCTGCCGTCGGAACCGAGGTTCACGAGCAGCACGTCATCGGTGGAATCGGCGTCGAGAGCGTACTCGAGGACGGCGAAGGGCTCGGAGCCCCCGTGCTCGTCGGCGAGGATCGTCATGCTCATGAGGCGCAGGGAGCGGATGATGTCGACCGCGGCATCGCCGCTCACGTCGACGAGGACCTCCTCGAGTTCCTCTCCGTAGGCCTCCTGCTGCTGCAGGATGTACTCGGTCACCTCGCTCGTGCGATCGTCCACCTCCGAAAGCATCCCGCGCCGAGCGGTGGCGTCGACATTCTCCAGTCCGGAGATGAGGGATGCGGCGATGTCGAGCGCGTCGGCGGAGACGTCGTCCTGGTCGGGCGCCGTCAGATCCACGGTGACGCTCTGGTCGCCGAGCTCCACCGTCTCCGACCAGAAGATCGAGCCGTCGGGACCGGAGGAGAGCAGTCCGAAGTAGTCGTGTTCGATCGCCATACCGCTATGAAACCAGCCTCGTGCTCGCGGCGGTAGTCCCGCTCTCAACCGACAAGGGACTGCACGAACACGTGGGGGGTGAAACCGGTGAGATCGTCGATCCCCTCGCCCTGTCCGAGGAGCTTGACCGGGATGCCGGTGCGCTCCTGAACGGCGAGGACGAAGCCGCCCTTGGCCGAGCCGTCGAGCTTGGTGAGCACGAGTCCGGTGACCCCGGCGTGCTCGAGGAAGGCCTCGGCCTGCATCACGCCGTTCTGGCCGGTCGTCGCGTCGAGAACGAGGAGAACCTCGCTGATGGGAGCCTGCTTCTCGATCACGCGGCGGATCTTGGACAGCTCGTCCATCAGCCCGCCCTTGGTGTGCAGTCGACCCGCGGTGTCGATGATCGCGATCTCGATGCCTTCGCGCTGCGCGAACTCGATCGTCTGGAAGGCGACGGATGCCGGGTCCTGCCCCTCCTGCTGCGGGCGGACGATCGCCGCTCCCCCGCGCTGCGCCCAGGTCGCGAGCTGGTCGACCGCGGCCGCACGGAACGTGTCGGCCGCGCCCACGACGACGCTGCGCTGATATCCGCGGAGGAACTTCGTGAACTTGCCGATGGTGGTGGTCTTGCCGACGCCGTTGACGCCGACGACGAGCACCACCGCGGGGCGTTCCGTGAGCTTGAGGGTGGTGTCGAACTTCGCGAAGTGCTCTTCGAGGGTCTCGCGGAGCATCCGCTGGAGATCCTTGGGATCGGTGGTCCGGTAGCGCTCCACCTTCTCGCGCAGCTCCTCGACGACCCGCTCGCTGATGTCGGGGCCGAAGTCAGCCGTGATCAGCGCCGTCTCGAGGTCCTCCCACGTCGTCTCGTCGATCGTGGGCTTGACGAACATGCCGCGCAGTGCGCGACCGAGGGACCAGGACTTCTCCGCCATGCCTCCAGCCTACGGGTAGCATGCGGGAATGATCCGCGAGCAGCCGCTCCGGTCGAGGCCTCCCTGCCACGCTGACGTCGGGAAACCCAGGACGAGACGGATGCCGGGCGGCGTGTCGCGCCTCGACTCACCGTGTCGAAACGGAACGGTCCGGGTTTCCCGACCGGCGACGGTGGTATCAGCTCGCCGCGGCCGCCCGATCGCCCACACGCTGTCCGACGACGGCCGAGACGCCGTCCTGGCGCATCGAGACGCCGTAGAGGGCGTCGGCGATCTCCATCGTGCGCTTCTGGTGGGTGATCACCAAGAGCTGAGAGCTCTCGCGCAGCTGCTCGAACACGGTCAGAAGCCGGCCGAGGTTGGCGTCATCGAGCGCAGCCTCGACCTCGTCGAGGATGTAGAAGGGGCTGGGCCGCGCCTTGAAGATCGCGACCAGCAGCGCCACCGCCGCGAGCGAGCGCTCCCCGCCGGACAGCAGAGACAGGCGTTCGATCTTCTTCCCCACGGGGCGCACAGAGACCTCGATGCCCGTCGTGAGCATGTTGTCGGGATCGGTGAGCGAGATGCTCCCCGTTCCGCCGGGGAACAGCAGCGGGAAGACCTCGCCGAACGCCGTCTTCGTGTCGTCGAATGCGCTCGCGAAGATCGTCTGCATGCGCTCGTCGAGGTCGGCGATGATCGTCAGCAGATCCTGTCGGGTCTGCGTGAGATCGGCGAGCTGCTCGGTGAGGAACGCATGCCTCTGCTCCAGCGCGGCGAACTCCTCCAGCGCGAGCGGATTGACTCGTCCGAGCTGCGCGAGCTTGCGCTCGGCATCCGCCAGTCGACGCTGCTGGATGCGGCGATCGAAGGGGATCGCGGTGTCGTCTACGCCGTCACCCTCGGGTGGCTCCACGCCAGGATCACGCGGAACAAGCTGATCAGGCCCATATTCCGCAATGAGAATATCTTCGTCTAGTGCGAGTTCCGACGAGACGCGCTCGAGAAGGCTGTTCAGGTGCAGCTTCTTCTCGTGGATCTGCAGCTCGAGCCCGTGGACGCTCTCGGTGAGGCCGGCGAGACGCTCGCGGAGCGAGTTCTCCTGGGTGCGCAGCGCGGTGAGCTCCTCGTTCTGCGCGGAGCGAGCGGCCTCCGCCTCCGCCAGGGCGACACGGGCCTCGGTCACCGAGCGGTCGAGGGAATCGAGGATGCGAGGAAGCTCCTGCGCCACCCCGGACGCCGACTCGCGCTGGGCACGCCGCACGACAGCCCTGCGCGCCGCCTCCGCCGCAGCATCCCGTTCCTGTTCGCGCTGCCGTTCCAGCGACGCGACGCGTGCTTGGCCCGCTCGCACGCGCTCCCGCAGGGTCTCGATGTCGAGGCGTGCCCGCACCTCCCCCTCACGGGCGAGCTCGAGCGCCTCGAGAAGGCCGTCTCTGGCAGAGGCGTCGAGGACCGGGCGAGGTGCGTCGACGGCCTTCTCCAGCTCCGCTTTCGCGGCGTCGGCCTTCGCCTCGGCCTCGGCGACGGCGGCCTGCGCCTGGTCGAGTCCTGACTTCAGCCGCTCGCACTCCGCGACCGCGGACTCGTGTCGCACCGTGATCCGGTTGACCTGCTCCGCATGGCTCGCCAGTGCGGCGTCGTGCTCGCGCAGCGCGCGCAACGCGTCCTTCGCCTGACGGCGAGTCGTCTCCATGAGGTCGTTCGCCTCCTCGCGGGCCTCACGGAGCGAGTCGACGATCACCTGCACCTCGGCGAGCCGCTCCGTGGCGGCGTCGCGCTCGGCGGCGAGCTCGATGCGCGAACGCTCCCCGCCCGAACCGGTGCGCAGGGTCTGGGCGGTGACGACGTCTCCACCCAGCGTGACGATCGTGGTCGTGGTGTCGCCCGTCGCATCCAGGGCCGACCGAGCCGCGCGTGCGGCATCGAGGTCGTCGGCGATCAGGACATGCGAAAGGATGCCGAGGACTCCCTCTGGCGCGGTGACGGTGTCGATCGCGGGGGTCACCCCGGGCATCGAAGGCAACAACGCCGACGGACGCGGCGCCTCGGCGACGACGAAGTCCACGACTCCCCTGCGCTGCTCGGCCGCGTCCGCCGCGAGCGTGAACGCATCGGCGGGCGTGTCCACGAGCACGCCCTCCACGAGGGGACCGAGCACGGCGGCGACGGCCGCCTCGAAACCCGAGCGGACCTGCACCGAGTCGCCCACGAGTCCGCGGATGCCCGCGCCTCCCGTCCTGACGATCTCCGCGGCCCCGCCGGACAGAGACAGTGCGCTGCCGAGGGCCGCCGCTTTGGCCGTCAGCGAATCCACCTCGCGCTCGGCCGCGTGCAGCCGCTCGCGCAGGGCCTCCCGTTCGGCCTCGGCGGCCGTCGCCGCCTTCTGTGCCGCATCGTATGCGGCTGCGTGCTCGGCGGCCGTGCCATCCGGCGCCTCGGCGTCATCGATCGACTCCAGAGCCTCCGCCGCTTCCCGGCGACGCGCCTCGGCCGCCTCCAGCGCGTTCTCCTGACGGAGCACAGCGCCGCGGACGGCGGCGAGAGTGGATGCGGCGGCCTCTGCTGCTCCTCGAAGCGCGGTCAGACGCATGTCGTACTCGGAGACGAGCGCGCTCTGCTCGGCGATGTCGACGTCCAGGGTGTCCAGCTCTGCGCGAGCGTGCACGACCTCTCTGCTCGCGACCGTGGCCGCATCCTGCGCGTCGCCCAGACCGGCGGAGATCTCGGTGATCTCGTCCTTCGCCTCGTCGATGGTCGCCTGTGTGACGGTCACCGCGGTCACCGCGGCGTCGTCCTCCTCCGATCCGAGGAGCGCGAGGCGCTGATTCGCGAGCGTGTAGAGCCCGCGCATCCGCTCCTGCACCTGCTCCAGGCCGAAGGCGATCCCGCGCGCCCTGTCAACCGCGACGGAGTTCTGATCCTGCTCGAGGCGGGTGATCCCCGCGCGCACCGCCTCCGCCTGGTCGGAGAGCACCAGGCGCTCGGTGTGGCGTTCGTGCTCGGTGCGCGTGTGATCCGCGAGAGCCGCGCGGAGCGCGACGACGTCGTCGGCGAAGATGCGGGCCTTCGCATCGCGCACGACGGCAGCGATCGTCTGCGCCTCGCGGGCGATCTCGGCCTGGCGTCCCAGGGGCTTGAGTTGTCTGCGGATCTCACCGGCCAGGTCGCTGAGGCGCGTGAGATTCGCCTCCATCGCGTCGAGCTTACGCAGGGTCTTCTCCTTGCGCCGTCGATGCTTCAGGATGCCGGCGGCCTCCTCGATGAAGCCACGACGGTCTTCGGGCGAAGCCTGGAGAACGGTGTCGAGGCGCCCCTGACCGACGATGACGTGCATCTCACGGCCGAGACCGGAGTCGCTGAGCAGCTCCTGCACGTCGAGAAGCCGGCAGTTCTCCCCGTTGATCGCGTACTCGCTGGATCCGTTGCGGAACAGCGTGCGGCTGATCGTCACCTCGGCGTAGTCGATCGGGAGGGCTCCGTCGGCGTTGTCGATCGTGAGCTGGACCTCGGCGCGCCCCAGGGGTCCTCTCGTCGAGGTCCCGGCGAAGATGACGTCCTCCATCTTGCCGCCGCGGAGCGTCTTGGCCCCCTGTTCGCCCATGACCCAGGCGAGCGCGTCCACGACGTTCGACTTGCCGGATCCGTTCGGCCCCACGATGCAGGTGACCCCGGGTTCGAAGACGAAGCTCGTCGGCTGCGCGAACGATTTGAACCCCTTGAGCGTCAGGCTCTTCAGATGCATGCGGAGGCCACTCGGTCGGGGAGAATCACGCCCATACGCTACCGGAATCACGGGCGTCGGCGGGGATACCGCGCGGAACGCGACCGAACCCGATCGCCTCGCGACACGCCGTGCGACACGCCCGGTGCTTGACTCCCGATCCGAACGTTCGCTACGGTAACCACCGGATCGCAACACGAAAAGGAGGTTACCGATGATGATTCAGCTCAACGCACAGGCCACTGGCCTCGCCGCGCGTGTTTATGCCGCGCCGCGTTCTGCGTTCTCGGTGACCGCTTTCGGCGACCGTCGCAGCGCGCTCTCGTAGAACCGCACTCTGAGTTTCGCCCGCCACAGGTGGGTTCTCTCTTCGTGGTCTCTCCGCGCCCCGTCCTCTGATCTCCTCGCAGATCACGGCCACCGCCGTTCCGGCTCCCGCTCTTCTCAGCGGCATCCGTCGGCGGACCTCCACCGCACCCACCGCTCCCGCCGAACGGCTCCGGTCGTCGTCGGTGGCGTCTCCGCACCCCATCACCATCATTCATCGAAGGAATCACCGTGAATACCACGCTGTACGCCAGCACCACCCACCCGCCGGATACCGAGGACCAGCTGGTCCTGCAGATCCCCGCACCCCACGATCAGCGGCGCCTGGCGCTCGCCGATCGGCTGTCCCTGAGGATCGGTCTGTGGCTGCTCCAACGGGCGCAGCGGCCTCGTCGGGCACCGCGCGCACTCGCGCTCGCTCCCGACGACGGCTTCTTCATCGAGCGGCGGGAACGTTCTGCCGCCGAGACCCACGCCCTGCTCATGTACGAGCTGCAACGGCAGATGCGCTGACCAACGCGCAGCGAGAGCTGCGCCGACAGGAGAACACACATGAGCATCCCGCTCACCGACACCGCCACGCTGCATCCGCTCGTGCTCCCCGCACGGGCGGATGCAGCGGACGCGGCCGACCTCATCGAGTACGCGCGAGTGCGGAACGCCTCGCTGACCGAGACCACGGGCCGAGACGACGATCACCTCGCGCCGGCTGCCCTGCTGGCACTCCTCCGGTCGGACGCCGACCTGGAGCGCCGGCAGTGGCTGATCCGCATCGGCGAGGAGGCCGTCGGCCTCGCCGTCCTGAACATCATCGCGGACGACGGCGGCCGCGCGGCCTTCTTCACGATCAACCTGCTCCGGTCTGTATGGAGCAGAGGCATCGGCACTGCGGCGCTGCGCTTCATCGAGCAGCAGGCCGCGATCGCAGGAGTCGCGCGGCTGCTGGTCTGGATCGAGCACACCGACGCCGACGAGTCCCGGCTGGACTCGCCCACCGGCTTCGGGAGCATCCCGAAGGACCACGGCGCTCGTTTCCTGCTCCGCCACGGATTCGCGCTGGAGCAGGTCGAACGCGTCAGCGCCTTCGAGCTGAGTGGCGACGCCGACCGGCTCCGCACTCTGCACGCGGAGGCCGCTGCGCACGCGCAGGGATACCGCATCGTGAGCTGGCAGCTGCCCACTCCCGCAGAGTTCGTCGACGGGTACGCCCGCCTGAAGCAGGCCATGTCGACGGACGCCCCTGACGCCGACCTCGACATGCCGGAAGAGGAGTGGGACGCCGAGCGTGTCGCTCGTCACGACGACCGCTACCTCCAGCGCGGGGAGACGGTGCTCGTCACCGCCGCCCAGCACGCGGAGACGGGTGAGCTCTGCGCCTTCAACGAGCTGTCGATCGGCGGGGAGCTGGGTCTCACGACCCACCAGGCCGACACCCTGGTGCGTTCTGCGCACCGCGGGCATCGACTCGGGATGCTCGTCAAGACGGCCGGGCTGCTCGACTGGAGGGATCTCCGACCCGACAGTCCCCGCGTGATCACCTGGAACGCCGAGGAGAACCGGCCGATGCTCTCCATAAACGAAGCCCTCGGCTTCACCCCGATCGCCTACGAAGGCGCCTGGAGGAAGGACCTCTCATGACCACCCCGACCATCACGATCTCTCCGCTCGTGGTGCCACGAACCCTGAGCGATGACGACGCCGGCGACTTCCTCGCGTTCGCCGCCCTGAACCGCCGCATCTGCGATGAGGCCGTCGGACTGCCCGATCTCTCCCCCTCCGCCGAGGAGCTGCTGCCCTCTTGGCTGGACGACACGGACACCCAGGAGGTGGGTTTCGTGGCTCGTGTCGACGGAGAGATCCTCGGCATGATCTCGGTCGCGTTCGCGCAGGAGGACGGTGCGCAGACGGCCGAGATCGACCTGCTCGTCGCGGAGGAGCACTGGGGCCGCGGCGTCGAGGAGGCGCTCCTCGCACGCGCCGAGGAGGAGTCCCGGTCGCGCGGACGCAGCATCCTGCAGACGTGGACCCTGCACCGTCCGATCGACGCGGAGCGCATGCTGACGCCCGGCACGGGGTGGGGCCGCATTCCGGCCACTCCCCTGGCCGTTCTCTTCGCCGGCGCGGGATACGGCCTCGAGCAGGTGGAGCGCAACAGCGAGCTCGATCTGCATGCCGACGACACCGGCATCCGGCAGGCGCTGGCGGATGCCGAGGCCTTCGCGGGGGACGACTACCGCGTCATCTCCTGGAACCTGCCCACCCCTGCCGAACTGCGAGAGGGGTACGCCTCCATCCTCGCCCGGCTGTCGACGGATGCTCCGAGCGGTGACATGGAGTTCGTGGCCGAGCACTGGGACGCCGAGCGCGTGATCCGCCGAGAGTCGCGGCTGCTCGACGGGGGTCAGCTGGTCTCCGTCGCCGCGGTGCAGCATGCGCCGACCGGCGCGCTCGTGGCCTACAACGAGCTGGTCATCGCGAAGGAGCGCGCAGGGGTCACCCATCAGTTCGGCACCCTCGTCGCGAAGGAGCACCGCGGTCACAGGCTCGGGACGATCGTGAAGTGCGCCAACCTGCTGCGGTGGCGCGACCTCGTCCCCGCGGCGACGGTGGTCTCGACCTTCAACGCCGAGGAGAACCGGCCGATGCTCGACATCAACGAGGCCATCGGTTTCGTCCCGGTCTCGTACGCCGGCGCGTGGCAGAAGAGGATCTGAGACATCATCCGTCCGATGTAGCCGGATCACTCCTCTGGCCGATGACGGCGGTGAGGGCGTGACGAGAGGCTGGGAAGCATGAACTCCTCCGTCCTCGAAGCTCACGCCCTCACCAAGACCTACGGCACGACCCGTGCCCTCGCCGGAATGGACCTGGCGATCAACCGCGGCGAGTCCGTCGCGATCATGGGCGCGTCGGGGTCGGGCAAGACGACCCTCCTGCACGTGCTCGCGGGGATCGTCACCCCCGACAGCGGCTCTGTGACCTTCCGACCCGCGGTCGGCGACGCCATCCTCCTCACCGGACTCGGCGAGTCCGCGCGCTCGCGGCTGCGGAGGGAGCGTCTCGGTTTCGTCTTCCAGCAGGGTCTCCTCATCCCCGAGCTCACCGCTGTCGAGAACGTCGCACTCGCCTCCATGATCAACGGGACCAAGCGAGCGGATGCCGTGCAGCATGCGGCATCCTGGCTGTCCGCCCTCGGACTCGCCGGCATGGAGGACCGCCGCATCGGCGAGCTGTCCGGAGGTCAGGCGCAGCGCGTGGCCATCGCGCGCGCCCAGGCGACCGGCGCCGAGCTCGTGTTCGCCGACGAACCGACGGGCGCCCTCGATTCGCGCACCTCGCACGAGGTCATGGACGCGCTGCTGTGGTCGACCACCGGTCAGGGCCGCACGCTCGTGGTCGTCACCCACGATGCGGAGGTCGCATCCCGCTGCTCGCGGACGATCGCGGTCCGCGACGGCCTGATCGTCTCCTCGGCGGTGACGGCATGAACCCGCGCGTCCTCGCGCTGCTGCTGCGCCCCTCCCCCGGGCAGGCGGGAGTGCTGATGCTCCCCGTCGTCGCGTTCGGCGTGGTGACGACGCTCGTGCTCACGGTCGTCGGCGGCGCTCAGTCGTTCTGGTCCTGGACCGACGAGTTCGCGCCCCTCTATCAGGCGCTCGCGGCGATCGCCCTCGCGCTTCTCATCGTCCCCCTCATGAGTCTGGGCGGCGCCGCCGCGCGGCTGTCGGCTCGACGCCGCGACGAGCGCCTGTCGACTCTGCGTCTGCTGGGCGTCACCCCGCTCGGCGTCGGGGTCGCCACGGTGTTCGAGTCCGTGCTCCTGGCCGGTACCGGTGCGCTCGTCGGGGTGCTCGGTCATCTCGCCATCAGTCCGCTCATCGCCCTGATCCCGTTCCGGGGTCAGGCGCTCGGGCTCGGCGCGGTCCTGCTCCCGCCCCTGCACGTCCTCGCCGTCATCGCCGGGGTGCTGCTCGTCGCGGCCGCCAGCGCTGCGATCGGTCTGCGTCGAGTCGTGATCTCGCCGCTGGGAGTGCGGATGCGGGCCACGGCATCCGGTGTGCACTGGATCCGCTTCGTGCTCGGCGCCTCCGTGATCGCGATCGCCTTCCTCCTCATCAAGCTCGTTCCGCAGATCGCCGGTCTCGTGACGACCATCGTCGTGCTCGCCGCTCTCTTCGGCGCCGCTCTCGCGGTCCTCAACCTCGTGGGACCGTGGGTGCTCAAGGTGTCGGCGTCCCGTCAGCTGCGCCGAGCCGAGGTGCCCGAGAGACTGCTCGCCGCACGGATCGTGCTCGACTCCCCCAAGTCCGCATGGCGCCAGGTGAGCGGCATCGCGATGGCGAGCTTCATGGCCGTGTTCGCCGGAACCGGAGTCTCGCTCATGAACGTGATGAGTTCCGCGGGCGCCGAGAGCGGAGACATCGCGATCGCGCGCGACATGCGCACCGGACTGATCATCACGCTCGTCGCCTCGTTCCTCATGGTCGCGGCATCCGTCGGAGTGAACCAGGCCTCGTCGATCCTCGACGAGCGCGAGCTGCACCGCAGCCTGCACTATCTCGGTGTGCCCATGGCGACGGTCGACCGAGCCCGTCGGCGGGCGATCATGTCGCCGCTGCTCATCACGTCCATCGGCTCCGCGCTCTGCGCCGGGCTCCTCGTGTTCCCCCTTCTGGGGATCGCCATGATCATCGCCCCGGAGTCCCTGCTCACCATCGCGCTCGTCGTCGCTGTCGGCATCGGGGTGGTCTGGGTGGGTGCACTGGCGACGCGACCGCTCCTCGCCCGCTCGTTCCAGGCGGCCTGAGTCGCCTGCTAGTCTGCTCGCTGACCGTGAGGAGACGAGAGTGTCGGAACGCCGTGTGCCCATTGCCCCGCAGCAGGTCGATGCGCCGCTGACGAGGACGGCGATCTTCCTGGTGGTCACCCTCGCGGACACCGGGACGGATGCCGCGCGGGAGGTCGTCTCCGGCATCGAGGACCTCGTGAAGACCGTCGGCTTCCGAGACCTCGGCGCGCGCCTCTCCTGCACCGTCGGGATCGGCGCGCGGGTGTGGGAACGGCTCACCTCACACCCGCTGCCGTCGGAACTGCACGCGTTCCCCGAAGTGCAGGGGCAGGTGCACACGGCGGTCTCCACTCCGGGGGATCTGCTGTTCCACATCCGTGCTGAGAGGCAGGATCTCTGCTTCGAACTCGAACGGCTGATCCTGGAGCAGCTCGGCGACGCCGCGCACGTCGACGACGAGACCTGGGGGTTCCGCTACTTCGACGCGCGCGATCTGCTCGGCTTCGTCGACGGGACGGCCAATCCCGTCGGTCCCGATCTGCCTGAGGCCACCCTGGTCGGGGCGGAGGACTCGGCGTTCGCCGGCGGCAGCTACGTCGTGGTGCAGAAGTACCTGCACGACCTCGGTGCGTGGCAGAGTCTGTCGACAGAGCAGCAGGAGGCGATCATCGGGCGGCGCAAGGCCGACAACGTCGAACTCGACGATGCCGCGTCGGGCACCCAGCAGGCGCACAAGTCGCTCGCCACGATCGTCGATGAGACGGGCGAGCACGACATCCTCCGCGACAACATGCCGTTCGGGCGGCCCGGCGCCGGCGAGTTCGGCACCTACTTCATCGGCTACTCACGCCATCTCTGGGTCACGGAGAAGATGATCGAGCGCATGTTCATCGGCGATCCGCCGGGCCTGCATGACCGCATCCTCGACTTCTCGACCGCGCGCACGGGGACGACGTTCTTCGCGCCCTCTGCGACGTTCCTGGCCTCGCTCGGCTGACTCCGCCATCGTCGCCCGGCCTGAGCCGCGACCGATGGCGCCGATCGAGTCTTACGTATCGTACTCGCCCGAATCCCAAGGGGCGTAGAACGCCATGTAGTCCCCCGGCTCGACCGTGACGTTCCAGTACCATTCCTCGTCCGGATCGTCGGCGTCGGGGCCGTTCAAGACCATCCCGAACACGTGTCCGTGCGCCACGATGCTGAACGGGGCGATCGTGATGTCGTCGAAGGTCACGGGACCGAGCTGCGCCAGCAGGGCGGCAAGGGCATCGGACTGCTCCGTGAAGTCCGCCGGATTGCCCGGGAGCGCCGAGTCCTCCGGCCGAGGTCCGAGTGCCACGATCTGCGCGTCCATGAGATCGCCCTCGCCGTCGAACAGGTACCGCGCGACGAACTCGGCGCTCGCTCCGGACGTCACGGCACTCGTGAAGGGCGTGGTGATGAAGAACTGCTGACCGTCCGCGGTCCTGCCGACGTACCGTGCGTGATAGTCGTCATGAGCGATCAGGAACACGTCGGGCGCCGGCGCGTCATCGTGATCGAAGAGGACTCGGTCGAGAGAGGCAGGCATGCCATCAAGCTACACCGGACGCCGAACCGCTCACTGCGCAGCAGGCCCGCCGTTCAGCGTCGCCGCTGGCACCTCGGGCAGAAGTGCGATCCTCGGTTCATGAAGCTCTCGCGCACGATGGGTGTTCCGCATCGATGGCACGGCGTGCCCTGCTGCCCGTAGGCGTTGAGCGAGTGCGCAAAATAACCGGCCTGTCCGTTGACGTTCACGTACTGCGCATCGAAGCTGGTGCCGCCCTCTGCCAGCGCCTTCGCGAGCACCGAGCGCACCTCGGCGAGGAGTCGCCGAACGGCCTGCGTCGACAGCGCGTTCGCCGGTGTCTCGGGGTGGATGCGCGACGCCCACAGCGACTCGTCCGCGTAGATGTTGCCGACGCCGCTGATCACGCCCTGATCGAGCAGCACGCGTTTGATGGCGCTGCCGCGGGTGCGGAGCGCCGCGCGGAACGCACCGTCATCGAACTCGGGATCGATCGGATCGCGAGCGATGTGGACGACCTGGGACGGGATCGACGTCCTGCCGTCGAGGACGAGCGGATCGACCGCGAGCGAGCCGAACGTGCGCTGATCGGAGAAGACGACGGCCAGCTCGCCGTGCGTCGGATGCTCCAGATGGATGCGGATGCGCTCATGGCGCTCAGCCGGAGCCTCCGGCGCCCGGAGCAGCATCTGTCCGCTCATGCCCAGGTGCGCGATGAGAGCATCGCTGCCGGTGTCGAGCGGTAGCCAGAGGAACTTGCCACGCCGCTCAGCTCCGGTGAAGGTACGTCCTTCAAGGCGTCCGACGAAGTCCGCTGCTCCGGCGGGATGCCGGGTCAGTGCGCGCTCGTCGAAGACGCTGATCGCGGTGATCTGCGAGCCGATGGCGGCGGGAGCGAGACCCGCTCGCACCACCTCGACCTCTGGCAGCTCAGGCACGCTCGTCGAGCACGCGCCAGGCGTTGAGCGCCGCCGCCATCTCCGCGGTCTTCTTGCTGGTGCCGTTGCCCGTCATGCTGACGTCCCCGACGACGACGGTCGCGGTGAACCGACGGTCGTGATCAGGCCCGCTGGCCTCGATCGAGTACTGCGGCGGCGTCGCACCGACGCGCGCGGCGAGCTCCTGCAGGCTCGTCTTCGGGTCCATCGCCGCGCCGTACCGTTCGGGGTCGGCGAGGAGAGGCTTGGTCAGCCGGAGCACCAGCTCCGTGGCGGCATCGGGACCAGCCGACAGATAGGTGGCGCCGATGACGGCTTCCATCGTGTCGGCGAGGATCGAGTCCTTGTCGCGTCCACCGGTCTGCTCCTCGCCGCGGCCCAGCAGGAGATGATCGCCGAGGCGGATGCCCCGGGCGACCTCTGCCAGTGCCACGGTCGAGACGACACTCGCCCTGCGCTTCGCCAGCTCGCCCTCATCGAGGTCGGGATTCGTGGTGAAGAGCATGACGGTCACCGCCTGCCCGAGGACCGAGTCGCCGAGGAACTCCAGGCGCTCGTTGTGAGGGATCCCGCCGTGCTCGTACGCGTACGAACGGTGGGTCAGGGCCAACTCCAGAAGCTCCGCGTCGATATCGACGCGGAGCTTATCCGGAAGAGGCCGTGCCCCGTCGGGCGCCTCTGTCAGCGACGTGATGAGCGTCTCAGACGTCGGCGACCTTGCGGCCCTTGTACTCGAGGAAGAGCTCGGTGCCCTGCGAGTCGGTGACGACCTTCGCCTGGTGGGGGCGGCTGTAGACGACCTTGCCGTTCTCGATCGTCTTGACGAGGGCAGGAGCCTCCGCCTTCCACTGCGCGCGGCGCGAGCGGGTGTTCGAACGGGAAACCTTGCGCTTCGGGGGGTTACCAGCCATGACTAGCTCTCTTCTTTCTCGGCGGCGCGGCTCTCTGCCGTTCCGTCTTGGTCTGTGATCTGCTGGAGCGCACTCCATCGAGGATCGATGGGAGCGGCCTGCTCCGTTCCGGTGCTCACGGTCAGCCTCTCGCCCGTTCTCGGGTCGAGACCCAGGCAATCCGGCTGACACACCGGCTGAAAAGGAAGCGACAACACGGCCGCATCCCTGACCAGAGTTTCAAGATCCACGTGGTCGTCTTGAACCTCGAAGTCAGTTTCTTCCTGACCAGGATACGCGAAAAGCTCCTGGAACTCGACTTCGACAGGCTGTGCGATGTCGATCAGGCATCGGCCGCACACTCCGGAGTACTCGCCTTCGGCCGTTCCGGACACCAGAATGCCCTCGTGGACGGACTCGAGACGCACATCGAGGTCGAGTTCAGAGCCCTCGGCATAGGTGACGATCCCCTCGCCCCACTGCTCGTCGAGACGGACGGTGAAGGCGTGCTCGCGCATCTCTCCCGGGTGGCGGACGATGTCGCGGACAGGGAGGATGAAGGGGCCATTCAGACGGGGACGCACCCCGCCATGTTACCGGCTCTCACCTGGGTGATCGCCGACTCAGATCCCGCGTGCGCCGGTGTCGAGGAAGGCCGCGACGGCCGGAGGCACGAACGGCGTGACATCTCCCCCGAGGCCCGCCACCTGACGGACCAGGGAGCTGGACACCATCGCGTGCGAGGGGTCGGGCAGCAGGAACACCGTCTCGATGTCGGCCAGGTGCCTGTTCACGATCGCCATGGGTGATTCGTAGGCGACGTCGATCTGAGATCGGATGCCCTTGACGAGCACCCCCGCGTTCACGTCGCGCGCGTAGTCGACGAGCAGGCCCATGCTCCACGAGCCGATGACGATGTTGCCGCCCATGCCGTCTTCGGCGATGGACTGCTCCAGCAGCGCGAGACGCTGGGCGATGGGCAGCATGGCCTCTTTGCCGGGATTGTGCACGACCAGCACGTGCAGCTCGTCGTACAGCTTCGCCGCACGACGGATCACATCGAGGTGACCCAGGGTCGGCGGATCGAAGGAACCCGGGACGACGGCGATCCGGCTGCTCATGCCACCAGCCTAAGGCACGTCAGTTCTTCGCCAGCGCCGCACGGTCTTCGTCGGTCACACGTCGCTCGATCGCCGCTCTCAGGCCCAGGTGCGCGTCGAGGGAGGGATCGGATTCGAGGATCGCCTCCGCGAGTTCCCGCGCGCGCACGATGAGGCCGGAGTCCTTCACCACGCGCAGCAGCTTCAGCGAGGAGCGGACGCCGGCCTGAGCCGCTCCGAGCACATCGCCCTCTCCCCTGAGTTCGAGGTCGACCTCAGCCAGTGCGAAGCCGTCGAGGGTGGCGGCGACGGCATCCACCCTCTCGCGCGCGACCGAACCGGATTCCGCCTCCGTCACCAGCAGGCACAGCCCGGGGACGCCACCACGTCCGACGCGACCCCGGAGCTGGTGCAGCTGCGAGACGCCGAACCGATCGGCGTCCAGCACGATCATCGTCGAGGCGTTGGGCACGTCGACGCCGACCTCGATGACCGTGGTCGCGAGGAGCAGGTCGATCTCACCCCTCGCGAAGGACTGCATCACGGCGTCCTTCTCATCGGAGGGCATCTTCCCGTGCAGCACCGCACGTCGCAGGCCGCCCAGCGTCGGATGCGTGGCGAGGGCCTCGTCGAGCTGCACGACGCCCCAACGGGGACCGTTCGCGCCCTCGGGCGCGGGAAGCGCTCCGGCCTCGGCGGTCTTCTTGGTCGTGTCGATGGCCGCGCACACGGCGAACACCTGCCGCCCCTGGGCGATCTCCTCGGACGCGCGCTCCCATACGCGGTTGAACCACCCCGGATGCTCTGCGAGCGGCGCCACGAACGATTGGATGCCCGCTCGTCCGGCCGGCATCGTCCGGATGACGGATGTGTCGAGATCGCCGAAGACCGTCATGGCGACGGTCCGCGGGATCGGCGTTGCCGTCAGCACGAGGGCGTGCGGACTCGATCCCTTCGCTCGCAGCGCCTCGCGCTGCTCGACTCCGAAGCGATGCTGCTCGTCGACGACGACGAGGCCGAGATCGGCGAAGGTCGTCTTCTCACCGAGCAGCGCATGGGTTCCCACGACGATGAGCGCCTGACCCGACGCCACGCGCAGCGCCGCCTTGCGCCGGTCGGCGGCCGGCATCTGGCCGGTCAGAAGCGTCGGCATCACGAGCGGCGCGAGTTCGGGGCCGAGCATCTTCGCGATCGACCGCAGATGCTGGCCTGCGAGAACCTCCGTCGGAGCGATCAGCGCGGCCTGGCCTCCGGACTCCGCCACCTGCAGCATCGCCCTGAGCGCGACCAGCGTCTTGCCCGAGCCGACCTCGCCCTGCACGAGGCGGTTCATGGGCCACGCGCCGACGAGGTCTTCCGCGACCTGGTCGCCGACCGTCTGCTGGTCCGGGGTGAGGGTGTACGGGAGCGCCGCGTCGAATCGTTCGAGAAGCCCACCGGGCCGCGCGGGGCGCGTCGTCGCCGCGAGCGCGCGCACCGCATCGCGCTGCTGCAGCAGTGCCGTCTGAAGGGTCAGCGCCTCGTGCATGCGCAGCGTCCGCACCGCAGGATCGATGTCGTTCCGGGTCTTCGGGCGATGGATCTGGTCGAGGGCCTCTCTCGCGGTGAGCAGCTCCTCTCGACGGCGGACGGCGTCGGGCAGCGGCTCCGGGACATCGCCGAGATCGTCGAGGACTCTGACCACGAACTTCGCGATCTGCCAGGTCTGCAGGCTCGCGGTCGCGGGATAGATCGGGATGAGGACGGCGGCTCGCGCGTCGGCGCGTCGACGCGCCGCATCCTCGTCGTCGAACAGCTCGTACTCCGGATGGGCGAACTGCGTGACGCCGTTGAACTCGCCCACCTTGCCGGAGAAGACCCCGCGTCTCCCGACCGCGAGCTCCTCGGAACGCCACTTCGCCGCACCGAGGTTCTTCGCGAAGAAGGTCAGGGACATCTTGCCGATGCCGTCGCCGATCACCACATCGACCATGGCGCCCTTGCGGTTGCGCATGGCCCGCGCGCTGGACGAGAGGACCTCGGCGACGATCGTGACGGTCTCCCCGAGCGGCAGCTCGCGGATGGGCGTGAGCTCGCCTGGGTCGGCGTAGCGACGTGGGTAGTGCGACAGCAGGTCGCCGACGCTCTGCATTCCGAAGGCGCGGTTCAGCGTCTTCGCGGGCGTCGGCCCGAGCGCCTCGTCCAGCGACGAGTCGAGAGTGAGCGGCATGACAACGACTCTATCGACGCCGACGGACACCGAAACCGGTGACCGGCCCTGCGCCATCCCTCCGTCACCTCTGTCGTATCGTGAACAGGTGACGAGGATCATCGCCGGCAAGGCCAGAGGAGCGCGCCTCGACGTGCCGAGCTCGGGCACCCGCCCGACCAGCGACCGGGTGCGGGAGTCGCTCTTCGGTGCGCTCGAATCCGCGGAGGCGATCGCGGGTGCGCGTGTCCTCGATCTGTACGCCGGCTCCGGTGCGCTGGGCCTCGAGGCGCTCAGCCGAGGCGCCCTGAGCGTCGACCTGGTCGAGCGGGGCCGCCCGGCCGCCGCGATCGTGCGACGCAACGCCGCGACCACGGCGAAGGCCGGCGGTGTCGCGATGGCCCGCGTGCACGAGAGCGCGGTGCATCCGTTCCTCCTGCGCGCCGCAGGGCCCTACGACCTGGTCTTCTCCGACCCGCCCTACGACATCGAGGACGCGGCGATGAACGCAGACCTCCTCGCGCTCGCCCCGCTCCTCTCCCCCGACGCTCTGGTCATCGTCGAACGCGCGAAGCGGTCGGCCGCACCCGACTTCGACGGCGCCGGACTCTCCCTGTTCCGGGAGAAGAACTACGGCGACACGACGCTCTGGTGGGCTGAGCCCGCCGACGATCAGCCCGCCGCGGAGTCCCAGTCCCGATAGGGATCCCAGCCGCTGATGTCGACGGGCTCCTCATTGCAGAGGAGCGACTCGGCGCCTGCCGTGCGCACCACACCGATCGCGCGGAAACCGGCCGGAACGGAATCGGCGGGGAAGGTCGCGAGCAGGGCGTGGTCCTCGCCGCCCGCCAGCGCCCTCGTCGGGTCAGACCCGAGGCGGGCGCCGTCCAGGGCGATCGTCACACCGGATGCCGCCGCCAGGCGCCGCGCGTCCAGCGCGAGGCCGTCGGAGATGTCCATCATCGCCGTCGCCCCGGCGACGGCGGCGAACGGACCGAGTCCGATCGGCGGAGACGGGCGCAGCTGCGCGTCGAGCGCCGCACGCTCCCCCTCGGCGAGCTGCGTGGGGTCGACCGGGACAGGGGTCTCGCCGTCTCGGAAGCGGCCAAACAGCACGGCGAGTCCGCGGGCCGCTGCTCCCAGCTCTCCCGCAACCGCCACGACGTCACCGGGCCGAGCCCCCGCCCGCGTCACGGCAACTCGCCCCTCGAGGTCTCCGAGTGCCGTCACCGCGACCGTGAGCACGTCGGACACGGTCAGGTCGCCGCCGACGACCGAGCACCCTGGAGCGAGGGCTGCGCAAGCGTCTCGGAAGCCGTCGGCCAGACTCTCCACGAAGGACAGCCGGAGGTCGCGGGGCACGGCGAGAGCCACCAGCAGCGCGGTCGGGCGCGCCCCCATGGCCGCGACGTCGGCGAGGTTGACAGCGGCCGACTTCCAGCCGAGGTCGTAGCCGCTCGACCAGGCGAGACGGAAGTCCGGGCCGTGCACGAGCGTGTCCGTCGTCGCGACGACGGTTCCCGACGGCGCAGCGATCACGGCGGCGTCGTCGCCGGGCCCGATGATCGTGTGCGAGGCGGGAGCGGTCCTGGCGAGGATGGCCCGCAGGATCTCTCCCTCGGAGAGCTCTCCGAGGTGCGGATCGTCGGCATCGGGTCGGGAGGGCATGAAGTCAAAGGTAGCCTGGAAGCATGCGCCTCTCTCGCCGTCTCGCCGTCGCCGCGGGTGCAGTGGCTCTGCTCGCCGCACTCTCCGGATGCTCGACGACGATCCACCTCGAAGCGGCCAAGGACGCGAACAATCCCGCCTGCGCCGACGTGTCGGTTCTCCTGCCATCGGCGCTCGGAGAGCTCGACAGGGTGTGGACGGATGCTCAGGCCACCGGAGCCTGGGGAGACGACCCGACGGTGGTGCTCCGCTGCGGCGTCGCCGTGCCTGCTCCCTCGGCGCTGGTCTGCCAGACCTTCAGCGGCGTCGACTGGCTCGTGCTCGACCAGGAGGAGGACCGCCAGCGACTCGTCACGTTCGGCCGCGACCCCGCGATCGAACTGAGCATCCGCCGAGGCACCGAGGTGGACTTCCGCACGATCGTGGACAAGCTCTCCACGAGCATCCAGGCCGGTCTCCAGCCGGCGACGGCGAAGTGCACGGCTCGGGAGGGCTGATGAATCCCCTGATCCCCACCGCCTTCGACGTCGCCATGAGCGTGCTGGCCGTCGCGGCGATGCTGTTCACGCTGTGCGCGTTCGTCTCGATGGTGCGCGATCGCAAGGCGACAGGGTCGACCTTCCTGGTCTGGCTCCTGATCGTCCTGCTGTTGCCCGTTCTGGGGGCTCTCGCGTGGTTCTGCTACGGACGCGCGGAAGTCGCCGCACGCCCGTAGCGGTAAGCGCTCAGCGGCGCAGGCCGGCCTCGATCAGCTCGGAGATCAGATCGCCGTAGCTCAGTCCCGAGGCGACCCAGCACTTCGGGAACATCGAGATCGGCGTGAAGCCGGGCATCGTGTTCAGCTCGTTGACGACCAGCTCGCCCGCCGGCGTCAGGAACATGTCCACGCGGGCCAGACCACGACCGTCGACGGCTTCGAACGCACGGACACCGGCCTCCTGGATCGCCGAGACCTCGGCATCCGTGAGCTCCGCCGGGCACACCACGTCGACGCCGTCTCCGCCGAGGTACTTGCCCTCGAAGTCGTAGAAGCCGCGCGAGGTCAGAACGATCTCCCCCGGCAGCGACGCCCGGACGCCCTCCACGCCCTCGAGAACGGCGACCTCGATCTCGCGGCCGGACACTCCGGTCTCGATGAGCACTTTGTCGTCCTCGGCGAACGCGACGGCCAGCGCCGCATCCAGCTCGGCGAGGTCGTCGACCTTGGACACGCCGACGCTGGACCCGGCACGGGCGGGCTTGACGAAGAGCGGCAGCCCCAGCGCCTCGGCCGAGGTGCGCACGCCTGCGGCATCCGTGGTCCATTCGCGGGCGCGCACCGTCACCCAGGGCGCCACGGCGATGCCTGCGGCCTGCAGCGCGATCTTCATGAAGTGCTTGTCCATGCACAGCGCGGAATCGAGCACGCCGCCGCCTGCATACGGGACCTCGAGCGTGTCGAAGTAACCCTGGATGGTGCCGTCCTCGCCGTGCGGTCCGTGGAGGATGGGCAGGACGACGTCGATCTCGCCGAGCCCGTCGATCGAGCCGTCGGGCTGCACGACGCGCAGGGTGCGGTCTCCGCCGGGCTCCGGCCACAGCACCCGGGTGCCGTTGTCCACGACCTCGGGAAGGTGCGCGGCATCCAGCGGGAACTTCGCCGGGTCGTCCTCTTCGAGCACGAACGCCCCCTCGCGGGTGATCCCCACGGGGATCACGGCGTAGCGGTCGCGGTCAATCGCGCCCAGAACCCCGCCCGCCGTTGCGGAACTGATCGAATGCTCGCTGGAGCGCCCTCCGAAGAGCACCACCACCGTCTGCTTGTCCAAGATTGGTCCTCTCCCCCTGCGGGGTGTCGTCGTCCGTCGTCAGGTGCGGTGCGATGTCACGGGGATCCATCTTCCCGTCCAGCACCATCTTCACCTGTTCGACGATGGGCATGTCGACCTCCGACTCGCGTGCCAGCTGCAGCACCGGAGCGACGGACGCGAGTCCCTCGGCGGTCTGCTGCATCTGCTTCACGACGTCCTGGAAGCTGTACCCCTGGCCGAGCAGGCGCCCGGCCGTGTTGTTGCGGCTCAGCGGAGACTGGCACGTGGCGATCAGATCGCCCAGGCCGGCGAGGCCCTGCAGAGTCTCCGGGTGCGCGCCGTTGGCGACCGCGAAGTCGGTCATCTCCACGAGTCCGCGGGTGATGATCGACGCTTTGGTGTTCTCGCCGTACCCGACGCCGTCGACGATGCCGATCGCGACGGCGATGAGGTTCTTCAGCACGCCGCCGAACTCGGTGCCGATGACATCCGTGTTCACGAAGGTGCGGAAGTAGCTGTTGCGCGCTGCCCTGGCGATCGTCTCCGCCGTCTCCAGGCTCCGCGAGGAGATCACGGCCGCGGTGGGCTGCTCACGCGCGATCTCGAGCGCGAGGTTGGGGCCCGAGGCCACCGCGATCCGCTCCGGGTCGCAGCGGAGCTCCTGCTCGATGACCTGGCTCATGCGCAGACCCGTCGAGCGCTCCACGCCCTTCATCAGGCTGACGATCTTCACGTCGCTGTCGGCGAGAAGGGGGCGCAGCGCCTTGAGGTTCTCGCGGAGCGACTGGCTGGGCACCGACAGGTACACCTGCTCGACGTCGCGCATCGCGATCGCGAGCTCATGCGTCGCCGCCATCGTGCGGGGCAGGTTGATGCCCGGAAGGTAGCGGGAGTTCCGCTTCGCCTCGTCGATCTCGTGGGCCAGCTCGGCGCGACGCGCCCACATGGTCACCTGCGCTCCGCCGTCGGCGAGGATCTTGCCGAAGGTCGTTCCCCAGCTTCCGGCGCCGACGACGGCGACCTTCGGCCCCGCCTGCGGGGTTCTCTTAGGAGTCAAGGCGACCCGTCTCCTTCTGACCGTGCGACGCCGGGTTCCAGCGCTCCGCGGGAGCCTTCTCGTCGCGGAGGTCTTCCAGCAGCGCAGTGATGGCGTTCATCAGACGGTTGGTGGCCTCGGTGAGCGCGGACTGCTCCCCCGCACGCCCGCGGAGGTCCGAGAGGTCCACGGGGTCGCCGATGACGATATTCACCGGCTTGCGCAGAGGCCACAGGCTCAGACCCTTCTGGTAGCGGCCCATGATCGCCTGCGTGCCCCACTGCGCCATCGGGATGAGCGGGATGTCGTCGGCGAGTGCCAGACGCACCGCGCCGGACTTCCCCCGCATCGGCCACAGGTCGGGGTCGCGGGTCAGCGTGCCCTCCGGATAGACGATGACGCCCCGCCCGTGCTCGACGAGCTCCTCGGACTGCTTCATGGTCTGCTTCGCGGCCGTCGCCGACGAGGAGCGTGCGACCGGGATCATCCCGGTGCGGCGGAGCAGCCACCCCAGGACCGGGATCTTGAACAGGCTGTCCTTCGCCATGAACCGCGGAGCACGTCCCAGCCGCCACACGGCGACGGCGACGATCAGCGGATCGAACTCCGAATAGTGGTTGGGCGCGAGCACGAAGGCGCCCTGAGCGGGCAGCTTCTCCGTGCCCGTGACCCGGATCTTCGCGAGCAGCGAGATCAGCGGGACCACGATCACCGCGAGCGGCCAGAACAGGCTCGGTCGCCGCGTCTCCGACCTGGCACCCATTCCGGTCACCGGATGACGTCGAAGTCGGCCCCGAGGGCGTCGAGCTTCGCCAGGAACTTCTCGTAGCCGCGGCTGAGGATGTCGACGCCGGAGACCTTCGACTCGCCGGTCGCCGTCAACGCGGCGATCACGTGGCTGTAGCCGCCGCGGAGGTCGGGCACCACGATGTCAGCGCCGTGCAGCGGCGTCGGTCCGGTGATCACGGCAGCCTGCTCGAGGTCGCGACGGGGCACCCGACGCGGACCGTCCTGGAGGCCACGCGGATGCACGACGATGTCGGCGCCCATCTTGACGAGCGCGTCCGTGAAGCCCATGCGGTTCTCGTAGACCGTCTCGTGCACGACAGAGCGGCCGTGGGCCTGCGTGAGCGCCACGACCAGCGGCTGCTGCCAGTCGGTCATGAAGCCGGGGTGCACGTCGGTCTCCACGACGACGGGCTTGAGCTCGCCGTCGCGGCGGAAGAGGATGCCGTCCTCCTGGATGTCGAACCAGCCGCCCGCCTTGCGGAACACGTTGAGGAAGGTGAGCATCTCCTGCTGCTTGGCGCCTCCGACGAAGATCTCCCCGTCGGTGGCGAGGGCGGCGGAAGCCCAGGATGCGGCCTCGTTGCGATCGAAGATCGAACGGTGGTCGTAGCCGCGCAGCTTCTCCACGCCCTCGATCACGATGACGCGGTTGGGCTCGTAGGAGATGATCGCGCCCATCTTCTGCAGGACGGCGATGAGATCCATGATCTCCGGCTCGATGGCCGCGTTACGCAGCTCCGTGGTGCCCTCGGCGCGGACGGCGGTGAGCAGGACCTGCTCGGTCGCCCCGACGCTCGGGTACGGGAGGTGGATGTTGGCCCCGTGCAGTCGGGCGCCGCCGGTGGACAGGCGGATGCCGCTGGGCAGCTTCTCGACGATGGCGCCGAACTTGCGCAGCGCGTCCAGGTGGAAGTCGATCGGACGGTCGCCGATGCGGCATCCGCCGAGATCGGGGATGAACGCCTGCCCGAGGCGGTGCAGAAGCGGACCGCAGAACAGGATCGGAATGCGCGACGCACCGGCGTGAGCGTCGATCTCCTCCATGTGCGCGGACTCGACACCGACCGGGTCGAAGACCAGGGAGCCCGGCTCGTCGCCCGGCGTGACCTGGACGCCGTGCACCTCGAGCAGCGAGCGCACCACGGCGACGTCGCTCAGATCGGGCACATCCCGGAGCGTGCTCGCGGTCTCGCCGAGGAGGGTCGCGACCATCGCCTTGGTGGCGAGGTTCTTCGCCCCCTTGACGTCGACGCGGCCGCGCAGCGGGCGCCCTCCGCGAATGGCGAGGACGTCTCCGGTGAGAGCGGGAACTCCGTCCGGAAGAGCATCGCGCACGGGTGTCGTCATTCGGAGCCTCACTTCAATCCACTGTTTCGGGGGCGGGTTTGCCCCTGGCTCGCCCGCCCCTTCCGTGTCACTGAACGGGGAGGGTTCGAGGCCGCCACGACTCGCGTCGGGCCTCGAACTGCGCGATCTTGTCTTCGTTGCGCAGCGTGAGCCCGATGTCATCGAGCCCTTCGAGGAGCCGCCATCTAGTGTAATCGTCGATCCCGATGTCGGCCTGGATCCCGCCGATCGACGCGGTGCGCTCCTCGAGGTTCACGGTGATCTGCGCCCCGGGATTCCGGTCGATCTCGGCCCAGATGCGCTCCAGATCCTCTTCGGAGATCGTGGCGGCGAGCAGGCCCTGCTTGCCCGAGTTCCCCCGGAAGATGTCGGCGAATCGCGGGCTGAGCACGACCGAGAAGCCGAAGTCGCGCAGCGCCCAGACGGCGTGCTCACGGCTGGATCCGGTGCCGAAGTCGGGCCCGGCGACGAGCACGGACGCGCCCTGGAACGGCTCCTGGTTCAGCACGAAGTCGGGGTCCTGACGCCAGGCGTGGAAGAGCGCGTCGTCGAAGCCGGTCTTGGTGACGCGCTTCAGGAACACCGCGGGGATGATCTGGTCGGTGTCGACGTTCGAGCGCTTCAGCGGCGCCGCGATGCCGGTGTGGGTGGTGAACTTCTCCATGATCAGACCTCCGCCGTCTCGTTCAGATCGCTCGGGCTGGACAGGGTTCCGCGGATGGCGGTCGCCGCGGCGACCAGCGGCGAGACCAGATGAGTGCGCCCGCCCTTGCCCTGACGGCCCTCGAAGTTGCGGTTGGACGTCGAGGCGCAGCGCTCCCCCGGAGCGAGCTGGTCGGGGTTCATGCCGAGGCACATCGAGCAGCCGGCGAAACGCCACTCCGCACCGAAGTCCGTGATGATCCGGTCCAGGCCCTCGGCCTCGGCCTCGAGGCGCACGCGCGCAGACCCGGGGACCACCATCACGCGGACCCCGTCTGCCTTCTTCTTGCCCTCGATGATGGACGCGAAGGCCCGCAGATCCTCGATGCGGCTGTTGGTGCACGAGCCCATGAAGACGGCATCCACCGGCACCTCCTTCAGCGGGGTGCCCGGAGTCAGGTCCATGTACTCGAGCGCGCGCTCGGCGGCGGCGCGCTCGTTCGGGTCGGCGATGTCGGCCGGGTTCGGGACGGATGCCGACAGGGAGCTGCCCTGACCGGGGTTGGTGCCCCACGTGACGAACGGCTCCAGCGCGTCGGCGTCGATGAACACCTCGGCGTCGAAGACCGCACCCTCATCGGTGGGAAGAGTGCGCCAGTAGGCGACGGCGTCCTCCCAGTCCTGACCCTTCGGAGCGTGCGGCTTGTCCTTCACGTACGCGAAGGTCGTCTCGTCGGGGGCGACCATGCCCGCGCGGGCTCCCGCCTCGATCGACATGTTGCAGATCGTCATGCGGCCCTCCATCGAGAGCGCGCGGATGGCGCTTCCGCGGAACTCGAGGACGTACCCCTGACCTCCGCCGGTGCCGATCTTCGCGATGACCGCGAGGATGATGTCCTTGGCCGTGACGCCGGGTCGCAGAGTGCCCTCGACGTTGATCGCCATGGTCTTGAAGGGCTTGAGCGGGAGCGTCTGCGTCGCCATGACGTGCTCGACCTCGCTCGTGCCGATGCCGAACGCCATCGCGCCGAACGCGCCGTGGGTGGATGTGTGCGAGTCGCCGCAGACGACGGTGATGCCCGGCATGGTCAGTCCCAGCTGAGGACCGACGACGTGGACGATGCCCTGCTCAGCGTCGCCGAGAGAGTGCAGGCGGACACCGAACTCCGCGGCGTTGCGACGGAGGGTGTCGATCTGCGTGCGGCTGGTGAGGTCGGCGATCGGCTTGTCGATCTCCCACGTTGGCGTGTTGTGGTCCTCTGTCGCGATCGTGAGGTCGAGCCGTCGCAGCGGGCGCCCCTCGCTGCGGAGACCGTCGAAGGCCTGCGGGCTCGTCACCTCGTGCACGAGGTGCAGATCGATGTAGATGAGGTCCGGCTCGCCGTTCTCGCCCTTGACGACGAGGTGATCGTCCCAGACCTTCTCGGCCAGGGTGCGTGCGGAAGCGGATGCTGCTGCGGGGGTGTTCATCGAATGTCTCCTGAAGCTGGCGGTTCGGCCCACAGTGGACTCCGCGACGAGGAGGGGCTCAGAACGAGGTCTCGTCGCGGCCGCTAAGAAGGAGCACGATCCGCATGACGTCAGATTACCACCGGTTCCGCGTGCTCCGGCACGGCGTGACACGCTGAGGAATCCGCACCACCGAGAGGCACCGCATGACCGTCGACACCGCCAGCTTCTTCACCCGAGCGCTGCACGCGGGGCGCGATCGGGAGACGGCTTCATCGCGTGCGACGCCGATCTACCTCACGGCGGGCTTCGAGTTCGACGACTTCGACCACGCGGCCCATCACTTCGGCACCGGAGACGGATTCGGGTACACGCGCACCGGCAACCCGACGGTCCGTGCCGTCGAGCGCCAGCTCGCGGCTATCGAGTCTGGCGCGGACGCCGTCCTCGTGGCCAGCGGCCAGGCGGCTGTCGCCGTCGCCCTGCTCACGGTCGCAGGGGCCGGCGACCACATCGTCTCCTCCGCACACATCTACGAGGGGACCCGCGGGCTGCTCGTCGACAACCTCGCCCGTCTCGGCATCGAGACGACCTTCATCGACGACATCGGCGACCCCGATGCCTGGCGTGCCGCGATCCGCCCCACCACACGCGCGCTGTTCGCGGAGTCGATCGCGAACGCGCGCAACGACATCCTCGACATCGCCGGAGTCGCCGCGATCGGCGACGAGCATGCGGTCCCGCTCATCGTCGACAACACCCTCGGCACGCCGTATCTGGTGCGTCCGCTCGAGCACGGGGCGTCCATCGTGGTCCACTCCGCGTCGAAGTTCCTCGCCGGCCACGGCTCGGTGCTGGGCGGCGTGGTCGTCGACGACGGACGCTTCGACGCGGATCGCGCGGGTCACAACGCCCCGCACCTGGTGCTCCCCGGGCGCGGCGGACTGCCGAGCGTCGCCGCGCGACACGGCGGCCTCGCCCGCATCGCGTACGCGCGGGAGTCCGTGGCTCCGCGCTTCGGCGCATCGCCGTCGCCGCTCAATGCGTTCCTCATCGGGCAGGGAGCCGAGACGCTGGGGCTGCGCGTCGAGCGCCAGTCCAGGAACGCGCTCGACGTCGCCCGTTGGCTGGAGGCGCACGACGCGGTGGAGAGCGTGGACTACGCGGGGCTGGAGAGCCACCCCGATCATGCGCTCGCGCAGCGGTACCTCGGCGGAGGCCACGGCTCGATCTTCACGTTCACTCTCCGCGGCGGTCTGGAAGCGGCGCGTGATGTCGTCGAGAGCGTGAGCGTGTTCACGCACATGACGCACATCGGCGACGTCCGCTCGCTCGTGCTGCATCCCGCGACCACGAGCCACTCGTACCGGACCCAGGAGGAACGCGACGCGCTCGGCATCCGACCGGGCACCCTCCGTGTGTCCATCGGCATCGAGGACGTCGACGATCTCATCGCCGATCTCTCGCGGGCACTCGCCACCGTCTGGGAGAAGGTCGCATGACGCGCCAACAGCACTTCGGCTGGTTCCTCGCCCGCGGCTTCGGCCCGCAGGGATGGGGATACCCGTCGCTCGACTGGGATTACGACTGGACCCGCCCCGACGTCTATCAGGAGGCCGCTCGCACCCTCGAGCAGGCCGGATTCGACCTGGTGATCATCGAGGACGCCCCGTCGCTCGGATCCGCCGAGACGATCGACCTCCGTGTACGCCACGCCTTCGGCGGCCCCAAGCACGATCCGCTGCTCCTCGCGCCCTACATCTTCCAGGCGACCCGTCACCTCGGCGTCGTGCCGACGGTGAATCCGGCCGCCTATCTCCCCTACACGGCGGCGCGGCAGTTCGCGACCCTCCAGCACCTCAGCGGTCACCGGCTGGGCCTCAACGTCGTCACCGACACCGGGAGCGCTCGGCACTTCTCCGCCGCACCGCAGCTCGGACACGACGAGGCGTACGACCGCGCCGAGGAGTGGCTCGACGGCATCCGCTCGCTCTGGCGCAGCTGGGACGACGGCGCTCTCCTCGCTGATCGCGCGAGCGACGTGTACGCCGACGGTTCCCGGCTGCGCGCCGTGCAGCACCGCGGCGAGCACTTCGCCTTCGACGGACCGCTCAACGCGATCCCGTTCCCGCACGGCGAGCCCGCGATCGTGTCGCCGGGCGGCTCAGGGCGAGGCCTCGGGTTCGCGGGCTCGAACTCCGATGTGCAGCTCGCGCTGGCGCCTCTGCACGAGGCTTCTGTGCGCGCCTACCGTGCGAAGATCCACGACGCCGCGATCGCCGCCGGCCGGACGCCCGAGGACATCAAGATCCTGTTCGCGATCCAGCCCGTGATCACCACGTCCGCCGAAGAGGCTGACCGCATCGTGGCGGCCTCGGCTCGACCGGACGACGCGGCACTCGTGCAGATCGCGCGCAAGCAGTCCAGCGATCTCGAGACCGACCTCACGGCCCTCGACCTCGACCGCCCTCTGGACGTCTCGATCTTCGGGGCGCATGTGTCGCGGGGCAGCATCCAGCGCCTGATCGGCGACCGCGGAGAGGACACCCCGCTGCGCGCGCACCTGACCGCCCTGGCCAAGGCCGGTCGCATCTCCGACCGCACGGGTTTCGTCGGCACCGCGGAGGAGTTCGCCGATCTCATCGAGGAGCTCGGCGAGTGGGGCAACGACGGCGTGCTGCTGTGGGGCGACTTCCACCCCGTCACGCTGCACCGCACACTCGATGAGCTGGTCCCTGTGCTGCGTCGCCGTGGCATCCTCCGCCGGGAGTACGTCGACGGCGGGCTGCAGGCGAACCTGCGCGCCTTCTGAGCGCGCAGGTTCGCCTCAGGACTACTCGCTGATCGACGCCTTCTCCGCACGCTTCTCGCGCGCCGAGGCGATGAGGCTGGCGACGGTCGCACCGACCATCGAGACCAGGATCACCGTCAGCGACAGCCAGATGGGGATGTCGGGGGCCCAGTCGATGTGCTGCCCGCCGTTGATGAACGGCAGCTCGTTCACGTGCATGGCGTGCAGCACGAGCTTGATGCCGATGAACCCGAGGATCACGGCGATGCCGTAGTGCAGGTAGCGCAGGCGGTCGAGCAGGTCGCCCAGCAGGAAGTAGAGCTGGCGCAATCCCATGAGAGCGAAGATGTTCGCCGTGAACACCAGGAAGCTGTTGTGCGTGATGCTGAAGATCGCGGGGATCGAGTCGATCGCGAACATGAGGTCGGTGACGCCGATCGCCACGAAGACGATGAGCATGGGCGTCCAGACCCGCTTGCCGTCGACGACGGTGCGGAGCTTGTTGCCGTCGTACTCGTCGCTGATGTCGACACGACGACGCAGCAGACGCACGATGAAGTTCTCGCGCTGCACCTCTCCGTCGTGGTCGCCCTCGGGCATCGCCTGCCTGATCGCCGTCCAGATGAGGAACGCGCCGAAGATGTAGAACACCGGCGAGAAGTTCTCGATGATCGCGACGCCGAGAAGGATGAAGATGCCGCGCAGGACGAGCGCGATGATGATGCCGACCATCAGCACCATCTGCTGCAGTCGCCGTGGAACCGCGAACTGCGCCATGATCAGCACGAACACGAAGAGGTTGTCGATGGAGAGGCTGTACTCCAGCGCCCACCCGGTGAGGAACTCGCCCGCGTACTGACCGCCGGCGAACAGATAGAGCAGACCGGCGAAGATCAACGCCAGCGCGACGTAGAAGACCACCCAGAGCGTGGATTCCTTGGTGGACGGGATGTGCGGTCGGAATTTGGCGAGCAGCAGATCGCCGATGAGGATGAGGACGAGGACGACGAGGGCGCCTACCTCGAACCAGACGGGGATGTTCACGGGTGCGCAGCACCTTTCGGGGAGGGTCGGAAAAGAACCGAAAGTCTCTCCCCCGCACAGTGTGCGTCGCGCGCCCGGAGCAGCTCAGTCGATGCTCGTGATGACGTTACGCGCGGAATCGGGATACTCCCTCTCGCTTCTGCAATGCTAGCGGAGTTTTCTGAGACGATCGGAGCTCAGCCGACACTTTCCGGGTGAGAGACACCGAACGGAAGAACGATGCCCGTACAGACGAGTGATCAGAAGTGGGCGGCGCAGGCCGCTGGAGGCGACGAGAGCGCCTTCCGCGAGCTCTACCGCGCCTACATCCGCCCGGTCTACTGGATCGCCCACGGCATCCTCGGCTCCGCACCGGATGCCGAGGACGTGGCCCAGGAGACCTTCGTCGCCGCGTGGCGGAAGCTCCCCGGCTTCGAGCTGCAGGGCGAGTCGATCCTTCCCTGGCTCGCGACGATCTGCCGCTTCCAGGCTGCGAATCGGCTGCGCCAGAAGCGACGGGACCAGGCCCACACCGCGGAGGCGATGGACGAGAACCTGCCGGCGACGGTCAGCGTCGAGGACCAGGTGATCACCTCGGCGCTCGCGGAGCGGATCGCGCAGGAGGTGGGCTCCCTGAGCGAGCTCGATCGCGAGATCTTCCGCCTGTGCGCCGCCGAGGGGTACGCCTACCAGGCCGCCGCAAAGGAGCTGGGCGTCAGTCACGCCGTGGTTCGGAACCGTCTCTCGCGAGTGCGCACCCGACTGCGCGGTGCCGTCAAGGAAGCGAGCGAGGCATGACCGACAACACCACCACCCCAGACCTCCCCGAGCTGTCGGATGCCGCGATCGCACGCATCGAGTCGGCCGTGTTCGACGAGATCGAGAGCGAGCGCGCCCCCAGGAGGACGCCCGCGGAGCGCTCGCGTGCGCGCCGTCGCGGATGGCTCACCGGCGCCGGGGTCGCCGCGGCCTTCGCCGTCGGCGTCCTCGTGACTCCGCCGATCCTCTCCGCCGTCGACGGGTCGGCATCGAGCACGGCGGACGGCGCGATCTACTCCGACGGAGTGGCGTCGGACACCTCCGGCGGCTCGCAGGACAAGAGCACCGAGCTCGCCCCGGGGACCGCCCCCGACGGTGCCCTGCAGAGCGCCGACGCCGGAACCGGTCGCGAGATCATCGCGACCGCCGACGCGACCGTGCAGGTGAAGGACATCGCGAAGGCCGCCGAGGGCATCGCCGCGCTCGCGGAGAAGCACGGCGGCTTCGTGGAGAGCACCCAGATCGGCAAGGGCGGAGGCGTCGTGTACGACACGACTCAGCCGGCCGCACCCGACGACGGATACGGCTGGATCAGCATCCGCGTCCCCTCGGCCGACCTCACCGCGGTCATCGACGCCCTGTCGGAGTCGGGAGAGGTGCTGTCGACGTCGATCTCGAAGCAGGACGTCACGTCGACGGCCATCGACCTCCGCGCTCGCGTCGATGCGACCAAGACCTCCGTGCAGCGGCTCACCGAGCTGATGGCGCAGTCAGGGTCCGTGTCCGAGCTCATCGAGGCCGAGGTCGCTCTGACAGATCGTCAGGCGCAGCTCGAGTCCTACGAGCAGCAGCTCGCATCCCTCGAGGATCAGATCGCGATGTCGACGCTGCAGGTGCAGCTCACCCGCGCCTCCGCTCCGACGACGGCGGACCCCGCAGGGTTCGGTGACGGGCTCCTCGCCGGCTGGAACGGCCTCGTGGTCTCCCTGAACGCCCTCGTCATCGCGATCGGGTTCATCCTCCCCTGGCTCGGGATCGCCGCGATCGTCGTGCTGCTCGTGTGGCTGATCCGGCGTGTGCGCCGCTCGCGCCGAACCGCAGCATCGGACGCCACCGCCGACGAAGACTGAGAAGCAGCATCCGAAGAAGCCGTTCCCGCACGGGCGGGGGCGGCTTCTTCGTTGTCTTTCCGGGGTATACAAGAAGTCTTGTGCGTCTCTGCATCCGCCTCTAGCGTTGCATCCCGTGGAAGACATCTCCGTGATCACCGCCGTGCATCACCCGCTGCGCCGGCGCATCTACGACTATCTGCTGCTCTACGGGGCGTCTCAGGTCACGACGCTGGCCCGCACGCTCCAGAGCCAGGTGGGCAGCATCAGCCACCACCTCCGGATGCTCGAGCGTGCAGGAGTCGTGGAACGCACGGACGACCCGACCGGCGACAGGCGGACCAGCTGGTGGAAGCTCGCGCGCAGAGGGCTGACGTGGTCGGCGGATGACTTCGCCGACTCCCCCGCCGACGCCCTCCTCGCTCGCGAGGCGCAGCGCCAGGGCATCCGCATGCAGATCGAACGCCTGCAGCGCTGGCACCGCAGGCACGGCGATCCCGCGATGGCCGCCTACGACGGCTCGAACACCGAGACGACGGCGTGGGCCTCACCCGACGAACTGCGCGATCTGAGTGCCAGGCTGCTCACGACGCTGCGGGAGTGGCAGGAGTCGATCGACCTCGACGACGGCCAGGAGCGCGCGCCGGTCTTCTTCTTCGCCCACGCGTTCCCCACGGAGCCCTGATGACCACGGCAGAGCCTCGCCAGCTCGTCGAACCTCCCGAGTTCCGGCGCGACGCCCGTGTTCACGCCTGGATCGGCGTCAAAGCCCTCTCCGACGCCGGAGACGCGCTGTGGAGCATCGCCCTCGCATGGACGGCCGTGCAGATCGCCTCTCCCGCCGTCGCAGGGCTCGTCGTCGCCGCGGGCACGGTGCCGCGCGCGCTCGTCCTGGTCTTCGGCGGCGTGCTCGCAGACAGGGCGAACGCGCGGAGAGTGATGATGCTGTTCAACGCGCTGCGCGTCGTCGTGCTGATCGCGGTCGCCCTGTGGGTCCTGGCGGAACCTCCTTCCATCGCCGTGCTGCTGTTCGCTGCCATCGCGTTCGGGGTGTGCGACGCCTTCTACGAGCCGTCGGCTGGCACCATCGCGCGGCAGCTCGTGCGGCCATCGGATCTGCCTGCGTACGGCGCCGTGGCGCAGACCGCCTCCCGCCTCGGCACGATGGCGGGCGCCGCGGCGGGCGGCGTGCTGGTGGCGCACGCCGGGCTCGGCGGGAGCGCGACGGCGAACGCGCTCACCTTCACACTCGTCGTCGCGTTCATCGCGATCTGGCTGCGGCCGCGCTTCGCCCTCGCTCGAGCGCCCAGGGAGTCGGCGCTGCGCGGCATCGCTCAGGGCTTCGCCCACCTGGGGCAGAACGCGACGACCCGCACCCTGGTGCTGGCGCTCTCCGGTCTGAATCTGGCCGTCGGCCCCGCCGTCGGCATCGGACTCGCTCTGCGCGCCCACGAGCAGCACTGGGGTGCACAGGCGGTGGGGCTCTTCGAGGCGCTCCTCGGACTCGGCGCCGCGCTCGGCGCGATCTCGGTGGCACGCTGGCGACCGCGCAGAGAGGCGCGAGGCGGGTTCTGGGCGCTCGTCGTGCAGGGCGCGGCGATCATCGCTCTGGGCCTCGGCCCGCTGTGGTCGGTCGCCGCGGCCGCATTCGTGATCGGATGCACGGCGGGGTACGCCTCCGTCCTGCTCAGCGCGACGTTCTCGGCGACCGTCGACACGGCCTATCTCGGTCGCATGAGCGCGCTGACCCGGCTCGGCGACGACTGCCTGATGCCGCTCGCCATGGCCGTTTTCGGGCTGATCGCGTCGTCGTCGGCCCTGTGGCTGCCGTTCGCCCTGTTCGGCGGAGGGATGATGGCGCTGATGATCCTGCCGCTGCGCAATCCGCTGTTCCGTGCCCTGTCGCTCCGCCCCGCGGCGGCGTGAGGCGCCACGGCATCCCCGTCACGCGACGACGCCCACCCGGACGGAGAAGAGACCGACGCAGGAGCACTCCACCCGGAGACGACGAAAGCCCTCGGAGAACCGAGGGCTTTCGTGTGTTGTGTGACCCCAGCGGGATTCGAACCCGCGTTACCGCCGTGAGAGGGCGGCGTACTAGGCCGCTATACGATGGGGCCGTCTTGCGGAGCGTTTCCGTCCCGCGACAACTGTTCAAGTATGCCACGACGATTCTCGCGTCGCCAAATCGGGGCCGCACCGACCAGATTCCCGGGCGTGGCGCACGCTCGCGAATCCGGTTTGCCCCCGACGCGGAACAGGAGTTGACTCATCCCATGCGCGTCACGAAGTACGAACATGCCACCCTCCGCATAGACGAGAACGGCGAGACCCTCCTGGTCGATCCGGGCTCGTTCACCGCTCCCCTCGACGACCTCGGTGATCTCGTCGCCGTGGTGGTCACCCACGAGCATCCAGACCATTGGACGCCCGAGCACCTCGATCGCATCCTGCGCGCCGCACCGGGAACGCCGATCTTCGCTCCCTCCGGCGTCGCACGAGCCGCGGACGGCTACGAGATCACCGAGGTGGCTCCGGGCGACACCGTCCAGGCAGGACAGTTCACGCTCAGGTTCTTCGGCGGACGGCACGAGGTGATCCACTCCTCCCTCCCCCTCGTCGAGAACGTCGGAGTCCTCGTGAACGACGACTTCTACTACCCCGGCGACTCCTACGCGATCCCGGAGGGCGTCGAGGTGGGCACTCTGGCCGCGCCGCTGGGTGCCCCCTGGCTGAAGATCGGCGAGGCGATGGACTACGTCCTGGCCGTGAAGCCCCGTCGCGCCTTCGGCACCCACGACATGACCCTCTCGGTCGCTGGGAAGACCATGCACCGGCAGCGCCTGCAGTGGGCGACCGAGCAGAACGGCGGCGAGTTCTTCGTGCTCGAGCCGGGCGAGTCCCTCGACCTGTGAGCGTCAGACGTCTTCTGCCGGCTCCGACGGCGCGGTTGCGATTCCGTGAGATGGAACTCGACGATCTCGACGACATGGCGGCTTTGCTCGGAGACCCTGAGGTCATGTCGTTCTACCCGGCGCCGAAGAGCCGTGCCGAGTCCCTCGACTGGATCGAGCGGATGCAGCTCGGGTACGCGGAGCACGGACATGCGCTCTGGATCATCGAGACGCACGACGGCGCGTTCATCGGCGACTGCGGGATCACCTGGCAGTCGTACAACGCGGTGCCTGTCCGCGAGGTGGGCTATCACGTCCGCGGGGATCAGCAGCGCAAGGGATACGCGACGGAAGCCGCTCTCGCGTGCGTCGAGCTGTTCCGTCAGGAGTTCGCGCCCGGCGTGCTGACCGCGATCATCCATCCTGACAACGGCGCGTCCCGCGGGGTCGCGGAGAACCTCGGCATGACGCACATCGCTGACGATCACGCCCACCCCTGGATCGTTCGCACGGTCATGGGGATGGACGTGTCGCCCGTCTAGCTCTGCGCCGCCCGTACCCGCAGGTCGCGGGCGAGGTGGTCCCTCTGCTCCACGACGATCCGGGTCAGCGCCGCCGGCGCGTCCTCGTTCTGTGCGAGCCAGGCGTCGACGAGGTCGAGGGATTCCGTCGCGGGGAACAGTCCGACCACGAGCCGCTGGGCGAGCTCGATGCTGCGGGTACGCCATGCATCGGCGATGCGGGAGAAGTACTCCTCGTCGAACTCTGCGATGAGGTCGCGGCGCCCACCGGCACGGAACCCGCCGATCGACGCATCGAGATGATCGTTGCTGAGGGTCAGATCGTTCCAGGCCGCATCCCAGGCGGCTGCGCGCACCGAGGCGCTCGGACGCGATGCCAGCGCACGTCGCGCCGCCGTACGGCCGCTCCCCGTGTCGTCGCGCTGCTCTTCGGCGGCGATGTCGTCTGCGGTGGCGTGCCCCGTGGCCGCCAGTGCCATGTGCAGCTGCCAGCGTAGGTCGGGATCGATCGTCAGGCCCTCCGGGGACTCGCCGTCCAGCATCGCGCGCACCTCGACGTGACGGGCGTCGTCCAGCACGGATGCCGCCGCGAGCGCTCGTGCCCATGAGAGCTGCGCGTCGCTTCCCGCGTCGGCCGCGCTCATCGTGCTCCACGTGCACTCGGTCCATGCGCGCTGCTCCTCATCGCGACGCGCATCCGAGACGAAATGGCGGAGGGCGAACGCCGCGTTGGCGAGGATCCCGGCAAGGAGTCCGACGTTGGGCTCACCGGGGGCATGATCACGCACGATCGCCAGGTAGCGGGCGGCATCCAGTTCGCCGTCTCGCGTCGCATTCCACAGCGACGACCAGAGGAGCGCCCTCGCGAGGGGATCCTCCACGGAGGACAGCGAGGATGCGACGGTCGCGAGCGACTTCTCGTCGAGCCGAACCTTCGCATAGGTCAGGTCGTCGTCGTTCACGATGACGAGCTCCGCAGCCGGCAGCTCGAAGGGCGTGCGCTCCTCGGCGATGTCGAGCGCCGTCTGCCCGATGCGCACCAGTCGGCCGTCGTTCCAGCCGTACGCCCCGACACGAAGGCGATGCGGGCGCGCATCGCTCTGCACGAGCACCCTGCGTCCGTCGGCGTCGGTCTCGAGGTGGAGCGTCGACACGCCGGACGTCTCCAGCCACGCGCGAGACCATCCCCTCATGTCGCGCCCTGACACATCGCTCAGCTGCACGAGGAAGTCGTCGAGCGTCGTATTGCCGAAGGCGCTTACGGCGAAGTACCTGCGCGCGCCCTCGAAGAACGCGTCGTCACCGACGAAGGCGACCAGCTGCTTGAGCACCGCAGCGCCCTTGGCGTAGGTGATGCCGTCGAAGTTCAGCTTCGCCGCTTCCAGATCGGTGATGTCGGCCACGATCGGATGCGTGGTCGGCAGCTGGTCCTGCTGGTACGCCCACGCCTTGCGATTGGCGGCGAACTTCACCCAGGCGTCGTGGAACCGGGTGGCGGCGGCCGAGGCATGGGAGCCCATGTAATCGGCGAAGGACTCCTTGAGCCACAGGTCGTCCCACCACTTCATGGTGACGAGATCGCCGAACCACATGTGCGCCATCTCGTGGAGGATCGTGTTGGCGCGAGCCGCGCGCTGCGCGTCCGTCGCGGCCCCGCGGGAGAGATACGACTCGGTGAAGGTGACGAGGCCGGGGTTCTCCATCGCGCCGAGGTTGTACTCGGGCACGAAGATCTGGTCGTACTTGCCCCAGGGGTACGGGTACGCGAACGCGTCGGTGAAGAAGTCGAGCCCCTGCCGCGTGATCTCGAGGATCTCGTCCGATTCGAGGTGCTGTGCGAGCGAGCGGCGCGCGAAGACCCCCAGCTCGATGCGCTGATCGTCGCGAGCCCATTCGCCGTCGACGCGCGCGTAAGGACCGGCGGCCACGGACGTGATGTAGCTGGAGATCGGAAGGGTCGGAGCGAACTCGACGCGCTGGACGCCGACGCCGACGTCGACCTTCGCCGGGGACTGATTCGACAGCACCTCCCACCCCGCTGGAGCGTCCACCACGAACGTGTAGGACGCCTTCATGTCGGGCTGCTCGAAGCACGCCATGACACGACGGGAGTCGGCCGGCTCGTACTGCGTGTAGAGGTAGGTGTGCTGGTCGACGGGGTCGTGGAAACGATGCATCCCCTCCCCGGAGCGGCTGTAGGCGCCGACGGCGTCGACGATCACGACGTTCGTCGAAGAGAGACCACGCAGTCGGATGCGCGCGCCGTCGAAGTCGACATCCACCTCGCTGCCGTTGAGCTCGACACGATCGACGGACTCCCCGATGAAGTCCAGCCAGGTCTCCCCCGTCGTCGCCTCGAACTCGACGACCGTCCTCGTCGGGAATCCGGTGCGGGCGCGCTCCGGCGCTCCCGTGAGGTCGAGTTCGACGCGGATGCTGCGCACGGTGACCGCTGCGGATCGCGCTGCGGTCTCCTCGCGGGTGAGGTTGGCTGTGTCCATGCCTCCATCCTGTCATCTGACGCCGGAGGCTATTCCTCCCGCGATCGCGACGGCGGCGATGATGCCGACGATGATCCAGCCGGCGACCGCGAGGTAGCCCAGCACCAGTCCCGTGATCGCGAGACCGGCGCCGGCATCCCCGCGCTCGCGGATCTGGCGGAGGGCGATGTGCCCGAGGACCACCGGGAGGATCGCGAATCCGCAGATGCCGAGGACGAGGGTCGCGATGGCGAGACCGTTGGTCGGTCGAGGCGCCGGGACGGCGGGGTTCTGTGGGGCGGCGGGCGGTACCGGCGCAGCAGGTGTGGTCATGCCTCCAGCGTACGAACGAGAGCACCGCTCGTGGTCGCGCCGCTGTCGCAGTCCTGTCGCGGTCCTGCGACAATCCCTCAGTTGCGGAATGCAACATACGCGCGTAGCGTTGCATAAGACAACAGGAGGTCGATATGGACAGCAGGAAGAACGACAGTGCGACGGTCCTGCGCAGCCTCGTCGCGATCTCCCGCCGCGGTCTGGTCGATGCGAGCTTCGGCGACGCCCCGCTCTCGATCACCGATCAGTCGATCGTGATGGCCATCGCCGAGCGGCCCGGCATCCGCTCGATCGACATCGCCAGGATGTTCCGCTTGAACCGCTCGACGGTGTCACGGCAGCTGGCCGGACTCATCGCGCTCGGTATCGTGCGCGACACCGCTCCTCCGTCCGGCCGAGGGCGCCCGCTCGAACTCACACCCGAGGGGATGGATGCGTATCGCGGCACCCTCGGAGCCCTCCAGCAGATCATCGACCAGCACCTCGCCCGCTGGACGGATGCCGAGGTGTCCCGCTTCGCGCACGACCTCGAGCGATTCGATCGAGGCGACGCCTGAACTCCGGCCGACATGGCCGCCCCAGAGACCCACGAGGTCGCAACAGAAGGAAGAGAAATGAAGAACATCACCGTTCTCGGCACCGGCGTGCTCGGATCGCAGATCGCGTTCCAGACCGCCTTCCACGGATTCGACGTCGTCGCCTACGACATCGATCAGCCTGCGCTTGACCGTGCGGCCGACCGGTTCCGCGGCCTCGCCGCCCGCTACACCGCCGACGGCGTCGCGGGAGCGGCCGACGGCGGCGCCGACGCGGCGATCAGCCGCATCCGGCTCTCCTCGGATCTCGCCGACGCGGCGCGTGACGCGGACCTGATCATCGAGGCCGTTCCCGAGAACCTGGAGCTCAAGAAGAGCATCTACCGCACCCTCGCCGAGACGGCCCCCGCGAAGACGATCTTCGCGACCAACTCCTCGACGCTGCTGCCCAGCGACATCGTGGACTCGACAGGACGCCCCGACCGGTTCCTCGCCCTCCACTTCGCCAATGAGATCTGGGCCCACAACACGGCGGAGGTCATGGGCACCCCCGCGACCGACCCCGCCGTCTACGCCGAGGTCGTCGAGTTCGCCGCGCAGATCGGCATGGTCCCGATCGAGATCAAGAAGGAGAAGGCGGGCTACCTGCTGAACTCGCTCCTGGTGCCGTTCCTGCAGGCGGGCGCTGAGCTTCTCGTCGACGGGATCGCCGAGCCCGCCGCGATCGACGCCACGTGGCGCATCGGGACAGGAGCTCCGAAGGGGCCGTTCGAGATCTACGACATCGTGGGCCTCACGACCGCGTACAACATCTCCCGAATGGGCGGAGAGAAGCAGCAGCGCTTCGCGGACCTGCTCAAGGAGCAGTACATCGACAAGGGCAAGTTGGGCATCGCCACCGGCGAGGGCTTCTACACGTACCCTCGGGAGAGCTGAGTCGCGGCATCCGCTCCGTCGGGCCGGTCGTCGCATATCGTGCGACGACCGGCCCGACGCGCATCAGCCGAGGAGTCGGCGTATCGCCGTCTCGGGTGCCACCGACAGGTCGAGCGTCCTGCCGCGCGCGTACTCTCGGAACACCCGCGGGTCGATGTAGCTCCCCCGCGCCACCGCGATGGTGTTCCCGAGCGCTCCGGCCGTCGCCAGCACGGCGAGCCTCTCGGCCCGTCGTCGCTCCTGACGCGCGTCGAGCACCCCGATCCTCGCGAGAGCGTCCGCGGCGAGGATCGTGCCGTGGAGCGTGCGGAAGTCCTTCGCCGAGTACGCGGCGCCGGCGATCTCCCGCAGGTAGCTGTTGATCTCGCCTGACGTGATCCTGACGCGTCGACGCCCCTTGCGATAGGCGAGCAGCGCCGAGCGAGGCGATCCGGCGGAGAACTCCTCGATCGCGTCCGCGAGGTCGGCGTCGTCGACCTCGATCGCCGCTACCCGACCGCTCTTCGCGGGGAAGCGGAGAGACACCCTCGCGCCGTCCACCCGCACGTCCCGCCGCTGCAGGGTGCTGAGCCCTCGGCTTCCGTGCGTTCTCAGATAGCGCTCCGACCCGATGCGCAGCGCCGCGTCGTCGAGCAGGCGGAACGCGACGGCAAGCGCACGCTCGCGCGTGAGACCCTCGGCCCGCAGAGCCCCGGTCGCGCGCCGTCTCGCCAGCGGCAGCGCCTCGGCCAGCATCAGCGCTCGGGAGAACTTGCGACGATCACGGCGGGTGCGCCACAGCGGGTGGTAGAGATACTGCCGCCGTCCCGCGTCGTCGACGCCCACCGCCTGGATGTGGGCGTGCGCGTCGGCGGCGATCCAGACGTCCGTCCAGGCCGGCGGGATCACGAGCTCGCGGATGCGCGTGCGATCCTCATCCCCCGCCGCTTCGCCCTGCGCGTCGAGATAGCGGAACCCGCGCCCCGCACGCACTCTGCGGAACCCGGGGTCCTCTCCAGGCACGACCCGCACCAGCGTGACCATGCGCGCTCCCTCCGCCCGAGCTCCTCCGGTCGACCTTGCCCCGTCTTCCCGGGCGCCGTGAAGGGCGTGGCGCGCAGCGAGAGGTCGTGCTAGGCGCCGCGCTTCTCGGGTGCGGCGAAGACCGCGCGCATGTGATCACTCGTGAGGAAGTCGGCGATGCCGATCATGATCAGACTGAACACGATCTGCTCGGTCACCATCCACAGCGGGTACAGGCCGGGTATCGCCGCCAGCACCAGGGTGATCACGGGGAAGATCTGGGCGAACAGCCTCAGACGCAGATACGCCCAGCGCCATCCGAGCGACGCCCGCCATGCGAAGTAGAACAGGGTCGCCGTCATCGCGAGCACGACCAGCGTGCGCATCCACACCGAGAACGGCACGGGCTCGCCCTGCGTCGCGAGGATCAGTGCCACGACCACGGCCCCCACCCCGAGCACCAGCTCGACGACGAGCAGCCAGATGATCCAGGTGAACGCGCGTCGCGTCCGAGGGTGCGTCCGGTCCCCCTCGTCGATCGCGTAGCCGGCCTGACGCCCGCCCGCGATGCGGTCCAGGCGGAGGAACAGGGATTCGAGAGGCATACGCGAAGCCTATTCCGGGCCGACCTCTCCCCCATCGTCCGAACGATGGAGATCAGCGGATGCCGGAGCACGGCACCTCGTTCAGACGGTTCATCGGACCTCCCCTGGGCCGCCATCGGCTGCGGTGCTAGTTTGTGCGGATGACCGACGTCGCCCTCATCACCGGAACCTCCTCAGGCATGGGCCTGTTCACCGCCGTCGAACTCGCGAAACGAGGGCTGCAGGTCGTCGCGACCCTGCGCGACACCGGACGATCGGATCGTCTTCGCGCCGCTGCAGCCGCCGCGGGTGTCGACCTCGACATCCGCGCACTCGACGTCGTCGACCATGCCGCCGCCGCAGAGCTCGTCGACGCCGTGACGCGCGACCACGGGCACATCGACCTGCTCATCAACAACGCAGGCCAGGGCAACGTCGGCACCGCGGAGCTGCTGCCCATGTCGCAGATCCGTTCCCAGCTCGAGGTCAACTACCTGGCGCCGGTCAACCTCACCAAGCTGGTGCTCCCCGGCATGCGCGAGCGCGGTCGAGGGAGGATCCTCACGGTGACGAGCGTCGGGGGCGCCGTAGGGCAGCCGTTCGCCGACGCTTACTGCGGCGCGAAGTTCGCGGTCGAGGGCTTCATGCAGTCCCTCGCGGTGGTCGCCGAGCGGTTCGGCGTCCAGGTCGGGGTCATCGAGCCGGCGGCGGTCGCGAGCGAGTTCGTCGCGAATGTGGAACGGCCTTCGGATGCGGGCCCGTACACTCCGCTGCTCGCCGCGTACATCGCGCGCTCCACGGGTGCGTTCGCCAACGCGCAGTCCGCGGAGAGCGCCGCGGTCGCGATCGCCGACGCGGCGACCGCGCAGGACTTCCGGTTCCGCACCCAGACCTCACCCGGTGCGACCGCCTTCGTGAGCACCTCGCTGGCGGATGCCGACGGCGAACGCGTCCTCGGTTTCACTCGACCCTGGATCGGCTGATCTCCGTCACGCGTCGACGGTCACGCCGTTCGCCGCCTGCGGAACGACCCGCTCGAGCGCGAGCGCGAGGAGGCAGACGATCAACGCGCCGGCGACCATCACGCCGATGAACCAGCCGTCCAGCCCCTCACCGAGCATGACCCCGGCGACGAGAGGCCCCGTGATCGCGCCGCCCTGGAACGCCGCCGCGTTGATCGCGTTGTAGCGTCCGCGCGTCCTGTCGCTGGCGAGGTCGTTGTAGATCGCGGGGACGGTCGGCTGCAGCATGGTCTCGCCGAACGCGAAGACCCCCATGTATGCGATCACTCCGATCGCCGCCGCGAGCGTACCGGGGAGGAAGCCCGTGGCGCCGAGGATGATCCAGGACGCCGCCCAGATCAGCGCCATCACCTGCATCACGCGGGTGCGTCGCCTGCCGTTGATGAGCTTGAGCACCGCGAACTGCAGCAGCACGATCACCGCCGTGTTGACGGCGAACGCGAAGCCCACGACCTGCGTGGAGACGCCGGAGACCTGCCGCGCGAAGGCCGGGAACCCCGCCTCCATCTGGCCGTAGCCGATGAACACGGAGATGAACGTCAGAAGCGTGAGCCAGAGCACGGCCGGACGCCGCAGGATCTCGCGATACCCGCCGGACTTCGCCTCGCCGTCGGACTCTTCCGAGTGCGTGCGGACGTTGCGCAGCGGGCCCAGCAGCAGGCCGAGCGGGATGAGGCATGACAGCGCGTCGGCGAGGAAGATCGCGGTGAACGTGCCCGGGTCGTCGACGTTCACGAAGAAACCGCCGATCACGCCGCCGACCCCGATCCCGAGGTTGACGAGGGCGAAGTTGACGCCGAAGTACTGCTGGCGTACCTCCCCGTCGACGACGGCTGCGATGAGGGCGTTGAATCCGGGCCACGAGACGCCGAAGTTCACACCGATCAGCATGACCGCGACCGTCGCGACCGCCGGGTGGGTGGCGAAGGCGAGCAGCACGCAGCCGGCGATCATGGCGAGAAGCCCGACGATCAGGACGCGTTTCGCCCCGATGCGGTCGATCAGCGTGCCTCCCGGCCCCGTCACGACGAGACCGGTGATGGCGATGAGACTCATCAGCGCGCCGGAGAAGCCAAGGTCGAACCCGCGCACCTCGTGCAGATAGATGATCGTGAACGGCAGCGTGAGCCCACGTCCGAGCGTCTGGATCGCGACGGTGGACAGCAGCCACCGCCCCTCGACGGGCAGGGCGTTCCAGAAGCTTCTCATTCCGACCACCCGTGCATTCTTCCGGATGCCGGGGACATTCTCGGACCACGCCGGATTGTCCACGCCGTCCCCTGTCTGAGATCATCCTGAGTATGGCCATGTCTTTCGAGGATTTCCGCGCATCACTCCTGAACGCCGATCAGCGGGCAGCGCTGGGGATCCAGCTGTCGGACGCCGACGCCCAGCTCGTCGTCGCCGATCCGGCATCCGCGCAGAACTGGTACGGATACTGGCTCTCCACGCTCCCGCAGACCCCGCCCCCGCCTGCCGCGCCTGCACCGGCTCCGCAGCCGACGCCCGCCCCTGAGACGACGCAGCAGCCTGCGCCGTCGCCCGAGCCGCAGCATGCCGCCACGTTGCCGTACGAGGCGACCCCTGCGCCCTTCCCCGGCGACGTCCAGCAGACTCTCCCGATCCACGACACCGCCGTCCACGATCCGCAGCAGCCGACCGCCTACGCCGCGGCGTCTCCGTACCCCGACTACGCTGCATCGCCCGCGGAAGCCCCTGCGAAGAAGTCGCGCGTCGGGCTCTGGGTCACGCTCTCGATCCTGTTCGCACTGATCCTGATCGCCGTGCTCGTGGTGGTCTTCGCGCTCGTGACCGCGCGGCACTGGGTCAAGACCGACGTGGCGGCGCAGCCCGAGACGTTCCACAGCGAGGAGTACAAGACCGGAAGCTACGACGTCACGATGGACACGGTGGACCCCTGCTGGGTCGACCAGGACTGGACCGACTGCATCAACGCGATGGCGGCGCAGTACGACGCCAACTGCGCGGGCGTCACCCTGACCGACACCGCGACCTCCCTCTGCAGTGACTACCTCGCCGAGATCGATCGCATGAGGGCCGAGGACACGGGAGACTTCATCGTGGCGACGCTCGGCGGTTGGGGCAGCCTCCACCGTACCGAGGAGGTCTCGACCAGGCAGGTGTCGAACAACGACGACAAGCCGGCCGTGACGCACAAGGCCGTCTGCTACCTGGGCTTCCTCGGAGAGTGCAAATAGCGGCACCCCGCGGGTCAGCGGTTGCACCTACTGTGGAGTCGCTGACTGCGACGGAGACGAGGACCGATGTCGGAACTGCAGAACACCCTGGATGGCCACATCGCACGCGGCACGGCTCCGGGAATCGTCGTCGCCGACGGCGACCGCTCCGGGTCGATCGCGATCACCTCGTCGGGCGACCTCTCCCCCGACGCGATCGTGCGGATCCAGTCGATGACGAAGCCCGTCGTCGCCGTCGCCGCTCTTCGACTCGTGCAGGACGGACGTCTCGACCTGGATGCCGCCGTGCACGACTGGCTCCCTGAACTGCGCGACCGGCGCGTGCTCCGCACCCCGGAGTCGCCCTTGGGTGACGTCGTCGCGGCAGTGGGGCCGATCACCGTCAGGCATCTGCTCACCAACACCTCCGGGTACGGAATGACGACCACACCATGTCCTCTGCACGACGCGATGGTCGCGAACCGCACGGAGGCCGGGCAGGAGGCCGTCGAGCTCGGTGCGCAGGACTGGCTCGACGCTCTCGCGACCCTACCGTTGATGTGCGAGCCTGGGCACGGGTGGCGCTACCACCACTCGTTCGGCATCCTCGGCATCCTCCTGTCCCGCCTCGTGGGTCGGCCGCTGGAGGAGCACCTCGCGGTCGATGTCTTCGAGCCGCTGGGGATGATCGACACGGGGTTCACCGTCCCGGCCGAGAAGGCCCATCGACTTCCTGCCGCCCACCGCCACGATGACGAGCAGGGCCTGATCGAGATCGAGCCGGCCGGCGCGGGCTTCTACGTGGCGCCCGCCCCCTTCGACCTCAGTCACGCCGAACTCGTCTCGACGGCCGCCGACTACTCGGCGTTCGCGACGATGCTCGCGAACAGCGGGCGAATCGGAGACGACACGTTCCTGAGCGAAGACCTGGCTGCGCAGCTGCGCAGCGATCAGGTGCCCGCGTCGGTCAAGACCCCGGACAGCTTCTTCCCGGGATTCTGGGACGGCATGGGGTGGGGATTCGGCGTCGTCGTGCACACCGAAGGCCCCCGCCGCGGCCGCTACGGGTGGTCGGGCGGACTCGGCACCGACTTCTACATCGACGCGGACGGTTCCTTCCGCGTCGTGTTGACGCAGGTCGAGATGGGCGCGCAGGTAATGGGTCTCTTCGCAGACCTCAGCTGACCTCGCCGCGCGACGACCCCTATCAGCCCGCGCAGGTCTGCGCGGAGTCGGTGAGATCTCGCAGCCGTCCGCTGCTCCCGGCGATGTCCAGGACATTCAGCGTGAGGATGCCTGCGAACTCGTGCAACTGCGTCGCTGCGCAGCCGTCCCACTCCCCTGAAGGAGCACGTAGATACTCGTCCTCGAAGTCGGCGAGGAGGAGTGCGTAGTGGCGGGCGACCGCGGATTCGCCGATCACCTCCGAGCTGCAGGCCAGTGAGACCGCATCGAGGGACTGCTTTGCCTTGCCCCAGTCGAGGAGCCTGGAGTCGCGGTCCAGCGGGCGCAGCGAGTACCCGGCAGTCAACTCGCTGAGGCTTCCCCTGAGGACGATCAAGCTGTCGACACACCGTTGATCGGCCGCGTTTCGACGCTCGTTGACGGAGATATCCGTCGCCACCTCTGCGGACCAGGATGTCAAAGCGATCGAGACGATCAACGCGATGACCGCACAGAGGAGGGCAAGGAAGGCCATCGCGAAGATGCCCGCCTGAAACCTCCAATTGCCGTCATGGAAGAACTGCTTCCATGGGGCCGCCGGTTCTGTCTTCTGCTCGACACCCTTTCGAAGCAGCCGCGACGGGGACAGCCGGATGTGACGTTCACGATACGGACGGCGAGTCATCGCGGGCCTCCCTGCACGCCGATGCACGGCGTTCCATCCCCGTTCAACAGATCGCATCGATCGTCAGCGTCGTCGGCACCATCTGGACGACGCCGTCGTACGAGGCGTACCCGCGAACCTCCGCCCATCGGCCCCCGCACTCGAAGTCCTCCGACGTGCTGGCAGTCAAAGCGACGGCTATCGATATGCGCTCGGCCGACCGGTATCTGTCGGGGACGATGATCCACCGCAATCCCGACGGCTCCGAGATCTTCCCGGTGAGAACCTCCCACTTGCTCCATGCCATCGACTCCGCGTCCCAGGTGCTGATCTCCACCTTGTCCGATCCGTGCTCGAACCCCGGTGACGAGATGACTCCGAGGTATAGCGGCTCAGTTCCGCCCTCGTCAGCCGGATTCGAGTAGGTCACGGTCGTGCGTACCTGGCTTCCCGGGCGGATCCTCTTGTCGTAAGAACTGGTCGAGGTGCTGACAGACAGTTCTGCGTCTGGCGCACCCACCTCGACCTCGAAGACGATCGCGCCTTTGCATGCGTTCGTGCCGTCGAGGACGCCGTCGAAGCCGTCGCACCCGACGGGAAGTCCTTCGGCGCTGACGAGACGCTCCCAGTCGACGGGATGACTCTGTCCGCCCACCTGCATAACGGCCGAGTCCTCGCGCACCTTCAGTTGCAGCGTCTCGTTCTCCTGAGTCCTCAGCGCGAGAGTCATCCACACGCATCGGGGGATCGTATTGTCGGCGCAGATCTCCGCACGCGACTGCGCATTGCTCGTCACCGACTGTGGAAAGTCGAGGGAGATCCGCGCATTCGTCGTGGCGCCTTCGGTGATGTTCTCAGCGACGTCGTTCCAGAAGTACACGGTGGCCGCGAACGTGTCCCCCGCATGAAGATCCACGTTGCGCAGCTGCGTTTCGGACCCCGGAGCCCTGAAGAAGTAGAAAGCGGTCTCATCGATGTCGTGCGAGTCGTCCACGATCGAGTTGATCACGGGTGCTCCGGCCGGATGGCAGTATGTGAACTTCGGCCGATCGGGCCCCCAGGTCCACCGCTTCTGTTCGGAGTCCATCGGCAACTGCGGCAGCAGGTCGACCTCCGGTGCTGCGGTGGGAAGCGGATCCACCGGTTCGGCCTGCTCCGTGCCCTCGTCATCCGCGCACCGCACGGGTGCAGACGTCGGTGACGCCGACGCAGAAGGCGTCGGCCCCACCCGTTCGGCAGTAGAGACGGGTGCACAGCCCGTCGTGATGAACAGCAGAGCCCCGCACGCGAGTCCGAGAGCGAGCATTCCGACACGCCCGGAGACAACCGTCTTTCTGCTCATCTGGCCCCGTCCTGGTCCTGGAGACGAAGTACTTCGTCGCCGCATCCTATCGAGCGGGACGGCTGCGATCACCGAAGATGTCGCTCATCACCCGACGACCCCATTGTCACGGTTCACGCGACCGACTGTCGTCAGGTCTCGATCAGAGCCAGCTGCGTGCCGTCGAGATCGACGAGATAGGCGATGCGCAGCCCCGAGCTCTCCAGCCGGGGCCCATGCAGGCGCGGAAACCCCGTCTGCGCGATGGGGATGCCTGCCCCCGTCGCCGCGGCCCAGAGGTCGTCGAGGTCGGCGACGCGGATGCTGCAGCGGAACGAGCTCGACTGGGGGTCGAGATCGGGGTACGGGAAGAACTCGAGCTCGACCGAATCCCGTTCGAGGATCAGCCAGCCGTCGTCGCGAAACGTCTCGCGGAAGCCCATCCGCCCGTAGAAGCGACTGGTCGCCGGGAAGTCCCGCGACGGCAGGTTCGGAACGGCGCGGTCCCGATTCATGCCTGACCCTCGTTCTCGGCGAGGAGCCGTTCGAGATCCGCGCGCAACGCTGTCGCCCGTTCCGGAACTCGCGGGAGAGCCACATCGACGATCCGACGCGCCAGCCCCCGATCCCCCACCAGGAGCGCGACGCGCGCCCAGGTGCGCAGCTGCGCCGGATGGAGATCCCCGTCCGAAGAGCGGCGAGCCTGCTCATGGAAGCCGGCGGGGAAGTCGCTCAGCGGTCCGAAGAAGGCGTCCGCCTGCCTCTGCCACTCCGACACCAGGAAGGCGACGGACTCGGACGCCTCGGCATCCGTCCGCCCGTACGCGAACTCGGCGTCGGAGGAGTTGCGGAAGCCGGAGACGATCGAACCGCGCCACGCGCAGTCGTACTCGCGCATCGACGCAACCGGAACGGCATCCCCACCGGCGACACCCCCGAGCGCCGGCAGGTGGGCGCCGATGTTGATCTGGAAGACCGCGCTGCGCGGGCGGTGCTGCACCTCGACGACGTGCACGACGGGACCGTCGAGCTCGCGTCGGAGCACGTCGCCCATGCGGGCGAACCCGGCAGCGGTGAGCAGCGGGAAGAACTGCCTGCGCAGCTCGCTCGCGATGGTCTTGCGATCCATGAAGCACCCCCGGTTCGTCTGCGGTTCAGCTTAGCGATCAGACCCCGTCCGAGAAACGATGAAACCCCCGGGTGACCGGGGGTTTTCATCGTGCTGGGGTACCTGGACTCGAACCAAGAACAACTGAACCAGAATCAGCCGTGTTGCCAATTACACCATACCCCAAGGGCGAAACCTGAGCCTCGCACCGAGATTCAAGCTTACCCGAGCGGTGGCCGAACGCCAAAACGGCCGCTCCGGCACACCGCCCGGGCGCGTCGTCAGCTCTGGAGCGAGGACGACAGCGCGCGAAGGCGACGCAGCGACTCGTCCTTGCCGAGCAGCTCCATCGACTCGAACAGCGGCGGAGACACACGGCGGCCCGTGATCGCGACGCGCGGAGGACCGTAGGCGACGCGCGGCTTGAGCTCCAGGTTCTCGACGAGTGCGGTCGCGAGGGCGTCCTGGATCTTCTCGGGCGTGAACTCCTCGACCGGCTCGAGCGCGGCGACGCACGCGTCGAGCACCTCGGCGGCGTTCGCCGGGAGGCCCTTGAGCGCATCGGCCTCGTAGGAGATCTCGTCGGTGAAGAGGAAGCCGAGCATGCCCGGCACCTCGCCCAGCAGCTGCACGCGCTCCTGGACGAGCGGCGCGGCGCGGAACGCCAGCACCAGCTGCTCGTGCGTCGGCTCGTCGAACAGACCGGCGGCGGCGAGGTACGGGATCGTCCGCTCGGCGAAGTCCTTCACTTCCAGCATCCGGATGTGGTCGCCGTTGATCGACTCCGCCTTCTTCTGATCGAAGCGCGCCGGGTTCTGGTTCACGTTCACGATGTCGAAGGCCGCCGTGAACTCCTCCAGCGAGAAGACGTCGCGGTCGGGGCCGATGGACCAGCCGAGCAGCGCGAGGTAGTTCAGCAGACCCTCGTGGATGAAGCCGCGGTCACGGTGCAGGAACAGGTCGGCCTGCGGGTCGCGCTTGGAGAGCTTCTTGTTGCCGGTCTCCCCCAGCACGAGCGGCATGTGCGCGAAGCGCGGCACGAAGGTCGTCACACCCGCGTCGATGAGAGCCGCGTACAGCGCCAGCTGGCGAGCGGTGGACGGCATGAGGTCCTCGCCGCGCAGCACGTGGGTGATCCCCATGAGCGCGTCGTCGACCGGGTTCACGAACGTGTAGAGCGGCACCCCGTTGGGGCGCACGACCACGAAGTCGGGGAAAGAGCCGGCCGGGAAGGTGACCTCGCCGCGGATCAGGTCGACGTAGGTGAGGTCTTCATCGGGGACGCGCAGACGCAGCGCGGGCTGACGGCCCTCTGCACGGAACGCCTCCTTCTGCTCCTCGGTGAGGTCGCGGTCGTAGTTGTCGTAGCCGAGCTGCTTGGCGCGGCCGTTGGCCTCGTTGCGCGCATCGATCTCGGCGGCGTCGGAATAGCTCTCGTAGAGGGCGCCGCTCGCGACGAGCTTGTCGATCACGCCGCGGTAGATGTCGTGGCGCTGCGACTGGCGGTACGGCTCGTGCGGGCCGCCGACCTCGACGCCCTCGTCCCAGTCGATCTTGAGCCAGGTGAGCGCGTCGACGAGCTGACGGAAGCTCTCCTCGCTGTCTCGGGCCGCATCGGTGTCCTCGATGCGGAACACCATCTTGCCGCCGGTGTGGCGGGCGTACGCCCAGTTGTAGAGTGCGGTGCGCACCATGCCGACGTGCGGCAGGCCGGTCGGAGAGGGGCAGAAGCGGACGCGGACGTCGGCACCGCTGGCGGTCGTGGTGAGGGGGTGAGGAGTAGCCATATCCCCTCGATTCTACCGGGAGCGGATGCCGTCTCCCCGTCTGCTCCGCGGGCTCAGCGGGCCGCGCTCACCGCGATCGCCGCGGAGTGCTCCAGTGGCAGCAGGTCATCGATGACGCGTTCGGCCGCCACGGTGTCGAACGCGTGGCGGAAGCGCTCCCTGTCCGCGGCACCGAGAGAGGCGTAGAGCGCACCGGCGCCCGCCACACCGCCCTCCACCGACGTCCACAGCGCACCGGGATCGGCCTTCCAGACCCAGGTGTGCTCTGCCACATCGAGTGCAGCGAGGCCAGCCTCGCGCAGCATCCGTTCGAAGCCCTCTGGCGTGCGCTCGAACTCCTCCTCCGGGGCGAGGCGCCCTCCGGCCAGAGGCACCACACCGGCCCGCTCCGTGACCTCGGCCCACAGCCAGGAGGGCGAGCGCGTCCAGATCGAGGCGATGACGGCGCCCCTACTCACCCTGCGCAGCTCGGCCGCGGCGGAGCGCGGCGAGTCGACGTGGTTGAGCACGAAATTCGCGACGGCCACGTCGAAGTCCTCGTCGTCGAACGGGAGGGACGGTAACCGCCCCGCAACGGTCTGGATGTGCGGATGCCGGCGCAGCGACTCGCTCCGCATGGTCTCCTCCGGCTCGCAGGCCGTGACGCTCCAGCCCTGCTCCGCCCACGCGGCCGCCAGGGTGCCGTCACCGGAACCCACATCGACCAGGTCGCGACCGACCGCCGGCCCGAGCATCGCGCTCATGACGGGCAGCGTGCCGGCGCAGAGCGCCGCATACGAGGCGGAGTAGGCCTCCCCGACGCCCGCCCAGTCCTTCATCGCGAACCGGAGCGGCCGAACGGCGACATCACGACGATCGCGACCACGATGACGGATGCCGCGATCCCGAGTCCCGCGTACTGGAAGTTCGACAGGATCACCCCGGCGAGGACCGCCCCCGCCGCAGCGGACAGGCTCATGAGCGAGTCGCTGCGTCCCTGCCGACGCGTGCGCAGCTCGGCGGCGCTCGCCTCCGTGAGCAGCGCCGCACCCGCGACGGTCGCCGCGCTCCATCCGAGGCCGAGCAGGATCAGAGCGACGATGACGCCCCACGCCTGATCGTTCGCGAAGACGGCGAACCCGAGGGCTCCGGCCAGCAGCGCCTGCCCCAGCAGGACGACGCGCAGCCGACCCCAGCGGTCGGCGAGGATGCCGAAGAGAGGCGACAGCGCGTACATGCCTCCCACATGGAGAGCGATCGTGACACCGACGAGCGCGGAGACGTCGGCGGGCGTGGTCTCCATGCCGTGCATCGCGTGCGCCATGTGCGAGAGATGCACGGGCGTCATCGCCATCACCGAGGCCATCACCACGTGAGAACCCGCGACCGCGAAGATCGCGTACCGCGCGACGACGGGGCTGTCCTTCCTGACGATCCCGGCCGCCGCGGCCGCGGCTGCAGTGGCGAGCTTCTGCGCCGCCAGCAGCGGATCGGGGCGCAGCGCCACCAGGTACAGGATCAGCGCGGCGCACTGGGCGACGAAGGAGAAGGCGTACGAGCCCGTTTGCGGCGGCATCCCGAGCGCGTGCCCCACGACCTCGCCCGGCCCCAGCAGCAGCGGCCCAGCCACTCCTCCGATCGTGGTGGACCACACGACGATCGACAGGTCACGGCCGCGATGCTGCGGCGCCGCGAGGTCGGTCGCGGCGAACCGCGACTGGAGGTTGCCTGCGTTGCCCGCCCCGATCGTCAGGGTGCCCAGCAGGAGCAGTGGGAAGATGCGCAGCGCGACGGCCAGCACGACGATCGCGATGCCGGTCAGCGCGAACACGTTGCCGAGGGTCAGCGCGCGACGGCGCCCGAACCGTGCCGCCATGCGGGCGAGCGGGATCGAGCACAGCGCAGGGCCGAGCGTCACCGACGCGGTGGCGAGTCCGGAGAGGCCGTCGTTGCCGGAGAGGTCTGCGGCGAGCAGCGCACCGAGGGAGACCGTGGCGCCGAACGCGATGCCGCCCAGCACCTGACCGAGCGACAGGACGAGGACCGTGCGGCGCTGGACCTCGACCTGTCGTTCGGGCGTGAGGGTGGTCACTGCGCGTCGCGGACGGAGTTGCGCAGGATGCCGAGGCCGGTGATCTCCACCTCGACCGTGTCGCCCGCCCCGAAGGCGCCGACTCCGGCCGGAGTCCCGGTGAGGATCACGTCGCCGGGGAGCAGCGTGAACACCGCGGAGGCGTACTCGATGATCGCAGGGACGGAGTGGATCATGTCGGTCAGCGGCGCATGCTGACGCACCTCGCCGTTCACACGGGTCTCGATGGTGGCGGATGCCGGGTCGAAGTCGGTCTCGATCACGGGGCCCAGAGGGCAGAACGTGTCGAATCCCTTGGCCCGAGACCACTGGCCGTCCTTGCGCTGGAGGTCGCGCGCGGTGACGTCGTTGCCGATCGTGTAGCCGAGCACGTGGTTCAGCGCGTCCGCCGCCTTCACGTTCTTCGCGACCCTGCCGATCACGACGGCGAGCTCGCCCTCGTACTCCGTCTGCTGCGACAGCGCGGGCCGGATGATCGCGTCGCCCGGACCGATCACGGCCGTGTTCGGCTTCAGGAACAGCAGCGGCTCCTCCGGCGCCACTCCCCCCATCTCGGCGGCGTGGTCGTGGTAGTTCTTGCCGACGCACACCACCTTGGAGCGCGGGATCACGGGAGCCAGCAGCGCGGCATCCGCCAGCGGCACGCGGGCACCTGTCGTCTCGTATCCCGTGAACAGGGGGTCACCGGCGAGCACGACCAGGTCGGACTCGTCGACGATCCCGTACATGATGGCGTCGTCGTGGCTGAATCGTGCGATCTTCACCCGTTCAGCCTAGCCAGCCGCGCTCCTCTTCGAGACCCCGACCGACGTCGAGACCCCCGCCGGCCCGGTGGGGCAGACGGGGGTCTCGGCGATGCGGCGCGCTCGGGGCGCGAGCGGCGTCAGGCGTCCAGACGGACCAGCCAGCCGTGACGGTCCTCGCGGCGGCCGTACTGGATTTCGGTGAGCTCCTCGCGCAGGGAGAGCGCCAGCTCGCCGAGGGGCTGCGGCTCGTCGAACCCCTCTCCGACCAGCGCGCCGATCGGCGTGACGACCGCGGCGGTGCCGCAGGCGAAGACCTCGACGATGTCTCCGGAGGCCACGCCCTGGCGCCACTCGTCGATCGAGATCGGCCGCTTCTCCACGGTGTAGCCGCGATCCTCCGCGAGCTGCAGCAGCGAGTCGCGCGTGATGCCCTCCAGGATGCTGTCGGACTCGGGCGTGACCACGCGGCCGTCCTTGAAGACGAACACGACGTTCATGCCGCCGAGCTCCTCGACGTAGCGGTTCTCGTTCAGGAACACGACCTGGTCGCAGCCCTTCGCGCTCGCCTCGCTCTGCGCGAGCAGGCTCGATGCGTAGTTGCCGCCGGTCTTCGCCTTGCCCGTGCCGCCCTTGCCCGCACGCGCGTAGTCCTCGGACAGCCAGATGCGCACCGGCTTCACACCACCGGAGAAGTACGCCCCGGCGGGGCTCGCGATCACGTAGTAGGCGACCTTCTGCGCCGCGCGGACACCGAGGAAGGCCTCCTTGGCGAACATGAACGGGCGCAGGTACAGGCTCTGATCGGCGCCGGACGGAACCCAGCGGCCGTCGACGGCGATGATCTCGCGCAGCGACTGGATGAAGTATTCGGTCGGCAGCTCCGGCAGCGCCAGGCGACGGGCGCTCGCCTGCAGGCGCGCTGCGTTGCGATCGGGGCGGAACGTGTGGATCGACCCGTCGGCGTGACGGTAGGCCTTGATGCCCTCGAAGATCTCTTGCGCGTAATGCAGCACGGAGGCTGCGGGGTCGAGCGGGATCGGGCCGTAGGGCTGCACCCGGGGGCGGTGCCAGCCGCCGTTCACCGACCAGCAGATGTCGACCATGTGGTCTGTGAACACCACGCCGAAGCCGGGGTTCTCCAGGACCTCGGCGACCCTCGCCGGCGTCGCCGCGTTCAGGTTCTTCGTGACCGCGAACTCCAGCGGAGCCACGGTCGCCTCGGTGTCGATCGTCGTCATGTCGTCATCCGTTCCTCGTGGGTGGGCGCATCATCGCGCTGCTTCAGCCTACGCCTGTCGTTCAGAGGCGCGCGGCGATCGCGGAGCCGATCTCCGCCGTGCTGCGGGCGCCGGTGCGCGCCGCGATATCGGCCTCGACGGCCGCGCTGACTCTCACCGACTCCTCCGCCAGGCCGAGGTGGTCGAGCAGGAGCGCGATCGACAGGATCGCCGCGGTCGGGTCGGCCTTCTGCTGGCCGGCGATGTCGGGCGCGGAGCCGTGCACCGGCTCGAACATCGAGGGGAAGGCGCCGTCGGGGTTGATGTTGCCCGACGCGGCGAGACCGATGCCGCCGGTGACCGCGCCGGCGAGGTCGGTGAGGATGTCGCCGAACAGGTTGTCGGTGACGATCACGTCAAACCGCGACGGGTCGGTGACCAGGAAGATCGTCGCGGCGTCGACGTGCAGATAGTCGACCTCTACGTCCGGGTGCGAAGCGGCGACCTCGTTCACGATCCGCTGCCAGATGGCGCCCGCGTGCACGAGGACGTTGGTCTTGTGGACGAGCGTGACCTTCTTGCGACGGCGCTCGGCGAGCTCGAAGGCGTAGCGGACGACGCGCTCGACGCCGAACGCCGTGTTCACGCTGGTCTCGTTGGCGACCTCGTGCGGAGTTCCCGTGCGGATCGCTCCCCCGTTGCCGACGTACGGCCCCTCGGTGCCCTCCCGCACGACGACGAAGTCGATGTCGCCGGGGTTCGCGAGCGGTCCGGGGGCGCCGGTGAAGAGCTTCGACGGACGCAGGTTGACGTAGTGGTCGAGCGTGAACCGCAGGCGCAGCAGCAGCCCCCGCTCGATGTTCGCGTCCTTGAGGCGCGGGTCTCCGGGCTGGCCGCCGACCGCGCCGAGGAGGATCGCGTCGTGTGCGGCGATCGCCGACAGGTCGTCGTCCGTCAGGGTGTCGCCGGTCTCCAGGAAGCGCGCGGCTCCCAGCGAGAACCGGGTCTTGTCGAACGTGACATCGCTCGCGGCGGTCACGGCGTCGAGGACCTTCTCCGCCTCGGCGATGACCTCGGGTCCGATGCCGTCACCCGGGATGACGGCCAGCTTCACGACACGCGACATGACACTCCTTGCATGAGGGAACCGGCACCCATCGGAACGGATGCCGGTCCCCCCAGCGTACTGGTCAGTGAGACGGGGTCGTGCGCAGTGTGACGGCGGCGATGGCACCCGCCGCGACGACGAGGCCCGCACCGATCAGCGACGTCACCATGACGCCCGACCCGAAGGCCGTCGCCGCGGCATCCCACAGCGCGCCCCCGAGCTGCTCCGGCAGTTTCGCGGCCGCGGTGTAGGCGCCGGCGAGGGTCTCGCGGGCGGCGACGGCCGCATCCTCCGGCAGTCCGGGCGGGAGCACGAGGGCTCCGCGGTAGAACGCGGTGATGATGCCGCCGAGGATCGCCGTGCCCAGCACGGCGCCCAGCTCGTAGGCGGTCTCGGAGACCGCGCTCGCGGCTCCCGCCTTCTCCGCGGGGGCGCTCGACAGGATCAGCTCGTTCGAGATCGTCTCGGCCGCGCCGATGCCGATGCCGAGCACGATGAAGGCGACGACGAGCGGCAGGACGCCGTGATCGGAGGTCGTGAACGCCACCAGCAGGTACCCGGTCACCGAGAACAGCAGCGCGGCGGGGATCAGCACCCGCGGACGCACCCGTCTCGAGATCGGGACGACGAGGAGACCGGCGATGATCATCGCCGCCATGCCGGGGACCAGCGCGAAACCGGCCTCCATCGGAGAGAGTCCGAGCACGAGCTGCACGTGCTGGGAGACGAAGTAGAGGAAGCCGACGAGGGCGACGACGCTCAGGAGATTCACCATGATCGCCCCGGAGAAGGATCCGCGGCGGAACAGGCCCATGTCGAGCATCGGGATCTCGGCGCGGTTCTGCCGACGCACGAACAGGTATCCCATGAGGAGGCCGAACGCCGCGAAGGCGCCCGCCTTCCACGAGGGGCCGTCCACGGCCAGCGTCTTGATCGCGTAGACGACCGGGATCATCGCGGCCATCGACAGCACGATGCTGACGGGATCGATGCGACCGGGGTTCGGGTCACGGCTCTCCGGCACCAGCAGCGGCGCGAGGATCAGCAGAGGGATCAGAACCGGGACCGCGACGAGGAACACGGAGCCCCAGGCGAAGTGCTCGAGGAGGAAGCCTCCGACGATCGGTCCGAGTGCGGCGCCCGCCGAGAAACCGGCCGCCCAGACGGCGATGGCCATGCGGCGCTGCTCGCGATTGCGGAAGATGGAGCGCAGCAGCGACAGCGTCGACGGCATCAGCATCGCGCCGAAGAAGCCGAGCAGTGCACGCGCACCGATCAACAGGCCCGCCGTCGGGACGAAGGCGGCCAGCGCCGAGACGGCCGCGAAGCCGGTCGCGCCGATGAGCAGGAGCTTGCGGCGACCGAAGCGGTCGCCCATGGTCCCCATCGTGACGAGGAGTCCGGCGAGGACGAGCGGATAGACGTCGATGATCCACAGCTGCTCGGCGCCCGACGGCGAGAGCGCCATCGAGATCTCGGGCAGCGCGAAGCTCAGCACGGTGTTGTCCACCGACACCAGCAGCACTGGCAGCATGAGCACGACGAGCGCGGCCCAGCCTCGCGCCCCTACACGGGGAGCATCGGTCTCGGCGTTGTCGACGACAGTGGGGATCGACGCTGTGCGCGTCATGAGGCACCTCTCAGGATCTTCTGCGGCTCAGTTACTGAACCGTCCAGATGGTATAGTAACAGATATGCCCCGACCTCCTCTCGCCCGAGAACGCGTCCTGGACGCGTTCGAGTCGATCCTCATCGCCGACGGAGAGCGGGCGGCGACCCTCGATGCGACAGCGAAAGCGGCTGGAGTGTCGAAGGGCGGCCTGCTCTACCACTTCGGCTCGAAGGAAGAGCTCGCGGCGGGACTCCTCGAGCGGCTCGATGCGCTCACGACGGCGGATCTGGAGCGGATGACGGCGGCGGAGGAGGGTCCGGTGGCCTACTACGTCCGCACCTCGGTCATGGAGGACGATGCGCTGGACCGCGCTCTCATCGCCGCCACGCGCCTGGCCCAGGGCGGATCAGCAGCGGCAGCGGACATGCTGCGCCACACCCGTCACCGCTGGGAGGACACGATCCGCCCTCACGTCCGCGACAGGGCGAGCCTCGACCTCGTCATGCTGCTCAGCGACGGGCTCTACTTCAACAACTCCCTCGACGTGCACGGGCCCGAGCGCCTGGTGCCGCGCAGCGAGGAGCTCGCGGAGCTGATCGCGCTCGTGCTGAGCGCCACGTCACGCTAGTCCCCCAGAGACGCGATGCGCCTCTCCAGGTGACGCCGCACCACCGGGTCAGCGATCCGCACACGCAAGAGGCGGGAGAGGCATCGCGCCTCCCCCGCCTCTCGTGGGCCCGGGTCAGACCTCGGTGAGCTCGATCTGACGGAACAGGTCGGCGTCGATCGCCGTGCGGACGTCGTCGAGGAGCTCCTCGGACACGGGCGAGTCGAGGGTCAGCACGCTGAGCGCCTGGTCGCCCGCCGCGAGGCGGCCGATCTGCATACCGGCGATGTTGATACCGGCCTCGCCGAACTTCTGTCCGTAGACCGCGACGATGCCGGGGCGGTCGGTGTAGAGCATCACGACGTGGTGCTTCTCGATCGGGAGCTCGAGCGCGTGGTCGTTGATCCCGACCAGCTTCTCGGTCTGCTTCGGGCCGGTCAGCGTGCCGGAGACCGAGAGCTGCGTCCCGTCGGAGAGCGCACCGCGCAGCGTGATGACGTTGCGGTACTCGTCACTGACGTCATCCTTCAGCAGGCGCACCGCGATGCCGCGCTGGTCGGCGAGCAGCGGAGCGTTCACGTACGACACGGTCTCGCTGACGATGTTGGTGAAGACGCCCTTGAGCGCGGCGAGCTTCAGCACGCTCACGTCGTAGTCGTTCAGCTCGCCGTGCACCTCGACGTCGAGGCTGGTGAGGGGCGAGGTCGCGAGCGCCGAGAAGATCTGGCCGAGCTTCTCGACCAGGGAGATGCCGGGGCGCACATAGGGATCGATCACGCCGCCGGCGACGTTCACGGCGTCGGGGACGAGGTCGCCGCCGAGGGCCAGGCGCACGGAGCGGGCGACCGAGACGCCCGCCTTCTCCTGCGCCTCGTCGGTGCTGGCTCCGAGGTGCGGGGTGACGACGACGTTCGGCAGCGCGGTGAGGGCGCGCGCGGAGCTGCCCTCCGCCGGGGGCTCCGAGGTGAAGACGTCGAGTCCGGCGCCGGCGATCTCGCCGGCGTTGAGCGCCTCGATGAGCGCCGCCTCGTCGATCAGGCCGCCGCGGGCGACGTTGACGACGTAGGCGGTCTTCTTCATGGCCTGGAACTGCTCGGTGCTGAGCATGCCCGTGGTCTCGGGCGTCTTGGGCATGTGGATCGTGATGAAGTCGGACTCGGCGATCAGCTCGTCGAGCGACAGGAGCTGCACGCCCAGCTGCTGGGCGCGCGCCGACGTGACATAGGGGTCGTAGGCGACCACGCGCATGTCGAAGGCCGCGAGACGCGCGGCGACGAGAGCCCCGATGCGCCCGAGGCCGATGATGCCGACCGTCTTCTCGAAGAGCTCTGCGCCGGTGTAGGAGCTGCGCTTCCACTGCCCCGCGGAGAGCGAGGCGTGCGCCGCGGGGATGCGACGGGCGAGGCTGAGGATGTGCCCGATCGTGAGCTCGGCGGCGGAGACGATGTTCGACGTCGGCGCGTTGACGACCATCACGCCCGCGGCCGTCGCCGCCTTGATGTCGACGTTGTCGAGGCCGACGCCCGCGCGGGCGACCACCTTGAGCTGCGGCGCGTGCGACAGCGCCTCCTCGTCGATGCGGGTCGCCGAGCGGATGAGAACGGCGTCCGCCTCCGCGAGCGAGGCGAAAAGAGCCTCGCGGTCGGTGCCGTCGACGTTGCGGACGTCGAAGTCGGGGCCCAGAGCCTCGATCGTGGCGGGAGAGAGTTCTTCGGCGATGAGCACAACAGGCTTCGGCACAGTGGATCCTTCGGGGCAGCGCGACATGCGGGAGAGGGCCGATGCGCCGCACACCATCGGGGGCGCGATCACGTCAACTGTACCGGAGCAGGATCGCTGCCCCGTGCCGTGTGACGGCAGGATCAGGCAGCCACCAGCTGAGACATGTTGAGGATGCTGTAGCCGAGCAGGCTCAGCCAGAACACCGCCACGACGCCCAGACCGGCGAGCAGCACGAGGCTGAGCTCACCCACGCGGCGCCGACGGCCGATCACGAGGGCGAACACGAAGACGAGGGCAGGGAACACGACCCCGAAGAGCAGCGTCGTCCACCCCGTCGCCGTCAGGCCGCTCTGCGCCATGGACACCAGGTGCGCCACGGCGTTCCACACCGCATAGGCGTAGAAGAGGCCACTGAGACCGATGACCAGCCAGACGATCCACCGCGGAGAACCCGCCGAGATCGAGGGCGTCGTCGTGGATGCGGTCATGATCCGATCACCCCCACGGTGACGAAGGGCCAGGGAACGAGGAGCACCACGCCCAGGAGGAGAACGAGCACGCGGATCCACGCGGCCCTGCCGCGCGTCAGCACCCACGTCGCGAGGAACCACAGGGCGGGGGCCGCGACGGCCAGCACGAACCAGGGCACGTACATGCTGTCGGCGACGATCAGGTTCGCCAGCGGCTTGAGACGGAGCCCGCCGACGACCCAGCCCACGGTGTAGAGCAGGTAGACCCCGCCGACCACTCCCAGGGTGAGGAGCATCCCGGTGCCCAGCGCGGCGGGCGCCTCGTCAGCCTCGGTCGGATCGTCGGATGCCGCGGCATCCGACTCCCCACCCTCCTCGACGACCCTGTCGCTGCCCTTGCCGACGGCGTTCCAGCCCGCGGGCAGCGCGGGTTCCTTCGGCGACGTGCCGTCGTCGCCCTCCCATGTCAGGGCGTCATCGGGATCGGTGCTCATGTCCTCCAGCGTAGGACACCGCGTCCACTAGGCTCAGGGGTGCAAATCGGCTGTGCACGCGGGTGCACAGGGGGAAAGGGTGTTGATCGTGGCAGAGAGCAAGAGCGGCGAGTCCGTCGAACCGGCGACGAACTGGAAGCCGACGGCCGAAGCCAAGTCCAAGGCGACCACCTTCCGCTGGATCGCCGCCGTGCTCTGGGCCGTCGCCATCGCGAGCGAGGCCGTCGCGATCTTCTGGCTGCTGCGCCAGCGCGACTACGTCGGCGAAGACGGCGTGCTCGTCCGTGATCCCGACACGGGGCTCCTCTCCGACCCTGGCGTGACGGCGCAGTTCCCGCAGTGGGCCTTCATCACCCTCCTCGTAATGCTCGTCGTCATCGCCGCGCTGTCGATCACTGGTTCCCTCCTCTGGAAGAAGGCGAACCGCCTCGACCCCGCGCGCAAGTCGGAGACCCTCCGCTTCTTCGTGCAGAACCAGCTCGGCGCGATCATCGCGATCGTCGCCTTCCTCCCGCTGATCATCCTCATCTTCCTGAACAAGGACATGAACAAGGGCCAGAAGGCCACCGCCGGCATCGTGGGCATCGCGCTCGCGGTCCTGGCGACCGTGATCGGCGTCGACTTCAACCCGCCGTCCGTCGAGCAGTACACGGCCGATCAGTCGGCCGTCATCCAGCTGCTCGGCAAGGACGAGGTCGTGTGGGTCGACGGCGGCTCTGTGTACCACGTGTGCGACCAGGTCTCCGACATCCAGACCGGCAGCGAGAAGCGCACCGGCACCACCGCTCAGGCGATCGAGGCAGGCAAGATCCGCCTCACCCTGAAGTTCGCCTCCGAGCTGAAGACCTGCGGCCTCGCCGTGCCCGACAACGCCGACGCGATCACCGAGGCGCTGCGGTCCATCCAGGCCGGCCAGGTCGACACGCCGCTGCCGGCCCCGGTCTGGGCCGACCCGACCGACGCCCCCATCGAGATCGAGGACGCCGCGCCCGCGAACTGAGCGCTCACCGGGCGCCGAGCGCCTCCACGAGCCGCTGCTCCGCGGCGGAGAGATGGGCGTGGAGCAGCTCGGCGGCCCGTTCTCCGTCTCCCTCGGCGACGGCGTCGAGAATTCCCGCGTGCTGCTCGGCGATCGCCGAGGCGTCCAGCAGCTGCCTCCCCTGCACCTGCGCCATGCACAGCCGGACCTCGTCGATCACGCTGCGGTACATGCGCCCTGTGCGTTCGCTCTCCAGCGCGTCGATCAACGCCGTGTGGAATCGCAGATCGGGATCGACGGTCGCTGCGTCCGGTCCCGGCGGCATCGCCGCGATCTCCTCGTTCGCGGCGACCGCAGACGCGGGGACCGTCCGGGAGAGCGCGAGCTCCCGAAGCGCGGCGCTCTCCAATCTCGCCCTGGTGCGGTAGACGTCGCGCACGGTCTCCGGGTCGATGCCGACGACCCGGGCGCTGCGATGCGCAGTCCTGGCGAGGAGGCCGGAGGCCACGAGCTGCTCGATCGCGGCCTTCGCGCTCGGACGCGCGACCCCGTAGGCCATCGACACCGCGGCCTCGGTGAGCGGCGCCCCCGGGCGGATGTCTCCGCTGAGGATGCGGGAGCGCAGTCGCGCCGTCACGGCATCCACTACGCCGATCACTCCGAGGTCGGCATCCGTCGTCGTCATGCGGCCATGCTATCGAGACCTGCGCCTCTCGGTACACTTGTCAGACAATCCGTCCCGCACTGTCGAGGAGCACCGTGCCCACCACGCTCGCCGAACCCCTGAATCCGGAACTGCTCGGCCCGTCGACGGCGGTGCACCTCCGCTCGATCGACCGCTTCGCCCGCGCGCACGACGCCTCCCACTACCTGCTGGTGCCGGATGCGGTCCTGTCCCCCGTCGATGCCGCCGGGGTCGCTCGCGCCTTCGATGCCGTACGAGCGGCCGGGCGGACGCTCACGTTCCGCTCCGGCGGCACGAGCCTGTCGGGCCAGGGCGTGAGCGGCGACATCCTCGTCGACACGCGCAGCGGCTTCCGCACCATCGCGATCGAGGACGAGGGGCGCTCGGTCCGGGTCGAACCAGGGGCGACCGTGCGCCAGGTCAACACCCGACTGGCACGGTACGGCCGCAAGCTCGGCCCCGACCCCGCGAGCGAGATCGCCTGCACCATCGGCGGAGTCGTCGCGAACAACTCCAGCGGCATGGCCTGCGGCATCGTCGAGAACTCGTACCGGACGATCGAGTCCCTGCTGCTGGTCCTGCCCAGCGGCACGATCCTCGACACCGCCGCCCCCGATGCCGAGGACCGGCTGCGCGCGGCCGAGCCCGAGATCGCCGACGGTCTTCTCGCCCTGCGTCGACGACTCCTCGACTCGCGGGAGAACGTCGAGATCGTGCGTCGGCAGTTCTCCATGAAGAACACGATGGGCTACGGGCTCAACGCGCTGCTCGACTTCGACGACCCCGTGCGGATCCTCGAGCACCTGGTCATCGGCTCGGAGGGCACGCTCGCCTTCGTCGCCGAAGCACGGTTCCGGACGATCGAGATCAAGCCGGCGATCGCGACGGGACTCCTCGTCTTCGACACGCTCTCCGACGCGATGGCCGCCCTGCCCGGGCTCACCGCGCTCGGCCTCGCCACGATCGAGCTGCTGGATGCCGCGTCCCTCCGCGTCGCACAGGGGCTCAGCGATGTGCCGCCCGCGATCGCGTCGATCGAGGTGCGCGACCACGCCGCCCTCCTCGTCGAGGTGCACGCGCAGGACGCGGAGGCGCTGGCCGTGGACACGACGACGGCCCTCGGACGCTTCGCCGCGCTCCCGCTCGCGATCGACGCGACCCTCACCACCGACGCGGCCGAGCGCGCCGCCCTGTGGCACGTGCGCAAGGGCCTCTACACCGCGATCGCCGGGGCCCGCCCTTCGGGCACGACCGCCCTGCTCGAAGACATCGTCGTCCCCGTGGAGCGTCTCCTCGTCACCTGCGAGCGGCTCATCGAGCTCTTCGCCGCGCACGGCTACGAGGACTCCGTCATCTTCGGGCACGCCAAGGACGGCAACGTGCACTTCCTGCTCAACGAGCGCTTCGACGATCCGGAGAGCCTCGCCCGCTACCGCCGCTTCACCGACGATCTCGTCGAGCTGGTGCTGGAGCAGCAGGGCTCCCTGAAGGCGGAGCACGGCACCGGTCGCATCATGGCGCCCTTCGTGCGCCGCCAGTACGGCGACGAGCTCACCGACATCATGTGGGACGTCAAGCGGCTGCTCGACCCCTCCGGCATCCTCAATCCCGGTGTCGTGCTCTCCGACGACCCCGATTCCTACCTGCACGATCTGAAGCGCGTGCCGACGGTGGAGAAGGAGGTCGACCGCTGCGTGGAGTGCGGGTACTGCGAGCCGTCATGCCCGAGCAAGAGCATCACGCTCACACCGCGGCAGCGCATCGTCCTCCGCCGCGACATGGCCTGGGCGGAGGAGCGCGGCGATGACGTGCTCCTGGCCGAGCTGCGCGCCGACTACGACTACGAGGGCGTGCAGACGTGCGCGGTCGACGGCATGTGCGGCGTCGCCTGCCCCGTCGACATCAACACGGGCGATCTCGTGCGGCGCCTGCGCGCCGAGCAGGCCTCGACGATCGAGGACGGCCTGTGGGACGTCGCCGCGAAGAGCTGGGGCACGGTCACGAAGGTCGGCGCCGTCGCCCTCACGGTGGCCGATGCCCTGCCCGCGCCTCTCGTGACGGCCGCGACACGGGTCGGCCGCGCGGTGCTCGGCGCCGACACCGTGCCGCTGTACGACGCCGGGCTCCCCCGAGGCGGCTCGACGCCTCCGCGTCCGGACTCGCCCGCCGATGCCAGGGCGGTCTTCTTCGGGGCGTGCATCGGCACGATGTTCGGCGCCGAGGGGCACGGGGAAGGATCGAGGGATGCCGTATCGGCGCTGCTCGACCGTGCGGGCATCCCCGTCGTGATCCCCGACGACGCCGGGGGCCTGTGCTGCGGAACGCCGTGGAAGTCGAAGGGGCATCTCGCCGGATACGACCGCATGACCGAGCGCGTGCTCGCATCGCTGTGGGCCGCGAGCCGGCAGGGCGCCCTTCCCGTCGTGTGCGACGCCGCCTCCTGCACGGAGGGCCTGCACGTCATGCTCGCGAAGGGCGTGGACGCGCACCCCGAGTACGCCGGACTCGTCATCGAGGACGCGACGACCTTCGTCGCCCGCGAGGTGCTGCCCCGCCTGGACGTGCGGAGGAAGCTCGACCGGATCGCGGTGCATCCGACCTGCTCCACCACCGCGCTCGGTGCGACGGGGGCGCTGACCGCGCTCGCATCCGCTGTCGCCGAGGACGTCTACGTTCCCGACGGCTGGGGATGCTGCGCGTTCGCCGGCGACCGCGGCATGCTCCATCCCGAGCTCACCGCCAGCGCCACGGCGGTCGAGGCCGCTGAGCTGCGCGACGCCGAGAGGGAGCGCGGGTTCGACGCCTTCGTGTCGGCGAACCGCACGTGCGAGATCGGGATGACCCGTGCCACCGGCCGCGGGTATCGACACGTGGTCGAGGTGCTCGAGGAGCTCACGCGCCCCTGAGACGCGACGATCGGCGCCGGCCCCGCCCGACACGGGCAGTTCGGCCGGCGCCGACCGCGAGATCAGCGTTCCGCGTGGAGGGCGGCCGCAGCGCGCGCGACGATCCCGCCGTCCGTGATGTCGAAGCCGGTGTCTCCGCCGCCGGGTCCGCTGGGGGCGAGGTCTCCGGACGACGTCTTGGCGGAGAGGTGGACCGCGTGCACACCGCACGCGCGCAGGGCGACGATGTCCTCCACGCGCACTCCCCCGCCCGCCATGATCTGCAGACGTCCGGCAGCCTCGTCGACGAGACCGGAGAGGACTCCGGCGCCGTCGATGCTGCGTGCGGCTCCCCCGCTGGTGAGGATGCGATCCACGCCGCAGTCGACGAGCTCTCCGATCACGGATCTCGGGTCGCTCAGGGTGTCGATCGCCCGATGGAACACGAACTCGGCAGTGCCCGCCGCGCTCTTCCAGAGATCGAGCGCGCGACGGTCCACGCCGCCGTCGCGGGTCAGCGCGCCGACGACCACGGCACCCGCACCCCGGCGCACGACCTCGGCGACATCCGCCGCGACGAGCGCCACGTCCTCGTCGTCGTAGACGAACCCTCCGGTGCGCGGACGGACGAGCACCGCGAGCCGATCAGAGCGACCGACGGCGGCGAGGACGGCGTCCACGGTCGCGGGCGACGGCGTCAGCCCGCCCGTCGCGCTCAGCGCCTGGCACAGCTCGACGCGATCGGCGCCCGCCGCCCGCGCGACCCGTGCGCCCGCGGCATCCTGCACGGCGATCTCGAGGGCGGGAACGGACATCATGGCGTCACGGTGACCGTGGCCACCGGGGACTCGCGCAGGGCGTCGGGGATGCGCACGCTCGTGGAGCCGTCCGCCGCACGGATCACCTCCGCGTGGGGCCCGTCGGCCCACCGCGCCTTGCCCGCGGACAGCTCGGACGGGAGCGGCAGCTCGCCGGCGCTCGGATCGAGCGCGTGCACATGGACACCCGCATCCGACCGCGTGTAACGGACGGGCGCGCCTGCGGCCTCGCCGAAGCGCACCCACGGACGCGTGCCGTAGATCGCCGAGCCGTTGACCCGGAGCCAGGCGCCGAGCTGCTGCATGGTCTGGCGCTGCAGCTCGGGGATCCGTCCTGCCGCGTCGGGTCCGACGTTGATGAGGAGGTTGCCGTTCTTCGACACCACGTCGACGAGCATCCGGATGAGGTCGGGACCCGACAGCGTGTGGCGCGTGTCCTCCGCGCTGTTGTAGCCGAAGGAGTAGCCGAGTCCCCTGGTCGACTCCCACGGCTGCGGGATGATCTCGTCGATGTGGGTGTACTCGCGGGTGAGGAAGCCGTGGTAAGGGACGCCCCACCGGTCGTTGACGACGCCGCCGGGGACCGCGGCGAAGTACCGCGACAGCGTCTCGGCGACCCCGTAGTCCTCACGGCCTTTGCCGCCGTCCGGCCACTCGATGTCGTTCCACAGGAGGTCGGGCGAGAAGCGCTCGACGAGCTCGTCCAGCTGCGCGGTGGCGTAGCGGGCGAAGTGCTCGTCGTTGCGACGGTAGCGGAAGAGGTCGGTGTCGGACTCGATGGCCGGGAAGTCGCTCACGTGCCAGTCCAGCGCCCCCGAGTAGTACACGCCGAACTTCGCCCCCGCCCTGCGGGTCGCGTCGTGGAACTCCGCGATCAGGTCGCGGCGGGGCCCGCGTGCGACCGCGTTGAATCCCGTCGTCCCTGTCCCCCAGAGGCAGAACCCCTCGTGGTGCTTGGTGGTCGGGACGACGTACTTCGCCCCCGCGTCGACGAGCTCGCCGACGAACGCATCCGCGTCGAAGGCGGAGGCGTCCCACAGGTCGGCCAGGTCCTCGTAAGACGTGCCCGGTCCGTAGAGCCGCTGATGCCGCTCCCAGGTCGGGCTGCCCGCGATGCGCACGGTGTTGCCGTACCACTCCGCGTACTGGTGCCAGGCGTAGGCGTCCTCGGTGGGGATGTTCACTCCCTCGCCGTGCTGCACGGCCCATGCGGGCACCGAGTACAGACCCCAGTGCACGAAGAAGCCGAGCTTCGCGTCGCGATACCAGTCGGGAACGCCGTTGGTCGGGTAGACGGGGGCCTCGGCACCGAAGTCGGGTCCGGTGCGCTTCTCGAAGTTCATCATCAGCGGATCTCCTCGCCGCGTCGCACGACGACGGCGGTCAGGTCGGGGGCTCCCGACGTGTCGAAGGGGAAGACCCCCGGCGCGAGTCGGTGGTGGCCGAGGCGCAGCAGGTCCTGGTCCACGCCGCCGGGGGTCAGCGCGAGAGTCCAGTCGGCGGCGAGGTCGTACAGCTCTGGCTCCAGGTAGCCGATCTTCACGACGACGATGTCCGCCGTGGTCGGCTCCAGACCAAGCATGCGGAAGTCGTCGAGGTGATGGAACGGCTTGCGGCGCTCCGTGATGATCGCGTGGAGTCCGCCGACCGCGATCACGACCTGCGTCCCCGCATCGTGGTCGTCCTCGGTGATCGAGAAGACGGAGCCGGTGATCTCGACGGGGCCGTGGGGGCCGTCATCCACCCGCGCACCCGCCGAGAGGGTGACGGTGGCGCCGACTCCCGCCGCGACGGCTTGCGCGACCGCGTCCCTGTCGAAGATCGAGGCCACGAGGGTCGTGCGAGAACCGTCGGTCAGCTCTGCACGGCTGAGCAGCTGCGCGAGCGTCCAGGTCACGTCGCCCGCTCCCCCTGCCGTCGGGTTGTCTCCGGAGTCGGAGATCAGATAGGGATGCCGGGCCTCCGGCGCGAGCGCCTTCGCGAGGGCCTCGTCGAGCGAACCGGTCTCCGCGACGAAGACGAAGTCCTCGCGTGCATCCCAGAACAACCGCGCGACGCGCTCGGCCTCGCGCGCGATGAGGTCCCGGTCGTCGCCCGTGACCACCACGTAGGCCTGGCAGCGCGGCTCATCAGCCCAGGCGTAGCCGATCCACACCGAGGCGTCCACGACGCCGTCGAGGGCCTCGATGCCGGGCAGCTCCGCGTAGATGCCGCGGGCGGGCTCGAGGCGTGTGCTCGTCTTCTCGCCGGGGAGCAGGACCGGAACGGGGACCCAGGCGCTGAACGGGCGACGACGCAGCGGGTCGGCGCCGTGCTCGCCGCGGAGTCGCGCCAGCAGATTCCAGACCGCGCGCTCCTTCGTGTTCAGCCAGTCCTCGTGGGGGGCCATGCGGTAGCAGGTGAGGAGGTCGACCGCATCGCGGAGCGTCTCGGACACGTTCCCGTGGAGATCCATCGAGGTGGACACGAGCGTGTCGGGTCCGAGGGCCTCGCGCACGGCCAGGGCCAGGTCGCCCTCGGCGTCGTCCATGCCCACGACGCTCATCGCGCCGTGGATGTCGAAGAAGAAGCCGTCGAACGGCCCCTGCTCGCGGATGCCCGCGACGATCGCCTCCTTCATACGCCGATACGTCGCCGCATCGACCGCGCCTCCTGGCAGTGAGCGCCCGTGGGTGAGGGGGATCCACTCCGCGGCCTCCGCGAGCTCGCGCCCCGCATCGAGGAACGGGTAGTACGCGCGCAGATTCTCGCCCGTGCGGATCGTGAACGCCTCGTCGCCGGAGACGTGCGGGGAGAAGGTGCTCGATTCGATCGAGATCCCGCCGATGCCGATGCGCGGCGTCGCGAGACCTCCGTCGGCGACGGGCGCGAGGGCGCCCATCCAGATGTCGCTGGCTTCGGGGCGTTCGGTCACGTGCTGCTCCTTGGTCTGTGTCGTCGTCTTCAGTGTGCGTCGGCGGGGACGAGGGCGCGACGCACGGCCTCGATCGCACCGAGTGCCACGGCATCCCCGCCCAGCGTCGCGGGGACGACGCGCAGCGGCAGCCCGGACACGGGGGCGTCGGTCCGCAGGGTCTCCGCGATCGTCGGCGCCAGGAGGTCCCAGGCTTCTGCGACTCCCCCGCCGACGATCGCGCACGGGAGGTCGAGAAGGGTCGCCGCGCTCGCGCAGGCGAGGGCGAGGGCGCGGCCCGCCGCCCGGAACACCGCGATGGCGTCGGGATCACCGCCGCGCGCACGGTCGGCGACCTGGCGGGCGTCCAGCGGCGTCGCGCCGATCCGCTCGGCGTAGCGCCGCCCGATCGACGTTCCAGACGCGAGGGTCTCGAGATGGCCGATCTGGCCGCACGTGCACATCAGATCGCTGTACCCGGGCGTGTGTCCGATCTCCCCCGCGGCGCCGTGCGGTCCGTGGCGCAGCGCGCCGTCGATGATGACCGCTCCGCCCACGCCGGTGCCGAGCATCACGCCGAGCACATCGCGTTCACCCGGGGCCGTGCGCGCCGCTTCACCGAGGAGGAACGCGTTGACGTCGTTCTCGACGCGCACCGGCACGGAGAGTCGCGCGGAGAGCTCGTCTCCGAGCGGGAACCCGGCCCAGTCGACGAAGGTCGCGGAGGCGGCGCGCACGACACCTGTCTCGTGATCGATGACTCCCGCCGCGCCCACGCCGACCGCGGTCAGCGGAGAGCCGGAGCGGGCGGCGATGTCGCGGACGACGGCGGCGGCGGCATCCGCCATCGCCGCCCCGCCGACACTCGCCGGCGCAGGCACGCTGCCCCGCGCCAGCACGGAGCCGTCCGCGGCCACGGCGATGCCGGCGATCTTCGTGCCGCCGATGTCGATGCCGATCACGCCGTCGGCCGACGCGATGGGCCGGGATGTCCCCTCTACCTGCACGCCCACGGTCAACGGCCGCCGAGCCCGGCCATGGCGATGCCCTTGACCAGGTGCTTCTGCAGCACGATCACGAGCACGGTCGTTGGGACCATCGAGATGATCGCCGCGGCCATCTGGAGGTCCCACCGCGTGCCGGTGAGTCCCGAGAAGCTCGCGAGCCCGACCGGCAGCGTGCCGTGGGCGTTGTAGTCCACGGTCACGATCAGCGGCCACAGGTAGCTGTTCCAGAACGACAGGAACGTGAACACCGACAGCACGGCCACGGCGGACTTCGCCAGCGGAAGGATGATCTGCACGAAGGTGCGGACCGGACCCGCACCGTCGACGCGTGCGGCCTCCTCCAGCTCGTAGGGGATGCCGCGGAAGAACTGCCGCATGAGGAAGGTGCCGAACGCGGTGAAGGCGAACGGGAAGATCAGCGCCTGATAGGTGTCGACCCAGTTGAACCACTGCATGACCTGGAACATCGGGATGACGAGGACCTCCGCCGGCACCATGAGGGTGGCGAGGAAGAGCACGAACACGGCGTCCCGCCCCTTCCAGCGCAGGCGCCCGAACGCGTACCCGGCCGTCGTCGAGACGAACAGCACCACCAGGGTGCCGGCGATCGCCACGAAGAACGAGTTCCCGATGTAGGTGAGGAACGGTCCATAGGCGAACACGTCGAGGAAGTTCGTCCACCGCACCTCGGACGCGATGAGCGACGGAGGCATCGTGAACATCTCGGAGTTGGGCTTGAGCGCCGAGAAGAACGCGTACACGATGGGCGACACGAAGATCGCGGCGGCCAGATACACGAGCACGTGCGCGATGACCAGGCGCACGCGCTCCGGTCCGCTCAGCGGCGCCTTGGTGCGTCCGGTGCGCTCGGTCTCGACGTGGTCGTCGTCGAGGACGACGGATGCCGTCGACAGGTCAGTGCTCATAGTGCACCCACTTCTTCTGCGCGCCGAACTGGAGCGCAGTGATCACGATGATGAGGGCGAAGAGGATCCAGGCGCCGGCTGCGGCGAGTCCCAGCTCCTGGAACTTGAAGCCCTGGTTGTAGATGAACTGCACGAGCGGCTGGGTCGCGTTGCCCGGGCCGCCGCCGGTGAGCAGCTGCGGCTGCACGAAGACCTGGAGTGCGGTGATCATGGTCATGATGGTCGCGAAGAAGATCGCCGGGGAGATCATCGGGATGACCACGCTGAGCTGCATGCGCAGTCCGCTCGCTCCGTCGATCCGGGCCGCCTCCATGACGGACTCGGGGAGCTGCTCGAGCGCGGCCGAGAAGATCAGCATGTTGTAGCCGACTCCCTGCCACACGCTCATCACGACGACCATGATCATGGCCCACTGCGGGTCGGCGAGGAAGTTCGGGAGCGTCACGCCGAACCAGGTCTCGGAGACGCCGTTGAAGAGACCCTGCGGCTGCAGGAGCATCTTCCACACCAGCACGTTCGCGACCATGGGGGTCACGACCGGGATGAAGAAGAGCACCCGGAGCGCCCCGCGTCCGCGGATGCGCGGACCGAGCGCCATCGCGAGGACGAGCGAGAGGGCCACGTTCAGCGGGACGTAGAGGATCGTGAACACCGCGGTGTTCCGCAGCGCCGGCCAGAAGTCCGGGCTGGAGGTGAACAGTCGGATGTAGTTGTCGATACCGATGAAGGTCTTCTCGCCGAACGTCGGCCAGTCGAAGAAGCTCATCACGATGGAGAGCACGACGGGCACGACGGTGAACACGGCGAGGCCCGCCAGGGCCGGGGTTGCGAACCCCAGCGCCTGACGGCCCTCAGCCTTGGCGAGAGACCCCCGACGTCGCGCGTTGGTGGTCATCACTCGTCTTCCTGGATTGCTTACTTGCCGAACTGCTGCTGAGCGGAGTCGAGGACGTTCGCCATCGTCTCCTGCCCGTTGTACACGCTGACCAACTGCGGCTGGACGTACGTGCCGACCTTCGCCCAGTTGTCGCTGACGTACTGGCCCTGGACGTTCTCGAAGGCCGCGGTGAAGACCTCCTTCACCTGCTCGCGGTACTTCTCGTCGATCGAGTCGAAGTAGAGCGGCTGGCTCTCGGCGCGTGCCGGGTAGCTGCGGCCGGAGGAGGCGATGTAGTCCTGCGCGTCCTTGCTCAGCAGGGAGCCGAGCACCTTGAGCGCGGCGTCCTTGTTGTCGCAGGTCTTGGAGATGCCGAAGCCCGAGCCGAGGATGAGGCTCAGCGAGGTGCCGCCCTCGGACGGGAGCGGGGCCATGCCCGCCGTGAAGCCGGACTCGTTGTTGAGGTAGCTGACCGCGTTCCAGGTGCCGTCGACGGCCATGGCCGCGTTGCCGCTGGAGTACTGGTTCTCGCCCCAGCCGGTGTCGGATGCCGATGCGACCGGGAGAGCGACCTTCTGATCGGTGACGAGGCCGGCGTACCAGGTCGACGCCTCGACGAACTTCTTGTCGGTGAGCTGCAGGGTGCCGTCCTCCGTCACCGGCTGCAGGCCGGACTTGGCGATCGGCAGCGCCTGCCACTGGAAGTCGCCCATGCCCACGGCGAACCCGGACTTGCCCCCGGTGGTCGCCGCCTTGGCCGTCTTCTCGAAGTCCTCGAAGGTCCAGCCTGCGGCGGGGGTCTCAGCGCCGGCGGCGGTCAGCTGATCGGCGTTGTAGTAGACGAGCATCGTCGCGACGTCGAACGGCAGGCCGTAGAGCTCGCCCTTGTTCTTCAGGATCTCGGTCGCACCGGGTGCGAAGTCGCTCTCGGCGAGGCCGGCCGCCTTGAGGTCGGCGGCGGTGAGCGTGGCGAAGCCGTCGGTGTAGCTGGAGAGCATCCCGCTGTTCATGCCGGTGATGCAGGCCATGTTGCCGGACGCCATGTTGGTGGTGAGCTTCGTGAAGAAGTCACCCCAGGGCGCCGTGCGCAGCTCGATCTTGAGGTCGGGGTTCTGCTCCTGCGCGACCTTGATCTGCGCCTCGAGCGCCTTGGTGTCATCGGCGGAACCTGCCCACATGTCGACGACGATCGTGTCGCCCGAACCGGAGCCGGTCGAGCCGGTCGTTCCGGCGCAGCCCGTCATGGCGACTGCGACGCCGGCGACGGCGACGACGGCTCCCATACGCATCTTCTTCATTGAATGACTCCTAGCGGATCGGGAAGGTTGCTTCGCGGGTCGAAGCAACCTAGTAGGATTTCGTATGAAGTTACCGTGTCATACTTCACGGGCCGCCGCAAGCGGAACATCCGATGTTTATAGATCCTTGACCTTCCGCGTCATGACCGAGATCACGACCCGACACCGGTAGCCTGACGAGATTCGCCGACGAAGGAACGACATGCCCCGTACCGCCGATCGCTCTGCCGAGGATCTCCACTCGCGACGCATTCTCGACCTCGTCGCCCGCGGGGAGGCCCGCTCCCGCAGCGAGCTCGCCGCTCGACTCGGCATCGCCGCCTCCACCATCGGCCTCCGCGTCCAGGCGCTGCTGGATGCCGGGATGCTCGAGGAGGCGGGAGACGGCGTCTCCCGCGGCGGCCGACGACCTCGTGTGCTCCGTGTGGCCGAAGAGGGCGGGATCGTGCTGTCCGCCGACCTCGGCGGCGGGCACGCGCGCATCGGGCGCCACGGTCTCGACGGCCACCTGCAGGAGGTGCGGACGACACGCATCGACCTGACGGACGGACCGCAGGCGACGCTCGCGACGGTAGCCGCGGTCTTCCGGGAGCTTGCGGACGGCTCGACCCTCCGCGCGATCGGGGTGAGCCTTCCCGGTCCGGTCGACATCGAGTCTGGATCCGTCGAACAGCCGTCCCGGATGCCGGGATGGCCGGGGTTCCGGGTCGGCGAGCATCTGCGGGAGGCCTTCGGCGTGCCGGTCGCCGTCGACAACGACGCCAATCTGGCGGCGCTCGGCGAGCATCGCCTGCAGCTCGGCTACACGCAGCACAGCATCACCGTGAAGGCGGGCACCGCGATCGGCAGCGGGGTGATCGTCGAGGGGCACGTGCACCGCGGCGCCACCGGCGCGGCAGGAGACATCACCCACACGCGCATCGACGGGAGCGGGGACATCCCCTGCTCGTGCGGGAACACGGGGTGCCTCGAGACGGTGGCGAGCGGCGCCAGCCTGGTCAGGCAGATGCGAGAGCGCGGACGCACCGAGGTGACCACGACGGCCGACGTGCTCGCGCTGGCGCGCGACTCCGACCCGGAGGCGACCATGCTGGTGCGGACGGCGGGCACGCACCTCGGGCAGGCTCTGTCCGGCGTCGTCAACTTCTTCAACCCGAACGCGGTGTTCCTCACCGGGAGCATGAGCGCATCGGAGCCGTTCATCGCCGCCGTGCGCAGCCGCGTCTACGAGGCCTGCCACCCGCTCGCGACGCAGCGCCTGCGCATCGAGGCAGCCGCGACCGGCGCCGACGCGATCCTGCACGGAGCGGCCAGGCTCGCCCTCGACGACCTCGAGCTGCCGGTCGCCTGAGCGGCGCTATTCCCCCGTCAGAACCAACTCGATCACGGGGAGCACCACGTCCGGCCTGCGGACCGGGAGGTGCACGGTGAGCGTTCCCTCCGCCTCCCCCGCCGGAGTCATGTGCGAGGCGCGCTGGTCGGGATCCGAGACGGACGTGCGCAGCCAGGATCCGTCGCTCAGCAGGCGCGCATAGGAGACCTTCCCTGCGAGTCCGGGGAGATGCACGAAGCCGAGCGGCCAGGCGAGCAGATGCAGATACAGGCGGTCCCCCCGCTGCGTGTACACGCCCTCACGGGGCGGGGTGAACGGGGCGTGCCCGGCGCCGACCACGGAGCCGCGGTGCAGGCGCATCCACTCCCCGATCTCCGACAGGGTCGCCGCATCCCGCGGTACGACGGCGCCGCGGCCGTCGGGACCGATGTTGAGGAGCATGTTTCCGTCCATCGACACCGAGTCGACGAGCATCTGCACGAGCAGCTGCGCAGACTTCTGATCGGTGTTGTCGCGGTCGTAGCCCCATGAGCCGTTCAGGGTCTGACACGCCTCCCACACCACGGGCCGGCCGTCCCTCATGAGGGGTGAGGTGGGCTGGTACTGCTCGGGCGTGACGAAGTCCGCCGGGATGCCGAGCCGGTCGTTCACCAGCATCCCCGGCTGGAGCTCGCGGCACATCGCGAGCAGCGCCTCGGCGTCCCAGTCCTGAGGACCCTTGCCCAGCCCCCCCTGCTTCTCCTCCGGATACGTGAAGTCGAAGAACAGGTAGTCGATGTCGCCGTAGCCGGTGAGCAGCTCGCGGATCTGCCCATGCAGATGGTCGCGGTACCTCGACATGTCGCGGCCCGCGTTGAGGGCCGCTGCATCGGGGTCGTCCCGACGGGGATGGTTCCAGTCGATCGTGAAGTCGGGGTGATGCCAGTCGATCAGCGAGTGGTAGAGCCCGACCTTGAGCCCCTCGCCCCGCATGGCGTCGACGAACTCCCGCACGAGATCGCGCGAGACGGCGGTGGCCGAGGTGAAGTCGGTCAGCGCCGAGTCCCACAGGCAGAATCCGTCGTGGTGCTTGGTGGTCAGAACGACGTACCCCATCCCCGTCTCCTTCGCCCGCCGGGCGATAGCGCGCGCGTCGAAGAGATCGGGGTCGAAGTGGTCGAAGTAGGTCCGGTACTCGGCATCCGTCAGCCGCTCGCGATTCTGCACCCATTCGTGTCGCGCGGCGGCGCTGTAGAGGCCGAAATGCACGAACATCCCGAAACGGGCGTGGTCGAACCAGTCCTGTCGCATACCCTCATCTTAGCGTCAGACATCGGATGTCTAAGCCTCCGTGCACGAAAAAGGGCGCCCCCGAAGGGGCGCCCTCTCACGGTGCTCGTCGTCAGCGCGCAGCGCTGCCGTCGACGTAGTCCTCGTCCTGCTGCTTCCAGGCGAAGAGAGCGCGAAGCTCCTTGCCGGTCGCCTCGATGGGGTGCGTCTCCTCCTTGGCGCGAAGCGCAAGGAACTCCTGACCGCCGTTGTCCTGGTCGTCGATGAAGCGCTTCGCGAAGGCACCCGACTGGATGTCCGCGAGCACGGCCTTCATCGACTCCTTGACCTCGGGGGTCACGATGCGCGGGCCGGAGACGTAGTCGCCGTACTCCGCCGTGTCGGAGACCGACCAGCGCTGCTTGGCGATGCCGCCCTCCCACATGAGGTCGACGATCAGCTTCAGCTCGTGGAGCACCTCGAAGTAGGCGATCTGCGGCTGGTAGCCCGCCTCGGTGAGGGTCTCGAAGCCGGCCTGCACGAGGTGGCTGACGCCACCGCAGAGCACGGCCTGCTCGCCGAACAGGTCGGTCTCGGTCTCCTCGGTGAAGGTCGTCTTGATGACACCGGCGCGGGTGCCTCCGATCGCCTTCGCGTACGAGAGAGCCGTGGCCCACGCGGTGCCGGAGGCGTCGCGCTCGACGGCGATGATGTCCGGGATGCCGCGGCCGGCGACGAACTCGCGACGGACCGTGTGACCGGGCGCCTTCGGGGCGACCAGGATCACATCGACGCCCTCGGGCGCCTCGATGTAGCCGAAGCGGATGTTGAAGCCGTGCGCGAAGGCGAGGGTCTTGCCCGCGGCGAGGTTCGGCGCGATCGACTCGCTGTAGATGCCGCGCTGGTGCTGGTCGGGAGCGAGGATCATGATCAGGTCGGCCCACTGGGTCGCCTCAGCAACGGACTTGACCGCGAAGCCGGCCTCCTCAGCCTTGGGCGCGGACTTCGAGCCCTCCTTGAGGGCGATCGCGACCTCGACACCCGAGTCGCGCAGGTTCTGCGCATGGGCGTGACCCTGCGAGCCGTAGCCGACGATCGCGACCTTCTTGCCCTGGATGATGGACAGGTCGGCGTCTGCGTCGTAGAAGATCTCGGTGCTCACTTGTTTCTTTCTCCTTGATAGTTGCGTTTCGTCTCGCTTCGCTCGCTCAACGAACGGCGAAGGTCTTGTAGGTGCTCAGCCGCGCAGGACGCGCTCGGTGATGCTCTTGCCGCCCCGGCCGATGGCGAGGAGACCGGACTGCGCGATCTCCTTGATGCCGAAGGGCTCGAGCGCCCGCAGCATCGCATCGACCTTGCCCTTGTCGCCCGTGACCTCGATCACCAGCGCGTCGGCGGCGTAGTCGACGACCGAGGCGCGGAAGAGGTTCACGACCTCGATCACGTTCGATCGGGTGGTGTTGTCCGTGCGCACCTTCACGAGCATGTGCTCGCGCTGCACGGAGGTGGCGAAATCGAGCTCGACGATCTTGATCACGTTGATCAGCTTGTTGAGCTGCTTGGTGACCTGCTCGAGCGGGAGCTCGTCCACGTCGACGACGACCGTGATGCGGGAGATCCCCGGCACCTCGGTCACCCCCACCGCGAGCGAGTCGATGTTGAAGCCGCGTCGGGCGAAGAGCCCCGCGACACGGGTCAGCAGGCCGGGGGTGTTCTCCACCAGCAGGCTCAGCACGTGAGTCGACATGGTCAGATCTCCTCGTCGAAGGAAGGCGCGTGTTCGCGGGCGTACTGGACGTAGCTGTTGCTCACGCCCTGCGGAACCATCGGCCACACCATCGCGTCAGCCGACACCACGAAGTCGATCACCACGGGGCGGTCGTTCGTGTCGAGCGCGAGCTGGATGGCGGCATCCACGTCCTCCTCCTTCTCCACTCGGATGCCGAGGCAGCCGTACGCCTCGGCGAGCTTGACGAAGTCGGGGATGCGGACGGTGCCGTGGCCCGTGTTCAGGTCGGTGTTGGAGTGGCGTCCGTCGTAGAACAGCGTCTGCCACTGGCGCACCATGCCGAGCGAGGAGTTGTTGATGATCGCGACCTTGATCGGGATGTTGTTGATCGCGCAGGTGGCGAGCTCCTGGTTCGTCATCTGGAAGCATCCGTCGCCGTCGATCGACCACACCACCCGGTGCGGCTCGGCGACCTTCGCGCCCATCGCGGCGGGCACCGAGTAGCCCATGGTGCCTGCGCCTCCCGAGTTCAGCCAGGAGTTCGGACGCTCGTACTTGATGAACTGCGCCGCCCACATCTGGTGCTGGCCGACGCCGGCCGCGTACACGGCCTCGGGGCCGGTGAGCTCGCCGATCCGCTGGATCACGTGCTGCGGCGAGAGGTGTCCGTCGGTCGTCGGCTGGAACCCGAGCGGGAACTCCTTGCGGAGGCCGTCGAGGTAGGACCACCACTCCTCGATGTCGGGCGTGGTCTGCGCCGTCGCACCCCGGAACGCGGTCTCGAGGTCGACGAGCACGTCGCGCACGTCGCCGACGATCGGCACGTCGGCCGTGCGGATCTTCGAGATCTCGGCGGGGTCGATGTCGACGTGCACGACCTTCGCGTTAGGAGCGAAGAGCGCGGCCTTGCCGGTCACGCGGTCGTCGAAGCGCGCGCCGAGTGCGACGATGAGGTCGGACTCCTGCAGCGCGAGCACCGCCGGCACGGTGCCGTGCATACCGGGCATGCCGAGGTGCTGCGGGTGCGAGTCGGGGAACGCCCCTCGTGCCATCAGCGTGGTCACGACGGGGGCGCCCGTGAGCTCGGCGAGACTCTTCAGCTCCGCCGAGGCGCGGCCGCGGATGACGCCGCCGCCCACGTACAGCACGGGCTTCTTGGACTCTGCCAGCATCGCGGCCGCGGCCTGGATCTGCTTGCCGTGGGCCTTCGTCACCGGGCGGTATCCGGGCAGGTCGATCTTCGGCGGCCAGATGAACGGCGCCTTGGCCTGCTGAGCGTCCTTGGTGATGTCGACCAGCACGGGGCCGGGGCGACCGGTCGAGGCGATCTCGAACGCGGCGGCGACCGCGCCGGGGATCTCGGCGACGTCCTTCACGAGGATCGAGTGCTTGGTCACCGGCATCGTGATGCCGACGATGTCGGCCTCCTGGAAGGCGTCGGTGCCCATGAGAGTGGAGAACACCTGTCCCGTGATCGCGACGATCGGGATCGAGTCCATGTAGGCGTCGGCGATCGCGGTGACGAGGTTCGTCGCTCCGGGGCCGGAGGTGGCGATCGTGACGCCGACGCGCCCCGACGCAGTCGCGTAGCCCTCGGCGGCGTGCCCGCCACCCTGCTCGTGACGCACGAGGATGTGGCGCAGCTCGGTGGAGTCGAGCAGGGGGTCGTAGACCTCCATGATCGCCCCGCCGGGGATGCCGAACACATCGGTCACGCCGATGAGCTCGAGCGAGCGGACGAGCGCCTGCGCTCCGGTGAGCACGGGAGCCGCAGTGTTCTGGGCCGGAGGCCTCGGCACGGCCGAGACGGAGTCAGTGGTCATGGGACTTCCTTCTGGTGGTCTGTGGGCGACGTCGGAGGCCTGGGGCTGCCGACGCGATTCAGCCGGTCGTCGCGCCCTCGGCGGCGGACCGCACGAGACGCGAATACTTGGCAAGTACGCCACGGGTATAGCGCGGGGGAAGCGGCTCCCAGCCAGAGCGGCGGGAGGCGAGCTCCGCCTCGTCGACGAGTAGGTCGAGAGAGCGAGCTGCGATATCGACCCGTATCAGATCACCATCGCGCACGAAGGCGATGGGACCTGCGTCCACCGCTTCGGGTGCTATGTGGCCGATGCACAGGCCGGTTGTGCCGCCTGAGAATCGTCCGTCCGTCAAGAGTAGTACATCTTTTCCGAGCCCCGCGCCCTTGATGGCCGCGGTGATCGCGAGCATCTCGCGCATCCCGGGTCCGCCCTTGGGGCCTTCGTAGCGGATCACGATGACGGTGTTCTTCTCGATCTCGCCGTTCGCCACGGCATCCATCGCCGCCCGCTCACGTTCGAAGACGCGCGCGGTGCCCTCGAAGACTGCGGCGTCGAAGCCGGCCGTCTTCACGACGGCGCCCTCGGGTGCGAGCGATCCGTGCAGGATCGTCAGGCCGCCGGTCGCGTGGATCGGGTTGTCGAAGGTGTGGATGACCTCGCCGTCGATCGGCATGGGATCGAGCTCCGCGAGGTTCTCGGCCAGCGTCTTGCCGGTCACGGTGAGCGCGTCGCCGTGCAGCAGCCCCTCGTCGAGCATCGCCTTCATGATCACGGGGATGCCGCCGTGCCGGTCGACGTCGTTCATGACGTACTTGCCGAAGGGCTTCATGTCGGCCACGTGCGGGACGCGGTCGCCGATGCGGTTGAAGTCGTGCAGGCTCAGCTCGACCTCCGCCTCGCGCGCGATGGCGAGCAGGTGCAGCACCACGTTGGTCGAGCCGCCGAGGGCCATCGCCAGCGCGATCGCGTTCTCGAACGCCTCCTTGGTGAGGATGTCGCGGGTCGTGATGCCCTGACGGAGCAGATTCACGACGGCCTCCCCCGAGCGGTGGGCGAAGTAGTCGCGGCGGCGGTCAGCCGCGGGCGGAGCGGCCGAACCGGGAAGGCTGAGACCGAGGGCCTCGGCGACCGACGCCATCGTGTTCGCGGTGTACATGCCGCCGCACGCGCCCTCACCGGGGGCGATCGCGCACTCGATGCGCTTGAGGTCCTCTTCGCTCATGAGCCCCGCACGGCACGCGCCGACGGCCTCGAACGAGTCGATGATCGTGACGTCCTTCTCGGTGCCGTCCGACAGCTTCACCCAGCCCGGAGCGATGGAGCCGGCGTAGAGGAAGACGCTGGAGAGGTCGAGTCGGGCACTGGCCATCAGCATGCCGGGGATCGACTTGTCGCAGCCCGCGAGCAGCACGGAGCCGTCGAGGCGCTCCGCCATCATGACGGTCTCGACCGAATCGGCGATGACCTCACGCGACACGAGCGAGAAGTGCATGCCCTCGTGCCCCATCGAGATGCCGTCGGACACCGAGATCGTGCCGAACTGGAGCGGGTAGCCGCCCCCGGAGTGCACGCCCTCCTTGGCGCCCTGCGCCAGGCGGTCGAGGCTCAGGTTGCAGGGGGTGATCTCGTTCCAGCTCGACGCGATGCCGATCTGCGGCTTGTCCCAGTCGGCGTCGCCCATGCCGACGGCACGGAGCATGCCTCGGGAGGTCGTGGCCTCGATGCCGTCGGTGACGACACGGCTGCGGGGTTTGATGTCGATGGGCGCGGGAGACTCGGGATCAAGCGAGGTCATGACGGAAGTCTATTCCCGTCGCGCCGCGCGTTCGTCCGCCAGTGCCTCCAGAAGCTGGGCGATCTCTTGTGGGTTGCGCACACGGAGCCCGGCTGCTGTCTCACCCTCGCCCACTCGCACGCCGAGATCGCCGTCGACGAGCACGCGCATGGCGTCCTCGTCGGTGACGTCATCGCCGGCGAAGAGGATGCCGGTGGCGTCGTAGCGCTCGCGCAGAGCAGTCATCGCGGCGTCCTTGCCCTCGAGGCGCGACGAGAACTCGAGCACGTGGTGGCCCTTGCGGCGCCTCCAGTGCGGGAACCGCTCCGCGACGAGAGCGTCGATCTCGGCGAACAGCTCGCGCTCCACCTCGGGCGTCGCGGCTCTGGTGTGCACGCCCATCCCGAAGGTCTTGGGCTCGAGCTCGGCGCCGTCGAACCGATCGATGATCGGACGCGCGGCCTCCCACAGCTCCTCCTTCGTGCCGTCCTCCTCCGCGGCCGCGGACTCGACATCGGACTCGCCCGAGCCGGGGTACCAGTACTGGGCGCCGTGCGACCCGGCGAGGGCGAACGGGGACTCGTCGGTGTGCTCGGTGATCTCGCGGAGATCGTGCATGCTGCGCCCGGAGACGTACGCCACCACCGTGTCGGGCATCGCGCTCAGACGCTCCATCTGCGCGGCGACCTCCGGAATCGCGCGCGCGGCCATCGGGTCGAGCACGAACGGCGACGCCGTGCCGTCGAAGTCGAGGGCGACCACGAGTCGAGGGGTGGCTGCGATCGCGCTGAGCGCGGCATCCGTCGTTCCTGGCGTCCAGCTGCGGGTCACGAGATCTCCGATCGGGGGGAAGGGTGCCCTTCCAGTATGGCCGCCGGTCTCAGCGCCCATGCACCTCGGCGAGGGCCCGGAGGAACGACGACGACCACGCGTTCACGTCGTTCTCCAGAACACGGCGACGCAGCGCCCGCATCCGTCTCCCCTGTTCGCGCGGCGTCATCTCCACCGCCTGCATGATCGCGTCCTTCAGCCCCTCGATGTCGTGGGGGTTCACCCGCACCGCCTGGCGAAGCTCGTCGGCAGCGCCGGTGAACTCGCTCAGCACGAGCACGCCCCGGTTGTCGGCCCTCGTCGCGATGTACTCCTTCGCCACGAGGTTCATCCCGTCTCGCAGCGCCGTGACCAGCATGACGTCGGCGGCGAGGTACAGCGCGACCATCTCCTCCCTGGGGTAGCCCTGGTGGAGGTAGCGGATCGCCGTGTGGCCCATCGTGTCGGTGTCGCCGTTGATGCGGCTCACCGCGAGCTCGATCTCGTCCCTGAGGTGCACGTAGGCGTCCACGCGCTCGCGGCTGGGGCTCGCGACCTGGACCAGCGTCACGTCCTCGACGTGCAGCCGTCCCTCGGCGAGGAGCTCGCCGTACGCCTTGATCCGGTGTCTGATGCCCTTGGTGTAGTCGAGACGGTCCACCCCGAGGAAGATGCGCGCCGGATTGCCGAGGCTCTCCCTGATCTCGGCGGCCCGCGCCTGCACGTCAGGACGCGCGGCGAGCTCGAGGTAGGGCGTCGTGTCGATCGAGATGGGGAACGCCTTCGCGACCGCTGTGCGCGTCTCCCCCGGCGCACTGGGCACGGCCACGGCGGAGCCCTTGACCTCGTACCGCAGGCGGCGCCGCACGGCGGTGAGGAAGTACGTCGCATCCTGCGCGCGCTGGAACCCGATCACATCGGCGCCCAGCAGCCCGCGGAGCACCTGGTCCCGCCACGGCAGCTGCGCGTACAGCCCGTGAGCCGGGAACGGGATGTGATGGAAGTAGCCGATGGTCACATCGGGGCGCAGTTCACGCACAAACTGCGGGACGAGCTGCAGCTGGTAGTCGTGCACCCAGACCGTCCCGTTCTCCGACACGGCGGATGCCGCGGCCTCGGCGAAGCGGCGATTCACCGTGACGTAGGCGTCCCACCACTCGCGGTGGTACTGGGGCGGGGCGATCACGTCGTGGTACAGCGGCCAGATCGTGTCGTTCGAGAACCCCTCGTAGTACTCGGCGACCTCCTGGGCGCTCAGCGTGACGGGGATCAGGTCGATGCCGCCGATCTCGAAGGGTGCGAGCTCGAGGTCGGCCTGTCCCGGCCACCCCACCCACGCTCCGTGGGCGCTGCGCATCATCGGCTCCAGAGCGGCGACGAGGCCGCCGGGCGAGGTCCGCCACTCCTCCTCGCCGTCGGGTCCCTCGATCCGGTCGACCGGAAGGCGGTTGGCGACGACGACGAAATCTGCGACGGCCATGATGGGTCTCCTCACACGAGCGGTTCGGTGTCCCCAGGCTATCGAGGTCGACTACGCCGTGGCGGCAGCGGCGGGTCGGATCGCGCTGAGCCGCCAGTTGAGCAGGCCCGCCGCGAACGTGATGAGAGCGGCGATGATCGGCAGCACCAGCGCCGCGGACGTGCCGACGCTCTCCGCGAGCTCCCCGGCGACCGCCGCGCCGATCGACTGTCCGACCACCACGCCGGAGCCGAGCATCGTCATGACGGTGGCCGAACGGCCGAGCGGGCTGCGTGCCGCGCCGAAGCTGTATTGCGTCACGAGCGTGGGGCCGATGCCGACGCCCATGATCGCGAGTGCGACCATCATCGTCGCCGGCGAGTCGACGAACGGCAGCAGCAGGGTCCCAGCCAGCAGGATGCCGGCGAAGACCAGCCACCGCGCGCGCATCGAGAAGCGCGGGGGCAGCCAGGCGACGCCGAGCGCGAGCACGGCGGAGCCGACGCCCATGACGCCGTAGAGCAGACCGGCCTGCTCCGGCGCGTCGCGGTCGGCCATGAACGACGTGAGCGCGGTCAGCATGGTGCCGAAGAAGATGCCGACGCCGAGGATGCCCAGCACGACGATGAGGAGCTGCGGCCGGAAGAGCTCGGACACGGCAGACGGCGCTCTGCCGTCGGCGTCGCGGTGCAGGGAGACCGCGCGTGCGCTCGGATGCAGGGCGAACGCGCCGACGAAGAGCACGGTGAGTCCGGCGGCGACGACCAGAGGCGCCCACGGGGCGATGGCGGAGGCCAGGATGCCGACGAGGAAGGGACCGAACACGAACACGGTCTCGTCAGCGGCGGACTCGTATGCCATCGTCCCTGAGATCGTGCGGGAGCGGCCGACCTCCGGCATCCGATCGGTGATCATGGTGACGAGACGCGAGCGCGACAGCGGCGCGACCTGCGGTGCCGTCGCGCCGATGCCGAAGGCGCTCAGGAGCACGAACGGGTCGGCGGCGGCCCCGTAGACGACGACGGTGAACAGCACCAGCATCGCCGCGTTCGCGACCGCGAGCAGCGTGAGCACCGCGCGCTGACCGAATCGGTCGGCCGCGGCGCCCAGGAGCGGGCCGAAGCACGCGGTGCCGAGGCCGACGGCCGCGGAGGTGAGGCCGCCGAGCGACAGCGATCCGCGCGCGGAGACGACGACGGTCAGGACGCCGACCACCATCATCGCGAACGGGAGACGCGCGATGAACGCGATGAGGAAGTAGGGAAGACCGGCGATGCGGAGCAGGGTGGGCTCTGCGGAGGAGTGCGTGTGTGTCATGGCTCTCGCGCGCCCAGAGGACGCGGGGTGGGGTGCCGCCGCTGTCCGTCGGAGAGCCGACGGCCGGTAGATACACGGGTGCGACTGCGGCGGACCGCAGCCCCTCCAGGATACCGCGTCATGGAGAATCCGGCAGATCCCGCGGCGCAGTAGGGTGGTCGTCACCCGCGCACCCAGGAGGTCCCATGCCCCGTCCAGAGACGCTCGTCGCGCTGCCCCGCCGCTCCGAGCGCGCCGGATCCGCGAAGACCTCCCCTGTCCGGGATCTGCTCGCGCTCACCGAACGCCCCGAGGTCATCTCCTTCGCCGGGGGGCTGCCCGCACCGGAGCTCTTCGACCTCGACGGCATCCGCGCGTCCTTCGACGAGGCCCTCGGCGCACCGACTGTGCTGCAGTACTCGACGTCGGAGGGCAATCACGCTCTGCGCGAGATCGTCGCCGGGCAGTACACGGCCGACGGTCTCCCGACGGATGCCGGTGACCTGATCATCACGACCGGTTCCCAGCAGGGCCTCGGACTCCTCTCCACGGCTCTGCTCGACCCGGGCGACGTGATCCTCGTCGAGGAGCCCTGCTATCTCGCCGCGCTGCAGACTTTCGCCCTCGCGGGAGCACGCGTGGTCGGCGTCCCCTATCTCGGAGACGAGCTCGACCTCGACGCGCTCGACGCCCTCGCCTCGGCGCATGCCCCGAAGTTCTTCTACACGGTGCCGACGTTCCAGAACCCCACGGGGCGGACCCACGGCCTCGCCGCCAGACAGCGGATCGCGGATGCCGCGATCCGCCACGGATTCCGCATCATCGAGGACGAGCCGTACCGGCAGCTGCGGTACTCCGGAGACCCGCTCCCCTCGCTCGCGACCTTCGCACCCGATCATGTGCTGAGCCTCGGCAGCTTCTCGAAGGTCATCGCACCCGGACTGCGCATCGGCTGGGTTCGCACGACCGCTGACATCCGCCCCACCGTGACGATCGCGAAGCAGGCCGCGGATCTGCACACGTCGACCATCGATCAGGCCGCCGCGGCGCACTACCTGGCGTCGGGTCGAAGCGATGCCGCCCTCGCGCGGATCCGCGCGGCCTACGCCGATCGACGGGACGCGATGCTCGACGCTCTCGCGACAGCGCTCCCGGCGGGCAGTTCCTGGAACAGCCCAGACGGGGGCATGTTCGTGTGGGCGCGACTCCCCGAGGGAATGGACGCCACCGCAGCCCTCCCGCACGCCCTCCGTCATGACGTGGCTTTCGTCCCCGGAGCGCCGTTCTACGCCGGGCCTGCCGACGCCCGGGCGATGCGGCTGTCGTTCACGACGTATGCTCCCGATCGCATACGCGAGGGCATCGCTCGCCTCGGCATGGGTCTCGCGGGGGTAGCGTAGAGGTATGCGCTACCTGTTCAGCACGGGACTGTTCGCCGCGATCTCCGCGGGGATCTCGCTGCTCCGCGGCACTCGAGAGGCGCCGATCACCTGGCGCGCGGTGCTCGCGTGGGTGAGCTGGGGCATCACCCTGGCCCTGGCCATCGGCGCCGTGATCGACACCAGACGCGACGAGCGCGGCGACATCGTCGCCCCCGACTCGCCGCTGGCGTCGACGCAGGCGAAGCGCGCCAAGAAGGCGGAGAAGGCCGCGGCGAAGGCGCTCAAGCGCTGATCCACCGCACGGCCCCCGACCGACGGGACGAGGCCGGAACGTCCCTCACCTCGTGAGGATGAGGGCTTCTCCCTGTCCCCCGCCTCCGCACAGCCCGACCGCGGCCGTGCCGTGCCCACGCCGGGCGAGTTCATGCGCGGCGTGCACGACCAGGCGTGTGCCCGAGGCGCCGATCGGGTGACCGATCGCGATGCCCCCGCCGTGAATGTTCACGATGTCGCTGTCGAGGCCCAGCTCCTGCTGCGACCGGGCGACGACCGCTCCGAAGGCCTCGTTGATCTCCACGAGATCGAGCTCCGACGGCGTGATCCCCTGCTTCTCGCAGGCGCGCTCGATCGCGCGCGCCGGCTGTGCCTGCAGCGAGTTGTCCGGCCCTGCGGTCTGACCGCTCGCCCCGACGGTGACCAGCACGGGCCAGCCCTTGGACTCGGCGTTGGCGCGGGTGGTCACCACGACCGCCGACGCGCCGTCGGAGATCTGCGACGAGTTGCCCGCGGTGATCGAGCCGCCCTCGGCGAAGGCGGGGCGAAGACCCGCGAGGGATTCGACGGTGGTGTCGGGGCGGATGCCCTCATCCGCAGTCACCTGCACGGCAGGTCCACGGCGCTGAGGCACCTCGACGGCGACGATCTCCGCGTCGAACACACCAGCGCCCTGCGCGGCGGCAGCCCTCTGGTGAGACAGCGCGGCCACGGTGTCCTGCGCCTCTCTCGTGAGCTCGTACCTCGCGTTGTGCCGCTCGGTGGAGGCGCCCATGCTCTCCCTGTCGTAGGCATCGGTGAGTCCGTCGAACGCCATGTGATCGAGCACCTCGACGCTGCCGTAGGTCCAGCCGTCACGCGAGCCCATCAGCATGTGCGGGGCGCGGGTCATGGACTCCATCCCGGCGGCGACGACGACCTCCGCGTCACCGGTGCGGATCATCCTCGCGGCATCGATGATCGCGGTCAGCCCCGAGAGACAGACCTTGTTCACGGAGTGCGCGGGCACATCCCAGCCGATCCCGGCCCCGATCGCCGCCTGACGGGCGGCGTTCTGCCCTGACCCGGCCGCGAGGACCTGGCCGACGATGACCGCGTCCACCTCGGCCGGGTCGATCCGGGCCTGCTCCAGAGCGCCGCGAATCGCGAACGATCCGAGCTGCGGAGCCGTGAACGACGCGAGCTGACCTTTCAGGCGCCCCTGGGGCGTACGGGCGGCGGCGACGATGACGATGTCGGTCATGGGTTCACTCCTTCGTGAGGATCAAAACGGGTTCGGTGGCGGCGATGACGTCGGCGGCGGTGACTCCCGGCGCGGTCTCGACCAGGACCAGGCCCGCATCCGTCACGTCGATCACCGCCAGGTCGGTGATGATCCGGTCGACGACGCCGCGGCCGGTGAGCGGCAGAGAGCAGTCGTTCACGATCTTCGCCGAGCCGTCCTTGGCGACGTGCTCCATCAGCACGATCACGCGGGCGGCTCCGTGCACCAGGTCCATCGCGCCGCCCGGGCCCTTCACCATCTTGCCCGGGATCATCCAGTTCGCGAGATCTCCCGACGCCGACACCTGCATGGCGCCGAGGATCGCCGCATCGATCTTGCCACCGCGGATCATCCCGAAGCTCGCGGCCGAGTCGAAGAACGCCGCGCCGGGAAGCGTGGTGACCGTCTCCTTGCCCGCGTTGATCAGGTCGGGGTCGACCTCCTCCTCGCGCGGATACGGCCCCACGCCGAGGATCCCGTTCTCGGACTGCAGGACGACGATGACGCCCTCGGGGACGAAGTTGGGGACCAGCGTCGGCAGGCCGATGCCGAGGTTCACGTAGGAGCCGTCCTGCAGCTCGGCGGCGGCGCGCGCGGCCATCTGCTCTCTGCTGAGTGCCATGTCAGGCTCCTTCCGCGGCGACCGTGCGTCGCTCGATGCGCTTGGGGATGTCGGTGCCGACCTCGACGACGCGGTGCACGTACACCCCGGGGAGATGGATGCGATCGGGGTCCAGCTCGCCCGGCTCGACCAGTCGCTCGACCTGGGCGATGCACACCCGCCCCGCCATCGCGGCGAGGGGGTTGAAGTTGCGGGCGGCCTTGTTGAAGACCAGATTGCCGTGACGGTCACCCGCCGCGGCGTGCACCAGCGAGAAGTCGGTCCTGATCGCCTCTTCGAGCACGAACTCGCGGGGCGCGCCGTCGATCTCGAAGGTCCGCACGTCCTTGACCGGCGAAGCGACGGCGATCGACCCGTCCGACGCGTAGAGGCGGGGCAGTCCGCCCTCGGCGACCTGAGTGCCGACGCCCGTCTGCGTGTAGAACGCGGCGATGCCCGAACCGCCCGCGCGCAGCTTCTCGGCGAGCGTGCCCTGCGGGGTGAGCTCGAGCTCCAGCTCCCCGGAGAGGAACTGCCGTTCGAACTCCCGGTTCTCCCCGACGTACGAGGAGGTCATCTTGCGGATGCGCCGCGCCGCCAGGAGGACGCCGAGGCCCCAGTCGTCGACGCCGCAGTTGTTGCTCACGACGCTGAGCTCCTTCGTACCCTGCGCGAGCAGCGCCTCGATGAGCGCGATCGGGTTGCCGGAGAGTCCGAAGCCGCCGACCGCGATCGAGGCCCCGTCGGGGATGTCGGCGACGGCCTCGGCGGCTGTGGCCCAGTTCTTGTCGATCACGCGTGCTCCTTCGAAGACGTGTACCTCTCCAGCATCCGCCCGCCGACCACGAGGCGACAGCAGGCTCTTGCGATGTGGGCGAACTCGGCGATAGCGTCCACATTATGGAATCCTCCCGCAGCGTTCCGGGCGCGCAGGCGATCGCCCGCGCGGCCCGCCTGCTGCGCCTGGTGACAGCGGGCGGGTCCGACGGCGCGACCCTGCAGGATCTCGCCCGGAGCGCGGATCTGTCGCGCTCCACGACCCACCGGCTGCTCAGCGCACTCAAAGCCGAAGGACTCGTCGATCGCGACGGTGAGAGCACGAGATGGATGCCTGGGCCCGAGCTCTTCCTCATGGGAACCGTGGCAGCCGCGCGCTACGACGTGACCGCGCTCGCCCGAGACATCGTCCGATCCTTGGCCGTGAAGACGGAGGAGAGCGCGTTCTTCTCCGTGCGCAGGGCCGACGAGACCGTGTGCCTGCTGAGAGAGGAGGGGTCGTTCCCGATCCGCTCCTTCGTGCTCAGCGAAGGGGTCAGATTCCCGCTCGGCGTCGCGAGCGCAGGGCTGGCCATCCTGGCCTTCCTTCCTGACCACGATGTGGATGCCTATCTCGACCGGCATCCCGAGCTCGCACAGGAGTGGGGGCGGCAGCACGCTCCCGACCCGCTGCGGGCACGGCTCGCCGACACGAAGGAGCGCGGCTACGCGGTGAACCCCGGTCTCATCGTGGAGGGCAGCTGGGGGCTCGGCGCCGCGGTCTTCGACCGCAGCGGACGGCCGGAATGGGCGCTGAGCCTCACGGGGGTCGAGTTCCGCTTCGGTCCTGAGCGCCTCGCAGACCTCGGACGCACGCTGCTGGCGCACGCCCATCAGCTCTCCGCGCGCATCGCGAACGGTCGCCGCTGACATTTACATACCATCGGGTATATACTCATTGGTATGCAACGCGTGGATGTCATCCCCTCCCTCGTCCTCTCCGGGTACGCCCTGGGCAGAATCGCCGCACAGGATGCCGGAAACGACGCCCCGGCGGCGCAGTGGCGCGTGCTCAGCCTCCTCGATCAGAACGGCTCTCGCCGGGTCGGGGAGCTCGCGGCGGCGTCACGCACCACGCAGCCGGGGATGACCCGCCTCATCGGAGGCTTGGAGCGAGAAGGACTCGTGCTCCGCTCCCCCGATCCGGAGGATTCCCGAGCGATCGTCGTCGACATCACCCCTCGGGGCTCCCAGGAGCTGAGCGCCTGGCGCGAGGAGTTCCGCGACACGCTCGCCCCTCGCTTCGCCGATCTCGTCGACGAGGACTGGGCCGCCCTGACCCGCGCCGCGGAGATCCTCGCCGCGCACACCACCACCGAACCGACAGGAGCACTACGTTGAACACCGCCGCACCATCCGTGTGGAAGCAGCCCGCACAGGTCTGGGCCGTCGCCTTCGCGTGTGTCGTTGCCTTCATGGGCATCGGCCTCGTCGACCCGATCCTCCCCGCCATCGCCGAATCGCTCGAGGCGACCCCGGTGCAGACCGAGCTGCTCTTCACGAGCTACCTCGCGGTCACGGGCATCGCGATGCTGGTCACGAGCTGGATCTCGAGCCGCATCGGCGCGAAGAAGACGCTCCTGATCGGCCTCGCGCTCATCGTGGTGTTCGCGCTCCTGTGCGCCCTCAGCGGCAGTGTCGATGCTGTGATCGGCTTCCGCGCCGGCTGGGGCCTCGGCAACGCCCTCTTCATCTCGACCGCGCTCGCGACGATCGTCGGCGCCGCCTCCGGAGGCAGTGGAGCGGCGATCGTGCTGTACGAGGCCGCCCTCGGACTCGGCATCGCGATCGGCCCGCTCCTGGGCGGGCTGCTCGGAGAGCAGAGCTGGCGCGCCCCGTTCTTCGGCGTCGTCGTGCTGATGGCCATCGCCTTCGTCGCCATCCTCGCGCTGCTGCGCGGTCCGAGCGAGAAGCGCGAACCCGTGCCCTTCTCCGCCCCCTTCACGGCTCTCCGGCAGCCCGCACTCGCCGTCCTCGCCGTCGCGGCCCTCTTCTACAACATCGGCTTCTTCGTGCTCCTGGCGTTCTCGCCGTTCCCCCTCGGGTTCGGCGCCATGGGGATCGGCTTCACGTTCTTCGGGTGGGGCGTCGCACTCGCGGTCACGAGCGTCTGGGTCGCTCCGCTTCTGATGCGCCGCATGAAGCGCACGCACATCATCCTCGTTGTGCTGCCGCTGCTGGCTCTGGATCTGGTCGCGGCGGGTCTGCTGGTATCCTCCGCCACCGCCCTGGTCGTGTGCATCATCGTGGGCGGACTGCTGCTCGGCGTGATGAACACCGTGCTCACCGAGGCCGTGATGGAGGCGACCGACCTGCCGCGCTCCGTAGCGTCCTCGGCGTACTCGGCGGTGCGTTTCCTCGGTGGAGCCATGGCGCCGCCGATCGCGGCAGCACTATGGCACACGTTCAACGCGACGGTCCCGTACCTCTTCGCCGCCGTGTCCGTGCTCGTCGCGGCGCTCACGATCCTCCTCGGTCGAAAGGCTCTCGCGCACATCGACGACGAGTCTGAGGGCGGTGCCGCCGAGGACGCGGAGGCGATCCTCCTCGGGGACGCCGCGTAGCACGTCGCCTCCTGTCACACGAGCCTGCCGCGTTCGATACGGTGGGGCGATGACCGCCCTCGACCTCCCTGAACGCAGCAGGCTCGTGCTCCGTCACCTCGAGGATGCCGGTGTCGACACCGTCATCCGTGTACTCCCCGACTCCGCTCGCACGGCCGCAGAAGCCGCGGCGGCGATCGGATGCGACGTCGCCGCGATCGCGAACAGCCTCGTGCTCCTCGCCGACGGTGCGCCGATCCTCGTCATGACGAGCGGTGGTCATCGCGTCGACCCGACAACCCTCGCTCGGCACGTCGGAGCGCAGGAGGTCGTGATGGCTCCCGCCTCTGTCGTCCGGGAGTCCACCGGGCAGGCCATCGGCGGCGTCGCTCCTGTCGGACATCCCGCGCCCCTGCGCACTTACATCGACGCCGACCTGGAGGATCACGGCGAGATCTGGGCGGCCGCCGGCCACCCGCACACTGTGATGCCCCTCACCTTCGACACGCTGAAGGCTCTCACCGGTGGAAAGGTGATCTCCGTCGTCTGAGCGGAACGGCGCTGCGGTCGGAACCACCGCCACCGGCATCCCGTGACGAGGTGCACGACGGCCCGTTCCCCGCTCGATCTCGGCGATGGGGAACGGGCCGCGCACCTCAACGACGTCGACGGCGCAGAGTCGCACCCGTCGTCATCGCAAGACCGAGCAGCAGGGCCGCAGCGCCTGCCAGGAGAAGCGGAGTCGGCACGTCCGAACCCGTCGATGCGAGCGAGCCGGTCAGCGGCAGCTCCTTCGGCGGCGTGGGCTTCTCCGGCGTCGCCGGGGTGGGCGGAGTCACCGGCGGCGTTGCGGTCGCCGTGTTGGTCAGGGTGATCGACGCCACAGCGCCCTCCCCGATGGTGAGCTGCGCCTTCCCACCGTCGAGTACGCGCACTCCGGTGCCGCCGAACACGGGCGTGTTCCACACGACACCGTCCACGACAGGAGGAGCCGCCTCCTCGAGCGTCACGACCGTACCGAGGGGAAGCGCGATGCTCTGCACCGGGGTGCCCGGAACGAGCGTGATCGTCTTCGTCACGACGGGGTCGCCGTACGAGTACGTCACCGTGTACGCCGCATCTGCGGGCACCTTTCCGGCGCCGTCTCCGGCCACTGCCTTGACGAGCGTGAAGGCGCCGGTCTCCTTGCCCGTTCCGGCGCCGCCACCCGCGGTCGTCCACACCTGGTTGTCGTGCACGGTGATGCCGTTGACCGTGGCGGTGTTCGCGTAGGTCGCGCCCTCCACCGGGTTGGTCGGCTCCGTCGTGTACTTGACCATGTAGTACTTGGTCGCATCGATGGGACCCGGGATCTCGAGATGGAACGCCGTACCCGTGGCGTTCCACTCCCCCGTCCATCCCGGCACCGTGAAGGGCTTGGTGTTCGTCTCGTCCGTGCCCCACACCGTGAGCACGCCGTCGACGTTGTGGTGCTCCGCGGTACCAGCACCCGCCGGGGTGAGCTCGTCGTCGACGGTGATCTTGCCGGCGTCAGCGAAGGCGGAACCGGGAATCGCGACCACCCACGCGATCTTCCCGTCATCGGTCAGCGACGACCACTTCGCCGGAGTCCCCGGCAGCGGCTTGCCCGGGATGATGCCGCCTCCGGGAATGTCGACGGGTGTGATCTTGCCGTCGACCACGAAGTCGACCGTGGTGTCGGTCGTGGCCTTGTCGGTCTTCGCGACGAACCAGAGCGTTCCCTCGATGCCGGTGCGCCCGGTGACGTAGTCGGTCAGCGTGCAGGTCACGACGGGCGCCGCGTCGGATGACACGGTGCAGTTCGCGACGGTCTGACTCGGATCATCCTTCGACGGAATGGAGAACGTGCCGTTGAAGCCGGCGAACTCCTCCGGAAGCGTGAACCCGAACGTCTGTCCTGCGGCGGCGCCGTCGGGCACCGACCAGGCCGCGTCGATCCTGATCTGCTCGCCGACGTTGACCCCGCCGGTGCCGTCGACCGTGGTCACCGTGATCGACCCAGGGTCGATCGCCCCCGGATAGTCGTACTCCGCGGCAGACGCGGGCGCGATTCCGAGCCCGATCGTCGCCCCGAGAGCGATGAGAGCGCCGATCGCGGCGCGCACGCCGAAGCGCTTTCTGTTGCTGAGCATGGTGTTGTCCTCCAGTCACCGTTGCTCCCTCGCGTCCCCACGCGAAGGTCCCCATATGTAAGTAGACCGCAGAAGGCGCGATCCGTTACGCGGAATACCAGCATCTGGTGCAGATCAGGCATTTCTGCCGGTGAAGCCCGCCGGACGGCCCTTCACGGACGCGCGCTGAAACCGCCGCGGAGGGTCCTGGACGGACCGCGGCTAGCGCCCTTCGGAGACGAGCACCGCAGCGCGTCGCGTGGAGACCCCGAACTTCCGGTAGATCGCGCGGATGTGGGACTTCACCGTGGGGTAGGCGACTCCGAGGCGCGCGGCGATCTCCTCGGCGGTCATCGTGGTGCGCAGGAACGCCAGCACCTCCCGCTCGCGGTCCGTGAGGATCCCGGCGAGCGCTGCCGCGTGCGCTCCACGCCTCTCGAACACGGCGAGCAGGAAAGACTGCTCGCTCGATCCCCAATGGGCATGGGCGCTGAGAAGGTCGGCGATCACCGGGTCGTCCGCGAGGAACGGCGCGAAGACGTTCTCGGACGCGGCGGTCTCCAGTGCTCTCTCGAGCTGCTCGTGGGCATGGGAGCCGCGACCGGCGACGGAGTGCAGTGCGGCGGAGGTCACCAGCGTGCTCACCCTCGCGTACCGGGGCATCCCCGCGGCAGCGGCGAGCCGGAAGGCCTGGCTCGACATCACCGGCTCACCCATCACCCGATACAACTCGGCGAGAAGAGCGTGGGCGACGGCGGCGCCGGTCCGCGTGAGCACGGGCGCCGAGAGAGCGCGGGCGCGTTCGTCCTGCCCCTCTGCGTGCGCGAGCCAGGCCGAGACCACGCGACGGAGGGTGTCCCAGGGGATGCCGTGCTTGTCGGCCTTGCTGATCCCCCTGAGAAGGCCCGTCGCCGTGTGGTAGCGGTCCTCGCGCTTCGTCGCCACGAGGCTCATCACGTAGTACAGGCGCGCCAGCGCCTCGAAGTTGTTGCCGGGGCTCTCCTCGACGATGACCGACTCGAAGAGCGCGATCGCCCGTTCGAAGTCGCCCCGCCAGTAGGCGATGCATCCGCGATTCGTTTCGGGGAGACCCCCTTCGAAGCGATCCCAGTCAGACGGGTGCTCCGACGGCGGGAGCGCATCGAGCACCCTCTCGGCATCCGAGAACAGCCCGGCCTGAGTCAGTGCGAACGCCAGGTTGGACTGGGCGAGCCGATGGGTCTCCGGCCGGTTCCGCAGACGAGCCTCGTCGGCGGCGGAGCGCAGGAGCGCGATGGCCCTGGCGAAATCCCTGCGGAGCCTGACCTCGGTCCACCCGAGCAGGAACAGCGCCGACGGATAGTCGTCGTCCGCACCGCATTCGGCGAGCGCGACGTGGGCGCGATCGGCGACGGCGGCCTTGGCTGAGGCGTCCGGAGCGAGCAGGAGGTCGGTGAAGCACGCGACGAAGTCGTCCTGAGCGACGCGCAGGCCCTGACCGCGCAGGTACTCCGCCCCGTACGAGTCGCCGGCGAGGTCGCGGCAGCAGGCTCTGATGAGGAGGATGTGCGGGTCGTGCGGGTCCTGGTGATCCACGCAGAGCTGCTCGAGCTCTGCGGCGTGGGACTCGATGATCAACCGCAGCCAGTTCTTGCGCAGGATGCTCCGGGCAGCCTCGGGGTCCGCGAGCGCCAGTTCCTCGCGAATCGCCTCGATCATGCATCCACGATAGCGGCGTCCGGAATATCGGAGCGGGCCGGCGTCTCATCCGCTGAGGATGAGACGCCGGCCGCAGCCGCCATCCGCACGCCAGGCTGGCAGCGATGAACCGTCTGCTCCCCGGCCTGAGTCGCCGGAACCTCGGCCGAGAGCTGCTCGCCGGAGTCACCCTGATCGCGATCTCCATCCCGATCAACATCGGCTACGCGCAGATCGCCGGTCTGCCCCCGGTCGCTGGCCTGTACGCGCTCGTGCTTCCGACGATCGTGTGGGCGATCGTCACCTCGTCGCGTCAGCTCGTGGCCTCGCCCGATGCCTCGGCGGCGGCGCTGGTCGCATCCTCCATCGGCGGACTCGCGGCGGCCGGGTCACAGGGCTATGCGACGATGGCGCTCGCGCAGGCGATCATCTGCGGTGTGCTCTTCCTCGCGATGTCCGCGTTCAAGCTGGGCTTTCTCGCGAACTTCCTCTCCACGCCCATCCTCGTCGGATTCATCGCGGGCCTCGCCCTCGACGTGCTCGTCTCCCAGGTCGCGAAGATGCTCGGCATCCACATCGACTCCGGCGCCGAGTTCTCGGAGAAGTGCGTGGCACTCGTCACCGGTCTCCTCGGCGCGAACGTCTGGTCGATCCTGATCTCGGCAACCGCTGTCGTCGTGCTCCTCCTGGGGCGAAAGACCCTCCCTATCGTCCCCTGGGCGCTGGTCGTGCTCGTGGTCGCGACGGCGGTCGTCGCTCTCACGCACGCCGGTGATGCGGGTGTCGCGGTCCTCGGCGCCGTGCCCTCAGGGCCGCCGGTGATCACCTGGCCGGTGCTCGACTGGCATCAGTGGATCGCTCTCGTTCCTTCGGCCCTCGCCCTCACGGCCGTGGCGACGACGGAGGGGCTGCTCGTCTCCCGCTCCTACGGGGAGCAGCACCGCTATCCGACACGACCGAACCGCGACCTCCTGGCGTTCGGGGTGGCGAACATCGCCGCGGGCGCGAGCGGCTCCTTCTCCGTCGGCGCATCCACGAGCCGGACGGCGGCGATGGATCAGGCCGGATCGCGGACCCAGCTCCCCTCTCTCGTCCTGGCCGCCGGCACCGTCCTCCTGCTCCTCTTCGGCACGGCTCTGCTCGCGGAGATCCCCTCGCCCGCGATCGGGGCGATCGTCGGCGTCGCCGTGGTCCCGCTGCTCGGCGTCTCGGAGTTCCGCGGGCTCTGGCGTCTGTCGCGCTTCGAGTTCTGGATCGCGGCCGTGTGCCTCCTGGTCACCGTGCTGGTGGGTGCCATCGCCGGGATCGTGGTCGCCTTCGTGCTGGCCCTGGTGAACCTCGTCCGTCGCGCCGCGAACCCCGCGATCGATGTGCTCGCCGAGAACGACGACCCCGGTGCGTCCCTGCTCGACGAGGCGCCGACCGGTGTTCTCACCGCAGACGGGGTGATCGTCGTGCGGATGTCCGCTCCCCTGTTCTTCGCCAACGGCACGGTCTTCGCACAGGCGGTCGAGAGAGCCGTCGAGGCCGCGGGCTCCGAGCAGGTGCACAGCCTCGTCGTGGACATGGAGGGCATCACCGATGTCGACGTGACGGCGGCGCACGCCTTCGACGGGCTCCGCACGTGGTTGCGGGACAGGGAGATCGTTCTCGCGTTCAGTCGCACCCGCGTCGGCGCACGTCCTCGCCTCAGCCGCTTCGGGATCATCGGCGACGACGACCCCGTCTACTCGACGAACCGTGCGGCGGTGAGCGCGCTGACCGGCGTCGACCATGGCCCCACCACCACGGAAAGGTCCTGACCATGCTCGCCACCGTCATCGGGGAGATACTGCCCCTCACTCTCGCCATCGCCATCAGTCCGCTCACGATCGTCGCCGTCATCCTCATGCTGCTCTCGCCGAATGCTCGACGCGCGGGGATCGGCTTCCTCCTGGGGTGGGGCATCGGCATCGTGGTGCCCGTGACCGTCTTCGTGCTGGTGGCGGGCGCGCTGCCCCCGAAGACCGGTTCCGATGGACCGGACCCGATACGGGCGATCATCCAGTTCGTGCTCGCGGCGCTCCTGCTCCTCCTCGCCGTCGTGCAGTGGCGCAGGCGGCCGGAGCCCGGCGCAGAGCCCGCGCTGCCGACGTGGATGTCGGCGATCGATTCCTTCACCTTCGCGCGCGCCCTGGGGCTCGGCCTGCTGCTCTCGATCCCCCGTCCGAAGAACCTGCTGATCGCCGCCAGCGCGGGAATGCTCATCGGCGGCGCCGGCCTCTCCTCGGCATCCGCCGCGATCGCGACCGCGGTATTCGTGCTCTGCGCGGTCTCCACGGTGCTCATCCCGGTCGTCGCCTACCTCCTGGCCGCGGAGCGCCTCCGCGCGCCCATGGAGGCGCTCCGCGAGTGGCTCGCGCGGGAGAACGCGGTGATCACGACCGTTCTGCTCGTCGTCATCGGCGTGCTCATGATCGGCAAGGGCCTCGGCTCGCTCTGACTCATCCATCCGTCGGGCCGCGACCTGCGCGCCCGCTCCTCAACGAAAAAGGGAATCACACATGTACTTCTGGGAAATCCTCAGCTGGATGCTCTGGGCCGTCGTCTTCATCAGCTACCTGTTCGCCCTGTTCGCGATCATCACCGACCTGTTCCGGGACCGCGCGCTCAACGGCTGGTGGAAGGCGGTGTGGATCGTCTTCCTGATCTTCCTGCCCTTCCTCACCGCCCTGGTCTACCTCATCGCCCGGGGAGGGGGCATGGCCGAGCGCGGACAGCGGGCGGCAGCGGACGCCGAGGACTCGGCACCGGCCTCACTCCGAGAGCTCGCCGGAAAGAGCCCCAGCGACGAGATCGCCGCCGCCTCAGCGCTCCTGCAGGCCGGCACGATCACCCAGGACGAGTTCGCTCTGCTGAAGTCGAAGGCGCTGGCATGAGCGCGGCCTCCGGTGTCGGCCCCGGCACGGCGGGCCCCTCGGCCGCCGCGGGCAAGACGTCCCCCATCGAGGTCAACGTCCTGAACTTCGCCAGGGCGGAGACCGATCTCATGTTCTCGCGGCTGGATGCAGGCTCGGGCCTCGGCGTGTGGAACCACACCTACCAGCTGAAGCCGCTCGACGATCAGCCGATCATCCGCCAGAATCGCGACACCCTGTACAGCAGTTCGATCGTAGACGTCCGCGATGGCGTGACGATCACGATCCCGAACACCCGTGGTCGGTACATCTCCGTGTTCGTGATCAATCAGGACCACTACGGCCAGGCCATCCTCCGCGACCCCGGTGAGCACGTGCTGACCCGCGAACTCGTCGGCACGGACTACGCGGGCATCATCGTGCGCATCCTCGTGGACCCTGCGGACGACGAGGATCTCGCCACGGTGAACCGTCTGCAGGACGCCCTCCGCATCGTCGGAGGCGGCACCGGACCGTTCCCGATGCCGGTCTACGATCAGGAATCGCACACCGCGACGCGCGCCGCGATCCTCGACCTCGCGCGCGGCGTCAGCAAGTACGACCACTCCTTCGGCACGGTGGAAGAGGTGGATCCGATCATGCACCTGCTCGGCACGGCATCCGGCTGGGGCGGGCTCCCCGAGTACGAGGCCACCTACATCAGCGTCGACGAGAACCTCCCCGTCGACGAGTACCGGCTCCGCCTCGCCGATGTCCCCGTCGACGCGTTCTGGTCGGTGTCCCTCTACAACGCGGCGGGCTTCTTCGAGGAGAACGCCCTCGGAGTCAACAGCATCAACAGCCTCACGGCGATTCCGGATGCCGACGGCGGCGTGACCGTGCGCTTCGGCGTGCGACTGGACGGCGTCGCGAACGCCCTGCCGATCATGCCCGGCTGGAACTACGTGCTGCGCCTGTATCGTCCGCGACCGTCCGTCCTCGACGGCTCCTGGGTCGCGCCCCGTCCGGAGGTTCTCTAGAAGACGGGTGGGGGCGGTCGCGCCCCCACCCGTCTTCCCTCCTCTTCTCCCCCATCCCCCGTAAGGACTCGAAGAATGGTCCAGAAGACAGCCGAAGAGCTCGCAGAGGAGCTCGCGCGACTCACCGCGGCCAACGCCGAACTCACCCGCGCGCTCGATCAGGAGCGCGAGCGGAGCACCACCGATTCGGAGAAGACTGCCGAGGCTGTTCCGCACACCAGACCACCGCGTCGCTGGGGCCGGACGCTCCTGGCGGCCACGCTGATCGCAGTCGGCGTGCTGTTGTCCCCCGTCGCCGTGGTCTCGACCTGGGCGCACAGACAGCTCACCGACACCGCCTACTTCGTCGACACGTTCGCACCGCTGGCGAAGGATCCGGCAGTGCAGGGCTTCGTCGCCGACCAGGTCATCGCTGCGATCGAATCCCAGATCGACATCGATCGCATCGCGGACGACCTCTTCGCCGGTCTCCAGGATCTCGACGTCGGGCCGAGGGCCCAGGAAGCGCTGGCGCTTCTGCAGGCTCCTGCCGTGTCCGGCATCCGATCCCTGATGGAGACGACGGTGACGGGCTTCATCACGTCGGATGCCTTCGCGGCGATCTGGGCCGACGCGCTCGAGTTCACCCATCGCCAGCTGGTGAACACGGCCACGGGCAGGGAGGACGCGGCGATCACGATCGGCGCCGGTCAGGTCGAACTGCAGCTCGAGCCGATCATCCGGGCGGTGAAGGACGAACTCATCGCCGATGGCTTCCCGCTCGCCGACCGTATTCCGACGATCTCCCGGTCGATCGTGATCGCCGAGGGCGATTCCGTAGGCCTCTACCTCGCCGTGTACCACCTCGTCGTCGCGATCGGCGTCTGGGTGCCCTGGCTCATGCTGATCACCCTCGTCGCTGGCGTGCTATCGGCTCGCAGCCGGGCGCGCGCGGCGGCCTGGGCCTCCGGAGCCGTCCTGGTGATGATGCTGCTGTTGGGGGTCGGCGTCGACGCCGGGCGGAACGTGTTCGCGCTGGCCGTCGCCTCCGCCGTCCCGCACGACGCGGCGCTGGCCGTCTACAGCGAGGTCCTCGGGTTCGTCGCGAGCATGACTCTCGCGCTGGGCACCCTCTCCGCCGCCGTGCTGGTGATCGCGCTCCTCGCCGGTCCGTCGCGCTGGGCTCTCGGTCTCCGACAGCACGCGCGCCGCGCGATCTCCGCGATCAGGAGCAGCGCGGAAGCGCACGGCTACACCACAGGAGTCGTCGGAGAGCGCGTGGAGCGCGGCAAGAGGCCGCTTCGGATACTCATCGGCGCCGCCTGCGCCGCGTTCATCCTGCTCATGCGACCGCTCACGCCTGGGATGATCGTGGGCACCGCGATCATCGGCGTCGGCGCACTCGCGGTCCTCGAGCTCCTCTCGCGTCCGGCACCCGTCCCGACGCGATCAGCACCGTCCACCAGCGAAGACCTCTCGAAGGAGATAAGAGCATGAATGACACCCACGACCGCACGATCCCCCTCGCCAGCGCGCCGAACCTGCGCGATCTCGGTGGGATCCCCACCGAGAACGGGATCGTGAAGCGCGGTCTCCTGTATCGGTCGGCGACGCTCTCCTCGCTGACCGATATCGACCAGCACTGGTTCGCCACGGCCGACGTGCGCACGGTGTACGACCTGCGCACAGCGGACGAGGCCGCCGCATCACCGGATAACCTCCCGGCCGGCACGATGGGCCGCAACCTGGACGTGCTCGCCGACAGCCCGACCAGCGTGGCCGCGGGCCTCGCAGAGCTCGCCGCCGATCCGGGAGCCTTCGCGTCGACTCTCGCGAACGGCCGCGGTGAGGAGCTGTTCGAGGAGACCTATCGCGACCTGGTCCGGATGCCGTCGGCCCTGAGCGCCTACCGCTCGTTCTTCCTGAGCCTGATCGACGGCGACCGTCAGGGTGCTGCCCTGTTCCACTGCACCACCGGCAAGGACCGTACCGGGTGGGCGGCGGCGTCAGTGCTCTCGCTTCTCGGCGCCGACATCGACGACGTGTACGACGACTACCTCCAGACCAACACCGACCTCCTGCCCGCCCTGGAACCGCTGCTGCAGCAGGCGGAGGCACACGGTGTGGAGCGCGAGGTGCTCCTTCCCGTGCTCGGTGTGCGCGAGAGCTACCTCGCGGCGGCCTTCGCGGAGGTCGATGAGCGCTTCGGCGGCATGCGCACCTATGCGGCGGAGGGGTTGGGGCTGACCGACGAGGAGATTCACGCGCTCTCGGTGCTGCTCACCTGAGCCGCGCGCTCCCGCGCGAATCCAAGCCGTAGAGTGCGCGGCTGCGGGTGCAGAGAATGTAGCTGACCATGTCTTTCCCCCGGGGCACCGATGTTCGGACTTCTTCGGCTCTGCGCGGCACTTGGACGTAGGAAGATCTCACCCAGCACGTGACGTGCTGGGCCCATCTGCAGCCCCTGCGGAGCGCCGGGAAGCTCTTTCCTCCATCGAATGTCCGATATGCCGATAGCATTCGGTCACCGGTCTGAGGCGACCGGACACAGCACCGAGAGGAACGCCCATGACCAATCCGACCCCTGCCCCCGGATGGTACCCAGCGCCGCACGCGAACAACGAGCAGCGCTATTGGGACGGCGCGCAATGGCTCGAATCTGCCCCTCAGGTCACGGCGCTGGGCGAGAAGAAGCTCAACATCTTGGCTCTCGTGAGCATGATCGTGGCCGTGGTCGGGTTCATCTTCGCGTGCATCCCAGGAGCATTGATCGTCGGGTGGATTCTGCTTCCGATCGCGTTCGTCCTCAGCATCGTCTCCCTCTTCCTTAAGGGCGACAAGAAGTGGTTCGGCATCGTCGGCCTGATCCTCTCCATCGTGGGAACGATCGTCGGCGTCATGGTCTTCATCGGAGTCATCGCGACCGCTGCCGATGAGGCATTCGGTGGCAGCGATACCACGGTCACTGCGCCCTCTGATCAGCCTTCCGGCGATGAAGGCGAGCAGTCCAGCGTTCCTCCAACCGCCGAACAGGGCACCCGAGAAAGCCCCTATCCCGTCGGATCCGAGATCAGCACGAACGACTGGACCGTCGTCATCAACTCCGTGAATCGCGACGGCAACGCGGTGGTTTCAGAAGCCAACCAGTTCAACTCACCCGCTGCCGCCGGCACTCACTACGAGATCATCAACTACACGGTCACGTACAAGGGCGCCGAGTCTGGCTACTCCGCCGAAGTCGCACTCGCCGCAGTGACCTCCTCCGGGAATGTAGTCAACTCATACGACTCCCTCGTCTCTCTCACCGATGACATGGGGCTGGATGAGCTCTACGCCGGAGGCACCCTCACAGGCTCGGCCGCGTTCGCTATCCCGGACGGTGAGACGTACACGCTGCGCGTCCGACCCGGCATCATTGCTGATGAGGTCTTCGTACAGCCCTAGCCACACGACGCCTAACCAACCCCGCCGACCGATGCTCCAGTCCATCCGTCGGCGGGGACGTCTATGCCTGCGCTTCGGCGTAGCGTCAGATCTTCCGTGGAGGGCACGATGATCGTCGCGCAATGCAGAAAAGCCTCGGAGACTGGCGAGAGTCTCCGAGGCTTATCCGTGCACCCCCAGGGACTTGAACCCTGAACCCACTGATTAAGAGTCAGTTGCTCTGCCGATTGAGCTAGAGGTGCGTGGCCCGGTGAATCCCCCGGCCGAGGAATTACATTACCAGCGGATGAGCTCCATGTGAAATCGAGCGCGTCCCTTCACTCCCGCCGCGCGTGTCGCACTGCGTCCAGCGCGCCGGAGGCCGCTCGCTCCGCCGACTATCCTGGACTGGTGACCGCCTCCCCCAGCGCCGACAGCCTCTCCGCCGACCTCGAACTCGCCCTCCGGCTCGCCGACGCCGCCGATGCGCAGGCGCTGCCACGCTTCGACAGCGCCGACCTCGAGATCTCCACCAAGGCGGACAACTCGCACGTCACCGACGCCGACCTCGCGACGGAGCGCGCGATCCGCGCGATCCTCGAGACCGAGCGCCCGGAGGACGGCATCTTCGGCGAGGAGTTCGGCGCCCAGGGCGACACGCACCGCCAGTGGATCGTCGACCCGATCGACGGCACCGCGAACTTCCTCCGCGGAGTGCCCCTCTGGGGCACCATGATCGCGCTGGCCGTCGACGGCGTGCCGCAGGTCGGCGTGGTCAGCATGCCGGCGCTCGGGCGTCGCTGGTGGGCCTCGACGGGAGCCGGAGCCTGGACGGCGACGGATGCCGGCCCGCGCCGCCTCCGCACGTCCGCCGTGGCCTCCCTCGACGATGCGAGCGTCAGCTTCCAGAGCATCGCGCAGTGGTCACAAGCGGGCCACCTCGACACGCTGCTGACCCTGGCCGATCGCGTGTGGCGCGACCGCGCCTACGGCGACGTCTTCGCGTACATGCTGCTCGCGGAGGGGCGCCTGGACATGGTCGCGGAGTTCGACGTCAAGGAGTACGACATCGCCGCCGCCGTGCCGATCGTGCGCGAAGCCGGTGGACGCATGACGGCCTTCGACGGAGCCGAGACGATCTCGGCTCGCTCGACACTGGCAACCAACGGCATCCTTCACGACGCCTTCCTGGAACTCCTGCACGACTGACACTCGACGAGGCCACGAGATGACCCCACGCATCCCCATCGCCGCCGCCGTAGCGCTCCTTCTCGCGGCGACGCTGACCGCGTGCTCCGGCGGCCCGGATTCGGACGCCACCCCCACCCCGAAGGGCACGAAGCCTGCTGCGGAGTCGACGGCCGAGCCCGCGGCGACCCATGCTCCGGAGACGCCCGTTGCCGATCCCACGTGCGAGACGATCGTGACAGAGGGAACGGTCGCAGGCCTCACGGACGCGGGATGGACGTCCGAGCGCAAGGACTTCATCATCGGCGACGTGGCGCTCCCCGACGGCATCCTCTGCTTCTGGGCCGACTTCTCGACCGGCACCGATCACGGCCAGCTGTACGGATGGTCGCCGATCTCCTCCGACGATGCCAACACGGCGCAGTCCTCCCTGCTCGCGCAGGGGTGGACGCGCGAAGACGGACCCGAGGGCCGCTACTTCACGGAAGACCCCGAGTTCTCCCTGGGCACCGACGAAGAGGGATACGGCATGACCTATCTCTTCGGCGATGGCTGGGTGAAGCTCGCCGACACGAAGCAGAGTCTGATCCTCATCGACTGGGCGGGCTGACGGCTTTCAGCCATCCAGCATCTTGCCCGGATTGAGGATCCTCCTCGGATCCAGAGCATCCTTGATGGCCCTCATCACGCCGATACCCGAAGGATGCTCCTCGATCAGGTCCTGCATCTTGCCCACGCCGATTCCGTGCTCGCCCGTGCAGGTGCCGCCGACCGCAAGCGCTCTGCGGATCATCCTCGAGGTGAGCGCCGCAGCGCGCTCCCTCTCGTCGTCATCGCCGTTCCTGAGCACGAACGCGAGATGGAAGTTCCCATCTCCCACGTGACCAGCGATCGGCGCCACGAGACCGCTCGCATCGATGTCCGCCTGCGTCTCCGTGATGCAGTCGGCCAGGTGAGAGATCGGCACGCAGACATCGGTCGACCAGGTGTATGAATCCGGTCTCAGCGCCTGCGCGGCCGGAAGAGCATCATGCCGGACCTTCCAGAACCGCTCGGGATCGTCGCCCTCGATCCGTCGACGCTCGAGCATGCCCTGCGCGGCCATGATGACCTCGAGCCGCTCCGCGTGATGCGCGATGATGTGCGGATCGCCGCTCAGCTCGACGAAGAGCGTCGGCGCGGCCCGGAAGTCCGTGTGCGAGTACGAGTTCAGCGCCTCGATCTGCACCGTGTCGAGCAGTTCAGCGCGTCCGAGGTCGATCCCCGCATGCAGCGCCCGCTGCACGACGAGGGCGGCGGCTCTCACCGACGGGAAGGAGTACACGGCGAGCTCATGCGCCGCCGGCACGGGCGTGAGGCGCAGAGTCAGCTCGGTGATGATGCCGAGCGTCCCCTCCGATCCGACGAAGAGATGGGTCAGATCGTAGCCGGCAGCGGACTTCCGCGCCCGGCTGCCGGTACGGACGACCGAGCCGTCCGACATGACGACGGTGAGACCGCGCACGTTGTCGGCCATCGTGCCGTGCTTCACCGCATTCGTCCCGCTCGCACGCGTCGCCGCCATGCCGCCGATGGATGCGTCGACCCCCGGTCCCGCCACGAACTGCAGACCGTGGACGGCGAGCGCCGGATTGAGTTCGCTCCGCCTCACCCCCGCCTCCACGGTCGCGTCGGCCGAATCCGGATCGACATGCAGGACCCGATTCATCCGCATCAGGTCGACGACGACGCTCGCGGATCTCGTCGTGTCGTCGCGATCGCCCATATCCTCGCGCACGGAGAGGGCGTTCGCTCCGCCCTCCAGACCGGTGCCCGCTCCCCTGGCGATCACCGCTACGCCCGCCGTTCCGCAGATCCGCACGGCGGTGGCGACGTCATCCGTCGACTCCGCCAGGACGACGGCCAGCGCGGGCGCCCAACGGTGACGGGACCGGTCATGCGAGTAGGGGCGAACGTCGGAGAGATCCCGCAGCACGCGTCCTGGCAGCGCGAGCTCCAGGTCCCTGATCGTCGTATCGGGATCCTTGTCAGCGAGCACGCCGCCACGGAGTTCGTGCGCGTCCATCGCCGCCCCCGTCACCGCGCACCCCGGGAACGCAGGTACGTGCGTGTGAGCGCGAGCAGGCGGTCGTGCGCCTCGGGAAGCCCGATGGACACGCGGACCCCCTCTCCGGCAAAAGGCCGGACGGCGAGCGCCTGAGCGCTGCACAGAGCCGTGAACTGCTCTGACCCTGCCCCCAGGGGCAACCAGACGAAGTTCCCCTGCGCATCGGGGACACTCAGGCCGAGAGTCAGAAGCTCGTCCCTGACTCGCGTTCTCTCCCGTACCGTCCACTCGACGCGATCCCGCACCGCCGGCAGTTCGTCGAGTGAGGCGATCGCCGCCATCTGTCCTGCCTGAGACACGGCAAAGGGGACGGCGACCGTCGTGAGGTGGCGGGTGATCTCCTCCCGGGCCACGCAGTACCCCACCCTCAGCGCGGCGAGTCCATGCGCCTTAGAGAAGGTGCGCAGGATGAGCGCATTCGGGAACTCCCGCTGCAGCGCGAGAGAATCGAGCCGGTCCGCGGTCCGAACGTACTCGATATAGGCCTCATCGATCACCACGAGCACGTGCGCGGGCACCCGAGACAGGAACTCGCGCACCTCGGCGTGGCCCAACGCCGGTCCCGTCGGATTGTTGGGCGTGCAGAGGATCACGATCTTCGTCCGCTCCGTGATCGCGGCGAGCATCCCTTCCAGGTCGTGCGTCAGATCCGGCCTCAGCGGCACGGGCACGGCCCGCGCTCCCGTCTCTCCGATCGAGATCGGGTACGACTCGAAGGACCGCCAGGCGTAGACGATCTCATCCCTGCTGCCGTCCGGTCGCCGTCCGGCGAACACGCGCAGGATGTCGTTCAGGACCGCGAGGCTTCCCGCCCCCGCGACGATGCAGGTCGCCGGCACCTGGAGGACCTCGGAGAGCTTCTCGCGGAGCGGAAGCGCCGTGGGATCCGGATAGACGTTGTGCCGGTCGGCGCGACGAATCGCGTCGACGACCGCGGGCAGCGGCTCGAACGGGTTCTCATTGGACGAGAGCTTGAATCCGGTGAGCCCTGCTCTCTGCTGCGCCGGCACTCCCGGGCGATAGCGGGGCAGCTCCTCGATCTCGGGACGCGGCTGCACCGCTCCCTTCGCGGCTGAGACGGACACGTCAGCTCACCGCGATCTGGCCGGTCTGCGCCGCCGTGTACTCCGGTGGATAGATCATGTCTGCCGGAGGTTTCATCGTCTTCTTCGCCCAGGGATAGTAGACGGCGAACGTGACGACCATCGAGACCGCCCAGGAGATGTCGATTCCGCCGAGGACTCCCGCGAGCGGTCCGTGGAAGTCGCCGAGCATGCTGTACGTGTCGCTCGTGAGGAAGGGGATCTGCACGAGGATGCCGATGCCGTAGGAGACGATCGCCGTGAGGTTCACGGCGCCGTAGCGGCCGCGACGATCGTAGAGGGCGGGGATGTCGATGCGCTCCTTCGAGATCAGGTAGTAGTCGACGAGGTTGATGATGCTCCACGGGATGAAGACCGCGAGGAGCAGCAGCACGAAGTTCTTGAAGTTGTTGAGGAAGTCGGCGCTGGCGGCGATCGCGATCACCATCGTCAACGCGACGAAGACGATGATGTAGATCGATCGGGCTCGACGCGAGATCCTCGTCTCGGCATTGAAGCTCGTGATCACCGTCACCGTGCTCATGATGCCTCCGTAGGCGTTGAGTGTGTTCGCGGTGAGCTTGCCGACGATGATGACCAGGTAGATCGCGAAGGCCGCGTACGCCGGCCCTGCGAGGTGCCCGACGAAGCCGACCGGCCCCTCCAGCAGCGCGCCACCCGACACGGCGCCGATCAGGATGCCCAGAGTCATCGAGATCTGCGTTCCGGTCACGCTGCCGAGGAAGGTCGACCAGAACGTCGTCGCGACCGACGTGTCGGCCGGGAGGTATCGGGAGTAGTCGGCGACATACGGCGCATAGGTCATCTGCCAGCTCGCCCCGAGCGTGAGGCAGACCATGAAGGTGGCAGGATCCGTGGCCCCGGTGCCGAGCGTCGCGCCGACGTCGTAGTTCGCGAAGAGCTGGATGAACAGGTACGTGAACCCGAGGATGCCCGCTGCCGTGGCGATCCGGCCCAGCACGTGGATCAGCTGATATCCGAAGATCGAGACGATGACCGTCAGCACTCCGAAGATCAGGATGCCGACGATCGGAGCAGATCCTGCGGCGGTCGGGATGCCGAGCAGGTGATTGATCGCGCTTCCGGAGAGAGCCGCACCGGTCGAGGCGAAACCGAGGTACATGCAGATCACGAGGACGAGCGGGAGCGTCGCGCCGAGGACGCCGAACTGCGCTCTGCTGGAGATCATCTGCGGCAGCCCCATACGAGGCCCCTGGCCTGAATGCAGTGCCATGGTCACGCCGCCGATGACATTGCCCACGAGGACGGCCAGGATCGCCGTGAGCGGTTCGGCGTGGAAGATCGCGACGGCGATCAGGCCGGTGACGATCGCCGTGATCTGCATGTTCCCGCCGAACCAGAGCGTGAACTGGTTCAGCGGAGTGCCGTGCCTCTCGTCCTTCGGCACCATGTCGATGGTGCGGCGCTCGACGGCGAGGGTTCCGGTGTTGGTCGTCTGTTGACTCGTCATCGGGTCAACTCCTTTCGTGTGGGGAGAACGGGCGTCCGTCATTCGCGCGAATCCGGATGCGAATCCGCGCGCCGACGCACGGCGGGTCCTCTCTGTCAGATGTTCAGCTGGTGCCTCGACAGAGCCTGGGCAGCCGAGACGGTCGCGGAGACGGCGGTGCGCATGAGGCGGGCCGCCCGCAGCACCGGTACCATGGTCGCCACGGCGCCGACCACGCCCCCATCCGCGAACACCGGTGCTGCGACCCCCCAGACTCCCTCGTCGACTTCGCCTGCGCTCATCGCGAATCCCCGCTCGCGCACGTCGGGCAGCAGCGACAGGACGCCGGACGCGGTCGACCCCGCGACTCCATTGCGGGCGAGGATGCCGTCGACCTCTCCCCGCGGCGTGTGCGCGAGGATCGCTTTCGCGCTGGCGCCCGCCACGAGCGGCACGACCTCGCCGACGACGAAGGAGCATCGCAGCACGCTGGACCCGTCCGCCGTGTCGACGCACACCATGTCATCTCCGCGACGCACGAGGAGTGCCGCGAACTCCAGCGTCCGACCGGCGAGCGTGTGCAGGACGCGCGACGTCGCATCCCCACTGAGCACGCTGCGCCGGTAGCGCTCAGCAAGAGAGATCGAGACGATGCCCGCGTGGTATCTGCCTCGCGACGGCCCCTCCTCGATGAGGCCGGCCTCGAGAAGAGACGTGATGCAGCGGTAGACCGCGCTCGACGGCAGACCGGTGTGCTCGCTGATCTGGGCGACGCGCGGAGCGTCCATTCGCGACATGGCCAGAAGCACCTGCGCGACGCGATCGAAGCTGCCGCTGGGCGGCCCCGCGGGCAATGCGACCTGAGACATACGTCGGATGCTACAAGGGCGTCATGCTCCCAGAAAAAGGGGATTTGCGCTCAGTGAGAATTCATCGGAGTGCATTTCAGAAGGCATAATCCAGGAAGGCATTCTTTGCATCTCGCATATCCCCATTAGTGACGGAATCCTCGCCGATTCGTTCTTCGGACACGAAGGTCGACGAGCACCGCGTCTCGCGCACCCCATCGCCCGGGCCGTGGACGTCGGCACAGGATCAGCGCCCAGAGACGACAGAAGCCCCCGCGGATCCGGGGATCCACGGGGGCTTCTTCTCGCGACAGCGACCTGGTGGAGCTGGGGGGAATCGAACCCCCGTCCAACGCTGAGTCTCCACGCCTTCTCCGGGCGCAGTCTGTGAAGACGTTCTACTCGGCTCCGACCTTTGTCACAGACACCTAAGTCGACAAGCCCAGCCTGGGAAGAGTCCCACGTGACGTCCAGACGCCGTCACGCAGCAAGATTCCTAGATGACGCCAGGATCCGTATCGGAATCACATACGGCCTGACGGACTATCGGGCTCGCTTATGCAGCGAGGGCGAAGTCGTTGCGCTTGGTTTCGGCAACTATTTTTTTGCAGAGAGCGTTTACGAGATAACTCTGCATCCTCGGCCCGCTTCTCGTGGATTCACAGGCGCTGTCGAAACCGATCAGCCCCGTGGTCCTTCTTTCGAAGGAGCCGCTGTCGCACTGTTGACTTTTCAGTTCGGGAGCCGCAGCACCCGAGCATCACAGACTACAACCATTTCGCCTCGTCCGCCATTCCGGCCCCTGGCGTAGAGTCGGCGCATGAGCGAAGTCACGATCACCGTCCGCGGCGAGCACGAGGCTCGTGTCGCCCCCGAACGCGCCACCATCCACGTCGCCGTCCGTGCCGAGGGTTCGGAGCGGACGGAGGTCGTCGACCGACTCACCCGTCTCGCCGACCCGGTTCGCGCCACGCTCGCGGAGCGAAAAGCCGCAGGCACGCTCGTCGATTGGTCGAGCACTCGTCTCTCTGTGCGTGCCGAGCGCCCGTGGAACAACGAGGGCAAGCGTCTCGCGCCGGTCTACTACGCGAGCGTCGACCTCGCCGCGACGTTCTCCGAGGCATCCGAGCTGTCGATCTGGGTGAGCGACATCTCCCCCTGGGACGGTGTCGAGGTCGGCTGGGTCGACTGGCACCTCACGCCTGACACGCGCTCTCGCGTCGAACAGGAGGTCGCCGCATCCGCGGTCGGCGTCGCCGTCACGCGTGCTCAGGCGTATGCGGGCGCACTCGGGCTGAGCGATGTCGTCCCGACCGCGATCGCCGACAACGGGCTGATCTCCGCGGGCCAACCGGTGTCGTCCGCTCCGATGATGATGAAGGCCGCCGCGGCCGACAGCGGCGGCGCAGCACAGTACGAGCCAGAAGAGATCGTCGTGGCGGCCACGGTGGAGGCGCGCTTCGTGGCGCGCTGAGATCGCAACACCGTCCCGAAGGCGGCGCTGCTAGCGTCGGACCATGTCAACGACGGCTACGAGCGGGATGCCGCTGCGCGATTACCGCATCCACCGCTACGTCAACGCGTTCTGCCCCGAGTGCCATGCGGAAGACCCTGACCGCCCGCTCTCCGAAGTGAAGCGCCTGTCGGGTTGGCTTGCCGATCGAGACGGCACGATCTGGCTGGAACGCGGTTGTCGCACGCACGGACTGCAGCGCACGCTGTACGACGAGTCCGCGGAGATCCTGCGGTATCTGGAACAGTGGACGGCTCCGACGAAGGTGCACGAGGCCGACCTCACCGGCAACTTCGCCCCTGTGCCCGAGGCCTACCTCTACGGGCTCCCCGAGATGCAGACGCAGCACACCTGCATCCTGCTCGCCGACATCACCGACCACTGCAACCTGCGCTGCCCGACCTGCTTCGCGGAGTCCAGCCCCGCGGCGACGGCGGTCGCTCCGCTCGACGAGGTGCTCGCGTCCGTCGACGCGAAGCTCTCGCGGGAGAACAACCGCATCGACGTGCTGATGCTCTCCGGTGGTGAGCCGACCCTGTACCCGTGGCTCGAACAGCTGCTCGAACAGCTCATCGCCCGACCGATCGTCCGCATCCTCATCAACTCGAACGGGTTGCGCATCGCGAACGACGACGAGTTCCTCGCCGTGCTGAAGCGCCACCGCGAGCGCGTGGAGATCTACCTGCAGTACGACGGCGAGGAGCCGGAGACGTCGCGTTTCCACCGAGGCGCCGACATCCGCCACTTCAAGGAGCGGGCGCTCGCCCGACTGTCGGGCGCAGGGATCTTCACGACCCTGACCATGACCGCGGCCCTCGGTGTGAACGACCATGAGATCGGCACCGTCATCCGCCGAGCCATGGTCACTCCCTACGTCGGAGGCGTGACGATCCAGCCCGTCTTCGGATCAGGACGATCGAGTGGGATCGACGTGATGGAGCGTCTGACCCACACGGGCGTGCTCGCCCGTCTCGGACCGCAGACCGAGGGCGAGGTCACCTGGCAGGACCTCACCGCCCTCCCCTGCAGTCACCCGCACTGCTGCTCTGTCGGCTATCTGCTGCGCGACGACTCCGACTCCTGGCGCTCGCTCACCTCGCTCGTCGGTCACGAGCAGCTGAAGCAGTTCCTCGATCTGAACCCCGATCTGATCGCGAACCGGATCGCCGACAGCAACATCAACCAGGCGCTCAAGGACAGCGTGAAGCAGTCGCTTCTCGACCTCCTCAGCGAGCAGTCGTCGCTCTCCCATCCGTCGATCGGGTCGCTGTGGAAGGACATCTGCGCCGGCTGCGATCTCGGGATCGGCACGCTCACGAAGCTCGCCACGGCAGCGCTGCCGGGGCAGCACAAGCGTCTGCGGCAGTTCCTCGGCGAGCGGGTGAAGCGCATCACGGTCAAGCCGTTCATGGACATCAACACCATGATCGAGGAGCGTCTGACGCAGTGCTGCGTGCACGTGGCGACGGTCAACTCCGAGACCGACGCCCACCAGTGCGCACCGTTCTGCGCCGTGCAGGCGTGGAAGCCGCTGTCCGATCAGAAGCTCTCGACCGCCACAGGCCGCACCTCGCTGCCGCTGATCGCGTCTGCCTCGGCGTCATGACCGACTGGCCTCTGAACCAGCGCGACCCGAGCGTCGGAGATCCTCCGAACGCTCGTGATCCGCTGCGGCTGTGCGTCAACGCCACGGTCGCGCTGATCACGTGCGTCCTCGGGCCGATCGCTCTGCTGGGCTTCGCGGGCATGGCCATCGTCGCCTACGCCCAAGCCCGGCGTGCAGGCCTCCTGCGCTCGCGCTGCAAGCTCGGCGATACACGCAACGTGCTCGCCTACCTGATCGTGCTCGCGGTTCTCGCGGCGGTGGCCATCCCGTTCTGGGTGCTCCTGTGGATGCGGATGCTGGGCTAGCGCGTGTTCCCGACACTGAACGACCTGTTCGGCTTCGGCCCGCCCATCGAGACCCACGGTTTCTTCGAGGGGATCGGGATGCTCGCCGGCGGCGGCGTCTTCTGGATCGAAGCGCGCCGGCGGGGCGCGAAGGATCCGCGGATCCCCTACCTCGTGCTCGGCGCGCTGGTCGGAGCCGCGATCTTCGCGCGGCTGGGCACCTGGGCACAGCATCTGGACCCGTCGAAGAACCTCAGCCTGGGTGAGCAGTTCCTGTCGGGCAACGCCTCGATCCTGTCAGCGCTGGTCGGCGCGTGGGCCGGAGTGCACGTGACGAAGCGGATCGTCGGCTACCGCGAACGCAGCGGTGATCTGTTCGCCCCCGCCGTCGCGCTCGCACTCGCCATCGGCCGCTTCGGGTGCCTGTTCACCGAGAAGCCCGG
>NZ_PCOT01000067.1 GCF_002979415.1 Microbacterium sp. MYb72 | reverse complement strand
TTTCCATGAACGGACCGGATACCCCCCATATCCTTGTCGTCGGCGCAGGCTTTGGCGGCCTGCAATTCATCCATGATCTGAAAGGCGCGAATGTTCGCATAACGCTCGTCGATCAACGCAATCATCATCTTTTCCAGCCACTGCTTTATCAGGTCGCCACAACCATTCTCGCGACTTCTGAAATTGCCTGGCCGATCCGCCACCTCTTTCGCGACCGTAAGGAAGTCACAACCTTGCTTGGAACGGTTGTCGGGGTGGATGCTGCTGCCCAAAAGGTGTGGCTCGAAAACGGTGAGGAGATTGCCTATGACACGCTGGTGCTCGCAACGGGCGCGCGCCACGCATATTTTGGCAATGATCGTTGGGAAAAAGTTGCTCCTGGTCTGAAAGCGCTGGAGGACGCTACGACCATTCGCCGCCGTTTGCTTCTCGCATTTGAACGTGCGGAGCGCGAAACCGATCTTGCGAAACAACAGGCTTTGCTCACATTCTCGGTGGTTGGTGGGGGACCGACCGGCGTAGAATTGGCGGGCATTATTGCAGAACTGGCCAAGCAGACCATGTGGCCGGAATTCCGCAATATCGATACGCGGCAGGCACGCATTCTGCTCGTTGAGGCGGGTCCACGTATTCTGGCAGCATTTCCGGAAGATCTATCAAACTACGCGCAAAATGCTTTGGAGAAGATCGGCGTTGAAGTACGCCTCGGTGTGCCGGTTAAGGAAATCACAGAGGATGGCGTGACTGTTGGCGAGGAGTTCATTCCTTGCAAAACAGCGATTTGGGCCGCTGGTGTTGCTGCATCACCTGCGGCAGCATGGTTGGGTGCCGAGAGCGACCGCGCTGGTCGCGTTCGTGTTCTTCCGGATCTGACTGTAGTCGGCCATGAGAATATCTTCGTGATCGGTGATACGGCTTTGGTTGAAGGACCGGATGGAAAGCCTGTGCCGGGCATTGCACCAGCGGCCAAGCAGCAGGGAGCCTATGTTGCGAAGGTTATTCGCAGCCGCACGTCCGGTAAGGCCAT
>NZ_PCOT01000066.1 GCF_002979415.1 Microbacterium sp. MYb72 | reverse complement strand
GCCCTTCTTCCTCCCCTCTTCCTCCTCTCCCTTCCTCGCTCCGCTCGTCGAGTGCACATGATGTCGACGAGTGCACGACTTCTCAACGCGGATTTCTCGTTCGGTCGACGAGTGCACATGAAGTCGACGCCAGCGGAGCGAGGAAGGGAGAGGAGGAAGAGGGGAGGAAGAAGGGCTAGGAGGGGGAGAGACCGAAGGCGGCAAGACGCAATGCCAGAGCGCGAGGAGTCTTGATGTGCGAGGTGTCCCAGCGCGCGAAGCGCCAGTGAGTGGTACCGCGGATCCAATCCTCCCGCTGCTTCTCTTCGAGGACCACCTGCTCGACGGGCTTCCCTGATCGCAGAGCAGCGTCGACGTACTTCTGCCGACCGTCGAACTCTCCGAACGCTCGGAGACCCCGCAGGCCGAAGTCGACGAAGTACGCCCTGCCGTCGGGTCCGTCGACTCGAACCTGCAGCTCGGGCGACTCGAACCCGAGACGGAACAGTTGCAGGCGGCTGACACTCTCCCCTGGCGACTCCGCGCGCCCGTCGGCGAACACGCTCACCCACCGCGCCTGGCGGATTCCCCTCACGCCGGCCCCGCGCTCCAGGCGTTCCCGCAGGCCCTGCCGCCATGACGTGCGAGCATCCTGATCCCACTCCCGGCCGCGCGAGGCCATCTGCCTCTCCCCCGCATCCGCCACGGCGACCGCAGCCTCGAGAGGCAGCTCCCGGATCAGGTCGAACACCGTTCGCGCGAGCCCGGTGCACCGGATGCCGCCGACGACACTCACGTCGTCGACCCGCAACGGGGAGACGTGTCTCCGCACATCCGGCGAGCTCGAGATCCTATGCGGAGCATCCGTCGTCATGTGCACGCGCGTCAGCCGCATCCCGTAGAGCGGAAGCCCCCAGAGCACCGCCGCCGATGAGTGCGACATGACGGCCGGGCCACGAGCGTCGCGCGCCACAGCGATGACGTGAGCGCGGTGGCGTTCCTCTTCCCAGAGCTTCTCCCGTTCCCCCGAGTCGATGAACCACCCGCGACGAAGCTGATGGAGAGCTCCGTCGCGCACCGCCCCGGCGATCTTCCGATCGGTCCATCCGTTCACGAGCAGGTCGGCGCGCGAACGCACATGGTGCGAGAGAGTGAGCCCGGCGGTTCCATCCATGCCTCATGCTGCG
>NZ_PCOT01000065.1 GCF_002979415.1 Microbacterium sp. MYb72 | reverse complement strand
CTCGCTGCACGCCGCCCGCTGACCCCCGCCCTCACCCCGAGGGTGGCGTCGAGATCCCGTGCACTCGTCGAGTGCACGGGATCTGCGCGTGAAGATCTCGTGCGTTCGAGAGGATGCCGTGCACTCGCGCGGCGCGTTGCCGCGAAGGGTCGCGCAGCAGGACGCTGTTGACTCGGGGTCAATGGGAATTGTGAGATCGCTACAAGGAACCGAGTATCAGCCCTCCTGAGACTTGGTCCCGAGCGGCAAAGCTGTGCGGAGGCTGGGAAAGCCGCCCATACACTCGCCGGTGGCAACGACGCCACCGACCCCAGGAGTCCTCAATGACGAGTGCTAGACCCCATGCCCACGGACTTGGAATGCGCATCGCCGTGATCGTGCTCAGCGTTCTGCTGGCCGCGATGGTGATCCTGTTCTTCATCGTGACCGGCAAGATCGCGGCCGGTGCAGCCGAGCTCGCCGGCGGAACGACCACGGCCGAAGACGGCTCCGCCGCGCTGGCCGACGGGGCGGGAGACCTCTCGTCCGGCGCAGACAAGCTCGCCGCAGGCACCGAAGACCTCGCCGCCGGAGCGACCACCGCACACGACGGCGCGCAGAAGCTCGCCGCCGGAGCGCAGTCGGCCGCCACCGGTGCGGCGACGCTCTCCGAGGGCGCCGGAGCCCTCGCCGCAGGAGCGTCGAACGCCGTGGCCGGTGCGGGCAAGCTCAGCGCCGGGGCCCAGACGGCCCTCAGCGGCGCCCAGGACCTCCAGGCCGGGACCACGAGGGCGGATGCCGGGGCGCAGCTCGTGCTCGACGGCGCGACCAAGCTCTCCGCGGGCGTGTCCGGTGCTCACAAGATCGCCAGCGATCTGCTCGCCGGCGCCGCCGAGTTCAAGACCAAGGTCGACGCGGCCGTGCCCGCGGCGATGATCCCGAAGCTCCAGGCGCTCTCCGACCCGACGGCTGCCGCGGGCATCAAGGGTGCGGCCGCGGGTGCACCGGCGAACTCGCAGATGCTCGCCGACAAGCTCGCCCTGCTCGCCGCGAACGACGGGGTCACCGGTTCGGACATCGACCAGCTCGCCCTGCTCGCGGCAGGCCTCGACAAGCAGGTCGACGGCATCGCGGGCGCCGCGGACGCGGCTCCGGCGCTCGCCGCCGGCACGCTCGCCACCGTCGACGCGTCGAAGAAGCTCGCAGGAGGTGCGAACGCGCTCGTCAACGGCGAGCCCAGCCTCGGCTGGCCGGGAACCGTCGGCCTCGTGGACGCGCAGAAGGGTGCTCCGGCGCTCGTCGCCGGCGCGCAGACCCTCAAGGACGGCACATCCCAGCTGTCCGCGGGAGCCGCCAAGCTCTCGGGTGGCCTCCAGGCTCTCTCGTCCGGCGCCTCCACGCTCCACTCCGGCACGATCAAGCTCGACTCCGGTGCGACCTCGCTGAGCCAGGGCGCGGTGTCCCTCGCCGAAGGCGCGGCGACGCTGCAGTCCGGAGCATCCGACCTCAGCACCGGCGTCGGCGACCTCTCCGAGGGTGCGGCCACCGTGGCCGAGAAGACCGGGGAGCTCGCGGCGGGCGGCGACAAGATCGAGGCGGGCGCGACCGATCTCGCCGAGGGCACCGGCCTGATCGCCGACGGCTCCGGCACCCTGGCATCCGCCACCGCCGGTGCGGCCCCGTCGACCCTTCCGTGGATGCTCGGCATCGGACTCGTGGGCCTCATCGCCCTCGGATTCTGGGTCGGTCACCGCATCTCCCACCGCCGCGCGCTCGCCGCGGCCTGAAACCCCA
>NZ_PCOT01000064.1 GCF_002979415.1 Microbacterium sp. MYb72 | reverse complement strand
CCACCCCCGCAGACCGCCCCCTCGACACGACGTCGAGGGGGCGGTCGGTGCGTGGGCGCCGCTCAGGGCAGAACCGCCCACAGCAGAAACCGGTCAGCGCAGAGACGGGGCGGCGGATGCTGGGGGCATGAGCGAAGACACCCCCATCCCGCAGTTCGGCCCCGAAGCGCGGCGTGCGCTGTTCCACGACCGCATCCTCGTGCTCGACGGCGCCCTCGACGACGACAACGGCACGCTGCTGATGACGCAGCTCCTCACCCTCTCGGCCGAGGACCCCGTGGCCGACATCGCACTGTGGATCCACTCGCCCGGAGGCTCGGTTCCCTCGATGCTCGCGATCCGCGACCTCATGAGGCTCGTGCCGAACGACGTCTCGACGCTCGCCCTCGGCCTCGCCTGCAGTGCCGGGCAGTTCCTGCTCTCCGCGGGCACGAAGGGCAAGCGCAGAGCCCTGCCGCACGCGCGCATCCTCATGCACCAGGGGTCGGCGGGCATCGGCGGATCGGCGGTCGAGATCGAGACCCAGGCCGACGACCTCCGCCACATGCGCGACACCGTGCTCGGGCTCATCGCCGGCGACACCGGTCAGTCCCTGGAGCGCATCTTCGAGGACTCTCTCCACGACCGCTGGTACACGGCGGAGCAGGCGCGCGACTACGGCTTCATCGACGAGATCGTCGGCTCGTTCGCCGAGATCATGCCCCGCAGACGCGCCCGCGTCGGGCTGGGGGCGGACGCATGAGCAGCTACACGATCCCGAACGTGATCGCGCAGCATCCGCGGGGCGAGCGCGTCATGGACGTCTATTCGCACCTCCTCGCCGAACGTGTGATCTACCTCGGCACCGGCATCGACGCCGGGGTCGCGAACGCCCTCATCGCGCAGCTGCTGCACCTCGACGCCGACAGCCCCGAGAGCGGCATCCAGTTCTACATCAACAGCGAGGGCGGCGATCCAGGGGCCGCTCTCGCGATCTACGACACCATGCAGCACATCCGTCCGACGATCGCGACGACGTGCGTCGGCCAGGCGATCGGCCCCGCGGCGCTGCTCGTCGCATCGGGAGCACCGGGTCAGCGGTCCGCCCTCGCCCACGCGCGCATCGTGCTGCATCAGCCCGCCGGGCAGTCGCGCGGCGCGATCCCCGACCTGATCCTCGCGGCCGACGAGGTGGTGCGGGTGCGCGCGGACATGGAGGAGATCCTCGCCAGGCACAGCGGCCGCACGGTCGCCGAGCTGCGGGCCGACACCGACAGGGACCGCGTGTTCGCGGCATCCGCTGCCAGGGACTACGGCCTCATCGACACCGTGCTGGGGGAGCGGGGCTGACCCCGGACGCCGTGCGGGGCGCCGGTGCGATAAGGAACGTGTCGGATGCGCGGTCGCGGTTCCCGCGATGCCCTGACGTTCTGTCGGCCCCGAACCTGCTCTGTCGGCGCGCCTGCACGCACCGCGCCGACAGAACGGCACCTGCGCCGACAGAGTGTCGGGCCGTGGGGCCGTGGGGGGAGACACAGGCGACGGATGCCGGATTCGCGCCGACAGAACGGCACCCGCGCCGACAGAGTCTCGGGCCGTCGGGCCGTGGAGGGCGAGGCGACGGATGCCGGATTCGCGCCGACAGAACGGCACCCGCGCCGACAGAGTCTCGGGCCGTGGGGGGCGACACAGGCGACGGATGCCGGATTCGCGCCGACAGAGCGGCACCCCGCGCCGACAGAGTGTCGGGCCGTGAGGGCGACACGGGCGACGGATGCCGGATTCGCGCCGCTCCTCAGGCGGCGATGGCGAACGCGCCCCGCGCGGACGAGACGGCGGATGCGGTTGCCGGCTCCGACCGCAGCTCGTCGGCGACGGCGCTGGTGAGCTCGATCAGGGACGTGTCGAGGGCGCCGGCGATCGCGGCGATCATCTCGCTCGACGGCTCCTTGAGTCCGCGCTCGACCTCCGAGAGGTACTGGGGTGAGACGCCCGCCTTCTCTGCGGTCTCGGTGAGGGTCTCGTCGCGGTCGTGGCGTCGGCGGCGCAGCTGGTCGCCCAGCAGCTGCCGCCACAGCGGCTCGGGCTCGGAGGGGCGACGCGGTGCACGGGGGAAGGGGACGAGTGCGGCCATGCCTCACGGTACGTCGGGCCGTGGCGCGGCATCCATCGATTCTGCTCTGAGCAGAACGATCAGGACTGCTCTCACGCGGAGGCGCGTCAGGCCTCCGTGGTGAGGCGGACGGATGCCGCGGCATCCGTCGCCGCCCAGCTCGCCAGCAGCCCCAGCTTCTCGGCCGACGCCGAGCCGGGCTCCGCGGTGTACGCCGACAGTTGGAGTCCGGGGTCGGCGGGAAGCTCGAACGCCTCGTAGGTGAGCTCCATCTCGCCGACGACCGGGTGGTTGATGCGCTTGCGGCCCGTGCGATGGAAACGCACGTCGTGCGCCGCCCACAGGGTGCGGAACCGGTCGCTGCGCGTCGACAGCTCTCCGACGAGATCGGTGAGCTTCTTGTCGAAGGGGTTGCGGCCGGCCTCGCCGCGCATCGCGGCGACGAGCTCCTGCGTGTTGCGCTCCCACTCGGGGTAGAACTCCTGAGCTGCAGGGTTGAGGAACGCGAAGCGCGCGCTGTTGGGCCGCGGCTCCGCGAACACGGGGGCGTACAGCGCCCGGCCGAGCGCGTTCGCCGCGCGGTAGTCGAAGTGATTGTCGCGCACGATCGCCGGCGCCTCGGTCATCGCGTCGAGCAGACGCAGGATGCTGGGCCGCAGCTGTCCAGGCTTGGTGCGGGGCGAGCGCGGAACGGGGCCGGCGTTGGCGGAGCGAGCGAGGTCGAACAGGTGCGCGGTCTCGGCCTCGTCGAGCTGGAGCGCGCGGGCGAGGGCGTCGAGCACGCTCTCGGACGCCCCGGACAGGTCTCCGCGCTCGAGGCGGGTGTAGTAGTCGACGCTGACGCCCGCCAGCAGCGACACCTCCTCGCGCCGGAGCCCCGGCACGCGCCGGTTGCCCCCGTACACGGGGAGTCCGGCCTGGTCAGGGGTGATGCGGGCGCGCCTCGACGAGAGGAACTCGCGCACCTCGCTGCGGGTGTCCATGCCTTCGACCGTACGCCCTGTCGGCCCCACGAGACAGGTACTGACGGTACCTCGCACGGCGGGCGCGGTTCGCACGTTCGGG
>NZ_PCOT01000063.1 GCF_002979415.1 Microbacterium sp. MYb72 | reverse complement strand
AGCTGGTCGGAGACCCCGCTCGTCACCGAGAAGCAGGCGCAGCGCGAGGCCGACACCTCGGTCGCCCGGGTGTGGGATGGGGGCGTGCTTCGGAGTGTCAGGCGCGCCAGGGGGAGAGGATGCCGTCGAGCACGGCGGCGTGGGCCGCGGCATCCTGCGGCTCGGTGACCTCGACGACCTGCTGGCCGTAGGTGATCGAGCGCAGCAGTGCCATGACGGCATCCGTCGGCGTCTCCGTGCGGAGCTCGCCCGCCGCCACGGCTTCGTCGAGGGCGTCGCGGATGCTGCTCTGCCAGGTCGCGAGGGTGGGTGCGCCGGCATCCGGAGTCGGAGCGAGGGTCGCGAGGCGTCCCCAGAATCCGACGACGACGCGCGCCTCGCTGCGGGTGTGCTCGTCGAGCGGGAGCACCTCGCCCATGAGCGCCTCCAGTCGTGCGAGCCCGTGGAGTCCCGTCGTGGCCGCGGCGATGCGCTCGTCGGTGCGGCGGGTGACCTCCGCGGCGGCGGCGCGGATGACGTCGTCGAATCCGTCGAAGTAGTGCCACAGCGAGCCGGTGGCGACGCCGAGCTCCTTTGCGACGGCGCGTGACGACACGCTCTCGTGCCCGTCGCGGGCGGCCACCGCGAGCAGCGCCTCGGCGATCTGCCGGCGGCGCTCATCATGGTCGACGACGCGGGGCACCTGCCCATCCTGCCGCATCCGAAGTGGGTCTGGCTATTTTGAGCGCCCGATCAATATAATGCGGGGGTGGATCCCATTCTGCCCGCAGCACCGTGGCTGATGGCACTGGCGGCGCTGGTGTCGGCGGTCGCCTGCGTCGCGGCCTGGCGCGCGGTGCCCTGGCAGGGGAGGCAGTCCGCCCTCGTCATGGCGGCGGCGATGCTCGTCGTCGCTGCGGGCGGCGGCGACGCGGCACGGGGACTCCTCCTCGGCGCCGTGCTGCTGCTCTCGGCCATGCTCGGGACGATCGGCGTGCGGGGGACGCCCGCTGCGGCGGCGTGCTGCCACCGTGCCCTGGTGTCTCTCGTCATGGCGGTCTGCGCGTTCCAGAGCGCCTCGTCCGGCGCATCGACCGACGCCGTCGCGACCTCGGGGCACGCAGGTCACGGCCTGAACGGGGTCCTCTCGATCATCGGGATCGTGGGCGTCGTCGGCGTCGTGCTGTGGACGGTCGTCGCCGAGTGGTTCGTCGAGCCCGTGCACGAGGGGCGGGCGGCCAAGATGCTGACGATCGAATCGTGGGCGATGGCCGCGGGCGTGGCCGTCATGTGCCTCGGCTTCTGAACCGGCGACGGCGCCCGCGCTTCCCGGTCCCGGCGCGGATTCGGTAGCGTGGCCGGATGCCCCTCGCCCTCATCACCGGCGCCGCCCGCGCGAACAGCATCGCGGCCGGCATCGTCCCCCGTCTCCGCGCCGCCGGCTGGACGGTCGTCACGAGCGACCTGACCGATGCCGACGTGCCCGCCGACCTCTCGACGCCCGAGGGGCCTGAGCAGCTGATCGCCGAGGTGAACCGTCGATACGGCGCGATCACGGCCCTCATCCTCAGCCACGCGCACGACGTCGAGTCCGGCATCCTCGACACGACGGCCGAGAGCTTCGACCTGCACGTCGCCGTGAACGCCCGCGCGAGCCTGCTGATGATCGCCGCGTTCGCCCGCCAGGCGGGGGAGGGCGGCGGAGTGATCGTCGCGCTCACGAGCGATCACGTCACCGGCAACCTGCCCTACGGGGCCTCGAAGGGGGCCCTCGATCGGCTCGTGATCTCGGCCGCACGCGAGCTGGGGCCGAAGGGCATCTCGGCGAACGTGCTCAACCCCGGTCCGATCGACACGGGCTGGATGGACGACGAGACCCGCACGGCCCTCGGCGGGATGACTCCGCTGGGTCGGCTCGGACGCCCCGCCGATGTGGCCGCGACCGTGGAGTTCCTCGTGTCGGACGAGGGCCGCTGGATCTCCGGTCAACTGCTCAAGTCCGACGGGGCCTTCTCGGCCGAGTTCTGAGGCCGACGCTCAGTCGCGCGCGGCCGGGCGCACGAACACCCAGGCGGAGATCGCGGCCACGGTCGCGGCCGCCGTCATCGTGAGCGCCATGGTGAGCGCGGTCGTGCCCCCGATGCCGGCCGCGAGCGGGGCGACCACGGGCCCGAAGAGGAACATCGACACACCCAGGAGAGCCGAGGCCGTGCCCGCCCGCGCTCCGTGGTGGGCCAGCGCGAGGGTCTGCCCGTTCGGCCCGCCGATCCCCGCGCACAGCATGAAGCCGATGAGCGCTGCGGCGACGCCGATCACCCCGGCGCCGCCGATCGCGACCACCAGGAACGCCGTCGTCGCGATCAGGGTGGCCGTGATGCCCCCGAGGTACACCCGCAGCGGTCCCCAGCGCCGCACCACGAGACGGCTGGCCTGACTGCCGAGGATGTTCGCGAGCGCTCCGGCGGCGAACGCGAGGCTGAAGGTCTGCGGGCTCAGCCCGAACCGGTCCTGCAGCACGAACGGCGACATCGACAGGTACGTGAAGAACGCGACCCCGCCCGCGGCGCCCGCGCACAGCACGGCGAGGAACAGCCGATCCCGCGCCACGGCGCCCGCGTGCCCTGCGAGCACCCGCACGCCGCCGCCGTGCCGGTCACCGCGGTCGAGGGTCTCGGGGAGCGCCAGCACGACCACGAGCAGCAGAGCGACGCCGACACCTCCCAGCACCCAGAAGATGCCGCGCCAGTCCATGATCCGCGCGAGCTGGCCGCCGACGATGGGTGCGATGACCGGTGCCGTGCCCGAGACGAGGAACAGCAGCGACAGCATCCTCGACAGCTCGACGCCCTCGAACTGGTCGCGGGCGACGGCGAGGCAGATGACGATGCCCGCGGATCCGGCGAGACCCTGCAGGAACCGCGCGAGCAGCAGCAGCTCGATGCTCGGCGCGACGGCGCACAGCACCGAGAGCACGGCGAACGCGGCGACGCCGACCATGAGCGGCAGGCGCCGCCCCAGGCGGTCGCTCAGCGGGCCGGCGATCAGCTGACCGAGCCCGAGCCCGATCATGCACGCCGACATGGTCGCCTGGCCGAGCGCCTCCGAGGCGCCGAGGGATGCCGCGAGCTGGGGCAGCTGCGGCAGATAGAGGTCCATCGACAGCGGGCCGAAGGCCTCGAGCATCCCGAGCACGAGCGTGGCGCGCAGCGCCCCCATGCGCGGGCGGGGGGCGCTCATCCGCCGAGGCGCAGCACGCGGCGCAGCCAGCTCTCGCGCGCGGCGACGGCGGCCTTCGAGACCTCGGCGTCGGGGGAGAAGCCGGCGAAGCCGTGATATCCGCCGGCCCACACGTGCAGCTCGGCCTGTCCGCCCGTTGCCCAGATGCGCAGCGCGTAGTCCACCGCCTCGTCGCGGAACGTCTCCGCGGCGCCGACCTCGATGAACGCGGGAGCGAGTCCGGAGAGGTCGCGCGCTCTGGCAGGCGCGACGTACGCGGACAGGTCGTCGCCGAACCGGTCGGCGCCGGCGATCGCGTCCCACGCGGTGTCGTTGTTGTTGCGGTCCCAGGCGCCGAAGCCGTCGTACTGACGGCTGGAGACGGTCTCGTTGCGGTCGTCGAGCATGGGGCAGCCGAGCAGCTGGCCGGCCAGGCGCGGCCCGCCGCGGTCGCGCGAGAGGAGCGCCACCGCCGCCGAGAGACCGCCGCCGGCGCTCATGCCGGACGCGATGATGCGCTCTGGGTCGATGCCGAGCTCGTCCGCGTGCGCCGCCATCCACTCCAGGGCGGCGTAGCAGTCCTCAGCCTGCGCCGGCCCCGGATGCTCGGGCGCCAGTCGGTACTCGACGGCGACGCCGACGACGCCGTGGCGCTCCGCGAGGTCGATGAGCTCCCCGGTGCCGAAGAACCGGGTGCCCAGCACCATTCCCCCGCCGTGGATGGAGAGCACGGCGGGGGCGGGGCCGGAGGAGG
>NZ_PCOT01000062.1:3938-4174 GCF_002979415.1 Microbacterium sp. MYb72 | reverse complement strand
CGCCGTCCGCTGGACCGGCATCGTCGGCCCCGGCGAGACGCTCGTGGTGACCTACACGTTCCGCGCGACGGCGTCAGGGCCTCGTCCGGGAACCGTCTCCTGGAGCGGGAACGCCCGCGGAGTCGTGCCCCGGAACGCGGAAGAGTCCGTTGAGCCACCGGTGCCCACCGCAGAGGTCGCCGTCTCCGCACGTCCCGTCGTTCCGGAAGCGCCGACCTCACCGGGGTCGGGGAGCA
>NZ_PCOT01000062.1:0-3928 GCF_002979415.1 Microbacterium sp. MYb72 | reverse complement strand
GCGCGCGCCGCACTCGGTCTCGGCGTCCTGGCCGTCCTGCTGGGGGCGGGAGGGGCTGCGCTCCTGGTGAGCTCGCGTACGCGGTCCCGGAGCTGACCTCCGAGGTTCAGCGACGGTGCAGCTCCCCCGAACCGGAGATCTTCTTCGTCACGCTCGGGTCCCCCGCGTAGGAGACGTCTCCGCTCCCGTCGATCACGACATCGAGGGAGAGCCGGGCGTCGACATCGGCATCCCCCGACCCGGTGACGACCACGCGGGCGCGGTCGCTGCGCAGGGATGCCGCGCTGAACCCACCCGACCCCGCGACCTCGACGTCCTGGGCGGCGGCCGTGCCGTCGATCTCGACGCCCCCGGATCCCGTCATGCGGACGGTCAGCTCGGAGAGCTGGACATCGTCGACGGAGATGCTGCCTGAACCGTCTGCGACGACGGAGGCCGAGTCCGCGGCGACGCCTGCGGCCTCGACATCGCCCGAACCCTGCACGTCGATCGAGGGCGCCGTCGCGCCGGTGAAGTCGACCTGCGCGTCGCCCGAGCCTCGCACGTGGAGAGTCTCGAGGGTCGTCACCGTGAGCGAGTAGCGGATCTCACCGTTCCATCCGATGGGCGTCTTCTCCATGCCGAGGGTCAGCACCCCATCGGAGATCTCGGACGTGAGCTCGCCGATCACGTTCTCCCCTGCGGTGATACGCAGGGATGGCGTGCTGCCGACGCGCATCGTGAGATCGCCGCTCGTGTCCAGCACCACTTCGTTGATGTCCGTGATCGGTCGGTCCTCGCTCACCCGTGTCCCCGGATCGAACACCGCGCAGCCGGTCAGGGCGGCGGTGACGGCGAGCAGGATGACGGTGGAGGACAGCAGACGGGAGCGCATGGAAGACACGCTACGGAGGCGCCGGGCCGCTGAACAGCTACCGGGGTATGGAATCCGCCTCCCTCTGCGGTACGAGGAGCTCTCGTCAGACGCCGGGAACGACGAGGCCCCACTCATAGGCGAGGATCACGAGCTGTGCGCGGTCGCGGGCTCCCAGCTTCATCATCGTCCGATTCACATGGGTCTTCGCGGTGTGCGGAGAGATCGTCAGGGTCTCGGCGATCTCCTGGTTGGTCAGTCCGCCGGCGACGAGCAGCATCACCTCGCGCTCGCGGTCGGTGAGCGCGTCGAGAAGGACCTGATCCGGGACGCGGGGTGATGCGTCGGCGGCGCGCAGCGAGCGCTCGATGAGGGCACGTGTCGCAGCGGACGACAGGAGCGAGTCGCCCCGGTCGATCGTGAGCACGGCGCGCACGATCTCCTCCGGCTCGGCGCCCTTGCCGATGAATCCGCTGGCACCCGCGCGCAGTGCCGCCACCACGTACTCGTCCTCCTCGAAGGTCGTGAGGATCAGCACGCGCGTGCGACCCCCTGTCCCCTCTGCGCAGATCTCGGCCGTCGCGGCGATGCCGTCGAGGTCGGGCATCCGGATGTCCATCAGCACCACGTCCGGCGACTCGCGCTCCACGGCGCGCACGGCGTCCCGCCCTGTGGCGACCTCGCCGACCACGAGGATGCCGGCGTCGCCGAGGATGTCGCGGACGGCCTGCCGGATGAGCGGCTGGTCATCCGCGATGATCACGCTGACCATTCGTCACTCCCTCCGTCTGTGGGGAGTCGTACGTCGAGACGGAACACTCCGTCGACGCTCTCCGTCCGGACCGTACCGCGGACGGCTGTGACGCGCTCACGCAGCCCGACGAGCCCGTGACCGCCAGCGGACGCCTCCGGCCCCGCACGCACCTCGTTGCGGACGTCGATGAGGAGATCGCCGCTGACGACGTCCAGGCGGACGCGCACGGGACGATCCGCCCCGTGCTTGTGGGCGTTGGTGAGGCCCTCCAGGAGCACGAGGTAGGCGACGTGATCGTTCGACGGAGACAGCGCGACCCCTGCGGACTCGTCGTGGAGCTCGACGCGCAGCCCCGCGTCCACGAAGCGCGCGATCAGGTCGGCGGCGCCCGCGAGCCCGGTCTGCGGGCGCAGATCCCCGGTGTCCTCCGGATCCTCGGAGCGCAGCAGCGCCATCAGGCCCCCGATGTCGGTGAGGACCGTGCGGGACGCGCGTCGAATCGTCGTCAGCGCCTCTCTCGCGCGATCCGGTCGGGATTCCAGCGCCGACGACGCGACGCCCGCGTTGAGACTGATCACCGTGATCTGATGCGCGACGACATCGTGGAGATCGCGCGCGATGCGCACACGCTCCTCCGCGACCCGACGTCTGGCTTCCTCTTCTCGGCCGCGCTCCGCACGTTCCGCACGCTCGGTCATCGCGGCGCCGAACTCGCGACGAGATCGTGTGGCATCGCCGATCGCCCCGGCCAGTGAGATGAAGAACAGGAACTGCAAGGCCCTCGAATCGAAGAACTCTCCGTGCAGCGGGACCGCGTTGGAGACGAAGACGACTCCGACGACGAGCGTCAGCGCGATCAGCCCCACAGTGCGACGCGTGTACGCGGTGACGGCGAAAGCGCTGATCGCCGTCGCGATGAGAGAGCTCGGCGAGAGCATCCCCATCACCGAGAGCACGACCGCGACGACGACGCTGACGCCAAGGACCGCGAGGGGCCACCGACGACGGAACGGCATCGCCGCGGCCGGCAGGAGCGCGATCGGGAGCAGCATCCCGGGGACCTGGAAGACCGACTCCGGGTAGGGCAGCACCGCGAACAGGACGATGACGGCGACGGCGATCACATCCCCGAACGGCGCGGTGAGTCCGGAAGCGGGGCGGGCGGGCATCCTTCCAGTATTCCGCGCGCGGCCGCATCGGGAGTCCGCCCTGAGGATGACTTCCCCGTACTGCGAACGCGGTAGGGAGATGTCTGCGCCGGGGCGATGCCTCGAGCGGGCATCCGAACGACGCTGGAGGGACGGGGCGCACCGTGCGCCGCGGGAGAGGTCCGAATGAAGAAGTCTGTGAAGAGAGTGCTCGTCTCGATGACCGCCGTCGCCGCGGTGATCGCCGTCGGATTGGCGACGACCACGATCGTGAACGTCGTCGCCACCGACGCCGAACAGGAGCGGATCGAGCCCTACGGCCAGCTCGTCGAGGTCGACGGACGCCACATGAACGTCGCCATCAGCGGCAAGGGCGACGAGACCATCGTGCTTCTCCCCGGGTTCGGCACGGCGTCGCCCGCGCTCGATTTCGCTCCCCTCGTCGATGACCTGTCGGCGGATCACCGCGTCGTCGTGGTCGAGCCGTTCGGCTACGGCCTGAGCGACGGCACGGACCGCGAACGTACGACGGCGAACATCGTCTCCGAGGTGCACGAGGCTCTGGACGAGCTCGACATCGACCGGTATGTGCTGATGGGTCACTCGATCGCCGGGGTGTACGGCATCGAACTCGCACGTCGCTATCCCGACGAGGTCGAGGCCTTCGTGGGTATCGACTCCAGCGTGCCCGGTCAGCCCCGAACGGACACCGCGTTCCCCATCGGCCTGCTCGGCGCCGCCAAGAACCTCGGGCTCATCCGCCTTGTCGCCACGTCCGCCACGGGCTACGAGGAGGACGTGTACTCCGAAGAGGTGCGCGAGCAACTGGTGATGCTCTCCAACCGGAACTCGCTGAGTGCGACGTATCTCGATGAGATGTCCCACATCCGCACGAACTTCGCGGACGCGCTCGGCACCGGGTTCGCCCCGACGCTGCCGCTGCTGCTCTTCGTCGTGGAGCACAACGAGGAGGTCCCGGAGTGGCGGGAGCTGCACGAGAAGCAGGCTGCGGGCGTCGATGACGGAACCGTGATCGCGCTCGACGGCTCGCACTATCTGCACCACACGCAGTCGCCGCGGATCGCCGAAGAGTTCCGGGCATGGGAGGCGGCTCGATCGGCAGAGGTGGGCTGAGATCGCCGGCGGGCACCGGATAGCGTGGGCGCATGGTCA
>NZ_PCOT01000061.1 GCF_002979415.1 Microbacterium sp. MYb72 | reverse complement strand
CTCGGCGCTACCGCCGAGAGGAGCTGCTGGCCGCGGCGGGCGCCGGGCCTCAGCTGCTCAACGACGCGATCAGCACCGGAGTGATCACGGCGCAGGAGAACTATCCGGAGGCGACGGTGACGCTGCTGCGCAGCCTCGTGGGCCTCGACCGCCACGGCATCGAGCCGCGGCACCTCCGGTCGCTGCGACAGGGGGCCGAGCGGGAGGTCGCGCTGATCGAATCCGCGCTGTCCGCACTGCTGCGTCGCACTGATGCTGCATCGCGGGCGAAGGCGAGCGAGATGGCTCCCGAGCTCGCCGCGAAGATCGACGAAGTGCGCTCGCTCTTCGTCAAGGACGCGCTCACCAGGGTGCTTTCGTAACGAACTGATTGCGACACACCTTCGAGGTCGCACGGATGTCATTGCCGCTGCCTGGACGCTGCTCTAGCGTGGAGGTAACAGCTCCAGGGAGGACTTCAGATGAGTGCGGATGAGCGTGCAGGCGACCCGCGGTTCGTGACCGAACTCCTCTTCACCGACGGTCTTCCGGCGATGGACGACGAGGTCGGGTACCGCGGTGCAGTGGCGGCTCGCGCAGCCGGGATCACCTATCGTCAGCTGGACTACTGGGCGCGCACCGAGCTCGTGGAGCCGACCGTCCGCGGCGCCAGCGGCTCGGGTTCGCAGCGCCTCTACGGCTTCCGCGACATCCTCGTGCTCAAGCTCGTGAAGAGCCTTCTCGACACGGGCATCTCGCTGCAGCAGATCCGCACCGCGGTCGAGGAGCTCCGCCGCGCCGGCATCCGCGACCTCGCGGGCACCACGCTGATGAGCGACGGCGCCTCGGTCTACCTGTGCACCTCGAACGACGAGGTCATCGACCTCGTGAGCCGCGGCCAGGGCGTGTTCGGCATCGCCGTCGGGAAGGTCCTGCGCGAGGTGGAGTCCACTCTCGTGGAGTTCGATCCCACGGCGCCCGACCCCGTCGACGAGCTCTCGGCCCGACGGTCCAAGCGCTCCGCCTGAACGTCACCGGAAACGGAAAACGCCCGCTCATCGAGCGGGCGTTTCGCGTAGCGGTGGGGATCAGGCCTGAGGGCCGGTCTCCGCGACCTGGATGCGTCCGGTGCGGATGATCCGGTCGAGCAGCTGGTCGAAGTCGGCAGCGAGCTCCTGTGCGGAGTCTCCCGGCCAGATGTGCAGCGGCTTCGCCGCACCCTGGGCCTGCTGCAGCGACGTGCGCTCCGGCAGCTGGGGGGAGAGCACGAGCGGGCCGAACATGTCACGCAGCTCCTTGATGCGGAACTGGTGCTCGATCGACTGCGGGCGCACGCGGTTCACGACGATGCCGAGCGGCTGGAGGCGAGGAGAGAGTCCACGACGGATCTCCTCGATCGCGCGCAGGGCGCGATCCGCCGCGGCCACGGAGAACAGGCCGGGCTCGGTGACGACCATGACGCGGTCGCTCGCGGCCCACGCCGTACGGGTCAGCGCGTTCAGCGAGGGCGCGCAGTCGATCAGGACGAGGTCGTAGTCGGCCTCGACGGATGCCAGCGCCTCCTCGAGCTTCCACACGTCGCGGACGCTGGGGTGCGGCCCGTCGAAGTTGATCGCCGAGGGGCTGCCGATGAGCACGTCGATCGTGCCGGGGTGCACCTTCGCCCAGCCGCTGGAGGTGATCGCCTGACGGACGACCTTCTCCTTCGGGTTCGCCAGGACGTCGGCGATGTTGAGCCGGCCGGCCACCTGGATATCCATCCCGGTGGACACGTCGGACTGCGGGTCGAGGTCGACGACGAGCGTCCGGACACCACGGGCGAAGGCCGCTGAGGCCAGGCCGAGGGTCACGGTCGTCTTGCCGACGCCTCCCTTGAGAGAGCTGACGCTGAGTACGTGCACGGACACCACGTTACCTTCCCCTAGGCTGGGGGAACACTCAGCCCCGCCCCATGCGCGTCGAAAACGCCGTGCATCGAGCTCTTAGAGGTGTGCATGTTCACGAAGATCCTTGTGGCGAACCGCGGCGAGATCGCGATCCGCGCCTTCCGTGCGGCCTTCGAGGTGGGAGCGAGGACCGTGGCGGTCTTCCCCCACGAGGACCGCGGATCCGTTCACCGGCTGAAGGCCGATGAAGCATACGAGATCGGGGAACGCGGTCATCCGGTCAGGGCCTACCTGAACGTCGACGAGATCATCCGCGTGGCGCTGGAGGCCGGAGCGGACGCGATCTACCCGGGTTACGGATTCCTCTCGGAGAACCCCGAACTCGCGGAGAAGGCGGCCGCCAACGGCATCGTCTTCATCGGGCCTCCCGCGAACGTGCTCGAGATGGCGGGGAACAAGGTCGAGGCCAAGCGCCACGCGATCGAGGCGGGCGTGCCCGTCCTCCGCTCCACCGAGGCGTCGGATGACGTCGAGGCTCTCGTGGCCCAGGCCGACGGGATCGGCTTCCCGCTCTTCGCGAAGGCCGTCGCAGGCGGCGGCGGACGAGGGATGCGCCGCGTGGAGACGAAGGGCGAGCTGGCCCCCGCTCTCGCGGAGGCCATGCGCGAGGCGTCCAGTGCCTTCGGCGACCCGCGCATGTTCCTGGAGCAGGCCGTCCTGCGACCTCGCCATATCGAGGTCCAGATCCTCGCCGACAAGACCGGCGAGACCGTGCACCTCTTCGAGCGGGACTGCTCGGTGCAGCGGCGCCACCAGAAGGTGGTCGAGATCGCTCCGGCCCCCAACCTCGATGACGGCATCCGCACCGCTCTGCACGGTTACGCTGTCGCCTTCGCCCGCTCGATCGGGTACGAGAACGCCGGCACCGTCGAGTTCCTGCTGGAGACGGCGGGGGAGCGCGCGGGAGAGGTCGTCTTCATCGAGATGAACCCGCGCATCCAGGTCGAGCACACGGTCACCGAGGAGGTCACCGACGTCGACCTGGTGCAGAGCCAGATGCGGATCGCCGCGGGCGAGACCCTCGCCGACCTCGGGCTGCAGCAGGAGAACCTGCACCTGCGCGGTGCGGCCCTGCAGTGTCGGATCACCACGGAGGACCCGACCCAGGGGTTCCGGCCCGATACGGGCAAGATCACCACGTACCGGTCACCGGGCGGTGCGGGCGTCCGTCTCGACGGCGGCACCGTGCACCAGGGCGCGCAGATCAGCCCGCACTTCGACTCGATGCTGGCGAAGCTCACGTGCCGAGGGCGCGACTTCCCCGCCGCGGTCGCCCGTGCACGCCGCGCCCTCGCCGAGTTCCGCATCCGTGGCGTCTCCACCAACATCCCGTTCCTGCAGGCGCTGCTCGACGACGACGCCTTCGTGGCCGGAGACGTGAGCACGTCCTTCATCGACGAACGTCCTGAGCTGCTCCGCGGACGGATCTCCAAGGACCGCGGGACGAAGATCCTGAACTGGCTGGTGGACGTCACGGTGAACAAGCCGCATGGCGCCCACCCCGGCGTCATAGATCCGGTGGCGAAGCTCCCTACGATCGACCTCGCAGCCGCGCCCGCTCCCGGATCACGGCAGCGGCTGCTCGAACTCGGACCGGAGGGGTTCGCGAAGAGCCTGCGTGCGCAGTCGGCCCTCGCCATCACCGACACGACGTTCCGCGACGCTCACCAGTCGCTGCTCGCGACGCGTGTGCGCACGAAGGACCTGGTCGCCGCTGCTCCGTACCTCGCACGTCTGACCCCCGGACTGCTGTCGGTGGAAGCCTGGGGCGGCGCGACCTACGACGTCGCGCTGCGGTTCCTCGGCGAGGACCCGTGGGAGCGGCTCGACAAGCTGCGGGCGGCCCTGCCGAACGTCGCCATCCAGATGCTGCTGCGTGGGCGAAACACGGTCGGCTACACGCCGTACCCCACCGCGGTCACCGATGCGTTCGTCTCGGAGGCGGCCGCCAGTGGCGTCGACATCTTCCGCATCTTCGACGCGCTCAACGACGTCGAGCAGATGCGTCCAGCGATCGAGGCCGTGCGTCGGACGGGCACCGCGGTCGCGGAGGTCGCTCTCTGCTACACGGGAGATCTGCTGAACCCCGCCGAGGACCTCTACACCCTCGACTACTACCTGGCGCTCGCGGATCAGATCGTCGCCGCCGGAGCGCACATCATCGCGATCAAGGACATGGCGGGCCTGCTCCGCCCCGCAGCGGCGGCGAAGCTCGTGGCGGCTCTGCGCGAGCGCTTCGATCTGCCCGTGCACCTGCACACGCACGACACGCCAGGCGGCCAGCTCGCGACCCTGCTCGCCGCGAGCGCTGCGGGCGTCGACGCGGTGGATGCGGCATCCGCTCCGCTCTCGGGCACCACGAGCCAGCCCTCGCTCTCGTCTCTCGTCGCGGCGCTCGCGCACACCGAGCGCGACAGCGGCATCGACCTCGATGGGGTCTCCGACCTCGAGCCGTACTGGGAGGCCGTGCGCCGTCAGTACGCGCCGTTCGAGTCCGGCCTGCCCGGACCCACGGGGCGCGTGTACCACCACGAGATCCCGGGCGGCCAGCTGTCCAACCTGCGCCAGCAGGCGAAGGCTCTCGGACTCGCCGACGACTTCGAGCTGATCGAGGACATGTACGCAGCGGCCGACCGCATCCTCGGTCGCGTGCCGAAGGTGACGCCCTCCTCCAAGGTCGTCGGAGACCTCGCGCTGCACCTCGCCGCCGTCAAGGCGGATCCGGCGGACTTCGAGGCGAATCCCGAGAAGTACGACGTGCCGGACTCGGTGGTCGGATTCATGGCCGGCGAGCTGGGCGATCTTCCCGGCGGCTGGCCCGAGCCCTTCCGCACGAAGGTGCTCGCGGGGCGCGCGGTGCGCACCGGAATGACCGAGATCTCCGCCGACGACGAGACCGCACTCGCGGGAGACAGCGCCGCGCGTCGGGAGAGACTGAACACCCTGCTGTTCCCCGCTCCGACGAAGGAGTTCGCTCAGATGCGCGAGCTCTTCGGCGATCTCTCGGTCCTCGACACGAGCGACTACCTCTACGGGCTCGTCCAGGGACAGGAGCACCTCATCGAGATCGACCGCGGCGTGCAGCTGTACGTCGGGCTCGAGGCGATCGGCGAGGCGGATGACAAGGGCATGCGCACGGTCATGACCACCCTGAACGGGCAGCTGCGCCCGGTGTTCGTGCGCGATCGCTCGATCGTCGTCGACGCCCATGAGGTCGAGAAGGCCGACACCTCCGTGCCCGGTCAGGTGGCGGCGCCGTTCTCCGGCGTGGTCACCCTGAAGGTCGAGGTAGGCTTCGCCGTCAGGGCAGGGGAGCCCGTCGCCTCGATCGAGGCGATGAAGATGGAAGCGGCGATCACGGCGCCGGTCGACGGGGTCATCGAGCGCCTCGCGATCGGAGAGACGCAGCAGGTGGACGCAGGAGATCTTTTGGTCGTGATCCGCCCCGCGCACTAATCTTGTGCGGGCGAGGGCCGCGCACGCACGTGACGCACCCGAGGCCCGCACAAGCTTGGAGTGACATCGTGACCGTGAAAAAGGGGTCCACCCCGAAAGACGAAGAGTCGAGAGGGGTGCTCGACGAAGCCGCGTCCCTGGACACGTCCGGAATCGGCATCCTCGGCGGCACGGCCCAGGTGAACGTGATCCTTCCGCAGGCGGACGATGACGATCTCGCCGACGACGGCGTCGTCGACGGCGAGGTCGTCGATCTGATCATCGACGACGAACCGGTCTTCGATCGCACATCGTTCGTCGAGAACGAGATCGCGCCCGAGGCGGATGCCGTCATCGAGTCGATCGTCATCGAGCTGCCCGCGGTCGCGGAGATGCCGCCGACCGTGCCGTCCGCGGAGGCGGTCGAGGTGCCGGCGTCGTCTGACGGGACCGTCGAAGAGTCCGCGCCCGAGGCCGCGCTGCCGGAGTCTCTCGAATCCGAGTCTCTCGAATCCGAGGTCGCAGAGGTCATCGTGTCGGAGGTCGTCGAGTCGGAGCCCGTCGAGGTCACCGACGCCGAGGCCGAGATCACAGCGGCCGATCGCATCGCCGTGGCCGATCACATCGAGGTCGACGAGCCCGCGGTCGCCGAGAGCGCAGCCGCGGTGGTCTCATCTGAGGCTGAGGCTGAGGCTGAGGCTGAGGCTGAGGCTGAGGCTGAGGCTGAGGC
>NZ_PCOT01000060.1 GCF_002979415.1 Microbacterium sp. MYb72 | reverse complement strand
CGCATTCCGCGATCCGGCCGGAAACATGGTGCGTCTGCAGCAGACCGCCTGATCGAGAGAAGAGCAAGAGGATGCAGCAGCACGCCGCCGACACCCATGACCTGATCCGCGTGCAGGGCGCGCGTGAGAACAACCTCAAAGACGTGAGCGTGGAGATCCCGAAGCGGCGCCTCACCGTCTTCACCGGGGTGTCCGGTTCGGGGAAGAGCTCCCTGGTGTTCGACACCATCGCCGCGGAGTCGCGCCGGATGATCGATGAGACCTACAGCGCCTTCGTGCAGGGCTTCATGCCGTCCGTGCCTCGTCCCGACGTCGACGTGCTCGAGGGGCTCACCACCTCCATCATCGTCGACCAGGAGCGCCTCGGAGCGAACCCGCGCTCGACGGTCGGCACGGTCACCGACGCGAACGCGATGCTGCGCATCCTCTTCTCCAAGCTGGGGCAGCCGTACATCGGCGGCCCGACCGCGTTCTCCTTCAACATCCCCACCCAGAAGGCCAGCGGTGTGATGACGGGCCCCGGCGGGGAGAAGAAGATCGTCAAGGACGCGATCTACCTCGGCGGCATGTGCCCGCGGTGCGAGGGGAGGGGAGCGGTCTCCGATCTCGACCTCGCTCAGATCGTCGACGAGTCGAAGTCCCTCGATGAGGGCGCGATCATGGTGCCCGGCTACACCGCCGACGGATGGATGGTGAAGGGCTTCTCGCAGTCGGGGTTCTACCCGGCTGACAAGCCGATCGCCGCGTTCAGCGAGAAGCAGCGGCACCTCTTCCTCTACGGCGAGGTCACGAAGGTCAAGATCTCCGGGATCAACATGACCTACGAGGGTCTCATCCCCAAGATCACGAAGTCGATGCTCTCCAAGGACCTCGACGCACTGCAGCCGCACATCCGCGCGTTCGTCGAGCGCGTCGCCACGTTCGCGGTCTGCCCCGAATGCGACGGCACCCGTCTGACGGAGGGCGCCCGCTCATCGAAGATCGACGGCGTCAGCATCGCCGACGCATGCCGGATGCAGGTGACCGACCTCGCGGCCTGGGTGCGCGGGCTGGATCTGCCCGGTGCGGGGCCGCTGCTCGAGGCCTTGAGCGCGAATCTCGACGCCTTCGTCACTCTGGGTCTCGGCTACCTGTCGCTGGAGCGCCCGTCGGGCACGCTGTCGGGGGGAGAGGCGCAGCGCATCAAGATGCTCCGTCACCTCGGCTCATCCCTCACGGACGTGACCTATGTGTTCGACGAGCCGACCATCGGCCTGCACCCGCACGACATCCAGCGCATGAACTCCCTGCTGCTGCGTCTGCGCGACAAGGGCAACACCGTGCTGGTCGTCGAGCACAAGCCCGAGACGATCGCCATCGGCGACCACGTCGTCGACCTCGGACCAGGCGCAGGCAGCGCCGGCGGCGAGATCTGCTTCGAGGGCACCGTCGAAGGTCTCAAGGCGAGCGGGACCAAGACCGGCGCGCATCTCGACGATCGGGCGGCTCTCAAGGACTCCGTGCGCACGGGCGACGGAGCCATCGAGGTGAGGGGAGCGACGGCGAACAATCTGCAGGACGTAGACGTCGACATCCCCAAGGGCGTGCTCACGGTCGTGACCGGCGTCGCCGGCTCCGGCAAGAGCTCCCTCATCCACGGCTCCGTCTCGAAGCGCGACGGCGTCGTCGCCATCGACCAGGGGGCCATCAAGGGCTCCCGTCGCAGCAACCCCGCCACCTACACGGGCCTGCTCGAGCCGATCCGCAAGGCATTCGCGAAGGCGAACGGCGTGAAGCCTGCGCTGTTCAGCGCCAACTCCGAGGGAGCGTGCCCCACCTGCAAGGGAGCGGGCGTGATCATCACCGAGCTCGGCTTCATGGACACCATCGAGACGCCGTGCGAGGACTGCGGCGGGAAGCGCTTCCAGGCCAGCGTGCTGGAGTACAAGCTCGCGGGCAAGGACATCACCGAGGTGCTCGACCTGCCGGTCGCCGAGGCGCGCGTGTTCTTCGCTCGGACAGCCGCTGTCGACGCTGTCAGGTGGCGAGCGTCAGCGGATCAAGCTCGCGATCCAGATGGGGGAGAAGGGCGACATCTACGTCCTCGACGAACCCACCACCGGACTCCACCTCGCCGATGTGCAGAACATCCTCGGGCTCCTGGATCGACTGGTGGAATCGGGCAAGACGGTCATCGTCATCGAGCACCACCAGGCTGTCATGGCTCACGCCGACTGGATCATCGACATCGGTCCCGGCGCAGGTCACGACGGCGGCCGGGTCGTGTTCGAGGGCACTCCGGCCGATCTCGTCGCCGACAGGGCGACGGTGACGGGGGAGCACCTCGCCGAGTACGTCGGGGCGTGAACGGTCAGTCGCGGCGCGCGATGATCGTGTAGGTGCACGGGACGAGGTTCTGCTCCGCCTCCGGCCAGGCGAAACCGTCCGGCACCTCGATCATCCGTTGACTGAACCGCCACGGGAGCGTCTTCCCCTCGTCGAAGTGGAGCAGCCTCAGGCCTGCCCTGAGCAGGGCGCCGAGGATCTCGGAGAGCGGATGCGGCCACTCGTAGGTTCGCGGATGCGCGAGCGTGCCGTCGCCGACGTACGTGGATTCGTCGTCCCACTGCTGCGCGGTGCCGTCGCCGAAGTACGGGTAGCGGAGGGCCAGCGTCGGTGAGTCCTCATCAAGCGCATAGAGCAGAGGATGACCGTCGCGGATGAAGAACGTGCCGCCAGGCCGAAGGAGCGCGACGATCTGCGCCGCCCATCGGTCCAGGTCGTCGAGCCAGGTGATGGTCCCGATGCTCGTGTAGACCACGTCGAAATCTCCGGTCACGGCACGTCGGGCGTCGAGGACATCGGTCTCGACCCAGGTCGCGTCGACACCTGCACGGTCCGCCAGCCTCGACGCCGCGTGGAGCGCAGAGGGGGAGAAGTCCACACCCGTGACGATCGCGCCAGCGCGCGCCAACGAGACCGTGTCGGTGCCGATATGACACTGCAGGTGGCACAGGTCGAGCCCGGCGAGGCTCTCCGCGGGAAGGAACGGCGCAAGGGCGGTGAGATCCGCGCGGACCACATCGCTCAGGTGCGCGGGATCGTCGTACGCGTCCAGCCCGTACGCCTCTTGGTGCAGCGGCACGCGATCCTCCCAGTTCTCCCGGTTCGTCGCCCGCGCATCCTCCCACCCGATCTCCACGTTGCTCTCGTTCACGATGCGAGCCTATCCGCCGTGGTGCACGCCGGGCTGTCGGTGCAGCGGGAGAATGGACGGATGTCCGTAGATCGCTCGTACATCCGCGTCAAGACGATGCTCATCGCACCGCATCCCGATGGATCCCGGCACCTCGTCAGCAGAAACGCTCCGACCACGGAGAACCCGGACGGATACGACCGGCTCGTCGGCGGCAGCGTCGAGCTCGGAGAAACCCATCGTGAGGCGATCATCCGCGAGGTTCGGGAGGAACTCGACTCCGAGATCCTGGATCTGGTGCATGTGGGCGTCGTCGAGAACATCTTCCGGTTCAACGGTGAGCTCGGTCACGAGATCGTCGCGCTGTACACCGGACGTCTGGCGTACATGCCGCCCAGCGAAGGCGGCGCGCTCACGGAATCCGACGGCTCGACGGTCCCTGTCGTGTGGCGTCCGTTCGATGACGCTCAGCTCACGGTTCCGCTGTACCCCGCGGCCGCGAACGAGTGGATACGCGACCTGCCCAGCGACCTCGTGAGGTAATGCCGATAATGCACATTATGTCAGGTCACGTGAGAAGCGTCCCGGGACTGCCCGACGCGTCCTCCCCTGACGGCGCCGTCGCCTGAACCAGTCGAAGTGACGCTCACAGCGCGGTGAGAGTCAACGGCGTGAAATCGACACTCGAATCACGGTGGCGTGCTCGAAGCCATTCGATCGCCTCGTGCAGGTCTCGGCCGATGTTCGTCAGCGAGTCGAATCGGGTCGTGTGATATATCGTCAGCTCATCATCATCGCCATCGCGGGCGCCGGTGTCCCAGGCGAGATAGTCGCCGTTCTCGCTCATGGCGAAGACCATAAGTCGCTGCGCGATCTCCCACGAGCCGTGGGGTTCGACCTTCCAGTCGTACCCCTCTGTCCGGCCCTCATCGAAGTCCTCATGCAATCGATCGGTCAGGTGTTGGCCTCGACCCAACACGCCGTCACCGAATCCCGAAGGGGCCGGTGTGTAGATGAGCCAGAGACCGAACAGCCGCCCCCAGCCGAACGAGCGGACGAAAGAAGCGTACGACGGCGGAAATCCTGCGCCGTCCGGCAGCCGGTGATTGGTGAGCGTGCCCTCATCCAGTGTCGGCTCGGGCAGCTCGCTGATGGAGAGCTTCCACGGATTCTCGTTGTCCACCCCTGAAGGGTATCCGTCGGCTGCTCGGTGGCACTGCGTCGGGAGTGTCGACGGCCGGCTGCGATCGGTGCTCACGGATGAGTGGGACCACGAGATCGTCCTGTCCGCACTCCCCTGAGCGGACGTGTCGGCGCATGGACTCTCAGCGAGAGCCGTCGACCCCGTAACCTGCCAGGAACAGCTCGACCGCGCGTGAGACGTCGACACCAGCGGGAGCGCCTCCGAGCAACTGCGAGTTCAGCGGGGCGCCGATCACGAGCCAGGTGAACTGCTCCGCAGCCGCGTGAGAATCCTCGATCTGAAGCCGCCCCTGCTCGCTGATCCCCTGCAGCGCTGCGGCGAGGTTCTCGATGTTCGCGTTCCAGCTCTCCTCGAGGTACCGCTCGGCCACATCCGGGTGTGCCGTGGCCTCAGCCGTCACCAGCCGACGCATCTCCAGAACGGGGGCGCTGAGGATGCCCGCTCGCATCGTCTCCCCCAGTTCCACGAGCCCTGCCCTCACGTCACCGCTCTCCCCCAGGCGTGCCAATGCCGGCCGCATCGCATCCCTCCCCGCGTGCGCCCAATCGCGCACGACCGCGGCGAAGAGGGCCGGCTTCGACGAGTGCTCCCGGTACAGGGACGCCTTCGAGATCTTCGCGCGCTTGGCGACCTCATCCATCGAGGTCCCGGCGTATCCACGCTCCAGAAACACCCCTCGAGCGACCGCGACCAAGTCGGCACCGGAACTCCCCGCAGGTCGGCCGGGGCCGCGAACGCTGTCTGTCATGGTCACTACTTTAGTACTTGACAGTTCTAAAGTAGGCGGAATAACATTCAGTACTAATCGGTACTAAAGGAGCGTCATGATCGTCATCGGAATCCTTGTCGCGTCGGTAGCCTCATTCCTCGCCAGCGCCGCCCTCTATGCGATACCCGCCGTCTCTGCGCTCATCGCGCGAACGGCGACGCCGAGACCCGGTCTCCCCGTCGTCGTCCAGATGCTCAGCGTGCTGCTGCGGAGCATCCTCGCCTCCGTGTTGATCGCCGGGCTGATGCTGGCTGCCGACTGGCACGGCCCTGCGACGGGCGCAGCGCTCGGCCTCGCCCTTTCCACACTCCCCCTCATCCTCCTCATGGGCGGCGTGGTTCATGAGAACACCGCCCTGTCGGCAGCCGGCGTGCATCTGCTCGACTGGATCATCAAGCTCACGCTCATCGGGGTCATCATCGGCCTCTTCCTCTGACACGAAGCCCGATCGGAGAACCTCATGACCAGCACGACCCCCTTGGACATCACCTTCACCGCGACACTGGGAAAGGTTCGCGCCGGAGACACGTGGACCTGTGTGCAGCTGCCGGACTCGGCATCGATCTTCGCCACTCGGGGCCTCGTCAAGGTCGAGGGGACCATCGATGACGTGCCATTCCGGGGCGCTTTCATGGCTCTCGGTGACGGAACCCACAAGCTGCCCGTCGCGGCTGTGATCAGGAAGAGGATCGGCAAGACCGATGGAGACGCCGTCACCGTCCATCTGACCGGTCGTCGGAGTTGAGCGGCTCCGTGCGAGGCACATGCCTAGGATTGGGCCGTGTCCATCGATGACTGCGTCACCATCCTCACTGTGCGGGGCGTGACCCTCGAGGCTGGGCTCAGCCCCACCGAGATCATCGGTGTCGAAGAACGTTTCGGATTCGAATTCAACCCCGACCATCGACGTCTTCTCGAGACCGTCCAGCCCACGGGAGAACGCTGGTTGGACTGGCGAAACGAGAGCCCAGCGAGCATCGAGGCGCGTCTGGCCTGGCCCTTGGAAGGGCTCCTCTTCGACGTCGAGCACGATTCCTTCTGGCCTTCGACCTGGCCGAAGAAGCCGGATACCCGTGCCGAGCAGTTCCAGATCGCTGCCGATCGAATCGCAACGTGGCCGATGCTGGTGCCGATCTTCGCGCACCGCTACTTGCCGGCGCACCCCTTTTCCGGTGGGGCCCCTGTCTTCTCG
>NZ_PCOT01000006.1 GCF_002979415.1 Microbacterium sp. MYb72 | reverse complement strand
CGTGTCGCCCGTCTTGAGCGCGACACCGGTCGCAGGGGTGACACCGTCGGCGAGGAACACCGAGAGAGACGGAGATGCCGGAGGCGTCGTACCCGGGTCGGTGCCCGGCTCGGTGCCGGGGTCGGTGCCCGGCTCGGTGCCGGGGTCAGTGCCCGGATCGGTACCGGGGTCAGTGCCCGGATCGGTGCCGGGGTCAGTACCGGGATCGGTGCCGGGGTCAGTCCCCGGATCGGTACCAGGAACGGGGCCGAAGACGGCATCCCACTGCGCGCCGCTGATGCTGACGGCGCCGCGGCCGTAGATCGTCGTCGCGTCGGGGTTGGAGTGCTTCGCCCAGACGAGCACCTCGTAGGTCTTCGTGCGGTCGAGCTTGTCGGCGGATGCGGTCAGCGTGAACGCGCTGGCGCCGGTCGTGACGACCGGCATCGTGAACGCCGCGTACCCGCCGCCACCGGTCAGCCCCCCTTCGGTTCCCGTCACGATCAGCGCCGCATACGCTCCCGTGGCATCGGCGGGGAGGCCCGAGGCCTGCACCTGCACGGAGACGCCGCTGGAGTCCGCCGAGCCGACGCTGACGGAGACGATCCCGTCGGCGGCGAGCGCAGGCTGCGCGGCCGCGAGTCCGGCGACGATGAGGAAGAGCGATATCAGGGCGGCGAGGCCTGCGCGGAGGCGCGTGCTCGCCGTGGAGGCTGGGGCTGTGTCGTTCACGGATTCTCTCCGGACTCCGGGGCGCGCGGGCACACGCGCCGGCGGTGCCGCTGTGCAGTCGGGCGGGAAGGGTAGATGTTGGTTAGGCTTAGCTAAGTCGCATCATCTCCGACAGTAGACGGACGTCGCAGGGCGCGTCAACTTTTAGGTTAGCCTTGCCTAATGCGTCGTACTCTCGTCGTCCTCCTGGTCTCCACGCTCGCCTTCGGTCTCTCCGCCTGCGGCGGCACCGGAGCACCGGCCTCCCCCGCGGCCTCGCAGGACGACTGCCCCGCGGCTTCCGCACCCCTGGCCTCGCTCGACCTCGTGAAGAACGTCCGCGCCGCGAAGGGGCAGTCGACCGCCTGCCTTCCCAGCCACGCCATCGAGCCCGTCGCCGACGAGACCGCCCCGAAGCTCCCCGTGACGGTGACCGACAGCGAGGGGCGCGAAGTGACCGTGACGGATGCGGACCGCATCCTGCCCATCGACATCTCCGGCACGATCTCGTCGACCGTGTTCGCCCTCGGCCTCGGCGACCGCGTCGTCGGACGCGACTCGTCCACCGACTTCCCCGGCACGGAGGAACTGCCCGTCGTCACGAAGTCGGGCCACACCCTCAACGCCGAGGCCATCCTCGAGCTGGCGCCCACCGTGGTCCTCACCGACACCACGATCGGCCCGAAGGAGGTCAGGCAGCAGCTGCGCGACGCCGGCATCGCGGTCGTCGTGATCTCCAGCGACCGCAGGCTCGACACCACCGACGAGCTCGTCACGGAGATCGCCGCGGCGCTCGGCGTCCCCAGCCGCGGGAAGGCCCTGATCGAGCGCCTCGACGCCGGACTCGACGACGCGATCACCCAGATCGCCGAGGTGACCCCCGCTGCGGAGTCCGACCGGGCGCGGATGCTGTTCCTCTACGTGCGCGGCAGCGCGAACGTCTACTACATCTTCGGTGAGGACTCGGGCGCCGATTCGCTCATCGACGCGGTCGGCGGGATCGACGTCGCGGGCGAGATCGGCTGGCAGGGCATGAAGCCGATGACGGCGGAGGCGCTCGTCGAGGCGCAGCCCGATGTGATCGTCATGATGACCGACGGACTGGAGTCGGTCGGCGGCGTCGACGGCCTCATCGAACGCATCCCCGCCGTCGCCCAGACCCCGGCCGGCGCCCACCGCCGCGTGATCGACATGGCCGACACCGAGGTGCTCAGCTTCGGCCCGCGCTCCGCCGACGTCGTCCTCGCGATCGCCCGCGCCCTCTACGCCCCCGAGACGACGAAGTGACCGGAGAGGTCGTCACCCCGACGCCGACGACGCACCGGGGCCTGCGGTTCGCGCTCGTGCTGATCGGGCTGATCTCGGCCCTCGTCATCACGTGCGTCGCGTCGATCACGAGCGGTCAGTACCAGCTGTCGCCGTCGGGCCTCGTCGGAGTGCTCCTGCACGGCATCGGCATCGACACCGCGTGGGCTCCCGACAGCGCCACGGACTACGGCGTCATCTACAGCATCCGGCTCCCCCGCCTCGTGCTCGGCCTGCTCGTCGGCGCCGCCCTCGCCGTCTCCGGCGTGCTCATGCAGGCGATCTTCGGCAACCCGCTGGCGGATGCCGGAGTCGTCGGCGTCTCCTCCGGCGCGGCCCTGGGCGCCGCGGCGAGCATCACCCTCGGGCTCGCGTCGTTCGGGATGTGGACGACACCGGCTTTCGCGTTCCTCGGCGGCCTCGTCGCCGTGATGGCGGTCTACCTCATCAGCCGATCCGGCGGGCGCACCGAGGTCGTCACGCTGCTCCTGACCGGCATCGCGATCAACGCGATCGCCGGCGCCGGCATGGCCTTCCTGACGTTCCTCGGCACCACGTCGACGCGCGAGCAGATCGTCTTCTGGCAGCTCGGGTCGCTCAACGGCGCACTGTGGTCGCACACGGCGCTCGTCGCCCCGCTGGTCGCCGTCGGCGTGATCGTCGCACTCGTCGTCGCACCCGGCCTCGATCTCTTCGCACTCGGCGAGCGCACGGCCAGGCACCTCGGCCTCAACGTCGAGCTGCTGCGGATCGTGGTGATCGTGACCGTCGCCGTGCTCGTGTGCGCGGCCGTGGCCTTCGCGGGGATCATCGGGTTCGCCGGACTCGTCGTGCCGCACCTCATGCGCATGATCATCGGCCCCGCGCACCTGCCCCTCGTGATCGCATCGGCGTTCGGCGGGGCGCTGCTGATCTCGCTGGCCGACCTCGTCGCGCGCACCGCCGTGCCTCTCGCCGACCTTCCGATCGGCATGATCACGGCGCTCGTCGGCGGCCCGTTCTTCCTCTGGCTGCTGGTGCGCACCCGACGGCGCTCGGGAGGTTGGGCATGACCGTGCGTCTCAGCGGCACCGGCCTCACGGTGCGCGTGGGTGAGGGGCGGACCATCCTCGACGACGCCGCGATCGACATCAGGGCGGGCGAGGTGCACGCGCTGGTCGGGCCCAACGGGGCGGGCAAGTCGACGCTGTTCGGCGTGCTCGCCGGTGACGTCTCCGCCGCGGGAGCGGTGGCGCTCGACGGACGTCCGCTCGGCGGCATCCGTGCGCAGGAGCTGGCGAGACAGCGCGCCGTGCTGCTGCAGGAGAACGCGGTGACCTTCCCCTTCACCGTCGAGCAGGTGGTGCGGATGGGGCGGGCGCCGTGGGCTCGCACGCCCTCGTCCGCCGAGGACGACGACATCGTGATCGCCGCGATGACGGCGACCGAGGTCCTGCCCCTGGCCCTCCGCGCCGTGACGTCGCTCTCCGGCGGCGAGCGCGCTCGGGTGGCCCTCTCACGCGTGCTCGCTCAGCGCACCGGCATCCTGCTCCTCGACGAGCCGACCGCCGCCCTCGACCTCAAGCACCACGAAGACGTGATGCGCCTGATCCGCGAGCAGGCCGCCGATGGCGCGGCGGTGGCGATCGTGCTGCACGACCTGAACGCGGCTCTCGCCCACGCCGACCGCGTCACCCTCCTCTCGAACGGACGGGTGGCGGCATCCGGCGCCCCGTCCGAGGTGCTCACCGCCGCCAGGATCGAGCAGGTCTACGGGCAGCCGGTCGACGTCTTCCCCCACCCCTCGACGGGGATCCCCCTGGTGGTGGCGCGGCGCTGAACCGGGCAGGTGCGACCAGGTCAGGGACGCAGGGGCAGCACCTCGGCCAGGTCGGCGCGGGTGCCGGATGCCTGGACACGACCGGATGCCGCGGCATCCGCCCATCGCTCCGCCCCGGTCGCGACGGCGATCCAGGTGGCGGCGTCCATCTCGACCACGTTCGGCGGGGTCCCACGCGTGTGCCGCGGCCCCTGGATGACCTGCACGGCGCCGAACGGCGGGACGCGCACCTCCACGGTGCCTCCCGGCGCCTTCTCGTCGAGCAGCTGCAGCAGATAGCGCACGGCCGTCGCCAGGGCGGTGCGCGCCGGCTTCTCACCCGCGGCATCCGCGGCGCCGACGGCGGCGAGCGCCGCACGTCCGTCGATGATGTCGATCCTCTTCGGGGGCATGGGATCAGGGTACGCGGCGGGGGCGCCCGCTCGGCGGTGCCGGTGCTTGTCGGGAGCGCACAAGATCCGCGCCCGACCCCTGCCCGCAGGCTTAGGCTCGAAGCGATGACTCCGAACGAGACCCTGCACGGGGCGCGCGCCGAGCTGATCGCGGCAGCGCAGCGCAGCGCGCGCTGGGCGGCGCCGTTCCCTCCGACCGACGACGGCGCGCACGCGGCATCCGTCCTGGTGCTGTTCGGCATGCTCGACAGCATCCCCGCTCGCACCGACGAGCTGACGGTGGCGGCCGACCTCGACGTGCTGCTGCAGCGACGGGCGGCGACCCTTTCGTCGCACCCCGGCCAGGTGTCGTTCCCCGGCGGGCGCAGGGAGGAGCAGGACGCGGATGCCGTCGCCACGGCGCTGCGCGAAGCGGAGGAGGAGACCGGACTCGACCCCGCGGGCGTCGAGGTGCTCGCGACACTGTCGGAGCTGCCCCTCGCCGCGAGCAACCACCTCGTGACCCCCGTGCTCGGCTGGTGGCGGTCGCCGTCGCGGGTCGTCGCGGTCGATCACGCCGAGACCGTCGAGGTGTTCCGCGTGCCCGTCGCGCACCTGCTCGACCCTGACATCCGCTTCACGTCGACGATCAGCCGCATGGGCCGCACGTGGAAGGGCCCGGCGTTCGACGTGGACGGCACGATCGTGTGGGGCTTCACCGCGATGGTCCTGGACGCGCTGTTCGACGCCACGGGCTGGACCATCCCCTGGGACCCCACGGTCGAGCGGCCCGTCACGGTCTGAGCCACCCGCTCCGAGGCTTCGGGCCCGTGCCCGCGTTGCGCCCCGGCATCCGAATCACGCGCCGTCGCGCGCCAGAACTCCGGAGATTCCGTCATGATCGGGCTCCGAGCCGCTCCATGGCCGGGAGCCGCGGTGATTCTCCGGAGTTCTGGCATCCGCCTGCGCCGCACCCGGTCCGAAATCCGGACGCGCGGCCTCGGTAGTCTGGACGGGTGAAGATTCTCGTCCTCGGTTCCGGTGCCCGTGAGCACGCGATCATCCTCGCCCTGCGGGCCGAGCAGACGGAGCACGAGATCTTCGTCGCCCCAGGCAACGCCGGCATCGCGCAGGACGCCACGCCTGTCACGGTGGATCCGCTCGACGGCGCCGCGGTGACCGCGTTCGCCAACGAGCACGCGGTCGACCTCGTCGTCGTGGGGCCTGAGGCTCCGCTGGTCGCCGGCGTCGCCGACGTGCTCCGCGCGCACGGCGTCCCCGTGTTCGGACCGGGCAAGGCCGCAGCCCAGCTCGAGGGGTCGAAGTCGTTCGCGAAGCGGATCATGGATGCCGCGGGCGTCCCCACCGGCCGCGCCGTGCGCGCCGCCACCGTCGCCGAGGTCGAGGCCGCGTTCGACGAGCTCGGCGCCCCGCACGTCGTCAAGGCCGACGGTCTCGCCGCCGGCAAGGGCGTCATCGTGACCTCCGACCGCGCCGAGGCGCTCGCGCACGCGGAGCACTACCTGCCCTCCGGCCCCGTGCTCGTGGAGGAGTTCCTGTCGGGCCCCGAGGTCTCGCTGTTCTTCCTCAGCGACGGCGACACCGTGCGCGCGCTCAGCCCCGCGCAGGACTTCAAGCGTGCTCTCGACGGCGACGAGGGCCCCAACACGGGCGGCATGGGCGCGTACTCGCCGCTGCCCTGGCTCGATGAGCAGTTCGGCAGCGAGCGCGCCTTCGTCGAGGAGGTCACGCGCGACGTCGCCCTTCCCGTCATCCGCCGGCTGGATGCCGAGGGCACGCCGTTCATCGGACTGCTCTACGCGGGCCTCATCCTCACGCCCGCCGGCGTGCGCGTGATCGAGTTCAACGCGCGGTTCGGCGACCCCGAGACGCAGATCGTGCTGCCGCGCCTGGTCACCCCGCTGTCGGAGCTGCTGTTCGCCGCGGCATCCGGCACCCTGGAGGACCAGCCGGAGCCCGTGTTCAGCGACGACGTCGCGATCACCGTCGTCTTCGCGAGCGAGGGCTACCCCGAGGCGCCGCAGACCGGGCGTCCGATCGAGGGCCTGGCGGATGCCGCGGCCGTCGAGGGCGTCCGCCTCGTCCACGCCGCGACCGCCAGCCCCGACGCCCCCGGGGGCTCGCTCGTCGCGACGGGTGGCCGGGTGCTGAACGTCGTCGCCGTGGCATCCGACTTCCGCACCGCACGTACCCGCGCCTACGAGGCGATCGCGAAGATCTCTCTCGACGGCTCGCACTACCGCACCGACATCGCCGCCCGCGTCGCGGAGTAGGCGCGCGGCGCCGTGCCGCAGCATCCGTTCTTCGGATGAACGCGCGTTTCTCGGAGGATTCCTGCCTGATCGTCCGAGATTCCTGCCATTCTCCGAACTCTTGCACGTTCACTCTTGACAGCCCTGGCTTTCTTCAAGAAAGTTAGCGGATGCCGCTCCGCTCCGACTGGTCCTCGGCGACCTGCCCGATCGCCCACTCCGCCGACGTGCTCGCCGACCCGTGGGTGCTGCTGATCCTGCGCGAGATGTTCTCCGGACGCACGCGCTTCGACCAGCTGCGCGCGGCCACCGGCGCCGCCGACTCCGTGCTCTCGCGGCGACTCACGGCCATGACCGACGCGGGTCTCATCGAGCGCGAAGACCCCGCGGCGGCGCGCGCCGGCTATCGGATGACGGATGCCGGACGCTCCACGCTTCCGATCCTGCACGCCTACGCCCGCTTCACCCAGGTCACCGACCCCGATGGGCCGTGGGGCCTCACGGTCACGTGCGGCCGGTGCGGGGCGACCGCGGCATCCGTCGACTGGTGCGCGGTCTGCGCCGCTCCCCTCGACGCGGACAGCACCCGATGGTCACGCCGCAGCATGGGCGGAGAGCCCTTCGCCCTCACCGGATCGAGCGCGGCGCCCGGCCCGACCGGGGCGAGCTCCCCCTCCGAAGTCACCGCATCGAGCGCCGCATGACCGCCGAGTCCGTCGAGGAGCCGACCGGCACCCGCCGCCGCATCCACCCCGCCTGGATCGTCGCTCTCGTCGCCCTGATCGCGCTGATCGGCGCCGCGGGGTTCCGCGCCGCCCCCGGCGTGCTGATGCTCCCGCTCCAGGAGGAGTTCGGGTGGACCACGGCGGAGCTCTCCCTCGCCGTCACCGTCAACCTCCTGCTGTTCGGGCTCACCGCTCCGTTCGCTGCCGCGCTCATGCAGCGCTTCGGCATCCGCGCCGTCACCGTCACCGCACTGCTGGTCATCGGCGCGGGGTCCGCGCTCAGCGTCTTCGTCGCCACCCCGGCGCAGCTGATCCTGACGTGGGGTGTGCTGATCGGCCTCGGCACCGGGTCGATGGCCCTCGTCTTCGCCGCCACCATCACCGACACGTGGTTCGCCACCCGTCGCGGACTCGTCTCCGGCGTGCTCACCGCGGGCAGTGCGACCGGCCAGCTCATCTTCCTGCCCGTCATCGCGGCGACCGCCGAGGACGTGGGCTGGCGTGCGGCCTCGCTCATCATCGCGGGAGGTGCTCTCGCCGTGGTCCCGCTCGTGTGGATCTTCCTGCGCAATCGACCGGCCGACCTCGGCGTCGGCCGGTACGGCGAGACGGCGCCGGTCGCGGCATCCGCTCCTGCTCCCCGCGGCAGCGCCTGGGGCGCGGCTCGACTCGCCCTCACGACGCTGCGCGATGCCGCCCGCACCAAGACGTTCTGGGCTCTGGCGATCGGCTTCGCGATCTGCGGCGCCACCACCAACGGCCTCATCGGCACGCACTTCATCCCCAGCGCCCACGACCACGGGATGCCGACGACCACGGCGGCCGGCCTCCTCGCCGTCGTCGGCGTCTTCGACATCGCGGGCACCGTGCTCTCGGGGTGGCTGACCGACCGGGTGAATCCCCGCATCCTGCTCGCGGCGTACTACGCGCTGCGCGGGGTGAGCCTGCTGTTCCTGCCGAGCCTGCTGTCGGCGTCGGTGCAGCCCAGCATCGTGGTGTTCATCGTGATCTACGGTCTGGACTGGGTCGCGACCGTGCCGCCGACGATCGCCCTGTGCCGCGAGGTCTTCGGCGAGCGGGGTCCGCTGGTCTTCGGCTGGGTGTTCGCCGCGCACCAGGTGGGCGCCGGCATCGCCTCGGTGCTCGCGGGCATGGTCCGCGACCACACCGGCCAGTACACGATCGCCTGGTTCGCCGCCGCCGGCCTGTGCGCCGTCGCGGCCCTCGTGAGCGGCACGATCCGCCGGCATCCCACCCCCGCCTCGCGCGCCTGACCCCGCGCCCCGTCTCGTCGCGTCTCGTCTCGTCTCGGCGAGTTCACGAGTAGTCGGCGAGTGCGCGGCCTGCACACGCAAACTTCCCGTGCACTCGGCGAGTTCACGGGAAGTCGACGGAGGATGCCGCGGACGCGACTCAGAGCACCTTCGAGAGGAAGTCCTTCAGGCGCTCGTTCTTCGGGGATCCGAACAGCTCGGAGGGCGGCGCCTCCTCGACGACCACGCCACCGTCCATGAACACGGTGCGACCGGAGACCTCGCGGGCGAACCCCATCTCGTGGGTGACGAGCACCATCGTCATGCCGCCGGACGCGAGATCGCGGATGACCTGCAGCACCTCGCCCACCATCTCGGGGTCGAGGGCGCTGGTCGCCTCGTCGAAGAGCATGATCTCGGGGTCCATCGCCAGCGCGCGGGCGATGGCCACACGCTGCTTCTGACCGCCGGAGAGGGATGCCGGCTTCGCATCCGCCTTCTCCTTGAGCCCGACCCGGTCGAGCAGGGACAGCGCCCGTGCCCGGGCATCCGCCTTCGACAGCCGACCGAGCTCGATCGGCGCGAGTGTGATGTTCTCCAGCACGGTCATGTGCGGGAACAGGTTGAAGTGCTGGAACACCATGCCGATGCGCTGGCGCACCTCGTCAAGCTTGACGCTCTTGTCGGTCAGGTCGACGCCGTCGATGATGACGTGACCCGAGGTGGGCTCCTCGAGCTTGTTGAGGCAGCGCAGCAGCGTGGACTTGCCCGAACCGGAGGGACCGATCACGGCGATGACCTCGCCGTCCTCCACCCGGAGGTCGATGCCCTTGAGCACGTGGTTGTCTCCGAAGGACTTGTGCAGGTCCCGGACTTCGATCTTGCTCATGCGGTGAACTTCCTCTCCAGGCGGTTGGCGAGCAGCGTGAGCAGCGTGATCACGACGAAGTAGATGAGGGCGACGATCGTCAGCACCTGTGCAGACAGGTAGGTCGAGGCGATGATCTGCCGCGACTGGAACGTCAGCTCGGCCAGGCCGATCACGCTGATCAGCGACGTGTCCTTGAGGGTGATGATGCCCTGGTTCACGAACGACGGGATCATGATGCGGAACGCCTGCGGCAGCACGACCTTCTGCATGGTCTTCCAGTGGCCGAGGCCGAGCGAGCGCGAGGCCTCGTTCTGGCCCGGGTCGACGGCCTGGATGCCACCGCGGATGATCTCGGTCATGTACGCGCCGGTGTTGAGCGACAGGGTGATCGCTCCGGCGACGAACGGGTTGAACGTCAGCCCGGGGAACAGCTGCGGGATGGCGAAGAACACGAAGAACGCCTGCACCAGGATCGGGGTGCCGCGGAACACGAAGACGTACGCCGTGGCGAGCCAGCGGAACAGGAAGAACCCGGAGATGCGGCCGAAGCCGAAGACGATGCCGAGCACGAAGGCGGCGACCAGCGCCACGAGGGTCGCGAGGATCGTGAGCCACAGACCGCTCATGAGCGCCGGCCAGTACTTCACGGCCACCGAGATGATGTCGGTCGGCTGCGCCGACTCCTCGCCGCCGGAGAGGTACCGGTCGACGATCGTCTCGTACTCGCCCGACTTCTTGAGGTTCGCGAGGCCCTTGTCGAACATCTCGACCAGTTCGGGGTTCTGCCCCTTGTTCACCGCGAAGCCGTACTCGCCGCCGAGCTCCGGGGCGCCGACCAGACGGAAGCCCGACCCCTGCTGGATGCCGTAGGCGAGCACCGGGAAGTCCTCGAAGTAGCCGACGGCCTGGCCCGCCTTGACGGCGTCGACCATGTCGGTCGTGTCCTGGTACGGCGTGATGGTGAAGCCGTACTTCTTCTTGTTCTCCTCGGCGAAGGTCTGACCCTGGGTGCCGGTCTTCACGGCCACGGTCTTGCCGTCGAGGTCGTCGAGCGACTGGACGTCGCTGTCCTTCATCACTCCGAGCTGGATGCCGCTGGTGAAGTAGGGGTCGCTGAAGTCGAAGGTCTTCTTGCGCTCGTCGGTGATCGACATGCCGGCCATGACGGCGTCGACCTGGTTCGCCTGGAGCGCCTGGACGGCGGCGTCGAATCCGAGCTGACGGATCTCGACCTCGAAGCCCTGGTCCTTCGCGATCGCGCGGAGCAGGTCCATGTCGATGCCGACGAGCTGGCCGTCGGAGTTCGTGAACTCGAAGGGCGCGAAGGTGGTGTCGGTGCCGATGACGTACTTCTCATCGGCGGCGGTCGCCGCGGTCGGCGCGACGAGGAGGGCGCCGACGGCGAGGAACGCCGTGAGGACGGCTGCTCCCGCGGTGCGCCCGAACCTGCGCAGGCGCGCGGAGGCGGAGGAAGGATTGCGGATCACGACGGATGCTCCCGGGATCGACGACGACGACCGGTTGGCCGCCGACCAACAACCCTAGCCTCCGGTCGCGTTCTCGCACGCAGAACCGGCACAAGGGCCGGTGGGCTGACTACAGCGTGATCCAGTAGCGGCGCAGCAGCGCGTGCCCGCGCTCGGTCTGGTCGCTCACGTCCTGCAGCACACCGCCGGCGCCCTCGATCGTGCGGGCGGAGGCGACGTTGTCGTCGTCGCAGGTGACCAGCACGCGGTCCAGCCCGATCTCGCGCGCACGGTCGAGCGCGAGGGCCAGCGCCTTCGACGCGTAGCCCTGGCGGCGACGCGACTCCCGCACCGCGTAGCCGATGTGCCCGCCGGCCTCGCGGAGCCACTCGTTGAGGTCGTGGCGGAACGAGAGGAATCCGATCACCTCGGCGTCGTCGACGATCCAGTAGAGGTCGTTGTGCACGCGGTCCTCGGGAGGCGCGATCGAGGTGTCGGCGAGCCGTGCGGCATCCGCGATCAGCTCGTCGAGGGTGACCCGCCCCGGGATGACAGGGGCCTGCAGACCCGAACCGTCGATGTGACCTCCGCCGAACTCCGCCACGGCGGCGGCCCAGCTGTCATAGAGGTCGGTCGTTGGTCGGATGAGCGCGATCGTCATCACCCGATGACATCACACGCGGTCGCTCTCGCCAAACCCGTCCGCCCTACCAGCCGCCGACGCCCCACCCGACACCGACGCCCCACCTGTCTGTCGTGCGTCAGGTGGGGCGTCGGAACTCGGAGGGGGGGACGTCGAGACGCGGATGCCGGGAATCCGGTGCCGCGTCAGGGCGTCAGCCCTTCCCTCCCGGCGCGGCCGCGGGCTCGGACTCGTAGCGTCCGAGGAACAGCGACGCGACGAGGGCGACGACCATGACGCAGGCCGGCAGCAGGATCGCCTGCGCCATTCCCGCGGAGAACCCGTCGGCGACCTGCGGGGGCAGCGCGCCTCCGGTGCCGATGCCTCCGGCCGCGTCGGACAGTCCGGGGAGGTTGGCCTCCAGCCGCGACTGCATGAACGCCGCGATGGATGCCGAGCCGATCACCGATCCGATCGTGCGGGTGGTGTTGTAGATGCCCGCACCGGCGCCGGCCTGGCGCGGCGGGAGCTTGCGGGTCGCCGTCGTCGCGAGGGGACCCCACATGCCGGCGTTGCCGATGCCCATCAGGGCGGACGGGAGCAGGAACATCCAGATCGGGGTGTCCATGTTGATCAGCGCCGAGTACCAGACGAGGGCGATGCCCACGCAGAGCAGACCGGGCACCAGGATGATGCGCGGATCGACGCGATCGAGCAGCTTGCCCGCGAACGGCGCGAGCACTCCGGACAGCACCGCCATCGGGATCAACAGCAGCGCCGCCTCGGTCGGGGTGAGGCCGCGTGCGATCTGCAGGAAGAACATCATCGGCAGCGACATGCTCGTCACGGTGAAGCCGACGGCGGCGATCGCGACGTTGGCTCCCGAGAAGTTGCGGTCGCGGAACAGGTCGAGGGGCACCAGCGGCTCGCTGCGCGTGCGGGCCTGCTGCACGATGAACAGGGCCAGCACGACGAGGCCCGCGATGATGAGGCTCCACACGGAGATCGGGCCCCAGATGACGCCCCACTTGAACTTCTCGCCCTCCTGCAGTCCGAAGACGAGGAGGAAGAGGGCGACGGCGCTGAGCACGACGCCGAGCACGTCGAAGCGATGCGGGTGCGTGGCCAGCTTGGGCACGTAGATCCACGCCAGCACGAAGCCGATCACGCCGACGGGCAGGTTCACGAAGAAGATCCACTCCCAGCCGAGGCCGTCGACGAGCAGGCCGCCGACGAGCGGGCCGACGAGCGTCGCCACACCGGCGGTCGCGCCCCACAGACCCATCGCCGCTCCCCGGCGCTCGGCGGGGAACGTGCGCGTGATGACCGCCATCGTCTGCGGCGTCATGAATGCGGCGCCGAGCCCCTGCACGGCGCGGGCGACGATCAGCCCTTCGAGCGTCGTCGACAGGCCGCACCACAGGGAGGCGAGCGTGAAGACCGCGAGGCCGATGAGGTAGATGTTCTTCGGCCCGAAGCGGTCGCCGAGGCGCCCGGTGATGAGCAGCGGAACGGCGTAGGCGAGGAGGTAGGCGCTGGTGACCCACACGACGTTGTCGAGGTTGTTCGTCGTCGGGTCGAGGGCGGCCTTGATTGCCGGGTTCGCCACCGAGACGATGGTCGTGTCGACGAGGATCATGAAGAAGCCGATGACCAGCGCCCACAGAGCGGGCCAGGGGCTCTTCGGCCTGTGGCCGACGGAGTAGGTGCCGGTGGACGGCCCTGAAGACGAGGGGGCGGATGCCGCGGCCCCGGTCGATGCGGATTCGGTCATTGCTGTGCGGCCTTTCGCTGGGCGAGATAGCGTTCGGTGTCTTCGAAGGCGTGCGGTCCCCAGGGGAACGCGGCGGCCTCGAGACGGGTGAGGAGGGAGTCGAGCCAGCGGAGCTCTGCGTCGAGCAGCATCTCCTGGCGTTCGAACTCGACGAGGACCTGTTCGGGGACCCCGTTGGCGCGGGCCCCGCGCAGCCCGTCGCTGTGCTGCGTGTGGGCATCGGCGAGAGCCGCCCGCCGGATGCGGAGGCTGTCGATCGCGTCGGGTCGTTCGAGGTTGTGCGCCTCGGCGAGCGCGATGCGGAAGTCGGACGGACGGTCGATGCGCGACAGCTCGCGCCGCACCCAGCCGATGACCGCCTCACGGCCCTCGGCGGTCAGCGTGTATGTGGTGCGCTCCGGCCTGTTGCCGTCGCGATCCACACCGACCTCGTCGAGCAGTCCTGCCCGCTGGAGGCGCGCGACCGTGTGATAGAGCGTGCCGTTCGTGATCGGGAGCAGGCGATCGTCGCGGCGCGCGCGCATCAGCCGCACCATCTCATAGGGGTGCATGTCGCCCTCGCGCAGCAGCGCGAGCACCATCACCCCCATCGGGGTGAGCTTGTCGACGGCATCCGGCATTGTTAGTCCATTCCAATTAGTCCACGTGGACTATACGCCCGATACGACCCCGACGGCAAGCTCGGATCAGCGCAGCGCCACCTCGAGCTGCGCCTCGGTGAGCGGACGGTCCGCGTAGACCAGACGCATCACCGCGGGGTCAGGGTTTCCGGCATCCGGACCGCGATGCACCAGCTCGAGTCCCAGCTTCTCCGCGACGTGCGCCGACGCCGTGTTGTGCTCGACGAGATAGGCGATGAGCGGCCACTCCGGGACGCGTTCGCGCGCGAGCTCGACCCCCGCCCGCGCGAGCTCGGTCGCATACCCGCGCCCGTGGTGGTCGGGCGCGATCCGGTACCCGACGTTCCACACCGCTCCCTCGGTGCCGAACCCCCGCACCGAGCTTCCGCCGTTGCCGACCATCTCCCCGGATTCGCGCAGCCGCGCCACGAAGGACCCGAGTCCGGCATCCGCCCACCCCTCCTCCCACTTCCGCATCATCGCCAGCGTCGGCTCCGTGTCGAGATGCCGCAGGGACGGGAAGTGGGTCCACACGCGGGGGTCGTTGTGGATCGCGAAGACCTCATCGAGGTCGCTGGGTGTCGGTCGCGTGAGCACCAGACGCTCGGTGAAGAACTCCTCAGGCATGCCCTCACGCTACGACCACCCTCCGACACCGGGATAATGGCTGGGTGAGCGAAGCACAGAGCATCCCCGGCTGGCGGCACGTCTACTCCGGCAAGGTCCGCGACCTGTACGCCTCGGAGGATGCGGCGGACACGCGCATCCTCGTCGTGGCGTCCGACAGGGTGAGCGCGTTCGACTACGTGCTGTCCCCCGGCATCCCCGAGAAGGGAGCCCTGCTCACCCGCCTCAGCCGCTGGTGGTTCTCCGCGCTCTCCGATGTGCCGAACCATCTCGCGGAGGGCGAGATCCCGGCGTCCGTCGCCGATCGCGCGATGCTCGCGCAGTCCCTCGAGATGCTGCCGATCGAGTGCGTCGTGCGCGGCTACATCACCGGCACCGGCTGGGCCGAGTACCAGGAGAGCGGCACCGTGTGCGGCATCCCGCTGCCCGCCGGTCTGCAGAACGGCGACCGTCTGCCCGAGCCGCTGTTCACCCCCGCCTACAAGGCCCCGATGGGCGAGCACGACGAGAACATCACCTTCGAGCGAGTCGTCGAGCTGGTCGGCGGCGAGCGCGCCGCCGAGCTGCGAGACGTCTCGCTGGCCGTCTACGGCCGGGCCGCCGCGATCGCCGAGGAGAAAGGCCTGATCCTCGCCGACACCAAGTTCGAGTTCGGGACGGATGCCGACGGCGTCCTGCGCCTCGCCGACGAGGTGCTCACGAGCGACTCCTCCCGGTACTGGGATGCCGAGGCCTGGGCCGTCGGCACCACTCCGAGCGCGCGGATGGCGAGCTTCGACAAGCAGATCGTGCGCGACTGGCTGGCGCTGCACTGGGACAAGCAGGGCGAACCGCCCGCGCTGCCGAAGGACGTCGTCGAGCGCACCGCCGCCCGCTACCGCGAGCTGATCGAGCGCCTCGGAGCCTGAGTCGCGGCATCCGGCACACCCAGGCAACACTCAGGAATCGGTAGTGTGGCTCCAGCACTCCGACACCCCCGACCCTGAGGAGCCCGCAATGCCCCTGTGGAAGCTGCACGGAGACGGCCGCACCGTCGCACTCGGCGCCGTCGTGCGCCCCGATGAGCGCCTGAACTGGCCCGGCACGATCGCGATCGGCGTCCAGCACGTCGTCGCGATGTTCGGCGCGACGTTCCTCGTCCCCATCCTCACCGGGTTCCCGGTGTCGACGACGCTGCTCTTCTCGGGCGCCGGAACCCTGCTGTTCCTGCTGCTGACCCGCAACAGGCTGCCCAGCTACCTCGGCTCGTCGTTCGCGTTCATCGCCCCGATCACCGCGCTCAACGGCGGCAAGGCCCTCGAGTCGGCCGAGCAGATCACCCAGGCACTCGTCGGCGTCGTCGCCGCGGGTGTGCTGCTCGCCGCGATCGGCTTCCTCGTGCAGGCCGTCGGCACCGGCTGGATCGACAAGCTCATGCCCCCGGTCGTGGCCGGGTCCATCGTCGCCCTGATCGGCTTCAATCTCGCGCCGGCCGCCTGGGGCAACTTCCAGAAGCAGCCGGAGCTCGCGACGGTCACCCTCGCCGCCGTCGTGCTCTTCAGCGTGCTGTTCCGCGGGTTCCTCGGCCGCATCTCGATCTTTCTCGGCGTGGTCGTCGGCTACGTCGTCGCCCTCTTCACCGGACAGGTGAAGTTCGACGGCGTCGCGGAGGCCGCCTGGATCGGCCTTCCCGACTTCCACCTCGCCGCCGTCGGCGACCCGAAGGCGTGGGCGCTGGTGCCGATGTTCCTCCCCGTCGTGCTCGTGCTCATCGCCGAGAACGTCGGCCACGTGCGCGGCGTCGCGACCATGACCAACGACCCGGAGATCAACAAGCACACCGGGCGCGCCCTCGTCGCTGACGGCCTCGCGACCACCCTCGCCGGAGGCTTCGGCGGCTCTGGCACCACCACCTACGGGGAGAACATCGGCGTCATGGCGGCGACCCGCGTCTACTCGACGGCGGCGTACTGGGTGGCCGGCATCGTCGCGATCCTCCTCGCGTTCTCGCCGAAGGTCGGCGTGATCTTCAACAGCATCCCCGCCGGCGTCCTCGGTGGCGTGACGACGGCGCTGTACGGCCTGATCGGCGTCATCGGCATCAAGATCTGGGTCGACAACCGCGTGGACTTCTCGCGTCCGGTCAACCAGTACACGGTCGCCGTGTCGTTCGTCATCGCGATCGCCGGCTTCATGATGAGCTGGGGCACGTTCCAGCTCGGCGCCATCGTGCTGGGCACGGTCGCCGCTCTGGTCATCTACCACCTGGGCAACGCGATCGCCCGCTGGCGCCGGAGCGGCGCCGACGACGGCGGCCCCATCCCCGCGGTCGGCCCGCTCGGCGGCGACCCCGCCTGACCCGCCTGGAGGGGCACGGATGCCGCGGCATCCGTCCCCCTCTACGCACCTCAGGCCACCGTGCCCGTGTCGGGGCACATCGCACCGGACGCGCGCGGACGCGGCTCACCCCGCCGCGGAGGCATCGCCAGCGGCAGCGGCTCCTCGGGCTCTGGCAGCCCGTAGCTGCGGCGGACCCAGCGCCGCGCGTCCTCCAGCGGATAGGTGTCTCCGAAGACGGCGAACTTCACGAACACGCCCTCGAGCAGGCTGCGCAGCATGACCTCCTCGAGACCAGGGTCTGCCGCGCCGCGCGCGCGGAACAGGTCGCGCACGGCGTCTTCCGTCGCCGTCACCGCATCGGCGTGACGCCGCTCGGATTCGGCGAACAGCCGGTGCGTCGCGGGCTGCTGCTGCATCGCGAGGACAGCCCGCTGCAGGGGCACCGCGAAGGCCGTGGCCATGAGGGCGCCGTCGATCACGGCGGCGAGCGCCTCGTCCGGCGTGCCGTCGACGCGGGCGAACGAGAGCACGGTCTCGAACCAGCGGTCGATCACGGCGGAGACCAGCTGCTCCTTGCCGCCGAAGTGGTAGTTCACGAGCCCCTGGGCGACACCGGCCCTGGAGGTGATCTCGGCGATGCTGGCGCCGGCCACTCCTCGCTCGGAGAACAGGGTGATCGCAGCCTGGAGGATGTTCTCCCGCGCCCTCTCCCTGGCGATGCGGTTCTGCTCATCGGAGCGTGCCACGAGGCATCCTCCTCTGCGATGCGGACGAGTGTCTTTGCTGAACGGCCCCCACCGTATAGATTACTCACTGAATAATCGTTCAATCTATGAGGATCGGTCAGATCCCCCACTTCCAGGAGCCCCCATGCATCCCCTCGCCCGCGTCGATCTCAACGACCTCGGCTCCCTGATCGAGTGGCTCATCTCGCAGTGGTGGGTGTGGGCGATCGTCGGCGCCGTGGTGCTCTTCTTCATCGTGGTCTGGCTCATGCCCGGCTTCAAGGTCAAGGCCGATGAGAAGTTCTCCACCACCGACACCGAGGCCAACGAGATCGCTCTCGGCCTCCTGCAGATCGTGAACCTCCCGTCCGGGCACTGGAACGACCCGACGGCGTCGATCCTCGGCGACCGCGAGAAGAAGGTGCTCGTCGACCAGTGGGGCGTCCCCACGCGCCAGGACTGGCTCGACAACATCGAGCGCCTCGTCACCGTGCGCCGCCGCCGCGAGATGTGGGTCCTCTACCTCGCCGTGCGCGCGCAGCTCGCCGAGCAGCTCGGCCGCGTCCCCAAGGCGAAGGAGTGGCTGAACGCGATCGTCGCCGAGGGCGGGGACAAGCGCGATGCGCGCACGTTCGTCACCTCGATCGAGTACACCGAGGGTCTCATCCGCAAGCGCGTCGGCAAGGACATCGTCACGCCCGACCTGTTCGTGAAGACCCTCGACGGCTACGCGCTCGGCCAGGCCGTGGGCATGACCACGTGGGGTGTGGCGCTCGGACACGGCGACGTCGCCGAGGCGCGCCAGATCATCCACCGCATCAACGTCGAGGGCCGCCCCGCCTTCTCGTCGTGGGCGGACTTCGGCCTCAGCTACATCGCCGGCCGCGTGATGCACTGGAGCGACGGCAAGGTCGAGGAGAAGTCCTTCGACAAGTTCGGCGACGGGTGCGTCGACTTCCAGGCCGCGGCCACCGCGAAGCGCAACGGTCCGTGGGCGACGCTGTCATGGAGCCTGTGACCGTAGACCTCGACCCTCTTCGACGAGGGGCCGGCTTCCGCGACATCCTCGCGTACGAGCGCATCTGCCGCACGCCGCTGCACCGCCGCTTCGTGTTCATCCTCGTCGCGGTGCTGCTGTTCGCCGTGGCGATGCTCGGGGCGCTCTGGTTCCTCGGACGCAGCGACATCCTTGCCGTCGCGCCGATCCTCGGGGTGTTCGTGGTGGGCTACACGGTACTCGCCGCCGTGGGGTTCGTCTGGTACGCGATCGGACTGGGCCGCAGAGTCAAGGTGGCGGCCTTCGCCTGGCGCAACGGCTGGGCTTACGCCGATCTCCTGGAGAGCACGCGGCGCCCCGGCGCGGCGTTCGCCCGCGTGAACCGAGGACAGGAGCGCGCGGTCGTCGCCTGTGACGACGAGCGGATGCCGTTCGAGCTGGGCATGCACCACTCGGTGGCGCGCGGCCAGGAGGCGGCGACGATCCAGCGTCCCTTCGCCTTCATCGAGCTGCCGCTGCCGTCGGCGGTGCCCCACATCGTGCTGGCGAATCGCCGACGCAGCATCATCCCCACCCTCGGTCTCGGCCGTGGCGCGGCGAAGATGCAGCTCGAGAGCGAGTTCGCATCGGTGTTCCGCCTGATCGTGCCCGAGGGATACCAGCAGGACGCGCTCTACATCTTCACGCCCGACCTCATGGCCCGCGTGCTCGATCTCGGCTCCGGCGCGGAGATCGAGCTCGTCTCCGACCGTCTCTACGTGTATCTGCCGGCGCGGACGCGCTTCGACCGCGCCGACACGATGGCCGCGGCCGTGGTCCTCGCCGAGGAGTTCCACCGTCGCTTCGCCGCGCGCACCGAGCTGTATCGCGACGACAACGCCGGCGAGCTCGCCGCCAGGGCCGGCGTCTCGGTCGGCCTGCGCGGACAGCGCCTCGGAGGCAGCGGCGTCTCGGTGATCGCGATCGCCGCGACAGCCGGCGTGCTGCTGCTCTCCGCCGGGGTGACGGCGTTCTCGCTGTTCGGCGGAGACATCCTGCGCACCCTCACCGGGTGACCACAGACCCACGGGTGCGGACCTGGCCGGGGGGCATAACAAATGTCCGCACCCGTGTTCCCCTCTTCCTCGACGGACGTCAGACATCGACGTCCGTCGAGCCCGGTCGACACCTTCGGCCAGGCTGAGCGCACGCAATTGTTTACCTGAGTACAAGAATTCGTGGGCACGCCGTCGCCGACCTTGACCCGCTCGAATCGACGCGGTTACCGTGAGCGGGCTTCGGCACGGCGGCGGCGCAAGGAAGCCCGTCCTCCGGATCGGAGTCCGCTCGCCGACCGGGCGTGCGGCATCGCTCAGATCGAAAAGGATCATCCATGCGACTCACGAGAACACTCGCGCTCGCCGCCACCGCGGCAGCAGCGCTCTGCATCGGCGCGGTCATCCCGGCCGCCGCTGCGACCAGTCCGGACGACGGCTCCGACGTGCCCACCTTCCAGGAGTTCGCCGCGTCGACCTTCCGGGACGTCGACGGCAGCTACATCGTCAACGGAGACGAGGTGATCTCCAACCGCGGCGAGCTGCGGAAGTTCTACGACGTGCTCGTGGGCCCGGCGACACCGATCGACGGCCTCATCGTCAACACGGTCAGCGGCACCGACGACAAGTGGTCGGCGCAGCAGGTCGGCAACCTCACGTACTGCGTCAGCACCGCCTTCGGCACCCGTCACGCAGACGTCGTGAACGCCATGGCCAGCGGCGCCGCTCTCTGGGAGGCCGCATCGTCGAAGATCAAGTTCCAGTACGTGAGCAGCGCCGACGGCAACTGCACGACGCGCAACAAGTCGGTCGTGTTCTCGGTCGAGCCCGTGCAGACGACGCAGTACATCGCCCGCGCGTTCTTCCCGAGCACGCCGGACCGCCAGCAGAACGTCCTCATCGACGACTCGATCTGGAGCTCGGGCTCCTGGACCCCGACGAACATCCTCGGCCACGAGCTCGGGCACGTCCTCGGTTTCCGGCACGAGCACACCCGTCCGGAGTCCGGCACCTGCTTCGAGGACAACAACTGGCGCCCGCTGACCCCGTACGACTCGGCGTCGATCATGCACTACCCGCAGTGCAACGGCTCGTCCGACGACCTGTCGATGACCAGCACCGACCGCGCGGGCATCGTCGCGCTGTACGGAAACTGAGGCCCCTCGCCCAACACGGCGTGACGTCTCAGCGGGGGTCCGGCCCATTCGGCCGGGCCCCTTCTGCGCGCAGACGCGGAGAGACCGCCGCCGGGAGCGCCGCCACCACACCTCACGCCGAGGCGCGCACCACCAGCTCGGTCGGCAGGATCGTCGACCGCGGAGCCTCGCGCCCCGCGAGCACGTCGAGCAGGACGGATGCCATCGCCTCGCCCTGCGCGTACATCGGCTGCTGCACGGTCGTCAGCGGCGGATCCACCGCGACCGCCACCTGAGAGTCGTCGAACCCGACGATCGCAACGTCCTCGGGGATCCGGATGCCCGCCGAGCGGAGCACGCGCATCACACCCCTGGCCATGAGGTCGCTCGCGACGAACACGGCATCGGGGAGCGGCGAACCCGCGGCGAGAAGACGTCGGGCGGCTTCCGCCCCTCCCTCCTCGGTGAAGTCGCCGTCGAGCTCCGCGGCCGGGGGGATGCCGGCATCCGCCAACGCGTCCCGGAAACCCTGTACGCGGTCGACCGCCGCGGGCATGCTGAGCGAACCCGAGATCGTGGCGATCCGCCGGTGACCCCGGTCGAGCAGATACTGCGTCGCCATGCGGCCGCCCAGCACGTTGTCGACGTCCACCACGTAGTCGCCGGGGCGCGCGCGCACCGGGCGTCCGCCGAACACGACGGGGACGGCCTCGGCGATGCGGTCGACGAAGGAGTCGCTGGTGTGGTGCGACACGATGATCGCCCCGTCGACGCCTCCGTTGCGCACGAATCCGGCGGTCTTCGCGCCGCCCTCCTCGCTCGCGATCAGGAGGTTGAGGATGTAGTCGGACCTCGTCATCCTGGCGCTGATGCCCGAGACGATCGTCGCGAAGAACGGGTCGCCGAAGAAGCGCGTGGTGTCCTCCGGCACGACCAGGGCGATCGCGTTCGTCTGCCTGCTGGCGAGCGTGCGGGCCGCGGGGTTGGGCACGTAGTGCAGCTGGGCGATCGCGTCCTGCACTGCGGCGAGCGCCTCGGGGCTCACGGACGTCGAACCGTTCACCACGCGGGACACGGTCGAGCGCGACACCCCCGCCGCCGCCGCGACCTCCTCGATCGTCGCCCTGACCATCGCCTGCTCCCCGCTCTGATGCTGTCGCGGCAGCAGCCTCAGACGGCGCGCGCTGCGATGATCCGAGCGTACTGGAGGCCGGAGTCCTTGACGACGCGCTCCTGGGTGTCGTACTCGACCCGCACGATGCCGAAGCGCTTCTCGTACCCCCACGCCCACTCGTAGTTGTCGAGCAGGGACCAGTAGAAGTAGCCGCGCACGTCGACGCCCGCATCGATCGCGTCGCGCACCGCGGAGACGTGCGCGACGAGGAACGCGGTGCGATCGGCATCCGGCACCGTGTCGCCCTCGCGGACGTCGTCGTAGGCGGCGCCGTTCTCCGTGACGTACAGCGGGATGCCGGGGGCGTACTCCGACCCGACCCGCTGCAGCAGACGCGTCAGACCCTCAGGCTGCACCTCCCAGCCCATGCCCGTCCGGGGCAGCCCGCGCTCGACCCAGTGGATGCCCTCGTGCGAGGGGAACGGGGAGGCGACGGCCCGCTCGGTCGGGGCGTCTCCCGCCGGCGGCTCCTCGGCCGGGGCGGTGCCGGCGAGCAGCTCCCCGTGGTAGTAGTTCACGCCGAACGCGTCGAGCGGAGATGAGATCGCCTCCATGTCGCCCGGCTGCACGGCCTGCTCCCACCGGGCGACAGCGGAGGAGTCGACGGTGCGGAAGTCGCGGATGACGTCGGCGGGGTAGGCGCCGCGGAAGATCGGGTCGAGGAACCAGCGGTTGAACTGCCCGTCGATGCGGCGGGCGGCGTCGACATCGCCGGGGGCGTCGGGGTCGGCCGGGTCGGCCACCGTGAGGTTCAGCGTGACGCCGAGATCGAGGGAGGAGTCGCGCGAGCGCAGCTCCTGCACGGTCTTCCCGTGGGCGAGCAGCAGATGGTGCGCGGCGAGCATGCCGTCTCCGCCATCCATCCGCCCTGGGGCGTGGATGCCGGCCGTGTACGACAGGAACGACGAGCACCACGGCTCGTTGAGCGTCGTCCAGTACCGCACCCGGTCGCCGAGCGCGTCGTGCATGGTGCCCGCGTACTCCAGGAAGCGGTCGACGGTGTCGCGGCTGGTCCAGCCGCCCTGTGCCTCCAGCGCCTGCGGCATGTCCCAGTGGTACAGCGTGAGCCAGGGCACGATGCCGGCATCCAGCAGCTCATCGACCAGCCGACTATAGAAGTCGACGCCCTTCTCGTTGACCGCGCCGCCGTCTGGCCGGACCCGCGACCACGACGTGGAGAAGCGGTACGTCTGCAGCCCGAGCTCCTTCATCAGCGCGACGTCCTGCGGGTAACGGTGGTAGTGGTCGCACGCGACGTCGCCGTCGTCGCCGTTGATCACCGCGCCGGGCACGCGCGCGAACGCATCCCAGATCGAGGCCGTGCGGCCGTCCTCGAAGGCGGCGCCCTCGATCTGATAGGCCGCGGTGGCGGCGCCGAACAGGAACTCCTGAGGGAAGGGGCGGGTCATAGGGGTCATCCTTTCACCGCGCCCGCCATGATGCCACTGACCAGCTGCCGACCCGCGAACACGAAGAGCAGCAGGAGCGGGATGGTCGAGAGCAGCACTCCGGCGAGCACGATCGAGTAGTCGACGAAGTGGTTCGACTGGAGCAGGGAGAGCGCGACGGGCAGGGTCGGGTCCTGCCGGTCGAGCACGATGAACGGCCAGAAGAAGTTGTTCCACGCCGACACGAACGTGAACAGCGCGAGCATGGCCGCAGCGGGACGGGCGGCCGGCACCCCGATGGTCAGGAACGTCCGGAACGAGGAGGCGCCGTCCATGCGCGCCGCCTCGATGAGCTCGTCCGGCACGGCCTGGGTGAGGTACTGGGTCATCCAGAAGACGCCGAACGCGCTGGTCAGAGCGGGAACGATGATCGCTCCTGGAGTGCCGGTCCAGCCGAGCTCGCTGAACAGCACGTACAGCGGCACCACGCCGAGCTGCGTCGGCACGGCCATGGTCCCGACGACGAAGGCGAGCAGCCAGCCGCGGCCCTTGAACTTCAGCTTCGCGAACGCCCAGCCCGCGAGCGTGGAGAAGAACACGACGGATGCCGCGATCAGGGCGGACGTGTAGATCGAGTTCCACAGCGCGCGCCAGAAGTTCACGGCCGGGTCGTTCACGACCTCCAGGGCGTTCTGGATGAAGTTGCCCCCGGGGATCCAGGAGCGGTTCGGGTCGCGCAGCGTGTACGCGTCGCCCGAGCCGATGAGGAAGGACCAGTAGAAGGGGAAGAGGCTGCTCAGCAGCACCACCCCGAGGGCCCCGTACACGAACCACCCCGGTCGGGAGCCGCGGATGCGGCGGGTGCGACCTGCTCCTCTCCTCGGCGACACGGGCGCCCGGTCGTCTGCGGCGTCGCCGGCGGAGGCATCCGTCCTGTCGATCACGGTCATGAGCGCTTCCCCTCGCTGCGCACCAGGGCGCGGGTGATGAGCAGGTTGATCGCGCCGATGACGAGCACGATGAGGAACAGGATCCAGGCGAGCGCCGAGGCCCTGCCGAAGTTCCACTCGCCCCAGCCGATGTTGTAGAGGTACAGGGTGATCGTCAGCCACTGGCTGTCGGCGCCGCCGGTGCCGTACTGGTCGTACATGCGCGGTTCGTCGAAGATCTGCAGCCCGCCGATCGTGGAGGTGATGATCACGAAGATCAGGGTCGGCCGGAGACTCGGCAGCGTGATCGCGAAGAACTGGCGCACGGCGCCGGCCCCGTCGACCGTCGCGGCCTCGTAGTAGTCGCGCGGAACGGCCTGCATCGCGGCGAGAAGGATGAGGGTGTTGTAGCCCGTCCAGCGGAAGTTCACCATCGTCGCGATGGCGATGTGGCTCGCGAAGGCGTTCGAGTGCCACGGCACGGGGCCGAGGCCGATGCCCTCCAGCAGGCTGTTCACCAGACCGTACTTGTCGCCGAAGAGATTCGAGAAGATGAGGGCCACGGCGACCGGCGCCATCACGTAGGGCACCAGCACGCCCATGCGCCAGAAGGTCTTGGCCCGGATGTTGCGGTCGAGCATCGCGGCGATGAACACCGCGGCGATGAGCTGCGGGACGCTCGACAGCACGAAGATGCTGAACGTGTTGCGCAGCGCGATCCAGAACTTCGGCTGGCCGAGCACATAGGCGTACTGCTCGAAGCCGATCCAGGTTCCGGTGCCGCGCACCTGATCCCAGTCCATGAACGAGATCACGGCGGTGTAGGCGATCGGGAACAGCCCGACGATCAGGAACAGGATGAAGAACGGGGAGATGTAGAGGTAGGGCGAGAGCCTCAGGTCCCAGCGCGAGAGCCGCGCTGACCCGAAGCCGAATCGCCTCGGCGGTGCAGTGGTGGTCATGTCGAGTCCTCAGTCGTGGGTCCGGGCCGTCGGGCGGGGGCGGTCTCCCCGCGGGTCGTCGAGCGAGCGCAGCGAGACGACACGCGCCCGCTCGACGACCCGGGAGTCCGGCTACTTCAGCGCCTTGACCTCTTCGGTCCACTGGGTCCAGGACGCATCGGCATCCTGCGTGCCCTCCTCGACACGGGTCAGGGCCTTCTGCATCGCATCGTTGATCTGGAAGTAGAAGGCGCCCTTGAACGGGGCGACCGTGACGGCCTGTGCGCGCTCCGAGAGGATCTGACCGGTCGGGGCGTCGTTGAAGAACGCGTTGGTGGCGCCGAGCAGCGCGTCATCCGTGAGCGCGTCGTTCTGGCTCGGGAAGGTGCCCGCGTTCGAGAACGCCTTGATCTGCTGCTCGGGGGCGGTCAGCCAGTCGGCGAGCTCCTGCGCGGCCTTGACGTTGGCGCCGTTCGCGGGGACGGTCAGGTACGACCCGCCCCAGTTGCCTCCGCCGCCGGGGAAGACGTTGGCGATGTCCCAGCCGGTGACGTCCTTGGCGTTGCCCTCGATGACGCCGAGCATCCATCCGGGGCAGAGCATGGTCGCGAAGGAGCCGTTGGCGAGCCCCGCCATCCAGTCGTCCGACCACTGACCGAGGTGCGCGGACTGGGTGGCGGATGCCGTGAGCACCTGGTCGTAGATGTCCTTGACCTCGTCGTTGTCGGTGGCGATGATGTCGCCCGACTTCGGGTCCTCGTAGGCCGCCTCGACCTGGTTGATCATGCCCTGGTAGGTGCCGCCGGCCGAGTCGAAGAAGGCCTTGCCGGTGGCGTCGGTGTACTGCTGGCCGACCTCGAAGTAGCGCGCCCAGTCGCCCTCGAGGAGCTTGGCGACCTCGTCGCGGTCGGTGGGGAGCCCCGCGGCGGCGAACAGGTCGCTGCGGTAGCAGACGCCCTCCGGGCCGATGTCGGTGCCGTAGCCGATGAGGTTGCCGTCCTTGTCGGTGGCGGCCGCCGTCTTCCAGTCCAGCCAGCGGTCCTTGAGGCCGTCGTCGACGGGTGCGAGCAGGTCGGAGTACTTCATGACCTCCGGCAGCCAGTCGACCTCGATGGCCTCGATGTCGGCGAGGCCCTTCTTGCCGAGCTTCTGAAAGTAGTTCTCACGGGCCTCGTTGCTGGTCGCGGCCCGGTTGTGCACGATCTTCACGTTCGGGTGCTCGTCCATGTACTCCTGGAGGAGCTCATCGGTGTAGCCGAAGTCGTTGAAGGTCGCGACGGTGAGGGTGATCTCGCCGCCAGATCCGCCGGACTCGGCGGCGCCTCCGGCGCAGCCGGCGAGAGCGAGGGCGGAGACGGAGGCGACGGCGGCGACCGTCGTCAGTCTGCGTGCATGCGTATTCACGGGGCACTCCTTTGTGTGCGTGGTGGGGATGTTCGTGGTGCGGGATGATCCGTTTATGGGAGCGCTCCCATGAACTTCTGAGCACTCTATGGGAGCGCTCCCACGAGTGTCAAGCGCGGACCGGCGCCTCCGAGATCCGGTCACTCGCCCGAGATCCGGTCCTTTCCCCCGCCGTCATCCGCATCTCGGGCCAGCATCCGGATTCCGGCGGATGCCGGCGGATGCCGGCGGATGCCGGCGGATGCCGGCACGCCGAGTAGCCTTGACCGGTGCCCGAACTCTCCCCCGCCCTCACCCGCGCAGAAGCACTGATCCGCTCCATCCCGGACTATCCGGAGCCCGGCATCGTCTTCCGCGACATCACGCCCCTCCTGGCCGACGCCGAGGCGCTGCGCGTGACGACCGAGGCGATCATCGAGCCCTTCGCGGGACAGTTCGACGTCGTCGCCGGCATCGAGGCGCGTGGGTTCATCCTGGCCGGGGCCGCGGCGATCGCGGCCGGAGTGGGCCTCGTCCCGATCCGCAAGGCCGGCAAGCTCCCTCGACCAGCGGCATCCGTCGACTACGCCCTCGAGTACGGCACCGCGACGATCGAGATGCACGACGACCTCCCCGCGGGGTCGCGCGTGCTGCTCATCGACGACGTGCTCGCCACCGGCGGCACCCTCGCGGCGGGCCGCGAACTGGTCGAGCGCCTGGGCAGCCACGTCATCGGCATCTCGGTGCTGTTCGAGATCGACGGGCTCGGCGGCCGCGAGGCCATCGGCGACCTGCACACCGTCTTCCACGCCTGACCCGCCCTCCGCCCAGTGCGGTCGACATCACGTGCAATCGCCGAGTGCACGGCATCCTCGCGTCAGCATCCCGTTCACTCGTCGACATCACGTTCGCTCGACGACGCCCCGTTCCCTCGGCGACATCACGTGAGGTCGGCGGGGACCCGCGAAAAGGCGGTGCGCGCGAGCCGGTAGACTGAAACCGCCCGTCCTCCCACGACTTCCGGAGCCGTCATGCCCACCATCGTCGTCGACGTCATGCCCAAGCCCGAACTGCTCGACCCGCAGGGGAAGGCCGTGTCCGGAGCATTCACCCGCCTGGGCGTCGAGGGCTTCACCGCCGTCCGCATCGGCAAGCGCTTCGAGCTCACCGTCGAGGGCGAGGTCACCGACGAGGTCCTCGCCGAGGCCCGACGCATCGCGGACGAGGTGCTCTCCAACTCCGTGATCGAAGACGTCGTCGGCATCGAGGTCGCCGAGTGACCGTCCGCATCGGGGTCGTCACCTTCCCCGGTTCGCTCGACGATCGCGACGCGCAGCGCGCCGTGCGCATCGCCGGCGCCGAGCCCGTCGCCCTCTGGCACGGCTCGCACGATCTCGACGGCGTCGACGCGCTCGTCCTCCCCGGCGGCTTCAGCTATGGCGACTACCTGCGTGCAGGCGCCATCGCCGCGCTCTCGCCGATCATGTCGGAGGTCAAGGATGCTGCGGCCAAGGGCATGCCGATCCTCGGCATCTGCAACGGATTCCAGATGCTCGTCGAGGCGCACCTGCTGCCCGGCGGCCTGATCCGCAACGACCACCAGCACTTCGTGCGCCGCGACCAGCGGCTCACGGTCGAGAACTCCGACACCGCGTGGACGAACACGTTCCGCACGGGTCAGGAGATCGTCATCCCGCTGAAGAACGCCGACGGCGGCTACATCGCCGACGAGGAGACGCTCGACCGCCTCGAGGGCGAGGGCCTCGTCGCCTTCCGCTACGCGGGCGTGAACCCGAACGGATCTCTCCGCGACATCGCCGGCCTCACGAACGAAGCCGGCAACGTCGTGGGGCTCATGCCGCACCCCGAGCACGCCACCGAGCCCGGCTTCGGACCCGACACGGCGGCCGCCATGCGCTCCGGCGTCGACGGCGTCGGCTTCTTCGCGAGCGCGATCGCCGCGGTCGCGCGCGTCGCCGCCTGATCAGCCTTCCGAAGACGGATGCCGCAGCTGCGGCATCCGTCTTCGTCGTTGCGGGGCCCGGTCAGCAAGTCGGGAGGCTGCCCGCCGGCCAGGACCCGGGCAGTCGTCCGGTGAGCCGCCGGTCGGCGGGACCCGCTCGGTCGACGGGACCGGCCAGTCAGCGGGAACCGGCCAGTCGACTGGACCCTTCAGTCGGCGGGGCCCAGCCAGTCGGCGGAGCCCGCTCAGTCAGCCGGGACCGGCCAGTCGGCAGAGCCCGGTCAGTCGGCCGGGAGGCGGAAGGGGTCGTCGCCCGCGGCCGCGAGCAGGTACCACGCCGTCGTCCCCGTGTGCAGGCTCGCGTAGTAGAGGTCGCCGAAGCCGGAGTCCAAGCCGTCGCTCGAGGTGGCGACGATGCCCTTGCCGTCGCCGTTCGGGGCGTCGCGCTGCGCCAGGCGGATGCTGCTCAGCAGACTCTCCGCGCGATCGGCGTCTCCTGCGCCGGCGCGGAGCCGGAGCGACAGCGCCAGGTGACCGGCCCCCTCGAACCACACCTTCGAGACGTCGACGTCGCTGATCGAGGGCCCCTGGTACGGGCCGTCGGTCGCCATGAGGTTCGCGAGGGTCCAGTCCAGCGCCGCTCCGTAGCGGCCGTCTCCCGTGGCGAGAGAGCTCCAGGTCTGCGCGTCGAGCGGTATCGGATGCGTGTTGACGGTGGAGCCGTCGAGAAGGGTACCGGTGTCGACGTGTCCGTCCTGCGCCTGCATCGCGGCGACGAATCCGGATGCGACGGCCGCCCTGTCGGCCCACACCGCGTCGCCGGTGAGCTGCGCCAGCTGGGTGAAGAAGCCCGCCACGTCGGCGTTGTGCTCCGTCGACTTCCAGGTCAGGGAGGCGCCGGCATCCGTCTGCCCTCCCGTGTACCCGTAGGGGGCTCTGGTCATGTCGGCCGTGTTCGTCTGGATCCACCCGCCGATCCGCAGCGCCCCGTCGAGGTACCGCTGATCCCCGGTCGCGTGGAAGAGCCGAGCGAGGGCCATCCCGACCCAGGCCTCGTTGCCGGTGAAGGTTCCGGGCCCGGTGATCTCCACCCGCCCCTGTCGGATCCCGTGCGGTTCGTAGGAGGTCCTGACGCGGCCGTCGCCGATGGGGTCGTTCGCCTGCACGAAGAGCAGCGTGTCGCCGACCGTCCGCGCGCGGCGGAGGTCGTCGGGCAGCCCTCGGGCGGTGTACGCGATCACGACCAGGGCGTCGTCGTACACGAACGACGGCGTGAAGTCCCAGCTCGGGGTGGTGAAGAACCCGCCCTGGTAGCTGCGGGGCAGGCAGTGTCCGTCGCCGTCGCAGAACTCGTCGACGCGCGCATCGAGGAACTCGTAGGCCCGCGCGACCGACAGCGCGGGGTCGAGCGGGGTCACGTCGGCCGCCGAAGGGTCGTGCATCGTGACGACGGCGGATGCTGCCGGCGCCGCTCCCCCGACCGCAGCCGCGACGACGAGCGCGGCGACGACGGCCCACAGCGCGGAACGACACGGAGAACCCGGCATGGAGACCTCTCGGACTCAGCCGCGGTCCACGGGCGCGGACGCGCGGACGACCAGGAGGTCGTGTTCAGAATCCTGGCATGCTGGTTGACAACGGGGTAGCGGCGAAGGTCCAGCATCCCCTGTCCGTTCGTCGAATGCCGACGCCGCGACCGAGGAGACGCCATCGCGATCAGTTCTCCGCGGACTAGCCGAGTGCGGGCGGCCACACGCCGATCAGCACGGCCATGACCACCACGGTCACGAGCTCGTGCGCGATGTTCATGGTGGTCAGCGCGGTCGGGCGCCCCTCGAACGCGTCGTGGGTGATGAAGCGCGCGGCGGTGAATCCGGCCCACAGAGTGACCGCGGTGATGATCGCGCCCCAGAAGAACAATCCTCCGTAGAAGTGCCAGGCGATGGCGGATGCTCCGGCCAGCACCCACGCCGTGATGAAGCTCACGATCACGGTCGTGATGATCGCCATCGTCGCGCTCGATCCGGGGCGGTCCATGTCGACGTTCGCCAGCTTCGACCACCGCGTGCCGAACACTTTCGGCGCGTACCAGATCGACCCGACGAGCATGCTCGACGCGGTCGCCAGAAGGACGGCCCAGTAGTTGATCTCGGGAACCATGACAGCCTCCACTCGTCGGATGCCGCCACACTACTCCCCGGCATCCCCCTGGCCGCGGGTCGCCTCGCCGACGGTGGGACACGCCTGCACGATCCCGCGACGCCGTCCCGCCTGCGCGATCCCGCCTCCACTCCGCCCACACGGATGCAACAAGCCCCTGACCCGCGGCGGAGAACCCCCCGTCGAACCGATTCGATTCCTGCTCTGGCGAGAATGTAAGCGTTTGCACTAGCCTGATCCCATGGCACAGCTTGAGCAGATCGCAGCCCCCGGTTCCGAGTGGTGGCGCAGCGCAGTCATCTACCAGATCTACCCCCGCTCCTTCGCGGACGCCTCCGGCGACGGCATCGGCGACCTGCCCGGCATCACGAGCCGCCTCGACTCCCTCAGGGAGCTCGGCGTCGACGCGATCTGGCTGAGCCCGTTCATGACGAGCCCGCAGCGCGACGCCGGCTACGACGTGGCCGACTACCGCGACGTCGACCCGCTGTTCGGCACTCTCGCCGACTTCGATGAGATGCTCGCGCAGGCCCACTCCCGCGGCATCCGCGTCGTCGTCGACCTCGTCCCGAACCACTCCTCCGACCAGCACGTCTGGTTCCAGGAGGCCCTGAAGGCGGCCCCCGGCAGCCCCGAGCGCGCCCGCTACATCTTCCGCGACGGCAAGGGCGAGAACGGCGAGCTCCCCCCGAACAACTGGGAGTCCGTGTTCGGCGGCGGCATGTGGGAGCGCATCACCGAGCCCGACGGCACGCCCGGCCAGTGGTACCTGCACATCTTCGACGCCACGCAGCCCGACTTCGACTGGACCAACGAAGAGGTGCGCGAGGAGTTCCGCTCCATACTGCGCTTCTGGCTCGACCGCGGCGTCGACGGCTTCCGGGTCGACGTGGCGCACGGCATGATCAAGGCCGAGGGGCTGCCCGACTACACGCCCCCCGCAGACGCCGACTCGATGGGCGGCGGTGAGGCGGACGTGCCGTACTGGGGTCAGGACGGCGTGCACGACATCTACCGCGACTGGCACAAGGTGCTCGCCGAGTACGACGGCGACCGCGCGCTGTGCGGTGAGGCGTGGATGCCGACGCTGAAGCAGACCGCTCTCTGGGTGCGCCCCGACGAGATGCACCAGACGTTCAACTTCCCGTACCTGATGACCCCGTGGGACGCGAAGGCTCTCGGCGACGTCATCCGCGAGTCGCTCGACGACTTCGGCGCCGTCGGGGCCCCCAGCACCTGGGTGCTCTCCAACCACGACGTCGTGCGGCACGCCTCGCGCCTCGCGCTGACGGCCGACAACCCGCAGGGCGAGGGCATCGGCCCGAACACCCCGCACAAGCCCGACACGAAGATCGGCCTGGCCCGCGCCCGCGCGGCGACCACGCTGATGCTCGCCCTGCCCGGTTCGGCGTACCTGTACCAGGGCGAGGAGCTGGGTCTGCCCGAGGCGATGGAGATCCCCGACGAGTTCCGTCAGGACCCGACGTGGTTCCGGACCGACGGCGAGCGCTACGGACGCGACGGATGCCGCGTGCCGCTGCCGTGGGAGGCGGATGCTCCGGCGTTCGGCTTCAACGACACCGGCCTCTCGTGGCTGCCGCAGCCGGCCGACTGGGCGAGCTACGCGCGCGACACCGAGGAGGGCGACCCCGTCTCGACCCTGTCGCTGTACAAGGAGCTGCTCGCCGCGCGCCGTGAGCACGGCTTCGGCTCCGGCTCGCTGGTGTGGGAAGACGCGGGGAAGGATGCCGTGGCCTTCCGCCGCGGCGACGTCCACGTGCTCGCCAACCTCGGCACCGCGCCGCTGCCCCTGCCCGCCGGCGCCGCCGTGGTCCTGAAGAGCCAGCCCTTCACGGGAGACGCCCTCCCGGTCGACACGGCCGTCTGGTATACCACGGCCTGAGCCGACTCCCCCGTTCCGGTCGCGAACCTGGTCCTCTGCACCGTCAGATCACGACCGAGTCCGCGACCGGAACGAGGAACCCCCGAAAGGAACACCCATGGCGAGCATCGATGAGGTCGCCCGGCTCGCCGGGGTCTCGACGGCGACCGTGTCGCGCGCGCTGAGCGGCCGCGGGCACGTCTCCGAGTCCGCGCGCCTGCGGGTGCAGGAGGCGGCATCCGCCCTGGGCTACGTGGTGTCGTCGCGAGCGTCCAGCCTGGCGTCCGGACGCACCCGCAACATCGGCGTGATCGTGCCGTTCCTCGACCGGTGGTTCTTCAGCACCGTGCTCTCCGGCGTCTCCGCGGCGCTGATGCGCGAGGGCTACGACATCACGCTGTACAACATCACCGCCGACAAGGACGTGCGTCGCCACGTGTTCGACACGTTCCTGCGCCGCCAGCGGGTGGATGCCGTCATCGCCGTCTCGATCGAGCTCGACGACGACGAGACCCAGTACCTGCTCGACCTCGGCCTGCCCGTCATCGCGATCGGCGGTCCGAACCCGAAGCTCGACACCCTGACGGTCGACGACGTCGCCGTCGCGCAGCTCGCCACCGAGCACCTGATCGGCCTCGGCCACCGCGACATCGCGCACATCGGCGCGAACCCCGAGTTCGACATCGACTTCCACATCCCGACCAACCGGCGCCTCGGCTTCGAGAAGGCGCTGGCGAAGGCCGGCATCCCGCTCAACCCGGCGTTCCTCGAACCCGCCGACTTCACCGTCGAGGGCGGATACCGCGCGGCCAAGCAGCTGCTCGGCCGGCCTGGTCCTCGTCCGACCGCGGTGTTCGCGGCATCCGACGAGATGGCGATCGGCGCGATCCTCGCCGCGCGCGACCTCGGGTTCGGCGTGCCGGAGGACCTCTCGATCGTCGGCATCGACGGCCACGAACTCGGCGAGTTCTTCCGCCTGACGACGGTCGACCAGTTCCCGCTGGGCCAGGGCGAGAGGGCGGCGGATGCCGTGCTCGCCAAGCTCGCCGCCGACGGCGCCACCCGCGCGCCCGTCGCGCTGCCGTACGAGCTGAACGTCCGCGGTACGACCGCGCGCCTGCTCTAGCCTGTGCGCGGCTACCCTGGAGTCATGACCGCCTCCGTGCCCTCCGTCCTGTTCGTCTGCGTGCACAACGCCGGGCGCTCGCAGATGGCCGCCGGCTTCCTGCGCGACATCGCGGGCGACCGCATCGAGGTCCGCTCGGCAGGCTCCCTGCCCGCCGAGCAGATCAACCCGATCGCCGTCGAGGCGATGGGCGAGCTGGGCATCGACATCACCGCGGAGTCGCCGAAGGTGCTCACCACCGAGGCGGTGCAGGACTCCGACGTGGTCATCACGATGGGATGCGGCGACGCGTGCCCGTTCTTCCCCGGCAAGCGCTACGAGGACTGGGCTCTCGACGACCCGGCCGGTCAGGGCATCGACGCCGTGCGGCCGATCCGCGACGAGATCCGCCGCCGCATCGAAGCCCTCGCGGGAGAGCTCCTCGCCTGACGGCCTCGGCCGCCGAGAGCCTCAGGCGCGCAGCGCCGACGCGGCGGACCTCGGCCCCACCGCGAGGTGCACGAGCATCGTCGCCGCCAGCACGACGGCCGAGATCAGCAGCAGCCGATCGGGGGCCACCCCGATCTCCAGCGCAGCCCCGCCCAGGCCGCTGCCCAGCGCCGATCCCAGCGCCATCGCGCTGCCGTTGAGGGCGAAGACGAGCGCCGCCGAGTCCGGAGCCATCGCGCTGAGGCGAGCCTGCAGCGGAACGCCGGAGCCGCCGTTGCCGACCGCGCACGCGAAGAACCACACGATCGCGGCGACCGTGCCCAGCGCGCCGGGCAGCAGCAGTCCGAGCGAGCCGAGCAGCGCGGAGGCGATGAGCAGCCCCAGGATGCCGGTGACGACCTGCACGGGCGGGCGTCGGTCGGTGAGCCTGCCCGTGAGCACGTTGCCGACCAGGCTCAGCAGGCCGTAGCAGAACATCACCAGGACCATGACGAGCCCTCCGCCCACCCTCGGACCCACGATGAGCGTCGCATAGGTGAAGCAGAGGTAGCTCGCGCACATGATGCCGACGGGCACGACGAGCGCGGCCAGCAGACGCGGCTCCCGCAGCGGCTGCAGCGTCTCCCGGAGCGAGCGCGGAGGCAGGCGCAGCCGCGGGACCCGGAGCAGGATGCCGACGAGCGCCGCCGAGCCGACGGCGACGACGAGGAACAGCGGAATCCGCCAGTCGCTCTGCCCGAGCAGCAGGCCGAGCGGCACGCCGAGCGCCGTGGCGGTCAGCCACCCGCCGAGGATGAGCGAGAGGGCGCGCCCTCGGCGCTCCGGAGGCGTCTTCGCCACCACGTAGGCGCTGATCACGGCGTTGAGCAGAGCGCCGCCGAGCGCCGAGACCACCCGCCCCGTCATGGCTACCGCGTAGGTGGGGGCGAGCGCGACGACGAGGTTGCCGATCACGAAGACCCCGAGTGCGCCGACGATCGTCGCCTTGCGCTCCCACCCTCCGGTGAGCGCGCTGAGCACGGGTCCGGCGAGGGCGCTCGTCAGGGCGAACACCGCCATCAGCTGACCTGCCGCCGCCGGTCCGACGCTCAGATCATCGGCGATCTGCGAGAGCAGGCCCGCGAGGACGTAGCCGTCGATGCCCATCGAGAACGTGGCGACGGCGAGCCACACGAGCGCTCCGATGCCTGCGCCACGGGCGCCATCGGCCCTCTCCCCCTCGACGTCGCGCACCCCGCCATCCAATCAGAGTCGGCGCCGCCACGACCGCGACGCCCCGGTGTCAGGCGTCCTGCTGATACACGTCGGGCACGCCGTCTCCGTCCTCGTCGAGAGCCTCCCTCTCGGAGATCGCGCGGTAGCGGCGGTTCCGCAGGCCGAGGAGGACGGATGCCGCGAGCGCCGCGATCACCGAGGCGCCGAGGATCGCCGTCTTCGCCGCATCGTGCGCGACCCCCGCGGGGAAGCTGAGCTCGCCGATCAGCAGCGACACCGTGAACCCGATGCCGGCCAGCATCCCCACCCCGACGAGGTCGACCCAGCGCAGTCCGTCGCTCAGGCGGCTCCGCGTCACGGTCGTGGTGATCCAGGTGGCCGCGACGATGCCGAGGGGCTTGCCGATGACGAGAGCGCAGACGATCGCGATGGTCACCGGATGGGTCACGGTCTGCACGAAGCCGTCGCCCACCACCGTGACCCCTGCGGCGAAGAACGCGAAGACGGGCACGGCGAACCCCGCGGAGAGCGGGCGGAACCGGTGCTCGAACTCCTCGGCGAGACCGGCTTCTGAGGAGCCGTCTGCGGGCTTCACCGGGATCATGAAGGCCAGCGCCACGCCGGCGATCGTCGCGTGGATGCCGGAGGCGTGCACGAACGCCCAGACCGCGACGCCGATCGGGAGGAGGATCGCCCACGCCGCGAACCGGTGACGGAGGAAGAAGCCACGGCGGCGCTGCGCGAGCGCCGCGTAGAGGGCGAGTCCGAGGAGTGCGGCGGGCAGCGGCATCGGGTTGAGGTCGTCGGTGTAGAAGACGCCGATGATGACGATCGCGATGAGGTCGTCGACCACCGCGAGGGTGAGCAGGAAGAGCCTCAGCCCGCTCGGCAGATGTGAGCCGATGATCGCGAGGACCGCCACGGCGAAGGCGATGTCGGTCGCCGTGGGGATCGCCCAGCCGCGAAGCAGCACGGGGTCGGGGCCGACCACGGCGAGGTAGATCACGGCGGGGACGACGACCCCGCCGACGGCCGCGATCACCGGCACGAGCGCGGTGCGCACGTCGCGGAGGTCGCCGACGACGAACTCGCGCTTGAGCTCGAGCCCCACGAGGAAGAAGAAGACCGCGAGCAGCCCGTCGGCGGCCCACGCGCCCAGGCTCAGCTTGAGGTGCCAGGGCTCGTAGCCGATCTCGAGGTCGCGTAGGGCGAAGTATCCGTCGGCGAAGGGCGAGTTCGCCCACACGAGGGCGATGCCCGCCATGACGACGAGCAGGATCCCCCCGACGCTCTCCTTGCGCAGGAGCGCGCCGATGCGGCGGGCTTCGCGGTGACTGCCGCGCGCAGGGAAGGTCTGAGGGGCGACGTGCGGAGGGATGGTCATGGGATCTCCCGGGGTCTCGACAACGATGTGTCGACCAGGCTTCCCGACTCTCCGCAACCCAGCCTACCGGGCGGTGCGCGGCCTTCCCTGAGAGGTCACGCCGCGGCGGTCACGCGGAGGGAAGCGCGCGCACCCTGTTGTTGCGCGGGTTGTGCTCCAGCTCGACGAGCCCGAGCGCTTCGAGGAGCGGAGGCACGTACATGCCGAACCGGCCCCGGTACCCCTTGCGCTGCCCGTACCAGCCACCCACCGGGTTGTCGGCGGAGCGACCCCACGCCTCGACCGTGTCGGGCGCGGCATCCTTCTTCTCGTCCGCAGCCCCCAGCACGACCCAGTCTCCGCGGCGCAGCAGCTCGGCGTGCAGGTCGTCGACCGCGCGGGCGAGGTACGTCAGCTTCGTGGAACCGACCTGGCACACGAGGAGCGCGGGATCGGACTCGTCGTCGCGATGGATCGTGTACTCCGACGAGAGCGGAGCGGTCTTCAGCCGCCACGGGTCGGATGCCGTGCCCGTACCGGACCAGTGCTGCTCTGTCATGCGCGATTCCTCTCGACGGCGTACTGCCGGGGATCGGACGGACCCCCGGCAGTACATTGTGCTCCTCCGGACCGCTGTGGCGGCAGCATCCGGAGGGAATCCGTCACTTCGCGACGATGAGCCCCTTCGTCGCCTCCTGGGCGCGCTGGAACCGGCGCTGCACGTCGGGCCAGTTCACGATCTCCCAGAACGCCTTGACGTAGTCGGCGCGCACGTTGCGGTAGTCGAGGTAGTAGGCGTGCTCCCAGACGTCGAGCTGCAGCAGCGGGGTGACACCGAGGGGCGCGTTGCCCTGCTGGTCGAAGAGCTGGAAGATCACCGGACGCGCGCCGACGCCGTCCCAGGCGAGCACGGCCCAACCGGAGCCCTGCACGCCGAGCGCGGTGGCCGTGAAGTGCGCGCGGAAGGCGTCGAGCGAGCCGAACGCGTCGTCGAGGGCGGCGGCGAGCTCGCCCTCGGGGGAGCCGCCGCCGTCGGGCGAGAGGTTCTCCCAGAACACCGAGTGGTTGATGTGGCCGCCGAGGTTGAAGGCGAGGTCCTTCTCGAGCTTGTTCACGGCGGAGAGGTCACCCGTCTCGCGTGCGGCGGCGAGCTGCTCCAGGGCGGTGTTCGCGCCGGTGACGTACGCCTGGTGGTGCTTGGAGTGATGCAGCTCCATGATCGTTCCGGAGATGTGCGGTTCGAGGGCCGAGTAGTCGTACGGCAGTTCGGGGAGGGTGTACGGAGCGGACATGCGTCTTCCTTTCGATGGAGGTTCGGGGGTCAGTGCTCGCCGCCGGAAGGCAGCGCGTGGAATCGACGGTCGACGTAGACGAGCGGACGCCCTGGGCGGCCGTGCCGCACCTCGAGCACCTCGGCGATGACGACGGTGGAGGAGCCGACGGGGACGCTCTGGATCGGGCGGCAGCGCAGGGCGACCCTGGCCTCCGGAAGGTACGGCTCCCCGGTCGGGAGCGTGCGCCATCCCTGCTCGGGGGTGAACCGCTCCGACCCGCTCACGGCGAAGCTCTGCGCCAGGGCGGAGTGCTCGTCGTCGACGAGGTGGACGACGAAGCCGTCGGCCGCGAGGATCGCCCCCGCGCTGCCGGTCGCCCTGGTCACCGAGAACACGATGGCGGCGGGGTCGACGGCGACGGAGGCGACGCTCGACGCGGTCAGGCCGACGGGCCCGGCGGGGCTCGCCGCGGTGATGATCGCGACGCCGGCCGGATGCTGTCGGAAAGCGGCTTTGAGGCCCTCGCCGACCTCGGTGGGGACCGGGGCCGCCGGTCGCGTGTCGTTCATGGTCATCGGGCGCGCACCGTCCGATGCGGGGCGCGTGCTTCTCGTGTTCGGGTCACGTCTGCAACGCTAAGACCTCAAGTACACTTGAGGTCAAATCGAGCGAAGGACGCCCCGATGAGCGCAGATACGGACCGCACGCCGCACGCCCCCGACGAGCCCCTGACGATCGGCGAGATGAGCAGACGCACGGGCGTCGCCCCCTCCGCGCTGCACTTCTACGAGGGCCTCGGACTCATCGCCTCCACCCGCACCTCCGGCAACCAGCGCCGCTACGCCAGGCACATGCTCCGTCGCGTCTCCCTCATCACCGTGGCGAAGCGCCTCGGCATCCCCCTCTCCGACGTGCAGGAGGCGTTCGCCGACGTGCCCCTCACGCAGACGCCGAGCCACGCCGACTGGCAGCGCGCCTCCCGCCGCTGGAAGCGCGAGCTGGAGAAGCGCCGCGAAGGCATCGAACGGCTCGAACGCGAACTCACCGGATGCATCGGCTGCGGATGCCTGTCCATGAAGGCCTGCGGGCTGCTGAACCCCGACGACGCCCTCGGCAGCCAGGGCGCCGGCCCCCAGCGCCTGCGCGAGGACTGAGCTCGACGCTCGCCCCGGGCGCCCTCGAGCGCCCCCGACCCGCCGGTAGGCTCGGGCCATGACGATCGACCTCGAAGCGCTCTACATCGACCTGCACCAGCATCCTGAGCTGTCGTTCCAGGAGACCCGCACCGCCGGCATCGCGGCGCAGCACCTTCGAGATCTCGGGCTCGAAGTCGAGGAGGGCGTCGGCGTCACGGGCGTCGTCGGCGTGCTGCGCAACCCTTCGTCAGGCTCAGGGGAGTCCGGAGACGGCCCCGTCGTCTGGATCCGGGCCGACATGGACGCCCTGCCCGTCGAGGAGCAGACCGGACTGACGTACGCGAGCACGGCGAAGGGCGTCGACCCCGCGGGCACGACCGTCCCCGTCATGCACGCGTGCGGCCACGACATGCACGTGACGGCCATGATCGGCGCGGTCGAGAAGCTCGTCGCGGAGCGCGCCGACTGGAGCGGCACCGTCGTCGTGCTCATCCAGCCCGCCGAGGAGTACGGAGCAGGGGCGCGCGCCATGCTGGACGCCGGCGTCCTCGACCGCTACCCGAAGCCCGACATCGTGCTCGGACAGCACGTCACCCCGCTCCCCGCCGGGATCATCGGCGTGCGCGGCGGCACCCAGATGGCGGCATCCGACGGCCTCACCGTGACCCTGCACGGACGCGGAGGCCACGGCTCCCGCCCGCACGCGACGATCGACCCCGTCGTCATGGCGGCCGCGACCGTCATGCGGCTGCAGACCATCACCTCGCGCGAGATCGACCCCCAGGGCGTCGCGGTCGTGACGGTCGGCTCGATCCACGCCGGCCTGAAGAACAACATCATCCCCGCAGAGGCGAAGCTCGAGCTCAGCCTGCGCTACCCGGACGAGGACGCGCGGGAGAAGGTGCTCGCCAGCGTGGAGCGCATCGTGCGCGCCGAGGCCGCGGCATCCGGCGCCGAGCGCGAGCCGGAGATCCGCACCGACCACACGCTGCCCGCCACGATCAACGACGAGGAGGCCACGGCGCGTGTGACCGCCGCGCTGCAGCGGGTGCTCGGCGAGGCGTCGGTCATCGACCCCGGCATGTTCACCGGCAGCGAGGACGTCTCGTGGTTCGCGAGGGATGCCGGAGTCCCGCTGGTGTTCTGGTTCTGGGGTGGCGCCGACCCGGCGAAGTTCGCCGCGGCGAACGCCGCCGGACGTGTGGCCGAGGACATCCCGACCAATCACTCGCCCTACTTCGCCCCCGAGATCCACCCGACCATCGAGGTCGGCGTCACCGCCCTGTCGACGGCGGCGCGCGAGTTCCTGGGCTGAACGGTCTCGGTTCACAACTCCTCAAGGATCCGCGAGATCGGGCCCGCAGAGCCGGGTCCAGCGCGAGCGCACTCGATTCGTGAGGAGTTGTGAACCACGGACGAAGCGCCCCGGGCTCCGAGAGCCCGGGGCGCATCCGCGTCATCCGGCTACTGGATCTGCCACTTCTGGACGGCGCTCGCCGACACGGCCTGCTGCGTCAGCCCCGTGCCGTTCGTCGAGGCCGTCGCGGTGAGCAGGAGCCCGCTCTTCACCGACGTGAGCGTGTACGTGCCGTCGGACTGAACGGCCGCGGTCCAGCGCTGGTTCGTCCCGCCGCTGCAGGTCCACTGGATGATCTTGGCCCCCGCGGCGACCGACCCTCCGTCGACGTCGGCGCACATCCCCGACTCGACGTTCTTCACCTCGTACGAGCCGTCGGCCTGCCGGGCGAACTGCCACTTCTGGTTCGCTCCCGTGTTGCTCGTCCAGATCACCAGCTGCGTTCCGGCCGTGGTGCTGTGGTTGGGGTTGTCGATCGACTTCCCACCCGAACTGATGGTGCGGATGCCGTCGAGCACTCCCGTCGACGCGACCGGGGTCAGGGAGAGCGTCTGCTCTGCGGCGCTGCGGGTGCCTCCGACCGCGGTTCCGGCGGCGGTCCAGCTGCGGACCGGGGTGGTCTCGGCGAGGCGTCCGGTCGTGGCGGACACCGAGATGACGAGTCCGCTGTAGCGGTTGACCAGGCGGACGGTGCCGTCCGGTGCGTTCGTCGTGGCCGAGCGGTTCTGCACCACCCACCACTGCTGACCCGCAGACGGGGATGCCGCGGCCACGGCCGTGAGCGGGGCGCCCCAGGCGCGTCCGGCCGACGACTGCGACGACACCCCGAGCAGGGCGCCCGTGGCGTCGTTCGCGACGGTGAACGCCCCGTCTCCCGTCGGCGAGAACCTCCAGGTCGCCCGGCCGTTGTCGGCTGTCGCGGAAGTCACGCTCGTGTCGGCGGTCGACTGCACCAGCATCCGTCCGCCCGAGCCGATGCGGTAGGTCTTCGTCGTGTCGACGGGGGTCGCGACCGTGCCGCCGAGCGAGACGTTCACGTACTCACCCGACTTGCCGCCGGAGCATCCGAACGAGCAGTACATCCGGAAGTCCTTGCCGACGATGGCCGAGCTGGTCTTGCTCACGGGATCGAGGAACCAGCGGTACCAGGATGCCGTGTGATACGCCCCGGTGTCTCCGATCAGGGTCCACTTCTGCGAGGACAGGTCGTCGGTCGCGTAGATCTGCTGCGGGGCGTTGCCGCTCTGATCGACGGCCTGCGGCTCGCCGATCCAGAGGCCGAGGTAGGCGTTCCAGGCCACGTCCATCACGAAGAGAGGAGATGTCGGCGGAGTCGTGCCCGCGGCGACCTGCTGGGCCACCGTGCCGGGGGTCGACGGCGAGTACTCGGCGCCGACGGGCGTGTACCCGTTGGCGTTCGAGGTCGTCACCGGCACCATGTTGCTCTCCTTGCCGCCGATGCCCGGCTGCGACCACTGGCCGTCGTACCACTTCTGCCAGCTGCTCGGGGCCATCTTTCCGGAGATGGGGGCGCGGGCGACGTGCGCATGGAACGCCGCCCAGCTGCCGTTCTTGTTCACGATCCGCGAGCCGTAGAAGACGTAGAAGTAGCCGGACGCGGCATCCACGACGAGCCGGGGGTCGCCGTCTCCGTAGTGGTAGGTCTGCTGCGGGAAGTCCGTGCTGCTGCCGCGCGTCGTGCCGAACGGCGAGGTGATGATCCGGTCGCTGATGGTCCAGGTCCTGCCCTGATCCCTGGACACCGCGAGATCGATGCCGTCGAAGTGGATGCCGTCGCCGTAGGGCTGCGGGGTGAACTCGTTATGCACGAGGCCGTACCAGTCGCCCGAGTCCGGATCGACCCAGACTCCGGCGAGGTCGCAGAAGTTGCGCTGGGAGTACGTGGTCGTGCTCGGCGCGTAGGAGGACACGAGTCCGGTGGGGCTGTTGTTGCAGCGCCAGGTGGTGTCCTTGTTCGAGTCGTTCGCGTTCGCCGGATTCACCGAGTCGGTCAGCGCGCTCGACAGGGTCGCGGTGTCCATGTTCGTGCCGGAGTAGAACGACCATCGCCGCTCCTGTGTCGCACCGTAGAGGGCGTGCGCCTGCTGGAAGTAGTAGGTGCCGTCCTTGTCGATGTAGCTCGCGGCCGGGGTGTCATCCGGCTTCGTCCAGGTGCCGGTGCTGCCCACCGTCACCGTGTACGTCCCGGTCACGGCCGCGCCCGCCGGCACGGACGCGAGGCCCGCCAGCAGAATGCTCGCACCCGCGGCTGCGATCAGTGAAAGTCGTCTTGTCCACGCCATCGTGTCCCACTCTCCGTTGAATGTTTGCGTTACCACTGAGAGCGCGATCTTCTCGCTGTTTTTGGACTGTGTCAATGTTTGAGAATGGCTAAGCGCAAACAGTTTCTCGAACACCCGTCATCACAGACCGCTCGAGGGCGCGGCATCCGTCCGGCATCCGTGCGTTTATCGGACGGATGCCCGTTTCTCGGACGATCCTGCGCGGATCGTCCGAGAAACGGGGGATCGCCCGAAGAGCGGATGCCTGTCGTCAGCCCTTCGAGACCAGGAACTCCCTGAAGTCGGCCGCGGCGAGCATCGCGCGGACTCCGGCGGTTCCACCGGTCGCGCACGACGGATCCGTCACCGACACCCTGGCCTGGTCCCACGACGAGGTGCGCTGCCCCGTCGCGGTGATCGTGCAGCCGGAGGTGCGGAGCGTGACCCGGTACCAGGAATTCACCTGTACGCCGCCCGGCACCCCGGTGTCGGCGAGCGGCGTCCACGACCCGTTCGCCTTGCCGAGCGACAGCCGTCCGGTGCTGCCGTCGACGCCGGCGAAGTAGCCCGTGTACGCATCGGGGCCGACTCCGGGAGAGGTCATCCGCGCGAGCACGCCGGCGTTTCCGCTCGGCGCGGTCAGCGACGTGAGCCGCACGTCGGACGACACCGTGTAGGCGTCACCGGCGATCGGAGAAGCGAACTTCGGACCGTCGGTCGCGGATGCCGACTGACGTTCGATGCCGCCGGCGAACGTCGACCAGCTGCCGCCGTACCCCGCCCACCCCGTCGAGGCGCCGGATGCCCACGAGTCGGCGTAGGCGGCTGCCGTCGACGCACCGGCCTGGGTGACCTGGAGGTTGCGGAACGACGCCGAGCTCAGGTGCGTGCGCACGCCCGCCTGACCCGAGGCGAAGCATCCGGCGTCGGTCGCGGTCGCCGTGGTGGATGCCGTGCCGTTGTCGGGCTTGATCGTGGCGGTGATCGTGCAGCCGACGATGCTCGCCGTGAGGTGGTACCAGGTGCCGGCGCTCACGCCGCCGGTCACGTTCTGCAGGGCAAGTGAGGTCCAGTTGTTGTTCTGCTTGCCGATGAAGATCGTGCCGTTGGTCTCGACGCCGACGTAGTACCCCGCGTGCGCGTCAGCTCCGACCGCCGGCGCGCGAGTGCGCAGCAGCACGCCGGCCTGACCGGTGGTGTCGAGGCGGATGTCGGTGTCGAGCGTCACGTCGGTCCATCCCGTCGAGCCCACCAGGGACTTCGGTCCGCTGGAGGCTCCGGCCTGGGAGTAGACCCCGCCGCTCACCGACCAGGCGCCGCCGTACGTGGACCAGCCCATGTCGTTGCCGGAGTCGAACGGCGCATAGAGGGGAAGAGTGCCCACCGGACCGGTGCCGAACCGCACGTCGCACCTCGTGGTCGACCCGGCGACGAACTTGGGGGAGACCATCATGATCGCCGACCCGGATGCCGTCGGCACGATGCTCGGGCTGTAGTTGGCGCAGTGCTTGCCCGGTCCGTTGTTGTAGTCGCCGGTGGGGTCGATCGTCATCGGCGCTGATACGGCCTGCCAGGCGCCGACGCCGAGGTTGGTGTTGGTGAACACCACGCGTCCCGACTCGGGCTTGACGACCGTCGTCGGACCGTCCGCCCCCGTGACGACTCGCTGGCCGGACATGATGAGGGTGCCGTTCGGACCTCCGGCCGGACTCCACGCGAGTGCGGGGGTGTGCAGCAGCTGACGGCCGTCCGCCGTCTGCACGAGGGTGCCGAGATCGGTCGCCGACCCCCACGAGGCTCCGTCCGGCGAGGTCTTCAGGTAGACGCGACAGGTCTGGTCGGCGTTGCCCACCGAGTCGCGGCACAGCTCGTAGCCCAGCGCGTAGGTGCCGTTGGGCAGCTTCCGCACGATCGGCATGCCGGGGCGCGAGCTGCTGTCCCCCACCGCGACGACGTCTGTCTGGCTGCCCCAGGTCGCGCCGCCGTCGGACGACGTCGTCATCACGAGCTTCTGGCTGTAGCCGGAGGAGCGCAGACGCTCATCGGAGAAATGGCAGGCGAGGTCGCCGTTGGCGTTCAGCACGATCTCCGGCTCCCACAGGCCCGTGGACACCTGGTTGGGCGCCCCCGACTTCGTCACGCAGTTGCCGCGGCGGGTCCAGGTGGCTCCGTAGTCGGTGCTGATGAAGGTCTGCACCTCCTGATTCGACCAGTTCACGTTGTCCCAGGCGTTGCCCGCGGCGATGATCGTGCCGGCGGGCAGACCTCCGGCCGCCTGCGGCAGCTCGTACATCGATCCGAAGTAGATGCCCCACCCGGCGGTCGGCGAGTAGAGGGTGCTCAGCGTCGACCAGGTCTGGCCGCCGTCGGTGCTCCGCTTGACGACGGAGTGCGTGCGCACGCCGGTGTCGTTGACGCTGTACATCACCAGCAGGTCGCCCCGCCGGCTCTGGTCCGCGCTGGCGCCCAGCCGGATGATGCGCGGGTAGTCGTTGTTCTCCGCGCCGCTCGGCGACGACGGCGCTGCGACCACCGAACCCGGTGAGGCTGAAGCCGCCGTGGGGAGGGCCACCAGGCCCGCCGCCCCCAGCACCGCCGCCGCGAGGACGGCCGTCAGACGGGAGGGTCGTCGCCGCCCCGTGGATGATCTCTGCATGACGCTGCTCCTTCTCTTCGTCGAGACGGACGTTCGCCGTCCCGGTCTAGGTGTGCGCGATCCCGCGCACCACGAGCCCTTCCACGCGAAGATGTCCGCCCGCCGCACGGATGCCGGTGGCGCCCGTGGCGTGAGGGAGGACGTCCGCGACGTCGATGATCGGCACGCCGTCGAGTTCGACGGCGATGCGCTCGCCGCGCAGCCTCACGACGACACGGTGCGGCGCCTCGGACTCGATGTCCGCCGCCGCGGAGGCGAGGATGCGCTCGTCGTAGTCGTGCCGGGCCAGCACCACCCGGTCGACGTGCAGCTGCACGGAGTACCCGAGCAGGAAGTTCACGCCGAGTCGGGTGTCTGCGCCCTCTCCTCCCTCGGAGAGGGCGCTCGCCCTCACCAGGAGGTCTCCGTGTCCGCCGCTCTCGGTCGCCGTGAACGCGAGCGCCGCCTCGATGTCGACGTCCGCGCGCGGGGTCGGATCGAGGAGGGCCTTGCCGTAGCCCGAGAGCGCGCCGTCGACCGGGCCCGCGTCACCATCGCCGAGTCCGGGCGAGACCGTGATCAGCTCGATGACCGGCCCGCCTGCCACGGCGGAGATCCGCAGCGGGTTCTCCCCGTGCGTGAGGCGGATCTCCGCCGTCACGACGTGACCGTCGTGACTCACCAGGATGCGGGTGCTCTCCCCTCCGGCATCCACCCCGATGACGTCTCCGGCGGAGAACACCCCCGCGAGCTGCAGGGAGAACGTGTCCCCACGCGCGGCGTGCAGGCGGTAGCCGGCGGACTCCCCTGCGGCGAGCGCGAGGCTCTCGCCCTGCGTCGACGGGGCGTCGGGCGTGAGCGCGGCCCAGAGCCTCCCCGGCACCGGGACGACGGCCCGGCGATCGGACTCATCGGGAGTGGTGTCGGTGAGGGCGACGTGGCCGATGCGCACGCCGCCGCCCCGCGCATGCACGCCGACGAGGGCGGGGGCGCCGAGCGGCGCAAGCTCCAGCGGCTGACGCCGTCCGTCGAGGAAGACCTCTATGCGGTCGTGGTCGGCGACGATCCTCCACGTGTGCAGCGCGGCGTGCGCGAAGCCTGGCGGGAGCGGTGCATTCCCTGCCGGCTCCCCGCCGTCGATCGCGTGCACGCGATGCGCGTCCCGATCGATCCCGACCACGATCCGACGGCCGTCCTCCGTCTCGAGCATCACTCCGTGCTCGGCGGCATCGAGCGCCGTCAGCGACACCTCGGCGGTGAGCGTGGGCACGGCCCCGATGCGCCAGAGCGCAGCGGCGTCCAGCGCGCCGGTCAGCACGGCGGAGCGATGATCGGGGGCCAGTATCCCTCCCTCGACCTCCCAGGACGCGGCGTCGCCGTCGTTCCAGGCGCAGCGGTGGGTCGGCTCCGCGGGGACGGGGGCTTCGCGCGACGGCCCCAGCACGAGCAGCCGGCCGCCGCCCCACACCTGACGGTCGATGTTCAGATGCCGGGTCAGGTCGGGGTTCATGTTGTGGAACACGAGGTACGTCGACACCAGGTCGGGGCCGACGACGCTGCAGCTGTGCCCGAGCCCGGTGTACTCCGCGTCGGTGCTGACCACCAGCGGATTCAGCAGCCCAGGACTCCATCCGGTGAGCGGATGATCGCTCGACGCCGCATCGATCCGGTAGCCGGGGCTCAGGTAGTGGTTGCCCGTGAGCGTCATGTGGTACCTGCCGTCGCGCTTCGCCACGAAGGGACCCTCGGTCCAGCCGTTCATGTGGATGCCGGTGAGCACGGGCTCCCCGAACTCGGTCGGCGAGGGCATCTCGCACCCCCAGATGCCCTCGTCGCCCGCCCAGTAGAAGTACCGGCGACCGTCATCGTCGATGAGCACGTTGCCGTCGATCGCGTGCCCGACATTCCCGCTCACGTCGACGAACGGACCAGTGGGGCTCTCGCTCCGCAGCACGTGGTGTCCTTGACCGGACGGCGAGGTGTACATGTGGAACTCCCCGTCGGCGTAGACCACCTCCGGCGCGAACGGGACCAGCCCGGGGAAGACGTCCGGCGCGATCGCCGGCCCCTCCGGCGTCCAGTGCAGGAGGTCGTCGGAGCTCCAGCAGTCCACCTGCGGGGTCGTCGAGTAGAGGTAGTAGCGACCGTCATGGCGGAGCACGAAGGGGTCGGCGTAGTCGCCGTCGCGGGCGATCGGGTTCTCGTAGACGGCCACGGTCACTTGATCCCGCTGATCGCGAACGAGTCGACGAAGTGCCGCTGCATGAGGCTGAACAGCACGACCACGGGGAGCACGGCGATGACGGACGCCGCCATCACCATCGGGAAGTCGGTCTGTTCGGCGTAGTAGCCGGTGAGCGAGGCGACCACGAGCTGCACGGTCGACTTGTCGGGCGAGTTGGTGAAGATGAGCGGACCGAGGTAGTCGTTCCAGGTCGCCATGAAGACGATGATCACGTTGGCGGCGATCGCCGGTCGGCACAGCGGGAGGAAGACGCTCCAGTAGATGCGGAAGTACCCCGCTCCGTCGAGCTTGGCGGCGTCGAGCAGCTCGGTGGAGAGTCCCATCATGTACTGCCGCAGGAAGAACAGCATGAGCACGTTGCCGAGGGTGCCCGGCACGATGAGCGGCAGCAGGGTGTCGATCCAGCCGACCTCCGCGTAGACGAGGAACTGCGGGATGAGCGTGACGATGACCGGCACCATCATGGTCGCCAGCAGCAGGGTGAACAGCAGCCCCTTGAGCGGGAAGTTCAGCTTGGCGAACGCGAACGCCGCCATGGTGGTCGAGAAGGTGCCGATCGCCACGACGAGCAGCGTGACGATGGCGCTGTTCAGCAGGCCCGAGGCGAGCGGCACCACGTTCCACACGTCGACGTAGTGCGAGAAGTCGAACGGGTCGGGGATCCACTGCGGCGGGAACTCGAAGACCATCTTCGATTCCTTGAGCGAGGTCGACACCATCCACAGGAACGGCAGCACCATGGTGAGCGCCCCGAGCAGGACGAGCACGAAGAAGACGACGGTCGTCGCGCGACGTCGCGCCGTGAGGGTTCGCAGGGTGGCCATGTCGGTTCAGTCCTCCGTGTGCACCCAGCGCCGGGACACCCGGAACTGGATCAGTGTGATGACGAGGATGACGAGCGCGAAGAACACCGCGACGGCCGAGGCGTAGCCCATCTGGTTCGAGGCGAAGGCCTTCTCCCAGATGTAGTAGGTGATGGTGGCCGCGCTGTAGTTCGGCCCGCCGTTCTTGGTGAACAGCTGCACCTCGACGAAGGTTTGCAGCGAGCCGACGATGCCGACCACGATCAGGAAGAAGGTCACGGGGGAGAGCATCGGCAGGGTGATCGAGAAGAACGTCCGGATGCCGGATGCCCCGTCGAGCCGCGCGGCCTCGTAGTAGCTGTCGGGGATGTTGTTGAGGGCGGCGAGGTAGTAGATCGACGTGATGCCGATCATCTTCCAGACGATCATGATCACGATCGTGACCTTGATCCAGGCGGGGTCTCCCAGCCAGTCGGGCCCGCGGATGCCGAACCAGTCGCTGAGCCCCTGGTTGATGGGACCGAACTGGTAGTTGAAGAGCCACTTCCACATCACCACGAGCGCGACGATCGACGACACGTAGGGCAGGAAGTAGAGCACCCGGAAGATCTTGTTGCCAGGGGTGCGGCGGTGGCTGGCGATCGCGAAGAACAGCCCGAACGCGAGGTAGAACGGGATCGGCAGCAGCATGAAGAGGGTGTTGCCCGAGGCGATCCAGAACTTGCGGTCGGAGAGGAACGCCGTGAAGTTGTCGACTCCGACGAAGTGCTGCTCGCCGCTCAGCACGTTCCAGTCGGTGAAGCCGGCGTAGACGGCGACCGAGACGGGGACGACGAAGAACAGCAGCAGCTGCAGGGTGATCGGCGCGACGAAGACGACGCTCCAGGTGCGCTCATGGCGCGCCTGTCTGGGCGCTCTCCTGGGTGCCGTCATGGGCGGGCCTCTCTCGTGAGGGGTCGTCCGGGCCGGTGCACGGCCCGGACGACCCTGTCCGTCTGGTGCTACTTCGCCGTCGCGATCGCGTCGTCGAGCGCGGTCTGCATCTCCGCCTCCACCGACTTCGTGTACTCGGCGGCGGTCACCTCGCCCCGATAGACGCTCGCCACGTTCGACGAGAACACGTTCCACCAGTCGCCGTTGTAGGTGAAGGTCTGAGTGGGTCGGTGGCCGACCTCCTCGATGATGCGGATGAACTGCTGCTTGTTGGCCGGCGGCTTGTCCATCGTCAGGTACTCGTCGTTCGTCATGTCGATGAGGTTGGGGACCGCCTGACCCTTCTCCATGTTCGTGCGCTGCGCGTCTTCGTTGAAGGCGAGGAACGCGGCGAGGTTCTCGGCGTCGGTGGGGTTCTTGCTCGCCTTCGACACCGCGAAGCCGACACCGCCGTACCAGGTCGCCTCCGACGAGGTGGGCGTCGGGACCGGCCACGGCATGAGGTCCCAGTCGAACGTCACCTCGTCCCAGAACTGCCCCTGGCTCCACGGGCCGATGCCCATCATGCCGATCTTGCCGTCGATGAACCGCTGGAAGCTCCCCAGCGAGCTCTCCTCCTCCGAGCTCGGCGCCACTCCCTCTTTGAGGGAGAGGTCGGCGACCCACTGCAGGGCCTCGACGAACTTCGGGTCGGTCACGGAGACCTTCGTGTGATCCGCGTTCAGCCAGTCGGCGTCGTTCGACCACACCGCGGACTCGAGAGAGTACGGGGCGGTGCCGTAGGTCTTGTCCGCGCCCTCCCCTGAGGTCAGCTTCTTGGCGTTGGCGACGAATTCGTCCCAGGTCCAGGGGACCTCGGGGTCGGGATCGGGGATGCCGGCCGCCGCGAAGAGATCCTTGTTGTAGGCGAGGGCGAAGGGGCCGATGTCCTTGGGCAGCGCGTAGATCGCCCCCTGCCCCGGCGTCGTGCCGTCGAACTTCCAGAGGTCGATCGCGTTCTTCCACACGTTGTCGGCGTCGAAGATCTCGTTGTCGGCGACGTAGTCGCTGAGATCGGCGATCACGCCGTTCTTCACGAGCGGCTGCAGGTTCTCGCCCACCATATAGAAGACGTCCGGCGTCTTCTTGGCGGCGATCATGGTCTGGAGCTTGGTCTGGAAGTCGGCCGCGGGCACGCTGATGTAGTCGACCTTCACCCCCGGGTACTTCTTCTCGTACTGCGCGATCATGTCCTTGAAGACGTCGACCTCCTGCGGGGACCCCCACCCCATGAAGGTGACCGTGCGGTCGCCGGACTGCTCTCCCGAGCCCCCGCCGGAGCATCCGGCCAGAACCAGGGCGGTGGCCGCGACCAGAGCGACTGCTGCGGTGCGTGTTCTCATCTGCCTCTCCTGAATGTGTGAGGAGCCGCCGGTCTCCCTCGACCGCGGCGCTGCGGGTATCCGGCCTGGGAGGACCGGCGGGAACTGCTCTGTTCGGGACGCTAATGTATAGCGCTGTAAATGTCAAAGGATTCTTCCTCGCGTTCGGCCCTAAGATGGCGGAATGGCGACAGGCAGGTCCGGCGGACGGGTGCGATTGCAGGACGTGGCGACCCTCGCCGGCGTCTCGATGAAGACCGTGTCGAACGTCGTCCACGACTACGAGCACGTGTCGGACCGGATGCGCGAGCGGGTGCAGGCGGCGATCGACGAACTCGGGTACCGCCCCAACCTCACCGCGCGACGCCTGGCGACGGGCCGCACCGGGATGCTCGCGCTCGCGATCCCGGAGATGGATCAGCCGTACTTCGCCGAGATCGCCCGCTGCGTCGGCGAGGAGGCCGGCCGCCGCGGCTACCGGATCATCGTGGAGCAGACGCTGAACGACGTCGAGGCCGAACGCGCCGTCATCCGCGACCGCGAGGAGGGACTGGTCGACGGGGTGATTTTCCACCCCGCCCGCATCGACACCCTCGAGATCGCGCGCCTGCGCCCCGACACCCCGCTCGTGCTGCTCGGCGAGGCCGCGCGCCCGCTCACCGCCGACCACGTCATGATCGACAACGTGCGTGCGGCCCGAGAGGCCACCGAACTGCTGCTCGCGACAGGGCGGCGCCGGATCGCCTTCCTCGCCTCGGTGCGCACGGAGATCGCGGAGTCGACGCACCTGCGACTGCTCGGGTATCAGGAGGCGTTGATCGGCGCCGGCATCCCGCTCGATCCTGCGCTCGTGATCGAGAGCGACGGCTTCGGGATCGACGACGGCGTGCGCGCCCTGACCGCCGCGCTCGACAGGGGCGTCGCCCCCGAGGCCGTCCTCTGCCGCGACGACCTCTTCGGACTGGCCGCGATGAGGGCGCTGAGCAGCGCCGGACTGCGCGTCCCGGAGGACGTCTCGGTGCTCGGCTGGGACGACACGTCGTTGGCCAGGTACGCGACGCCGGCCCTGTCATCCGTGTCGCCGGACAAGCGCGCGATCGCGGCGTCGGCGCTCGATCTGCTCGAGGACCGCATGAACGGCTACGACGGCATCGGGCGCCACCTCCTCGCGCCGTACACGATCGCCGACCGCGGCACTGTGGCTCGACTGCCTCGCTGAGGCATCGCGCCGAGGCATCGGCATCCATCACCGGATTGCATCTTTCTAGCGCTGCAAGTTTTGGATATGCTTCCTGCCATGCCACAGGAAAGCCTCGCGTCGGCCAGCAGCCAAGACGGCCGGTACCCCCGCCCGCAGCTCGTCCGCGCCTCATGGGCCGATCTCTCCGGCCCCTGGCGGTTCGCCGTCGACCCGGACGACCGCGGGATCGCGGAGGGGTGGGCACAGGATCCGGCGGAGATCGCCGGGGAGATCATCGTGCCGTTCCCCCCGGAGTCGCCCGCGTCGGGCATCGGCGACACCGGGTTCCATCGCGTGCTCTGGTACCGACGCACCGTCGCCGCGGCCGAGGTGGCCGAGGCCGGTCACGAGGGAGGCCGCACGCTGCTGCTGCACTTCGGCGCGGTGGACCACCGGGCCGACGTCTGGATCGACGGCGCCCACGTCGGAGCGCATGAGGGGGGCCACACGCCGTTCACGGTGGTGGTGCCGGAGAGCGCGGCAGACGGCTTCGACCTCGTCGTGCGCGCAGAGGACGATCCCCTGGACCTCGCGCAGCCCCGGGGCAAGCAGGACTGGGAGGAGCGGCGCCACGTCGTCTGGTACGACCGCACCAGCGGCATCTGGCAGCCCGTGTGGCTGGAGTCGGTGCCCGCCCGTCACGTGCGCAGGCTCACCTGGAGCACCGATCCGGATGCCGCCGTCGTGCGCCTCTCGGTCGAGCTCGACGGCCACCCGTCGCCGGGAACCCGACTCTCGGTGCGCATCACCCGTGGAGAGGAGGTGGCCGCGGCACAGGTGACGGAGCTCACCGGACCCCGCCAGACGCTCACGCTCTCCCTCCCCGCGCTGCGCAACGGCCAGGCACGGGATGCCTGGCTCTGGACCCCCGAGCATCCACTGCTGCTCGACGCGGCGGTGGAGCTGCTGCCGCCGCACGGCGATTCCGACCGGATCGGCTCGTACCTCGGCATCCGCTCGGTGGGGACCGACGGCGGCCGGGTGCTCGTCAACGACCGGCCGGTCGCCGTGCGCGCGGTGCTCTCCCAGGGCTACTGGCCGCAGTCGCATCTCGCGGCCCCGGACGCCGACGCCCTGCGGCACGAGGCGCAGCTCATCAAGGACCTCGGGTTCACCTCGGTGCGCGTGCACCAGAAGATCGAGGACCCGCGCTTCCTCTACTGGACCGATCGCCTGGGTCTTCTCGTGTGGGCCGAGATGCCGAGCGTGTACGAGTTCTCCGCGCTCGCGGTCGAGCGGCTGGTGAGCGAGTGGACGGCCGTGGTTCGGCGGGACTCGTCGCACCCCAGCATCGTCGTGTGGGTGCCGCTCAACGAGAGCTGGGGGGTCGACCGGATCGCACAGGTCTCCGAGGAGCGCGAACTGGCCCGCACGCTCTACCACCTGACGAAGACGCTCGACGGCTCCCGTCTGGTCGTGTCGAACGACGGGTGGGAGCACACCCGCTCCGACCTGTTCACCGTGCACGACTACGAGAACGACTCTGCGGTGCTGCGGGCGCGCTACGGCACATCCGATGCCGTGCGGCAGACCCTCGACGGCATCGCCCCGAACGGCCGGCGCATGCTCGTGGGCACGCCGGAGGAGTCATCCGACACCGCCGGACGGCCCGTGCTGCTCAGCGAGTTCGGCGGCGTGAGCGTCGACCGCGCCACCGACGGCACCTGGGGCTACCGGACCGTCGCCTCGGACGAGGCCCTGGAGACGCATCTCTCCACGCTGTTCTCCGCGGTCCGGGACTGCGCCCCGCTGGCCGGATGGTGCTACACGCAACTGACCGACACGGCGCAGGAGACCAACGGACTCACCGACGAGAACCGCGTGCCGAAGATCCCCGTCGATCGACTTCGGCGGATGATCACCGGCGGCGCCGAGCTGCCCGCCGCATCCCCCGTCTTCCACGCCTAGCCCCGCCCCGCGCTCCCGGCTTCCGAAATTCGGACGCATGTCGCTTTTTCGGACGATTCCGCGCGGATCATCCGAAAAACGGGTGATCGTCCGAATTTCGGATGCGGCGGTAGGCGGATGCCGGGTCAGACGCCGATGATGCGCGGAGGGGGCGGGGGCGCCAGCTGACGCCGCGGCACCCCGTGCGCCTCGCGGTGCAGGCGCTCCATGCGGCTGTCGAGTTCGGCCGCGGCATCCGCAGCATCCGTCAGGCTGTCGACGAGGTGCGAGGGCACCTGATTCGAGAACTTGTAGTAGATCTTGTGCTCGAGGCTGGCCCAGAAGTCCATCGCTATCGTGCGGAACTGCACCTCGACCGGCACCGACAGCGCCCCCGTGGAGAGGAACACCGGCACCTCGAGGATGGCGTGCAGGCTCTTGTACCCGTTGGGCTTGGGGTTCTTGATGTAGTCCTTCACGATCCGCACGGTGATGTCGTCCTGCGCGGTGAGCAGATCGAACAGCCGGTAGACGTCGGCGATGAAGCTGCAGGTCACGCGGACACCGGCGATGTCGGTGATCTCCTCGCGGATGCGGTCGAAGTCGGGCTCCTCGATGCCCTTGCGCGCGATCTTCTCCACGATGCTGTCCGGCGACTTCACACGGCTCTTCACGTGCTCGATGGGGTTGTACGCGTGATCGTGGGTGAACTCGTCGCGCAGGATCGAGATCTTCGTCTCGACCTCGCGCATGCCGAACTCGTACTCGCGGAGGAAGCGCTGGAACTGATCCCTGAGCTCTTTCGCCTCGGTGATCGCGCTCTCGTCGACGGAAACCGTGCTCATGCTCACGACGCTACGCACTCGTGATCGGAAATCCCTGTGCATCGTCGATGAACGACGCTCAGGCGCCGGCGGTGCGCGACTCCGCGGCCGCCTCGACATCGCCTCTCGCGTCGACGAGCTCCTGACCGGTGATGAGGCCGGGGAGGCCACGACCGAGACGCGTCGTGAACAGCAGCACGACGGACGCGAGGATGAGGAGGGACGAGATCCCGTCGAAGGCGTCGCCGAGCAGGGGCAGAGCCCCGATGCCGCCGATGCCCGAGGCCCAGCGCAGCGGACGGGTCAGCGCCGCCGGCATCCGCGACCCGGCGTAGCGCAGCTGCACCGCCAGGTCGCCCACCGACCGCCCGCTGATCAGGATGATGAGCAGCCACAGCCCTGATGCCGCCGAGATGCCCATCACCTCGGCGAGGCGTCCGTCGAGGACGGTCTGCCGATCGTGCAGGACGTACTCGAACCACAGCTGCGTGACCACCGCGACGCCGTACATCACGAAGCCGTAGGCGAGGGCGTCGCAGAGCATCGCGATCGCGCGACGACCGCGCGTCACGGGGCGCGGCTCGCCGGCATCCGCACGCGCGCGCACGCCGCGCAGGGAACGCGGCACCACGAGCGCGAACACCGAGCCGAGCACCGCGCCCGTCGTGTTGGTCATCAGGTCGCCGACGTCGAAGAACCGGTAGGCGCAGGGGTACAGGCCCCAGACGCCGGTAAGCTGCGTGGTCTCGATGAGGAGCGAGAGACCGAACCCGACAGCGAGGGCGGTGGGGATGCCGCGGGCGCCGAGCACCCGCAGGAAGACGCCAAGCGGCACGAACAGCAGCACGTTGAAGACGAGCTGCAGCAGCGCGGGGTGGCGCAGCGGGTTGCCCGGCGCGGCGAGCGCCTTCTGCACGTCGCGCACGACCTCCATCGGGTCGGTGATCATGCCGACGCAGCGGATCGTCTCGGGGTCGGGCAGCGGCAGCAGCGTATAGGTCCAGATCGCCCAGAAGTAGACGAGGGCGGCGAGCCAGAGCAGGGTGCGGCCGAAGCTCAGGCTCCCCCGGCGGCGGTAACTGATCGCCACGAACGGCACGAAGAGCAGGATGCCGAATCCCACTCCGATCGCGATGGCGATGAACCCCAGAAACACTTGATCCCCCACGGGATCCCAGTCTATGTCGCACCCGTAAGGATTCCGTTAGGGCAGCACACGCGGGGCGTAGGGATTCCGTGAGGATGTCGTGAGGAGCACAGGGAGTGGCGTAGGCTCGCCCGACGTGTCAGACGAATCCCGGGAGAATCCGGACGCACCGCAGATCGCCAAGCGGATCCTCATCGGAGACCCGCTGACGAGCGAGCAGGCCGACAACCAACTGCTCCCCAAGCGCATGGCGCTGCCGATCTTCGCGTCCGACGCGTTGAGCTCGGTCGCGTACGGTCCGCAGGAGATGCTGCTGACGCTCGCGCTCGGCGGGCTGGCGTTCCTCACCTTCGCACCATGGGTCGCCGCAGCCGTGGTCGTCCTGCTGATCGTGGTCGTGCTGAGCTACCGCCAGCTCATCAAGGCGTACCCGTCCGGCGGCGGCGACTACGAGGTCGCGTCGAAGAACCTCGGCGAGATCCCCGGGGTGATCGTCGCGGCCGCCCTCCTCGTCGACTACATCCTCACCGTCTCTGTGTCGATCGCCTCCGGAGTCGACAACATCATCTCCGCGGTTCCCGAGCTCGACCCGCTCCGGGTGGAGCTCGCGGTGGGCTTCGTCGTCCTCATCGTCATCGTGAACCTGCGCGGCGTGCGCGAGGCGTCCACGGTGTTCGCGATCCCGACGTACCTGTTCATCGGCTCGGTCGGCGTCATGATCGTCACCGGCCTCATCCGCACCTTCCTCGGCGATGCCCCCGTGGCCGACAGCGCCGCGTATCAGATCCAGGGCGAGCACCTCGCGGATGCCGCCATCATCCTGCTCATCCTGCGCGCCTTCTCGAGCGGATGCTCCGCCCTCACCGGCGTCGAGGCCGTGTCCAACGGCGTGCAGGCGTTCCGCGCCCCGAAGATCCGCAACGCCCAGACGACCCTGGTGATGATGGGCTCCATCGCCGCCCTGCTGTTCGCCGGTCTCACCGCCATGGGGCTCATCACGAGCGTCCACTACGCCGAGAACCCCTGCGACCTGATCGGCTTCGACTGCTCGAAGCCGCAGCCCAGCGTGATGGCGCAGATCGCCGCCGCGACCTTCGGCGGCGGCAGCATCCCGTTCTTCATCGTGCAGGCGGCGACCGCCTGCGTTCTGCTGCTCGCGGCCAACACCGCGTTCAACGGCTTCCCGCTGCTGGGCGCCGTGCTCGCCCGCGACGGCTACGCGCCCAAGTCGCTGAACACCCGCGGCGACCGCCTCGTGTTCTCGAACGGCATGATCGTGCTCGGCATCGCCGCGATCATCGTGCTGGTGGTGTTCCAGGCGAAGCTGACGACCCTCATCCAGCTGTACATCATCGGCGTCTTCGTGTCGTTCTCGCTCGGGCAGATCGGCATGGTGCGGCACTGGAAGAGACTGCTGCGGCAGACGGACGGCAGCGTCTCGGCATCCGATCGCCAGGGCGCGAAGGTCGGCCTCGTCATCAACACGATCGGCGCGACGCTGACGGTCTTCGTGCTCGTGATCGTGACGATCACCAAGTTCACGCACGGCGCGTACCTCGTGTTCATCGCGATCCCGGTCCTGGCGTTCCTGATGCTGGGCGTCAAGCGGTACTACCGCGACGTCGAGCACGAGATCGCGATCGACGACATCACGAAGTTCGGCGCCACGGGAGACGTCGCGCTCGTCCTCGTCAGCAAGCTGCAGAAGCCCGTCGTGAAGGCCGTCGACTACGCGATCGCCGCCAAGCACGGCAAGACGATGGCGATCCACGTCGCCGTCTCCGCCGAGGAGGCCGCCGCGCTCCAGAAGGAGTGGGAGGATCACCTGATGCCGATCCCGCTCGTGATCGTGGAGTCGCCGTACCGCTCCTTCGCGCAGCCCATCGCCGGCTTCATCAAGAAGTACCGGGCGAAGCACGGATCGTCGGTCGTGACGGTCTACCTGCCGCAGTACATCGTCGGCCACTGGTGGGAGACGTTCCTGCACAACCGCCGGTCGCGGCGCATCGCCAACCAGCTGATGCTGATCCACGGCGTCTCCATCACGCTCGTGCCGTGGCTGCTCGACTCATCGGAGCTCATCTACGGCCGCCGTTCGCGTCCGCTGCCGGGCCAGGAGCGCGCCGGTCGCCCCGTGGTCGTGAACGGACGACGCGCCCACCGCCCCGAGGGGCCGCCGTCGGAGGACCCGACGGCGAAGAAGGGCGCGAACGAGGCCTGACCGCGCGGGCGCTCCATGGAATAGCCGATCTCCCGGATGCAAACGCGGAACTGTTCAGTTAACTGGTCACGGAGACGGAGGTGTTCAGCTAACTGGTCACCGCAGATGCGGCGGCCGTCGCATGCGAGGAGTGGCTCAGCCCGAGACGAGGCTGAGCACCAGCGCCGCGACGACCACGGTCGGCACGGCCACCGCTGCACCCCAGAGCATGAAGCGGCCCCAGCGGATGTCGACGCCGAGGGAGACGACCCGGTGATGCCACAGCAGGGTGGCCAGTGACGCCCACGGGGTGATGAGCGGCCCGAGGTTCACGCCGATCAGCAGGGCCATGAGCGCGACGGGTCCGTGCGCGGAGGGTTCGAGGATCAGGTAGGCCGGGAGGTTGTTCACGCCGTTCGCCGCCACGGCCCCCGCCGCCGCGAGCCCCAGGAGCTGGCCGGGACCGTCGCCCGACGACGCGAGCGCGTCGAGGAACCCCAGGACGCCCTGCGCGTGCGCGGTCTCCACCAGCACGAACAGCGCACCGGCCAGGCCGAGCGCACGCCACGGGATGAGCGACAGACGCAGCACGTGCCTCCGGCGGACGGCGAAGAGCACGACGAGGGCGCACGCCGCAGCCGTCGCGGGGATCCAGACCTCCGTCATGACGGCCAGCAGCGGCATGAGCACGATCAGCACCCCGGTGGCGCTCCAGAACAGGATGCGGTCGGAGGGCGCACCGCCCGTGGGCACACGGTAGGCGGCGAACAGCGTGCGGTGATGCGCGACGGTGAGGATCGCGACCGGGATCGCGATGCCGACGAGCGTGGGCGCCCAGCTGAGCGCGAGGAACGCCCCCGGATCGCCGCCCATGCGCTGCGCGGCGAGGAGGTTGGTGAGGTTCGAGACGGGGAGCGCGAGGGATGCCGTGTTCGCCAGCCACACCGTGGCGAGGGCGAACGGCAGCGGGCTCACCCCGATGCTCTGCGCCAGGACCACCACGACCGGGGTGACGATCACGGCGGTGGTGTCGAGCGACAGGAACACCGTGCTCACGACGGCGAGCGCCACGACGGCGGCCCACAGGCCGATCACCCGCCCTCGACCCCAGCGGGCGAGATGCTGGGAGAGCACGTCGAACACGGCGGCATCCCTGGCGAGCTCGGCGACGACCGTGATCGCGATGACGAAGCCCATGACCGGCGCGATGCGCAGTCCGAGCGCCTCGGCGTCGTGCGTCGGGAGGAGCCCCGTGAGCACGCAGACCGCCGCGACGGCGACGAGCGCGAGGATGATCACCGTCCCCGCGCTGATCCGTCGAGTCGGTGCGCCCACCCCGCGAGTGTAGACCTCCTCAGCGCGCCTCGAGAACGCCGCCCAGGATGCCGGCCGCCTCGGCGAAACGGGCCGGATCGGCGCTCGCGTAGTTGAGCCGCACGAAGGGCCCGGACGGCTCGGCGGGGAACCACTCGGCGCCGGGGGCGACGATCAGTCCGCGGAGCTCGCACTCGCGGGTGATCTGCCCCACGTCGGACCCCTCGGGCAGTCGCACCCAGAGGTTCAGACCGCCGACGGGCACGGTCTCGACGGTCGCGAGCGGGGCGTGCTCGGCGAGGCACGAGAGCATCAGGTCGCGCCGGGAGCGCAGCTGCTCGCGGAGGCCGCGGAGGTGCGTGCGCCAGCCCGGCTGCGTCACGACCTCGAGCGCGGCGACCTGGAGCAGACCGCTGACGTACATCGATCCCGCGGCACGGTCGCCCAGGATGCGCTCCCTGGCCGGTCCTCGCGCGATCACCGCCGCGACGCGGAGCGCCGGCGACACGCTCTTCGTGAGCGATCGCAGGTACACGACGTGTCCGTCGTCGTCGAGCGCGGCGAGCGGACGCGGCTCCGCATCGATGCCGAGATCGTGCGCCCAGTCGTCTTCGATGAGGAAGGCGCCGTGTCTCCGCACGCTCTCCAGCACCGCATGCGCGGTCTCCGCCGGCCACTGCGCGCCGGTCGGGTTCGCGAACGTCGGCTGCGCGTAGAACGCGCGGGCTCCGGTCTGCGCGAACGCCCGCTCCACGGCATCCGGGTCGGGCCCCGCCAGCCCCGAGGGGATCGGCACCAGCACGACCCCGGCCTGCTCCGCCGCGAGCATGGCGCCCCAGTAGGAGGGCGACTCGATCAGCAGCGGCCGGCCCGGTCCGACCACCGCACGGAAGATCGAGCTCAGTCCGCTCTGGCTGCCGGAGATGATCAGCGCATCCCGCGCCGCCGCCGGGGTGACGCCGGCAGGGGCGGATGCTGCGAGCTCCCCGGCGAACCACGCCTGCAGATCCGGGACGCCCGCCGCCGGCGCCCTGGTCATCGCGATCTCGGTGCGGGAGACGCGCGCGAGCGCCTGACGCACCAGACGCTCGGGGAGCAGGTCGACCGCGGGATACCCCGCATGCAGTCCGATCGCGTCGGGGGCGGCGACGCGCTGCGCCGATGCGAGCGCCGACGTGCGGTTCGGAGGAGCGCCGAGGGCTCCGGTCTGCCAGCCGTAGTCGACCGACCGGGCCGCGCGCACGGCGCGCACGAACGTGCCGACCCCTGGCCTCGACTCCACGAGCCCCAGGCCCACGAGCCGGCGCATCGCCTTCTGCACCGTCACGGGGCTCGCGCCGTACTCGGCGGTCAACGCTCGGTTCGACGGCACCCGGGCCCCCGGAGGGGCAGCGGTGATCCATCCGCGCAATCCGGCGACGATTCGGTCGGTGCTATCCTGACTCATGAAAGATCAGAGTAGCGTTATCCTGGATAAGCCGAAGGCGCTATCCTCGCGCGCCGGCCTCTGGTGGGGTCTCCTCGGCATCCTCGCGTTCTCGTTCACGGTCCCGTTCACCCGCATCGCCGTGGGCGGCCTCTCCCCTCTCTTCATCGGCGCCGGACGCGCGGTCGTCGCCGCCGGCCTCGCGGCGATCGCGCTGGCGGCGACCCGACAGCATCCGCCGACCGGTTCGCAGTGGGCGCGCCTGGCCGTCGTCGCCGGCGGCGTCGTCGCCGGCTTCCCGCTGCTCACCTCGTTCGCGCTGACGACCGCCCCCGCCGGACACAGCGCTGTCGTGATCGGCCTGCTCCCCGCGGCGACCGCCGCCATGGTCGTGCTGCGCACGAAGGAGCGACCCGCGACATCCTTCTGGGTCTTCGCCGTCCTGGGCGCGGCCGCCGCCGTCGCCTTCGCGTCGCTGCAGAACGGCGGTTTCGGCGGGCTGCAGTGGTCGGACCTGCTGCTGTTCTGCGCCGTGCTCGCCGCGGCGATCGGATACGCGGAGGGCGGCCTGCTCGCACGCGAGCTCGGCTCATGGCAGACGGTCTCGTGGGCGCTCGTGCTCGCCGCACCGCTGATGATCGCGCTCACCGCGGTCTCCGTCGCCGCCGACCCTCCGAGTGCCACGCCCGTCGAGTGGCTGGCCTTCGCCTACCTCGCCGTCGTGAGCATGTTCCTCGGCTTCTTCGCCTGGTACCGCGGCCTCGCGATCGGCCCGATGGCGCAGGTCAGCCAGGTGCAGCTGGCCCAGCCCGTGATCACGATCCTCTGGGCGGCGCTCCTGTTGCACGAGCGGATCGGCTGGGCGACCGTGCTCGGCGGCCTAGCTGTGATCGCGTGCGCCGCCCTGGCCGTGCGCACCCGGCTCACCCCCACCCGATCGACCGAGGAGTCCTGATGCGCCACACGCCCCGCTACCTGATGACCGACCAGGAGGAGGTCAAGCGGCTCATCCGCGGCAATCCGTGGGCGACGTTCGTGTCGCCGGCATCCACCGGCCTCGTCGCATCGCACTACCCCGTGCTGCTCGACGAGGACGAGAGCGGCATCGTGATCGCCAGTCACTTCGGTCGACCCGACGAGCAGCTGCACGAGCTCGGTGCGCACGAGGTGCTCGTGATCATCCAGGGACCGCACGACTACGTGTCGCCGAGCCTGTACGAACCGGGAGATCTGGTGCCCACCTGGAATCACGTGACCGCGCATCTCTACGGCACGCCCGCGATCCTGGACGAGGAGGAGAACTACGCGATGCTCTCCCGCCTCACCGACCACTTCGAGCAGCACAGGGCGCACGGCCGCAGCCTGAGCGACGACGAGGAGGGCACGCGCCGTGCGGCCAAGGGCACGGTGGGCCTGCGCATGCGGGTCACCCGGTTCGACGCCAGGGCGAAGCTCAGCCAGAACAAGCAGCCGGAGGTGCGCGAACGCATCACGCGGCGGTTCGATGAGACCAACGGCCCGCTCGCCGAGGAGATGCGGCGCATCCAGGGGTGACCGCGCGGCGTCTCACCCGTCGCGGCGTGCGCCCCGTGCGCGGCGCGGCTGGCGGGCGTCCTCCTCGATGCTGAGCATCCGCACGCGGGCGCTGCTGCGCTGGCGCGGGCGCCTGCGCAGCCGTGCGGCGCGCAGACCCCGCCAGCGGCCGGTGAGCAGCTGCACGTAGAGGGTGGCGACCCCGGCGATGAGAAGACCGCAGAGGTTGACGAGGAGCTGGATCGCCGAGCCCCGCGCCTCTTCCCAGGCGCCGACCGCGAGGGTGAGCCCGATGGTGCCCACGGCCGGCACTGTGGTGATCGAGATGAACACGCCGACGAGCGCCGACGACTTCGCCGTCGTCAGGGAGAGCACCCCCGCGATCCCCGCGAGGATGGCGATCACGAACGACCAGGCGTCAGGGGCGACGATGAACTCCGTCGCGGTTCCCGTCGTCGCCTGCGCGAACGTGATCACGCCGAGTCCGTAGAGGAGCGCCCACACGGCCCAGGCGATCGCCGCGCACGCCGCGAAGCCGCCGAGGAGCGTGCCGAGAGCCGGCGCGACGATCCCCCGGCGACGGCGCACGAGCGCATAGGAGATCGCGGCGAGGGGAGCGAACTCCGGTCCGACGACCATCGCCCCGATGATGAGGATCGGCTGATCGAGGATCCGGCCGACCCCGGCGATGAGCGTCGCGAGCAGCAGGAAGACGAAGAACGAGACCGAGGGCCGGGCATCCTCCTCGGCGTGGCTCGCGAGCTGCGCCCACAGCACGCCGTCGGCGGGATGCCCCGGCGCGACCTTCTCCGCACGATCGGCCGCGTCGGAGACGACGACCAGCGGCTCGGACACGACGATGCCGCCCTCCTCCGGCACGCCGAGGTGCCGGAGCGAGCGCATGATGTTGTTCGCGTTCTCCCTGGTCATCTCGAACAGGATCACGTCGCCGTGACCGTCGAGCGCGGCGCCGGGGACCACGATCAGCCCGCAGACGGTGGGGTCCTGCGCGAGGCTCTCGCGAACCTGTGCGGAGAGCGGGCGGGCGACGCTGACGCGGACGGAGAGCATGCCCCTATTGTGCTCGCCTCGGCCTCACCGCACCGCGACGGCGAGCGCATGCGCATACGCCGCCCGCCACACGCGGTCGAATCCGGCGCGGTCGCTCACGCCCTGACGGCAGGCGACGGCGGCGTCCTCCAGTGCCTCCGCCAGGGTGTCGAGGCGGCGCTGTCGCGCACGCTCGTCGGCCGTGTCGTCGCCGAGCCCCGACCTGCTCGACGAGAGCGTGATCGTGCGGCTCCGGATGCCGCGGGAGCGACGGGAGAGGAGGATGCCGACGGGCAGGAGCACGACGGCGAGCGCGATCGCGGCGAGCAGCGGAGGCGCACCGACGGCGCACAGGGCCACCCACGCGACGACGCTGCCGCCGAAGGACAGCGGCGCGTACAGCCGGTTCGCCTCGGCCAGCCGGCGCTCGGCATCCGAGGAGTCGGGCGGATAGATGGCCAGCACGCAGGCGACGGTGCCGTAGTGGCTCACGCTCCGCGACAGGTGCCCCCACCGCGGGGCGCGAACGAGCGCGGCGGGCACCGCGGCGGTTACGGGTGCGGTGGTGAAGCGGGGACGGTGGATGAGGGACATGCCATCCACACTCCTCCGCGCGCGACCGCGAGGCGCGGATCCAGACGGAACCCGAACGGCTCCCGCCCGTTTCCATGCGGAACGGCTACGCGGGCCGGTCCTCAGACTCTTCGTTCGCCGCCGCCTCGATCCAGTCCACGACCTCCTCGTCGTCGGAGCCGACTCGATCGACGCCCGCACGATGCCCGTGAGCGCCCGACGTGCAGCGCGTATGGGCTCTGTGTGACGCCTGCTCGCCACCTCGCCACACGGCATAAGACGGGATCATGACTCTCACCGAGATCCTCCCCACACTGCGTCGCAGCCTTCCCGTTCCACTCACCGTGCATCTCTGGCCCGTGCACACCGAGGCGACCACCACCGACGTCACAGTCGGCGGCATCTCGCTGATGCGCCTGCTCGAGGTCAGCGGCGCCCCCGCGGTGCTGACGGGAGACCTGCCTTACTCCCTGATGGGTACCCACCGGACAGCAGGGGGAACCGACGTGACGGTGCTCGTCTTCACGATCACTCTCCGCATCGACACGCAGGAGGGTAAGCGGATCGCCGTCGCCGACTGCGCCCTCGACGGGTTCGAAGCGCACTGGGCGGAGAGCCGGCTCATCGGCCGTGCATCCACCTGCCGATCCGTGGAGATCGAGTTGCTCTCCGGCGAGGGCTCCGCATCCCGCTGGCCGCACCCGACCGCGAACCTGCCGTCGGACCTCCGTGAAGGCGATGTCGTCGCCGTCCCGTGCACCGGTGCGGTCACCCTGCACGATGTCCGCATCGGGCCCGCAACCGCGCAATCCGAGGCGGTCGCGCGATGATCCTGTCCCACTCGATCCTGCACGCGACGTCACTCGTGCGCAACGACATCCGGCGCGACACCAGCGCCCTGTGGCCGGCGCACACCGCCGTGGGCGCGCATGACATCACGGTGGGCGGCCGCTCCCTCGTCGAGCTGGCGCGGGAACGCCGCACACCCTGCGTCCTGATCGCGCCGAGATCAGAGACCGCCCGCAGCGTCGAGGAGCACCTGACCACGGTGATCGCGGCGGTCACGATCCGGAGCGAACCCCGCCGATGGCACGGCGAGGTCGACGTCGCGGTCGACTGCACACTCGGCGCGATCGCCTCCCGCGTGATGCATGTGGAGCTCCTCAGCTCCCCACGCTCCCGCGTGCTCCGCCGGGTGCTGATCCACCCCGCAGACGGCGGGACGCCGATGCACGCCCGCCTCCCCGAGACGACAGCCCCGGGCGATCTCATCGTTTTCACCTGCACCGGATCGGTGTCGCCCAGCCAACTCGTGCCTCGTGCAGCGGTCTCCCCGACCTCGGAGGAGGAGGGCGGATTCAGCGGATGCCGCAAGTACGGCGGCGCCCCCGCCGAGTGAGCCTCCCCGGCCCTCAGGTTTCGACGTGTTCATTTCGCGAAGGCGTCGGAGAGCGGATGCCGTGAGCATCCCGCATGCGTCGCCCCGGACGCCGTAGGGGAACCGTGAGGATCGCGGCGGCGCCCCTCGCACAGGAGTTTGATCGACTCTCGTGCTCGACATCATCTACATCGCGCTGACTCTCGCGCTGTTCGCCCTCGTCTCCCTCGTGGCCAAGGGGGTGGAACGACTGTGATCTTCTTCGAGATCGCCGCCGCGGCTCTCGCCGTGGCCGCCGTCGTCTACCTCGTGGTCGCCCTCGTCGCCCCGGAGAAGTTCTGATGGGCGGGGAGATCTGGTTCGGCGTCGCACAGGCGGTCGCCGTGGTCGTGGTGCTCGTGCTGCTGTACCGCCCGCTGGGCGACTACATGGCGCACGTGTTCAGCACCCCCAAGGATCTGCGCGTCGAGCGCGGCATCTACCGCCTGATCGGCGTCGACTCCTCGTCGGAGCAGACGTGGCGGGCCTACCTGCGGGGCGTCCTCGCGTTTTCGGTCGTCGGACTCCTCCTCGTCTACGGCCTGCAGCGGCTCCAGGCGTTCCTCCCCGAATCGCTCGGCCTTCCGGCCGTGCCGGAGGGACTCGCGTTCAACACCGCGGCATCCTTCGTCGCCAACACGAACTGGCAGTCGTACTCCCCCGAGACCACGATGGGCTACACCGTGCAGCTCGCCGGTCTCGCCGTGCAGAACTTCGTGTCGGCCGCGGTCGGCATCGCCGTCGCCGTCGCACTCGTGCGCGGATTCGCCCGCCGCGGCTCCACGACGATCGGCAACTTCTGGGTCGACCTCATCCGCGGGCTCGGACGCATCCTGCTCCCGATCGCACTGATCGGCGCCGTGGCCCTGATCGCCGGAGGGGTCATCCAGAACTTCGCCGGCTTCACCGACGTCACCACGGTGTCCGGGGGTGCGCAGACGATCCCCGGAGGCCCCGTCGCCTCGCAGGAGGCCATCAAGCTCCTCGGGACGAACGGCGGCGGCTTCTTCAACGCGAACTCCGCGCACCCCTTCGAGAACCCCACCGGGTGGACGAACCTGCTGGAGATCCTGCTCATCCTCGCGATCCCGTTCGCACTCCCCCGCACGTTCGGACGCCTGGTCGGCGACGACCGGCAGGGGTACGCGATCGCCGCGGTCATGGGCACGATCTTCCTCGTCTCCACCTTCGCGCTCTCGGCACTGGAGCTCGCCGGTCGCGGCAGCGCCCCGGAGCTCGCCGGCGCGGCGATGGAGGGCAAGGAGCAGCGCTTCGGCATCCTGGGCTCCGCCCTGTTCGGCAGCGCGTCGACCCTCACCTCGACCGGGGCCGTGAACTCGATGCACGACTCCTACACGGCGCTCGGCGGCATGATGCCGATGCTCAACATGATGCTCGGCGAGGTCGCCCCCGGCGGCGTCGGCTCTGGTCTGTACGGGATGCTCGTGCTCGCGATCATCGCCGTGTTCGTCGGCGGTCTGCTCGTCGGCCGCACCCCGGAGTACCTCGGCAAGCGCATCGGCCCGAGGGAGATCAAGCTCGCCAGCCTGTACATCCTGGTCACGCCGACCCTGGTGCTCGCCGGCACCGCGCTGAGCTTCGCGATCCCCGCCGTCAGGGCGGACGTCGAGGCCACGAGCATCTGGAACCCCGGGGTGCACGGCATGAGCGAGGTGCTCTACGCCTTCACCTCCGCCGCCAACAACAACGGCTCGGCGTTCGCGGGGCTCACCGCGAACACCCCGTGGTTCAACACGGCGCTGGGCATCGCGATGCTGCTCGGCCGGTTCCTCCCGATCGTGCTCGTGCTGGCGCTGGCCGGCTCGCTCGCCGCTCAGCAGCACGTGCCGGAGACCTCCGGCACCCTGCCCACCCACCGGCCGCAGTTCGTCGGCCTCCTCATCGCCGTGGCGGTCATCGTCACCGCGCTCACCTACTTCCCGGTGCTCACCCTGGGCCCGCTCGCCGAAGGACTCGTCTGACATGACGCTCATCACCACACCCGCAGAACACACGGATGCCGCGGCATCCGCTCCCGCCCCGAAGCCGCGCTCGTTCAGCTGGGGCCAGCTCGTCGAGGCGCTGCCCGGCGCCCTGCGCAAGCTCAACCCCGCGTCTCTCGTGCGCAACCCCGTCATGCTGCTGGTCTGGGCCGGCGCCGCGTTCACGACCGTGCTCGCGATCGCCGAGCCGTTCCTGGGCGGCCCTGCCGAGTCCGGCGGCACGGCGGTGCCCCCGATCTTCACGTGGGGCATCGCGATCTGGCTGTGGTTCACGGTGCTGTTCGCGAACGTCGCCGAATCGGTCGCCGAGGGGCGCGGCAAGGCCCAGGCGGCCAGCCTGCGCAAGACGCGCACGAGCACCATGGCCCGTCGCGTCGCACACTACGACCAGGCGACGGATGCCGCGGCCGAGCGCTCCGAGATCGTCGAGGTGTCGTCGGCCGAGCTGCAGCGCGACGACGTCGTGATCGTCACGGCGGGCGAACTGATCCCCGGCGACGGCGACATCGTCGCGGGCATCGCGACCGTGGACGAGTCGGCGATCACGGGCGAGAGCGCCCCGGTGATCCGCGAATCGGGCGGCGACCGCAGCGCCGTGACGGGCGGCACGCGGGTGCTGTCCGACCGGATCGTCGTGCGCATCACCTCGAAGCCCGGCGAGACCTTCGTCGACCGCATGATCGCGCTCGTCGAGGGTGCGAGCCGTCAGCGCACGCCCAACGAGATCGCGCTGAACATCCTGCTCGCGAGCCTGTCGATCGTGTTCGTCGTCGTCGTGCTCGCGCTCAACCCGATCGCGTCGTACGCGGCGTCTCCCGTCAGCATCCCGGTGCTGATCGCCCTGCTCGTCTGCCTCATCCCGACCACCATCGGCGCTCTGCTCTCCGCGATCGGCATCGCGGGCATGGACCGCCTCGTGCAGCGCAACGTGCTGGCGATGTCCGGTCGGGCCGTCGAGGCCGCGGGCGACGTGACGACGCTGCTGCTCGACAAGACCGGCACCATCACGTACGGCAACCGTCGTGCGCACGAGGTCCTGCCGCTGCCCGGCGTCGACGCCGACGAGCTGCTGCGGGTCGCCGCGCTGTCATCCCTCGCCGACCCCACCCCCGAGGGCGCGTCGATCGTCGAGCTGGCGACGGCGCGAGGCATCCGCGTCGCCGAGCCCTCGGACGCCGTGGTCGTGCCGTTCACGGCGCAGACCCGCATGTCGGGGCTCGACCTCGTCGACGGCACGCAGATCCGCAAGGGCGCAGGCTCCGCTGTCGCCGCATGGCTGGGCGGGACGGCGGATGCCGAGCTCACCCGCCTCGTCGACGGCGTCGCGCAGAGTGGCGGGACCCCGCTCGTCGTCGCCGTGACCGCAGCCGACGGCGACGCCCGCATCCTCGGCGTCGTGCACCTCAAGGACATCGTCAAGGACGGACTCCGCGAGCGCTTCGACGAGCTGCGCAGCATGGGCATCCGCACCGTCATGATCACGGGCGACAACCCCCTCACGGCGGCGGCCATCGCGAAGGAGGCCGGTGTCGACGACTTCCTCGCCGAGGCCACCCCCGAGCAGAAGCTCGAGCTGATCCGCCGAGAGCAGGAGGGCGGACGCCTGGTCGCGATGACCGGCGACGGCACGAACGACGCCCCCGCGCTCGCTCAGGCCGACGTGGGCGTCGCGATGAACACCGGCACCTCGGCCGCGAAGGAAGCCGGCAACATGGTCGACCTCGACTCCGACCCGACCAAGCTCATCGACATCGTCCGCATCGGCAAGCAGCTGCTCATCACGCGCGGCGCGCTCACGACGTTCTCGCTCGCGAACGACATCGCGAAGTACTTCGCGATCATCCCCGCGATGTTCATGGGAGTGTTCCCCGGCCTCGCGGCGCTCAACGTGATGCAGCTGCACTCACCGGCATCCGCGGTGACCAGCGCGATCATCTTCAACGCCATCGTGATCGTCTTCCTCATCCCGCTCGCCCTCCGCGGCGTCGCCTACCGGCCGGCGAGCGCATCGCAGATCCTGCAGCGCAACCTGCTGATCTACGGACTCGGCGGCGTCATCGCGCCGTTCATCGGCATCAAGCTCATCGACCTCGTCGTCAGCCTCATCCCGGGCTTCTGAAAGGCGCACACCATGTCCTCCACCCGCACCGCCCTGCGCACCACCGGCGTCGCCGTCCGTGCCATGCTCGTCCTCACCCTCCTCCTCGGCGTCGGCTACACGCTCCTCGTCACCGGCATCGGCCAGCTGCTGCTGCCCTGGCAGGCGAACGGCTCCGCGCTCCCCGGCGACAAGGGCAGCGCCCTCATCGGGCAGTCCTTCACGGATGCCGACGGCAACGCCCTGCCGCAGTACTTCCAGTCCCGCCCGTCGGCCGCCGGCGACGGCTACGACGCGGGCGCGTCCAGCGGCAGCAACCTGGGGCCGGAGAACCCCGACCTCGTCGCCGCGATCCAGGAGCGCAAGACGGCCATCGCCGAGCGCGAGGGCGTGGATCCGGCGCAGGTGCCGGCCGACGCCGTGACGGCATCCGCCTCCGGTCTCGACCCGCACATCAGCGTCGCCTACGCCCTGCTGCAGGCGCCCCGCGTCGCCGCGGCGCGCGGACTCTCGGAGCAGGAGGTCACGGACCTCGTGGAGTCTAGGATTCAAGGGCGGGATCTGGGATTCCTCGGCGAGGAGCGCATCAACGTCGCCGAGCTCAACCTCGCACTCGACGAGCGGGAGAGCGAATGACGCCAGAGCGGACGGACCGCGAGCGGATGCCCCGCCGCGGTCGTCTTCGCGTGCTGCTCGGCGCCGCGCCAGGAGTCGGCAAGACCTTCGAGATGCTCGCCGAGGGCCGGCGCCTGCTGCAGGAGGGCCGCGACGTCGTGATCGCGGTCGTCGAGACCCACGGCAGGGCGGCCACCCTGGCGCAGACGATCGGCCTCCCCGAGATCCCCCGGCGCACGGCAGTGCACCGCGGCGTCGAGCTCACCGAGCTCGACCTGGAGGCGGTGCTCGAGAGGTCGCCCGAGATCGCCCTCGTCGACGAGCTCGCCCACACGAACATCCCCGGCTCCGCTCATCCGAAGCGCTGGCAGGACGTGGATGCGCTGCTCGACGCCGGCATCGACGTCATCACCACCGTCAACGTGCAGCACATCGAGTCGCTCAACGCGGTCGTCGAGAAGATCACGGGCATCGCCCAGCAGGAGACACTGCCGGATGCCGTGGTCCGCGGCGCCGACGAGATCGAGGTCGTCGACCTCGCGCCGCAGTCGCTGCGGGACCGGCTCTCCGCGGGCCTCGTCTACCCCGCCGAGCGGATCGACGCGGCCCTGTCGAACTACTTCCGGCTCGGCAACCTCACGGCACTCCGCGAGCTCGCGCTGCTGTGGCTCGCCGACGAGGTCGACAGCGCCCTGCGCACCTACCGCGCCGAACAGGGCATCGAGGGCACCTGGCAGGCCCGCGAGCGCGTCGTCGTCGCGCTCACCGGCGGCCCCGAGGGCGAGACCCTGCTGCGCCGCGGCGCGCGCATCGCCGCACGTTCGGCCGGAGGCGAGCTGCTCGCCGTGCACGTCACCGCCCAGGACGGACTCCGCGACGAGACCCCCGGCGCCCTCGCCGCCCAGCGGTCGCTCGTCGAGTCGCTCGGCGGCAGCTTCCACCAGATCATCGGCGACGACATCCCCGGCACGCTCGTCGAGTTCGCGCAGGGGGCGGACGCCACGCAGCTGGTCATCGGCGTCAGCCGGCGCAGCCGCCTCACCGCCGCCCTCACGGGACCGGGCATCGGCTCGGAGATCATCCGCCGCTCCGGCGACATCGACGTGCACATCGTGACCCACGCCGCCGCCGGCGGACGGGTCGTGCTGCCCCGGCTCAAGGGCGGAGCGCTCGGCTGGCGCCGAGAGGCCCTGGGCTTCGCCACCGCCCTCGTCTTCGGCCCGCTGCTCTCCTGGGTGATGTTCACCTTCCGCAGCCCGGAGTCGATCACCGCCGAGGTGCTCGCCTACCAGCTGCTCGTGGTCGTCGTCTCGCTGGTCGGCGGTCTGCGTCCGGCGGTGTTCGCCGCCGTGCTCTCCGGGATCACGCTGGACTTCCTCTTCGTCGCGCCGCTGTTCACCATCACGATCGCCCACCCGCTGCATGCCCTCGCGCTCAGCCTGTACGTCGTCATCGCGATCCTGGTCAGCCTCATCGTCGACCAGGCCGCCCGCCGAGCACGCACGGCCCAGCGCGCCGCCGCCGAAGCCGAGCTGCTGGCCGCGGTCGCCGGCAACGTGCTCCGCGGAGACAACGCCGTGCTCGCCCTGGTCAGTCGCACGCGCGAGGCGTTCGGGCTGAGCGGCGTGCGATTGCTGTCGCCGGAGGGCGAGTTGCTGGCCAGCGACGGCGAACCCGTGGCCGACGGCCGGGCGACGACCGTACCCGTCGGGCTGACCGTCACGGGAGCGCCGCGGGCCCTCCTGGAACTCAACGGCGCTCCGCTCGACGGCCCGGAGCGGCGACTGCTCGACGCCATCGTCGCGCAGCTGTCGGCGGCGATGGAGCACACCGACCTGCGCGCGACCGCCCGTGAGGCCGAGGCGCTGGTCGAGACCGATCAGGTGCGCAGCGCCCTGCTCTCCGCGGTCAGCCACGACCTGCGCCGTCCGCTCGCCTCGGCGGTCGCGGCGATCGGCGGGCTCCGCGGGGCGCACGAGCTGTCGGCATCCGACCGCGACGAGCTGCTCGCCACGGCCGACGAGAGCCTCGCCACGCTGTCGACCCTCGTGACCGACCTGCTCGATGTGAGCCGCGTGCAGGCGGGGGTGCTCGCCGTGTCGGCCACGCGGATGGATGCCGCCGGCACCGTCCTCGCCGCGGTCGACGAGCTGGGCCTGGGGCCGGCAGATGTCGAGCTCACCCTCGACCCCGACCTTCCCGCGCTGTACGCCGACCCCGTGCTGCTCCAGCGCGTGATCGTGAACGTGCTCGCCAACGCCCGCCGCCACTCGCCCGACGACACCAGGGTGATCATCTCCACCAGCGCCCTCGGCGACCGCGCGGAGATCAGGGTCATCGACCGCGGAGACGGCGTGCCCGTCGAGCGCCGCGACCGCATGTTCCAGCCCTTCCAGCGCTTCGGCGACACGGACAACACGACCGGCCTCGGCCTCGGTCTCGCCCTGTCGCGCGGGTTCACCGAGGGCATGGGCGGTAGCCTGACACCCGAGGACACCCCTGGAGGCGGACTCACGATGGTCATCTCCCTGCCGCTGGCCGCAGGACTCCCCGAGCCGGAGACGGAATGAAGCTTCTCATCGCCGACGACGACCCGCAGATGGTGCGGGCGCTGCGGATCACCCTCGCCGCCCACGGATACGAGGTCGTCGTCGCCCCCGACGGGGCCGCGGCCATCGCCGCCGCCGCCCAGACCCACCCCGACCTCATCATGCTCGACCTCGGGATGCCGCGGCTCGACGGCATCGAGGTGATCCAGGCGCTGCGCGGCTGGACGAACGTGCCGATCATCGTCGTCTCCGGGCGCACCGGCTCGGCCGACAAGGTCGAGGCGCTCGACGCCGGAGCCGACGACTTCGTCACCAAGCCGTTCCAGGTCGACGAGCTGCTCGCGCGGCTGCGGGCGCTCTCCCGCCGCAGCGTGCCCGCGGGCGGCGAGTCGACCGTCGGCTTCGGCGACGTCGTCGTCGACCTGGCCACCAAGACGGTCACGCGCGCCGGTGCGCGGGTGCACCTGACCCCGACGGAGTGGCGGATGCTGGAGCACCTGTCACGGCATCCCGGCGCCCTGGTCACGCGGCAGGACCTGCTGAAGGAGATCTGGGGCAGCGAGCAGGTCTCCGACTCCGGGTACCTGCGGCTCTACATGTCACAGCTGCGCAAGAAGCTCGAGGCCTCCCCCGGTGCGCCGGAGCACCTGCTCACCGAGTCCGGGATGGGCTACCGGCTCGTGCTCTGAGGCCGTTTCTCGTCTGAAGCGGCCTCATCGTGCGCCCGAGATCCGGAAGATCGCCCGAGATCCGGATGCTCAAGCCGACGGCATCCGCATCTCGAGCCATCCGCCGGATACCGGGCGGCCTGCAGCGGGTCGAGCGCTCCAAAAGATGCCGGGCCGCGAGAGGGCAGCGCCGCGTCTCCCCTGCACCCGAGATCCGGAGAATCGCCCGACATCCGGATGCTGAGGCCGACGGCATCCGCATCTCGAGCCATCCGCCGGACACCGGGCGCGACCTACGGCGGGTCGAGCGGTCCAAAAGATGCCGGGCCGCGAGAGGGCAACGCCGCGTCTCCCCTGCACCCGAGATCCGGAGAATCGACCGACACCCGGATGCTGCGGCCGACAGCATCCGGATCTCGAGCCATCCACCGGACACCGGGCGCGACCTGCAGCGAGTCGAGCGGTCCAAAAGATGCCGGGCCACGGGAGGCAGCGCCGCGTCTCCCGTGCGCCCGACATCCGGAGAATCGACCGACATCCGGATGCTGCGGCCGACGGCATCCGGATCTCGAACCATCCACCGGACACCGGGCGCGACCTGCGGCGGTTCGAGCGGTCCAAAGGTGCCGGGCCGCGGGAGGGCAACGCTGCGTCTCCCCTACGCCCCAGATCCGGAAGAACGACCGACATCCGGATGCTCGGGCCGACGGCATCCGGATCTCGAGCCATCCGCCGGATCCCGGGCGGCCCCTCGGCGGACCCGGGGCACCGGAGCACCGGCGCACCGGACAGTGCGTCCGGGCGGGGAGAACCTATGCCGCGGATGCCGGCGCCGCAGCGGGAGCCCAGTGGAAGCGTTCGATGACACCGGAGAGCCCGGGAACGCGATACAGGCCGAGCAGCAGCAGGTAGCCGAGCATCCCGCCGGCGACGTTGGAGAGCAGGTCGTTGACGTCGGCGATGTGCCCTCCGGCGAAGTACTTCTGCGCCGCCAGCTGGATCAGCTCGATGCCGAGGCTCGTGCCGACCACCGCCAGGAGCACCTTCCCCCACGTCGGCTTCGCGAGAAGCAGCGGGACGAGCATCCCGAGCGGCACGAACACCGCCACGTTGATCAGCGCGTCCTCGATCTCGTAGTCGGCGAAGGGGATGAGCGCGAGTCCGGGGGTCCAGTCATCCGGGCCGATGATGGGGTTCACGAAGATCGGGAAGACCGTGTTCCCGACGATGCCGGCGGCGTACACGGCCAGGGCGGCGGCCACCAGCGCCCGCGGAACGGAGAGCAGCCGCTTCGCCACGAGGCGCCACAGCAGCAGCCCGAAGATCACGATGCCGAGGGGGATGACCACCGGCAGCACCGGAACCTGAACCTGCTCATAGACGCCTTGCACGATCGTCAACGCTAGCCGACTTCGTATGTGAGGTTTCCGAAGGCGCTACGCCATCGCGGCGTCGATGAGGACCTCGGCTGCTCCGCGCGCCTGCACGGCGACCTGCGGATCGGCGGAGATCGCCGCGGTGCTCTGGGCGCCCTCGGCGAGGATCGAGAGCTGCGCGGCGAGGGATGCCGGGGCGCCCGCCTCGACGACGAGGCCCGTCATGTACGCCTGGAACGAGGCCTTGTGCTCGCGAACGATCGTCGCGACCTCGGGGTTGGTGCCGCCGAGCTCGCCGAACGCGTTGATGAAGGCGCAGCCGCGGAAGTCGCCGGTGCAGAACCAGTCCTCCAGGTAGCCGTAGACCGCGAGCAGCCGGGCACGCGGATCCGTGCCGGCATCCGCCACCGCCGCCGCCAGCGACGACTCCCACTCGCGGTGCTTGCGCTGCAGCACCGCGGCGACGATGTCGTTCTTCGCGGGGAACAGGGCGTACAGCCGCCGCAGCGACACGCCGGCGGCAGCGCGGAGCTCGTCCATGCCGACCGCCGCGTAGCCCTTGCGGTAGTAGAGCTCCTCGGCAGCGGAGAGGATGCGCTCGCGGGCGTCGTCTTCGGTCATGCCCCCAGTGTACTTGACATGAGAACGATCGTTCTCTAGATTGGAGCACATCGAGCGAGAACGATCGTTCTCACCGAATCGAAAGGACACGATCATGGGTTACATCACCGTCGGACAAGAGAACAGCACCCCGATCGAGCTGTACTACGAAGACCAGGGAGCAGGCCAGCCGGTCGTGCTGATCCACGGCTACCCGCTCGACGGCCACAGCTGGGAGCGCCAGACCCGCGAGCTCCTCGCCCAGGGCTACCGGGTGATCACCTACGACCGCCGCGGCTTCGGCCAGTCCTCGAAGGTGAACTCCGGCTACGACTACGACACCTTCGCCGCCGACCTCAACACGGTCCTCGAGACCCTCGATCTGCGCGACGTCGTGCTCGTCGGCTTCTCGATGGGCACCGGAGAGCTCGCCCGCTACGTGGCGCGCTACGGCCACGAGCGCGTCGCGAAGCTCGCCTTCCTCGCCTCGCTCGAGCCCTTCCTCGTGCAGCGCGACGACAACCCCGAGGGCGTCCCGCAGGAGGTCTTCGACGGCATCGAAGCCGCCGCCAAGGGCGACCGCTTCGCGTGGTTCACCGACTTCTACAAGAACTTCTACAACCTCGACGAGAACCTCGGATCGCGCATCAGCGAGCAGGCCGTCACCGGCAGCTGGAACGTCGCCGTCGGCAGCGCCCCCGTCGCCGCCTACGCCGTGGTCCCGGCGTGGATCGAGGACTTCCGCGGAGACGTCGACGCCGTGCGCGCGGCCGGGAAGCCCACGCTGATCCTGCACGGCACGAAGGACAACATCCTCCCCATCGACGCGACCGCCCGTCGCTTCCACGAGGCCGTGCCCGCGGCCGACTACGTCGAGGTCGAGGGCGCCCCGCACGGGCTGCTCTGGACCCACGCCGACGAGGTCAACGCCGCTCTGAAGGACTTCCTCGCGAAGTGATCGGATGCCGCGACGGCGCCCCCGTCGCGGCATTCCCCAGGTTGCACGCCCGGTCCCGTCCTTCGCGGATCGACGACCGGGTGTGCGACCGGAGCGGAGGAGGGCGGCTCAGCCGCGCATCGCGACGCCGCGGCGCCAGTAGCCCATGAAGGCCACCTGCCCGCGGTCGACGCCGAGGTCCTTCACCAGGTGCCGGCGCAGCGTGGTGACGACGCCGCTCTCGCCCGCGATCCAGAAGTAGCGATCGGCCGGCGCATCGGCCGCGGCGATCTCCTCGCCGAGGCCGGAGTAGTCGGGGGTCTCCCACAGGAGATCCTCGCCGTCGATGTCCTGCACCTCGAGGGCCGACGGGGCGTCGCCGAGATGGGTGAGGACCGCGGGCATCAGCGCCGATCCGTGCAGCTCGCCCTCGGCCCGGGGCAGCCAGGTGACCTCGACGCCCGAGGGCGCATCGATCGAGAGGATGTCGGATGCCGTCGGCACCTCGATGAACGCGGTGCCGCGGAGCTCGCGCGGGGCGTCCTCCAGGATGCGGGCGATCGCCGGCGCCGCGGTCTCGTCTCCGGCCAGCAGCACCGACCTCGCGGTGCCCGGCGCGAACTCCGCCCCGCCGTGCACGCTCGCGGGGATGCCGCGACGCGGCCCGACGATGAACACCGGCTGGCCGACCTCGGCGGAGCTCGCCCACGTCGACGCGGGGCCGGTGAGGCCGGGCTCGAGATGCAGCACGAAGTCGACGACCACCTCGGTGCCGGCATCCGTCACCCTCAGCTCGCGCACGGAGTAGGTGCGCATCGATCCGCGCTCCTCCTCCGGCACGGCGAGGTAGGAGCCCCACCAGTCGTCGGAGTCGCGGTCGATCGCCGGGATCGCATGCGGCGCGGGCGGGAAGATGATCTTGATCCGCGCGTCGAAGACGTCGCCGGGCGTGCCGAACTCGTCGAGATCCTCGCCGCCGAAGGTGATCCGCACGAAGTTCGGCGACACCCGGTCGACCGCGCGCACCTCGGTCAGGGCGAGCGCGTAGGTCGGACGGGCCTTGGTCTCTGCAGCGGTGGTGGTCTCAGCGGACATGATGCCTCCCGATGGGTGTGACGAGCGGTGTCCCCGACACCGGGTCGATGGTGACGTGGTTGGCGAGCCCGAAGACCTCGCGGACCAGCTCGGCGGTGACGACCTCGTGCGGGGTGCCGACGGCGTGCACGCGGCCGTCCTTCATGGCGACGAGCTCGTCGGCGTAGCGGGCGGCGAGGTTGAGGTCGTGCAGCACCATCACGATCGTGGTGCCGCGCGAGACGCTGAGGTCGGTGAGCAGATCGAGCACCTCGACCTGATGGGCGACGTCGAGGAAGGTGGTCGGCTCGTCGAGCAGCAGGATGTCGGTCTCCTGCGCGAGAGCCATCGCGATCCACACGCGCTGGCGCTGCCCGCCGGAGAGCTCGTCGACGCTGCGGTCGGCGAGCTCGGTCGTTCCGGTCGCGGCGAGGGCGTCGGCGACCACCTCGTAGTCGTGCGCGGTCCAGCGCGACAGCATCCTCTGGTGCGGATGCCGGCCGCGTCCGACGAGGTCGGCCACGGCGATCCCCTCCGGAGCGACGGGCGACTGCGGCAGCAGCCCGAGGACCCGTGCGACCTCCTTGGTCGGCCGCGCGTGCAGGGACGTGCCGTCGAGCACGATCTGCCCCGAGGTCGGCGAGAGCAGGCGCGCCAGCGCGCGCAGCAGCGTCGACTTGCCGCATCCGTTCGCCCCGACGATCGTGGTGATCCTGCCGGGGGCGATCTGCAGATCGAGCCCGTCGATGATGGTGCGGTCTCCGTAGGCGAGGGTCACGGCCTCCGCCGACAGGGTGTGCGCCTCGGTCACAGGGAGCCTCCCGAGCGGTTGGTGCGGATGAGCAGGTAGATCAGGTACGGAGCGCCGAGCACGCCGGTGATGACGCCGACCGGGTAGCGCTCCCCGAAGGCGAACTGGCCGATCAGGTCGCCGCCGAGCACCAGCACGGCGCCGACGAACGCGCTCGGCAGGAGCAGGTTCGCACCGGGCCCGGTGAGGCGGGCGGCGATGGGACCCGCCATGAACGCCACGAAGGCGATCGGCCCCGTGGCCGCGGTGGCGAAGGCGAGCAGCGCGACCGCGCCGAGGATGAACAGCAGACGGGTGGGGGTCACGCGCACGCCGAGCCCCGCGGCCGAGTCGTCGCCCAGCTGCATCGCGCCCATCGCCCTGCCCTGCAGGAGCATGAGCGGCAGGATCACCGCGGAGGCGATCGCGAGGGGGATGACGCGCTCCCAGGAGGCGTTGTTCAGGCTGCCCGTGAGCCACTGCATCGCCGTCTGGATGTCCCACTGCGCCGCCCGCGACAGCAGATACGAGATCACGCTCTGCAGCATGGCCGCGACGCCGATCCCGATGAGGATCAGCCGGGTGCCCGCGAAGCCGCCCTTGATCGACAGCAGGTAGATCGCCCCGGCGGTGAGCAGCGCCCCGCCGAGCGCGAGCAGCGAGACCGCCGGCCCGCTCAGCGAGAGCACCACGATGCCGATGACCGCAGCGGCTCCCGCACCGTCGGCGATGCCGATGATGTCGGGGGAGGCGAGCGGGTTGCGCAGGAGGGTCTGGAAGCAGACCCCGGCGATGCCGAACGCGAACCCGGCGAGCACCGCGAGCACCGAGCGCGGCAGCCGCAGCTCGCCGACGGTGAACGAGGCGCCGGGGACCGTCTGCCCGAGGACGACGCGCACGACCTCGCTCGGACCGTAGAAGGTGTTGCCCACCATGAGCGCGACGGCCAGCAGCGCGAACACCAGGGCGCCCAGCGCGATCGTCGTGCGCGCGTGCCTGCGGTGGCGGGAGCGGCGCCCCGCGATCACGGCGGCGGCACGGTCGGTCGCGGCGAGCACCGCGGTCTCGGTGGCGGTCACAGTTCACGCACCTTCTGGCGGCGGACGATCCAGATGAAGAAGGGGGCGCCGATGACGGCGGTGATGATGCCGACCTGGATCTCCTCGGACGAGGGGGCGATCACGCGGCCGATGACATCGCTCGCGAGCAGGAGCGCGGAGCCGGTGAGAGCCGAGAAGGGCAGGAGCCAGCGGTGGTCGGTGCCGATGAGCATCCGACACGCATGGGGCACGATGAGGCCGACGAAACCGATCGGACCCGCGATCGCCGTCGCCGCGCCCGCGAGGATCACCGCACCGAGCGCCGAGACGAGTCGCGTGCGGAACACGTGCTCGCCGAGACCGGCGGCCATGTCGTCGCCGAGGGCGAGGGAGTTCATGCCCCGCGCGCTGGCGATGCAGATCAGCGCGCCCGCCGCGAGCACGGGAGCGGTGATCGCGATGCGCGGCCACTCGGCGCCGCCGACGCCGCCGACCTGCCAGGACTGGAACGCCGGGAGCAGATCGACGCGGGGCAGCATGATCGCGCTGATGAGCGAGGCGAACGCCGCCGAGGTGGCGGCGCCCGCGAGAGCGAGCTTGAGCGGCGTCGCTCCGCCGCGGCCGAGTGAGCCGACCGTGTAGACGAAGGCGGCGGCCGCCGCCGCGCCGACGATGGCGAGGGCCATCTGCCCGTACGGCTCGGTGAGACCGAAGAACGCGAGGCCCACGACCACAGCGAGAGCGGCGCCGTTGGTGACGCCGAGGATGCCGGGGTCGGCGACCGGGTTGCGGGTCACGGCCTGCATCGCCGCGCCCGAGAGAGCGAGGGCGGCGCCGACGAGGATCGCCAGCACGGTGCGCGGGACGCGCTTGACGATGGCGGCCTGCGAGATCGTCTCATCGTGCCCGGAGAGCGCGGCGAGGATGTCGGACAGGCCGACCTCGCGCACCCCGAAGGACACGGAGAGGATGCCGAGCACGACGATGAGTGCGACGCCGGCGAGGAGCCAGGCGGTGCGCACCACGACCGGGCGCCGCAGGTCTGCGGCGCCCGGTCTCCCGCTGGTCGCGGTGGTGATGGTGGAGCTCACGATGAGGTCGTTCCGCCGGCGCGGACCCGATGTCAGCTCGCGGCGAGCGGCTTCGCCAGCACGGCGAGGTAGTCGTCGAGACCCCACGGGATCGACAACGGCGACGGGTTGGCGGATGCCGCGAGCGGCGTCGCGTCGCCGAGCACGGCGATGCGCCCTTCGGCGATGGCGGGGATCTTCGACAGCAGCGGGTCGGCCTGGAGCACGGGGATGATCGACTCGTCGCCGTAGACGACGAAGACGTCGACGTCCTGGAACTTCTCCGCCTCCTCCGAGCTCACCGTCTGGTAGAACTCGGTGCTGTCGGCGCTCTCCTCGACGATCGAGGGGTACGGCAGTCCGAGGTTGTCGTGCAGGTAGCCGGGGCGCGTGTCGACGGCGTTGTAGAAGCCGATCTGGCTGAGGTCGGACGCGTCGATGTAGGAGAACAGCAGCTTCTTGTCCTTGAGCACGCTGTGCGCCTCGAGCGCGGCATCCGCCTCGGCCTTCAGATCGCCGATCAGCTTCTCGCCCGACGTGGAGAGGCCGATGGCCTTCGCGTCGAGACGGATCATGTCGTCGATCGAGGTGCCCCACGCGACGTCGGGGTAGGCGACGACGGGCGCGATCTTGGAGAGCGTGTCGTACTGCTCCTGCGTCAGACCGGAGTATGCGGCGAGGATCACGTCGGGCTTGGTGTCGGCGACGGCCTCGTAGTCGATGCCGTCGGTCTCGTCGAACAGCACGGGGGTGTCGGCGCCGAGCTCGTCGAGCTTGTCCTCGACCCAGGGCAGCACGCCGTCGCCGTCGTCGTCACCCCAGGTCACCTTGGCCATGCCGACGGGCACGATGCCGAGGGCGAGCGGGACCTCCTGGTTGGACCAGGCGACCGTGGCGACCCGCTCGGGCTGCTTCTCGATCGTGGTCTCGCCGTAGGCGTGGGCGATGGTCACGGGGAACGTGCCGTCGGCGACGACTCCCGAGGAGTCGGCGGAAGACGTGGGCGCGCCTCCGGTAGTGGTGGATCCCGCACAGGCGGTGAGGCTCAGGGCGAGCGCGGCGGCGGCGCCGAGGGCGAGGAGACGGGAGGTGCGCACAGGCGTTCCCTTCGGTTCGGGTGAGGGGGCGTGGCGCTGTTCGCGCCGGAAGGCTTTGGTAAGCCTGGCCTAACCTAACACAAACGTTTAGGTCACCCTAACTCCCCCGTAACGCAGAAACCGGCCGGACCCGTGAGGGTCCGGCCGGTTCAGGAAGTCAGCGCGCGCTCAGAGAGCGCGGATGTTCGCCGCCTGCATGCCCTTGGGGCCACGCTCAGCGTCGAATTCGACCTTCTGGTTCTCGCGGAGCTCCTTGAAACCGGAGCCGGCGATAGCCGAGTAGTGGGCGAAGAGGTCGTCCGAGCCGTCATCAGGAGCGATGAAGCCGAAGCCCTTCTCCGCGTTGAACCATTTCACAGTGCCAGTGGCCATGTGTTTCTACTTTCTGTTGAAATGACCGCTTTCGCAGTCTGCGCCGCGGCGGAACATCCACCGCGCGCGCTCCGTCACCGTACCACGCCCGGCTGACAGTCTGCTCGTTCATTCCCCCGGGACGAAGAAGCAGCCCGAGGCGTCCGTGGTCGTGGCCGCCATCAGGTCGTCCATCTCGTCCATCCGGCGCTGCGTCATCACGAAGGTCTGCGGGTCGGACAGGAAGGCGATGAACACCAGACCCGCCCCGCTCGGCGGGTCGAAGCTGTAGCTGCGGCGCAGCATCAACGGGCGTCCGATGTGCGACGGGTGCGCACGGCGCGCGTGACTCGCCGCCGGGGTGAGCAGCCTCCCGTCCGCGGTCTTCGCGAACAGGTCGACCTCGTCGTCGGGGCCGCCGCCCGACAGCGGGGCGCCGGTGTCGCGCGAGCGCCCGACGGCCTGCTCCTGCGCAGCCACGGGCTGCGCGGTGAACGACGCGGAGATGAGCATGCGGCGGACCACCAGGTGCGTGTCGCGGTGGACGGCATCCGTCCAGACCCCGGCCTCGCGCAGCTCTGCCGTGCGCGGGTTGACGATCCCGTCGATGAAGCCGGTCGAGGTCCGCGCCGTGCCGTGCGGGGTGGGGGCGTCGCGGTAGCCCGCCTGCTGCCACACGATCCTCGCGCCGAGAGCCGCGACCACCGCGTCCGCGGCATCCCGCGCTCCGGATGCCGTCTCGGCGCACACCTGCACCGCGAGGTCTCCTCCCGTCACGATGGCGGGATCGTCGTGCGCGAACGCGGGGAGCTCGGATGCCGCGGCGGCGCGCTCCGGCCACAGCGTGAGCGCGTGCGCCGGGGCGTAGCCCACGGTCACCGTCACCTCGCCGGCATCCGGCGGGGACTCGACGCGCGACGCGGCGGCGACCAGCGCGGGGAGAGCGGCCGACTCCACCCCGTCGAGGGCGAGGACGCGCAGCGCGAGGTGCCGTTGCGGCACGTCGGGGAAGGTGATGCCGGGGCGCCGGTCGGCGTCCGGCGCCGGCGATGCGGATGCCGTCGGGGCTCCCTCCGCGGTCGATGCGTCTCCGTCGACCCCGCGCAGCAGCCAGCCGGTCGCGCCCGCGGCGACCGCGGTCCCTGCGGCGACGGCGGCCCCGACGAAGAACCCGCGGCGGGTGGGCCCCGTTCCCTCGTCAGCCATCTGCGTCCCCGAGCTCCAGCCCGGCCGGTCGCGGAAGCGGCGCGTCGTCGGTGAGGAGGATCACGAGGCGCTCGTCGTCTCCGGCATCCATCCGACGCAGCCGTCCGTCGCCGTCGAGCCAGAGCCTCGTCACCGCCTCGCCCCCGCCGTCGACGCTCGGCAGCCGGAACACCTGCTGCTGCTCGCCGTCCACCTCGACCTCGCCGAGGTGACGCGCATCGGACTGCCGCAGCAGCTGCGCGTTCTCGGGCCGGTCGGCGGCGAGCGCGAAGACCACCGACAGCGCGGAGTCGAGGGCGGCCTCGCTCTGCCACTGTCCGTCGACCTGCCGCAGGAACGCCGTGGGCGAGAACGCCACGGTCTCCTCCACGGCCAGTGACGAGGGCCCGCGGAGCATGACACCCCACGCGGCGTGGGCCACCGGATCGAGGGTGACCTCGTACTCGCGGTGATCCACGTCGTCATCCGCGAGCATGCTGATGTGCAGCACGACATCTCCCCGGCTCGCGACCTGGAACCGCGTCTGCGCGAGCAGCTCCGACTGTGCGACCGTCAGCGGCTCGCCCTCGTCGGACAACCCGACCTGGCACCCGGTCAGGAGCAGCACGGATGCCGCGACCGCCGCGACGGCGGCGAGCATCCGTCTCACGACCCCGACTCCGCCAGAAGATCGGCCGATGGCACGGACACGGCGCTGAGATCGGGCATCTCGACCGTGCGCGGCAGCGTGCGGGGCGTGTCGTCGACGTCGTCGAGTCCGGGGCGCTGGGGCGGCAGGGCGACCTTCGAGAACATGATTCCCGCCGGCCCCGGCGCCTGCGTGAACGAGCCCGGAGCCGTCGCGCATCCGCTCAGCCCCGCGGGAACGGTCGTCGCGGAGGCGTCCAGGGTGAAGCAGTTGTCCGAGCCCGCGGCCCGCTCGTTCGGCGCGAAGGCGACGTCGAGAGCGTTCCCCGCGAAGACGTCACCCGCGAGAGAGGTGCCGGTGGGGGCGAAGTCCTCCGACGACGTCACCCACACCCCGGCCGCGCTGTGCCCCGTGATGAGGTTCGCCGTGACGACGGCATCCACCGTCCCGCCGAGTCCGACACCGACGCCGAACGCGCCGCCCGCCTGCTCCGGCGTCTGCGCCTCGTTGTTGTCGGCGATCACGTTGCCGACGATCTGCACGCCCGCGGTCGGCCCGTGCGCCTCGAGGTAGTTGCTGAGCACGCTGATGCCGATGCGGTTGCGCACGATCCTGTTGCCGGTGATGACGACGCCCGACGCGTTGGCGAGCTCGAGCCCCGCGGCGTTCATCGTGATGACGTTGTCCTGCACGAGCGCTGCGCACTGCTCGCACTGACCCACGTAGATGCCCGAGTCCGAGCCGCCGCTGGCGAGGTTCTCGCGGATCACCCCGTCGGTGCGGTTGAAGGCGTAGATGCCGTACAGGCCGTTGTTGTTCGCCGTGACCCGCTGCACCAGGTAGCCGGGCACCGGCGGCGGGCTCTGATCGGGGAGGTAGCCGTCGGGGCCCCGCGCGATGCCCGCGCCGTTATCGTCGGTGACACCCGTGATGAGAACGCCGTTCTGCAGGAAGTTGCGGACGGTGAGGTTCTCGACCGTGATCCGCTCCCCCGTGCCGACGACGCCGTTGCTGCGGGTGAGCTCGCCGTCGAGGATCACCGCATTGCGGTCCTCGCCCCGCACGGTCACGTCGTCGCCGCGCACGTCCAGGCTCTCGGTGTAGGTGCCGGGGGCGATCAGGATGATGCCGCCGTCGGCGACGAGCGCGCCGGCATCCGTCAGCGACGCGTCCTGCGGGACGCGCACGACGTCCTTCTTCTCCTGGGGATCGGGGGACGCTCCGGCCGCGCAGCCGACGAGGGATGCCGCAGCCAGGAGCACTGCCACCAGGACGGGGGCGACTCTCTTCACGTGAGCACGCTACCGGCGAGGACGCGACGCCTCGGGCGCCACACCGGCCTGTGACCCCCGAAAGGGGTCACAGAGCTTGAGCGCTGATCGGGAACTCGCGCCGGCCCGACGTCAGCGGCTGACGAGATCACCCGCGGCGAGTGAGCGCTGAGCCACCACGGCGGCCTCCGTGCGCGTGCTCACGCCGAGCTTGCGCAGCACCGCCGACACGTGCACGCTCACCGTCTTGACGCTGATGAAGAGCCGCTCGCCGATCTGCCTGTTGCTGAGCCCCTCGGCGATCAGGTCGAGCACCTGGTGCTCTCGCGCGGTCAGCGCATCGGCATCCGACGCCGCACTCGTGCCGAGCCCCGCGGCCGCAGCGAAGGCCGCGACGGAGGACTGCAGCTGCACGTGACCGAGCTCCTCGGCGATCTCGGCCGCCCTGCCCAGAAGGGCGGCGGCTTCGACGCGGTCGCCCGCGGAGACGAGCAGGCGTGCGAGCGCGAGTCGGGTGACCGCGCGGAACACGACCGGCACGTCGTCGCCGTCGGCGAGTGCGATCGCCGCGCGGAGACCGGACGTGCTCGGCGCGAGCAGCGCGTCGAGGAGAGCAGACCAGGAGTCGCCCCTGAGCTGCTCGCCCTGCGCATCCCAGGCCGCGCGCACGGCGGCGACGGCGGCGGTCACGTCGACGCCCTGTGCCCGCAGCTCGGCGATGATCCATCCCGACTGCAGCATGAGGCGCCGCTGGTGCAGCAGCACGGGGCCGTCGTCGCGGAGCATCGCGAGGATCGCATCGAGCGCGCCGGGGAGATCGCCCCTGCTCTCGGCGACCGCGACCGTCATGACGGTGATGTCGTACCAGATCTGCCGCTCGACGGTCCCCGTCTCCTGGAACGCGGACAACGACTCGTTCAGCAGCTCGGCAGCCTCCTCGTGCCGCCCGCGCCACGACAGCACCCGCACGCGCGTCATCGTGGTGTACATGCGGAACACCCGCAGCGTGTTCTGCGAGAGCTCGCGGCGGAGCATCTCCTCTACGCGCTCGATCTCGCCGAGCTCGAGCAGCGGCACGGCCATGTTCTGCGTCATCACCGAGCCGGAGGTGCGCTCGACGCCGAAGGTGCGCGACCGCGCCAGCCCCTCTTCCGCGAGCGCGACGGCCTCGCGGTACCGGCCGAGCAGCGTCAGCAGATCGGAGTAGTTCACGCGGTAGCGCAGCTCGGCGGTCGAGCCTTTGGCGAGGGTGCGGGCGAGCTCGTACTCGCGGGCGCCGACGTCGAGGTCTCCGCCGTGGGCCGAGGAGGCCGCACGCACGTTCGCGGCGATCGAGGCCTCGTCATCGGACCCCGCGCGGGCCGCGAACTCCCCGGCCTCGACGCCGAGCGCGTACCCGCGGTCGAGGTCGCCGGCGATCATGTACCTGCTCGCGAGGTTGTTGAGGATCGTCGCGCGCAGTCGGTCGTCGTCGACCCTCCCGTCGAGCACCGCCAGGGATTCGTGCAGCAGCGCGATCGCGCCTGGCCGCCCGAGGTTCATCGTGTAGTACGCCTTGTCGCGCAGCAGCCGCGCGTGCAGACGAGGATCGACGACGGCCGGATCGAGCTCGCCGAGAGCCACGTTCACGACGGCGAGCGCGCGTTCGCCGTCTCCGGCGTTGCGCAGGATCGACCCCAGCACCAGCAGCAGGTCGAGCCGATCGATGTGCGCGGCCTCCGCGGCATCCGGAACCTGCGCCCACAGGCCGAGCGCCAGCTCGCCGAACCGCGCCGCACTCGCGAAGGCGAACCGGGCCTTCGCATGGCGCATGGCGTCGACGGCGGCGATCAGCGCCCTTCGGTCGTCTTGCGCGAGCTGCCAGTGGTACGCGAGGGCCGCGGCATCGGCGCTGTCGCTGCCGTCGCACTGCGCCTCCAGCGTCTCGGCGTACGCCCGATGCAGCCGCGCGCGCTCACCGGGGAGGAGGTCGTCGTGCACGGCCTCTCGCAGCAGCGCGTGACGGAAGCGGTAGTCGTCGTCTGCGACCACGAGGATGCCGCTGCGCGTCGCCTCCCGCACGGCCTCGTCGAGCCGGTCGTCGGGCACGGTGGCGAGCTCGACCAGCAGCGGATGGGACAGCGGACGCTCGGCGCCGGACGCCACCTGGACCACGCGGCGGGCGTCGTCGGAGAGGCGGTCGAACCTCGCGAGCAGCAGATCGCGCAGCCCGTCGGGGAGAGGGCCCTTCGAGCATCCGGCGATCTCCTCCACGAAGAACGGCACCCCCTCGGCCCGCTCCTGGATGCGGTCGAGAGCCAGCGCGCTCAGGGCATGGCCGGTGATCTGCTCGGCGATCTCCCGCACGGCGTCGATGTCGAGGCGCTCCAGGGAGACGCGCTCGAGGAGTCGCGCCCTGGTGGCCTCGCCGATGAAGCGGCTCACCGCGTCGCCGCGGCGCACATCGTCGGAGCGGCAGGTCAGCAGGAGGAGGATGCGCCCCCGCCCGAGGGCGCGCAGCAGGAAGGAGAGGATCGCGAGGGTGGATTCATCGGCCCAGTGCAGGTCTTCGACGACGAGAACCTGCGGAGCGCGTTCGGACGCGCACTCGATGATGCTCGCGATCGCGTCGCGCAGCCGCTCGGGGCTCGTGCTCGCCCTGTCGTCGGACGTGGAGGCGAGCTCGGGCAGCAGCATGCCCAGCGCGTCGGCGCCGGCCCCGACGACCTCGCGCACCCGCTCGACGCCGACCGTCTGCACGATCGAGCGCAGGATGCCGGTGAGCGGACCGTACGGAGAGCGCGCGGTGCCGAGATCGAGACACCAGCCGACGTGGATGTCGGCCCGGTTCTCGATCTCGTCGGCGAACTCGCGCAGCAGCCGGGACTTGCCGATGCCCGCCTCACCCTCGACGAGGAGGGCGGTCGGCACCCCGCCGCTCGCGCGCTCGAAGAGCAGGCGCACGTGCGCGAGATCGGCGTCGCGGCCGACCATCGGAACGCTCGGAGCGAGAGGGGGCATGGACTCATCGTGCCACTCCCGTCGGACATCCGGGGCTGCTGTCGGCAGAACGATCGTCACCGTGCGGCGACCGGCTCGCAGGTCGTCGGCGACGGGCGCTGCGCACGCGTGCGCGAACCCGCGGCGAGACGACCCAGCATCCGCCGGATCACGCCCTGCGGGCGGGCGACGATCTGATCGGCGTGCTCGGCGATGAACCGCGCGCGCTCGGCGGAGCGCTCCATCTGCTCCTGCTCGAACCGGGTGATCTGCTGGCTGAGGTACGGGTGCTCGTACATGGGGGTTCTCCTCTGTGGGTGTATGCCTACACTCCGCTCTGAGGCGGGACCCCGGCATCGGGCACCTTCCCTATCTTTCGGACGGGGGGGTGCCTAGGCGCGTCCGTCTCCCGAACCGGGGGCGCCCCCGGCCGCGCTCGTGACACGGCGCTGACGCACCCAGGCGCCGATGATGAAGCGCGCGTCGTCGCTCTCGAGATCCACGCCGATCGACTCCGCCGCGCGCGCGAGCCGGTAGTACACGGTCGCGCGGTGCACGCCCAGCCGATCGGCCAGATCGGCGGCCCTGGCGCCGTGCGCGACGTACGCCTCGAACAGGGCGAGGACGTCGGGGGGCGCGTCGGCGAGACGGCGCAGCGGCTCGGGGAGCAGGTGGGCAGGCGGCTCAGCCGCGAGGAGCGTGACGATCGACGCGGCGACCGGATCGGCGGTCCACGACGCGGACCTGCTCTCGCGCGATCGCGCGACGCGCACGGCGACCAGAGCCTGCTCGTACGACTCCCAGCTCAGCGAGAGCTCGCCCACCGGGGAACCCACCCCCAGGACCCCCTGGAGCGGCTCGCTCACGTCGGCCGCATCCGTCTCCCTGATGATGGCCGCCACGACGTTCTCCATCGCCTCACGAGTCGGCTCGTTCCGGAAGCCGAGGAGGATCAGCGCCTCGGGCGACGTCGGCACGAAGCTGTACGCGTCGATCATGGGGGTCGTGATCGCCCGGAGCAGCGCCCGCGAGATCACCTCCCTCGACGGAGGGCCGTCCCAGGGAGACCACTCGGCGCTCAGGGACAGGCAGAGCGCGACGAAGTGGCGCGAACGGGTGAACATGCCCAGATCGAGGAGCTCGTCCGCCGCCCTCCGACGGCTCGGCTCATCGGGGGCGAGGAGGCCGAGCATCTCCGATTCGACCTCGGCGTTGACCGCCGCGATCGACTGCGAGACGCTGACCAGGAGCGCCCGCAGCGTGTCGGCGGTCTCCAGCACGAGGAACGCCTCGCTCGGGGTGAGCGGCCGGGTGAGGGTGATCCAGAGGAACCCGAGCACCTCGTAGCGGGAGCGCACGGTGATCACCAGCCGCTCGTGCTCCATCCCGAGCTGCGGCTCGACGCCGAGCACCCGCGGGACGAGCTGCGCGTGCAGGCGCCACGCCCTCATCTCGACCACCAGCGCCGGCGCGGGACGACGTGCGGTGAGGGTGTGCAGTCTGGCGGGATCGAGATCGTCGAAGTGCGCGCTGCTGGCGAGCAGGGTCCACTCGGCATCCTCCAGCACCACCGACCGCTGCAGCGCCATCGCCAGCCGATCGACGGTCTCCTGAACGGCGTCGAACATCGCACCTCCGCTCCCCGACCGGCGGGACGACTCCGATCCTACGCCGCGCTCGACGCCGCCGTCACTCGACGATCCGCCCGCCCTTGAGCACGGCGGCGACGTCGGTGAAGCGCCCGATCTCGTCGAGGTGAGCGCCGGGGACCGCCACCAGATCGGCGAAGCGTCCAGGGGCGACCGCGCCGACGTCCGCAGAGCGTCCGAGGCACTCCGCCGCGACGCTCGTCGCCGACTGCAGCGCCTGCATGGGCGTCATGCCCGCCTCCACGAACTCCGGCAGCTGACCGGCGTTGCGCCCGTGCGGGAAGACGATGGCATCCGTGCCGTAGGCGATGCGCACCCCGGCCTCGACCGCGAGGCGCACGGCGGCCCGTGCCGACGTCCCGACGCTCGCGGTCTTCTCGCGCACGCCGATCGGATGCTCCTCGCGCTCGGCGTGCTCCTCCACCCAGTTCAGCAGGTAGGTGGTCGGCACGTAGTAGGTGCCGTGCTCGATCATCGCCGACATCGCCGTGTCGCCGAGCATGGTCCCGTGCTCGATCGTGCGGGCGCCGGCGCGGATGGCGCGCAGCGCACCCTCCTCCCCGTGCGCGTGAGCAGCGACGTAGAGGCCGTACAGCGCCGCCTCGTCGACGCAGGCGCGCAGCTCCTCCTCGGTGTACTCGGGCGCACCGGGCACCGTGCCCGAGGCGTACACCGCACCGGTCGCGATGATCTTGATCACATCGGCGCCCCGATGGGCGATGCGGCGCACGGCCGAGCGCACCTCGTCGACGGAGTCGGCGACGCCGAAGCGGAAGGACGTGGGCAGCGGGATGTCGAGGGCGAGGTCCGTGATCTCGCCGCCGCCGGAGCTGCACGTGACGTAGGCGCCCGCGCAGACCATGCGGGGCCCCTCGCAGATCCCGGAGTCGATCGCGTCGCGCAGATCGCAGTCGACGAAGGCGCGGAAGCTGCCCACGTCGCGGACGGTCGTGAAGCCCGCGCGCAGCGTCGCCCTGGCGTGGCGCACCCCCAGCAGCGCATCGCGCGCGGGGGAGCCGGTGAGGTACGGGCTGTAGCTGCCGCGCTCCAGCTCGCCGATCAGATGGGTGTGCAGGTCGATCATCCCCGGAGCGACCAGGTGGTCGCTGAGGTCGAGCACGTGCTCGCCGCCGTGCCGGGAGGGCGACCAGGGCTCGACCGCGGCGATCCTCTCGCCGTCCAGCACGATCGCGTGGTCGGCGAGCACCTCTCCGGCGAGCACGTCGGCGACCGCTCCGGCGCGGATCACCCTGATGTCCGTCGCCGCGCTCATCGGACGACCTCCACACCCTCGACCGCGACGAGTCTTCGGCCGAAGCCGATGCGCACGACGATCATCGCGACGGCGACGGCGGCGCCCACGATCGCGAACGCGGCGAAGTAGCCGGTCTCGTTCTCGCCCGGCACGAACCCCTCGCCGGTCACGCCGGCCGCGGCGATCCCCATGGCGACCGCGAGGTAGTGCACCGAGAGCATCCTGGTCTCGAACCCCGGGGGTGCGACGGCCGTCGCGAGGGACAGGCCGGAGGGGGAGACCACGACGTCGGAGGCGCCGAAGACGAACACGATGAAGACGAGGACGATGATCGGCGTGAGCCCTCCGGCTCCCGAGGCGACGGCGAGCCACCCCATGCCGATGGCGCATCCGGCGAACGCGACCGCGAACTTCACGGCGAGGGAGGGCTGGCGATCGCCGAGCCGACCCCACACCGCGGCGAGGATCGGCGCCACGAGGATCGTGCAGAGGGGAGCGATGCCGAGCACCGTGGACGGCGGCAGCTCCACGCCGAACACGACGCGGTCCGTGCTGGCCTCGGAGTGGATCGCCACGGTCGTGTAGAGCTGCTGGTAGAGCATGGCGAACACGCCGGTCGCGACGAAGAACGGGAGGTAGCGGATGACCCGGCCCTTCTGCTCGCGGGTGAGATCGCGGCGCGAGAGCAGCTTCACCAGCGCTCCGACCGCGAGGACGAGGGCCCCGAGGCCGACGATCGTCGCGGGGTTGAACCCTGCCGCGACACTGCCCACCACCAGCGCGATCGCGAACGCCACCGCCGCGATCGGCCACGCGAGGGCCCAGCCGCGGACGCCGGCCACCGGGACGGGCGGCGCCGTCGCCTCGGTGCCGCGTCGGAACGGCAGGTAGATGAGGAGTCCGATCAGGATCGCCACGGCCGACGCGAGGAAGCCGAGTCGGAAGCCGACGGCCGACTGCAGCACGCCGCTGAGGGTGATGCCGATGAGCGCGCCCCCTGCACTGCCGAGGTAGTAGACCGTGAAGCCCGCCTCCCGGTGCGACTCGTGCGCGTCGAGCGTGCCGCCCAGCACCACGCCCTCGCTCACCCACATCGAGGCGGCGCCGAACGCGATGGCGATGAGTCCGATCGTGAGCCCGATGGCGCCGGGGACGATCGCGAGGGTCAGGTAGCCGGCGAACGCGAGCACAGCGCCGTAGCGGAGTCCTCGCCCCGCGCCGAGCACGTTGTCGGCGAGCCACCCCATGAAGATGGTGGCGAGGAAGGTCGCGGCGCTCGACGTCGACACGATCGCGATCGCGACGGCCGGCTCGAGAGCCAGGCCCCCCTCGCTCGCGGAGAAGTACACGTAGTAGACGAGGATCGTCTGCATCCCGTAGAAGGAGAGGGCGTCGAAGCCGGCGAAACCCGCCACGGGGAACATGGTGCGAGGCAGGCCGAAGAACGTGCGCCCGACGGGTGGGGCGTCTGTCGTGCTGCTGAGGGTCATTGCGCCTCCATCGGAGCAGTGGTGCCGCCGCGCGGCTTCAGGGTTGTCGAGAGTCAATCCGATCCCCGAGGCGCCGAGGATCCGACAGGCGTCGGAATGTCCGGCGGAACCTGCGACAGATGTCGCCTCCACCGCCATGATCCACCCGCGACCATGGTCGGATGAGCATCGACGCAGATCTGCCCTTCACCCGAGACGAGTACGCCGATCGCCTGCGACGTCTGCGGGCGGCGATGGCCTCGGCCGACGTCTCCGTGGCGGTCCTCACCGCTCCGGACACGATGGCGTGGCTCACCGGCTACCGCAGCCGGTGGTACCGCCAGCACACGTCGACGTCGATGCCCCCGGCGCAGTGCGTGGTCCTCCACGTCGAGGAGGGCGCCCCGTTCCTCATCGAGGCCGGCTATCACGAGGAGCTCGCCCGCACGACGACCGTGCTCGACGACATCCGCACCCTCTCCACGACGGACGAGACCAGGGAGTCCACCCTCGGCGAGTACGTCGCCTTCCTCGCCGAGCAGCTGCGGCCGTGGGCGGGGAGCCGCGTCGGCATGGAGCGGTGGAGCTGCATCCCGAGTCCTGCCGTCGCCGACGTGGTCGACGAGATGCTCGACGGTCTCGGATGCCGGGTCGTCGACGTGACCCTGCCGTTCCGGGGCGTCCGGCGCCTCAAGAGCCCCGCGGAGATCGGGAAGATCGAGGCGGCGCAGCGCGCGGCGGATGCCGGCATCCGCGCGATCCTCTCCGAGGCGACGCCCGAGACGACCGAGCTCGAAGCCTGGGGCCTCTACTCCCTCGGCATGGTGCGCGCTGGGGGCGAGCCCGCCGTGCTGCACGAGACCGTCGCCGCAGGGTCCTCCGTGTCGGCGCTGCACCGGCTGAGCGGGCACACGCGCCTCGGCTCCGGACCGGTCGTCCACCCCGACATGGCGTCGGCCGTCGACGGCTATCACGCCCGCGCGACCAGGCCCCTGATGTTCGGCGCGCCGTCGGCGGAGCACATGCGGGAGGTCGCCGTCGCCGCAGAGGCCTACGAGATCCTCGCCGAGCACGGCAGGGTCGGCGAGCCCTGGCGGGTGCTGCTCGACGCGCTCCGACGCCACTTCGCCGACAGCGGCGTCGACGGGTCGGGAGCCGGAGGATACGAGCTCGGCCTCTCCGTCGCTCCGACGGACTGGGTGGGCGAGTTCTGCTGGTCTCTCGGGGATGACAGGGACGACGTGATCGAGGCGGGGCTCGTGACGAACTTCGAATCGTGGAACTCCCTGATCCTCGTCGACACGGTCGTGTTCGAGCAGGACGGCCCCCGCTTCCTCTCCTCCCTCCCCCGCGAGATCCTGGAGTTCTCGTGATCGGGGCGCCGTGGATCCGCGAGTTCGAGATGCCCGTCGTGCACGGGAGTCTGCGCGTGCGCGAGTGGGGCGACCCGCACGGTCCGCTGGTGGTGTTCCACCACGGGACCCCGAGCAGCTCGATCGCCGTGCCCGGCGGATGGAGCGGACCGGCATCGGCGGGTGTGCGGCTGTGCTCCTATGACCGCCAGGGCTACGGCGGCTCGCCGACCCTCCCCGGTCGGACGGTCGCGGATGCCGCGGACTGGAGCGCCCGCATCGCCGACGCCTGCGGGGCCGACCGCTTCGCCGTCATGGGCACCTCCGGCGGAGGCCCGCACGCCGTCGCGGCAGCGGCCCTGCTCCCCGACCGGGTGACGGCGCTCTGCGTCGACGTCGGGATCGGCCCGTCCGGGTTCGGCTTCGATGCGTCGAAAGGCATGGTGCCGGAGACACTCGCGGAGATCGACGCGGCACGGCGGGGCGAGACGGCGCTGCGTGCGTACGTGGAGTCGCTCGGCGACGGCGCGGACGCCCTGAGCGACTGGGTCGAGCGCCTGCCCCCGAGCGACCGCGAGGTGCTCGGCCGCGCAGACGTGCAGCATGAGGAGTCCGTCGAGGCCGACGAATGGGCGGCGCAGGGCGTCGAGGGCTGGATCGAGGACGATCTCGCCCTGTTCGCGCGCGCGTGGTCCTTCGACGCCGCGGCGATCACGGCGCCGACGCTCCTGGTGTACGGCGGAGCGGACGTGCTCGTGCCGTCCGCGCACGGAGAGGCCTGGCTCGCGCTGATCCCCCACGCGGAGCTGCGGATCGTCGCGGGCGGCGGGCACTGGCTGCGCGATCACGAGGTCAGCGCCCTGCGCTGGTGCGCAGCGCAGGGCGCGGCGGCTCCCGTCGTCTGAGCTCAGTGCGCGGGAACGGGCATCACCGTGTTGCTCCGGCGCGCCTCCTCAGCGAGCCACACGATCCGGTGCGTGGCGAGGCTCTCGGCCGGTCCGGAGAGCAGCAGCGACCTGTCCCCCGTGCGCACGGCCGCGAGGAAGGCCTGGACCAGCGCGTCGTCGGCGCCGCCGTGGCCGTCGGCCGCGCTCGCCGCCCCGCGGGACTCGGGCACGACCTCGTACTTCTCGTCGCGCACGAAGTCGTGCACGAGCAGCGACCTGCCGTCGCCCTCGATGCTCCCCGACGTGCCGAAGAGGCGCGTCTTGCGGAAGTCCAGTTCGGTGAACGCGGTCACGGTGAAGGATGCCGTCACCCCGCCGCTGTACTCGATGTTCACGACCTGATGGTCGACGACGTCGTTCTGGCCGTCGAACACGCATCGTCCGTACGGGCCGCCGCGGAGCGCGCGCTCCACCCCCTCAGGGGTGACGTCGGTCGTCAGCACCGCGAGCGGCCAGCGCTCGAACGTCTCGTCACCGAGGAAGCCGCGGTAGATCGTCGTCGCGGAGTACGCGCAGGAGTTCTGCAGCGGGCAGTCGAGGCACCGCGCCGTGGCGTCGGCCGGCTTGTTCTCCGGCCGGAAGTGCAGGAGGCTCCCGAACGACGACACGCGCTCGGCCGGGAGACCGACGATGTACGAGAGCCAGTCGATGTCGTGGCTGCTCTTGGTGAGCAGCATCGGCCCCGACTCCTCCTCGCGGGCCCAGTTGCCCCGCACGTACGAGTGCGCGAAGTGCCACCAGCCGATCGGCTCGAGGTGCTCGACCGACACCAGCCGGCCGATCGCGCCGTCGTCGAGCAGCCGCTTGAGGGTGTGCGAGTAGTCCGAGTACCGCATGACGTGGCACACCGCGAGCATCACCCCTGCGGCATCCGCGGCGGCGACGATGCGGCTCGACTCCTCCTCCGTGGGGGCGATCGGCTTCTCCAGGAGGAGGTGGTACCCGGCTCCGGCGAGGCCGATCGCGGGCTCGGCGTGCAGGCGGTCCGGCGTGGAGACGACCACGGCATCCGCGATCCTCTCCTCCCGCGCGGCGAGGTCCTGCCAGGTGCCGAAGCACTCGATCGGCTGATCGGCGAACTCGGCGAGGAACACCCGCAGCCTCTCCGCATCCGGCTCCACCACGGCGGTGATCGTCGCCCCGTCCGCGACGGCTCGGCGCGCGTATCCGGTCCCGCGCGATCCGGCTCCGACGATCGCGAGACGGAGGGGGGCGTGGGCGGTCATTTGAGGGCTCCTTGCACGAGGCCGGCGACGAACTTTCGCTGGAAGATGAAGTAGAGGACGACGATCGGCGCGATCACGATGATCGTCCCGGCCGCGAGCAGCGGGATGTTCTCCCCGTACTGCTGCACGAACGTGCCCAGCCCGGACGGGGCCGTGCGGCGCGAGGGATCGCGGATGAGGATGAGCGCGAGGAGGAACTGGTTCCACGCCCACATGAACGTCAGCAGCGCGTACGTGATGATGGCGGGCTTGGCGCCGGGGATCAGGATCTGCACCAGGGTGCGGAACCGACCGGCGCCGTCCAGCTGGGCGGCCTCGATGATCTCGGCGGGCACGGATTCGAAGTGCGTCCGCATCCAGAAGATCCCGAACGGCATGAACGCTCCGACCAGGGGGAGGATGACCGCCCAGTACGTGTCGATCAGGCCGGTCGACCTCATCGAGAAGTACAGCGGCACGACGATCGCCTCGTACGGGAGCGTGAGCCCCGCGATGAAGAAGGCGAACAGCACGCCCTTCGCCGGCATCCTCATCGTGCCCATCGCGTAGCCGGCGAGCGTCGCGCACACCACCGAGATCGGGACGACCACGACCGCGATGATCGCGCTCGATGCGAGGAGGGATCCGAAGCCGGCCATGCTCCACGCCGTGGCGAAGTTGCCCCACTGCGGATCGCTGGGCCAGGTGAGTCGGGGGACGAGCGTGTCGGCCGGCTGGAGAGCCGCGGACACCAGCGCGAGGAACGGGATGACGACGCTGAGCACGGCGACGAGCAGGAACACCGCCGACAGCACGCGGGAGGCGGGAGATCTCATGCGCTGCGCCTTCCCACTCGGCCGATCACGGCGACGAAGACGAGGATGATCGCGCTCAGCACCGTCGCGAGGGCGCAGGCGAGCCCGACCTCGTTCGAGGTGAAGACGAGCTTGTAGATCAGCACGCCGGGGACGATCGTCTGATCGCCGGGGCCGCCGCCGGTGGTGACGTAGACGATGTCGAAGCTCGCGAGGGCGGAGATCAGCGTCACCGTGACGGCCACGACGATCTCTGCGCGCACCCCTGGCACCGTGACGTGCCAGAACTGGCGGATCGGTCCGCAGCGGTCGAGTCGCGCCGCCTCGTAGAGCGAGGGGTCGATCTTCTGGATGCCGGCGAGCAGGAGCATCATGCACAGTCCGGTCGTGACCCAGGTGCCGATGATGCCGACGGCGGGGTACGCCCAGGTGAAGTCGCCGAGCCACGCCCTCGCGACATCGCCGAGGCCGATGGCGGTCAGGAACTGGTTGATCGGACCGTCTGCCGCGTAGAGATAGCGCCACACGACGCCGACGGCCACCAGCGGGAGGATCTGCGGCAGGAAGAGCACGGTGCGGACGAACCCGGAGCCGCGCCTCGGGCGCGCGGCGATGACCGCCGCGATGATGAGACCGAGCACGAGCGGGAACGCGGTGTAGAACACGATGAATCCGAGGCCGTTGCGCAGGGCGACGAGGAGCCGGTCGTCCGTGAACACGCGGAGGTAGTTCTCGATGCCGGCCCAGGTGGCGGCCCCGATCCCGTCCCAGTTCCAGAAGGAGAGCCAGATGCTCTGCACCCAGGGGGCGATCGTGAACGTGCCGTAGAAGACGAACGCCGGGAGCAGGTACAGGAGCGAGCTCCACCCTCGGCGGGGCCGACGGGAGGGGCCGGCCGTGAGACCGGACCCCTCCCGCCGGGGAGACAGCGACGTGGTCATGGATCAGCCGGCGTGGGCGGCGGCCCAGTCGTCCTGGACCGAGGTGAGGAAGTCGTCGACCGAGGTCTGTCCGGCGATGAGCTTCTGCGTGCCGGCCTTGAGCGTGTCGTTCATGGTCGCCGTCGCGTTGTTGTTGAACGCCACGAGGCCGTTCGCCTCCGCGACCCGCGCCCAGGCCGCGACGATGTCGCCCTGCAGGGTTCCCTCGTCCGCCACCGCGACCGTCGGGTCATCGGGCATGAAGCCCTGCGCGAACTGCTGGGCGCTCGCCTCGGGAGACCGCAGGAAGTCCAGGAACGCCGCCGCCTCGTTCGGGTGCGCGCTCTTCGTGGAGATCGCGTAGGCGACCGAGGTGCCGATCCCCGTCACGTTCTTGCCGGGGAACGGGAGGAAGCCGGCATCCGCTCCCAGCCCCTCGGCGATCTTGCCGGCGTCCCAGATCCCGTCGACGAGGAACAGGCCCTTGCCCGCGATGAAGTTGTCGACGGCGCCCTGGAGGTCGGTGCCGTTCACCGTCGTCGGATCGCCGAGGTAGCCGGCCTTCTGCCAGGAGACGAGGGTGTCGACCGCGGTGCGGTTGGCGTCGGTGTCGAACGTCTCGCCCTTGTGGCCGAAGGCCCAGGCGTTGGCGTCGTCGGCTCCGCCCTCGCCCTGGCCGAGCAGCTGCACCACGAATGCCGCGTGCCCCTCCGCGTTGCCGAGCTGGACGGGGAGGATGCCGGAGCCCTGGGCCGCGGCGAGCGCGCTCTCGAAGTCGCCCAGGGTGGTGGGTGCGGTGATCCCGAGCTGCGCGGCCAGGGCCTTGTTGTAGTACGTGCCGACGAGCGAGAAGCCGGCGGGGGCCGCGTAGAGGTCTCCGCCTTCGCCGAGGGTGGAGCCGTCGTCGGCGACGCGCCACTGGTTGAGCTGGTTGGTGGGGAAGAAGTCGTTCCACCCGTAGAGGTCGGCGTAGTCGTCGAGGGGCAGGACGAGCTTGTTCTTGACGGTGTTCGCGACCGCGTTCAGGAGGACGATGTCGGGGGACTTGTCGCCTGCGAGGTTGAGGTTCACGCTCTGGTTGTAGTCGTCGTAGTTGGTCTGGGAGTACTCGATCGTGATGTTCGGGTGCTCCTTCTCGAAGGCGGCGATCGTGGCCTCGGTGGCCGCGCCGGACTCCGGCGTCGACATGAGCGTGAGGGTGATGTCGTCGTCGGTGAGCGTGGTGCTGGCGTCGACGGCGGCGCCGCCGCCGTTCGTCGCCGGTCCTGGCGCGCAGGCGGTGAGGGCGAGGCCGAGGAGGGCGCCGGCGGCGAGAGGCGCGAGCACGAGTCGGGTGCGTCGTTGCATGTGAGTGTCGCTTTCTGGTGAAGAAGGGGGAAAGGGTATTTCGCAACTCTCTGTTGTAATTCACAAGATAGGCCAGCCCCCTCGCACTGTCAAGCCGGGGTTGCCGGAATGTGATAGTCAGGACAGGTGACCACCCAGGCGCTCGGCACCGACCTCGCAGCGATGCGTCGGCTCAACGACCACGCGGTGCTGACCACCCTGTGGGACGCGTCCTCCCCGATGACGGCCAGCCAGCTGGCGACCTCGACCGGCCTGTCGCGCACGACGGTCGAGACCGTGCTGTCCGGGCTCGTCGAATCCGGCCTGGCCGACTCCGAGCAGCTGCGCCCGACGCGCGCCGGCCGCCCGGCGCGCGGGTACCGGTTCGCCGCCGATCAGGGCGTCGCCGTGGGGATCGACGTCGGCCCGCACGGCATCTCCGGCGTGGCCGGCGACCTGCGCGGAACGGTCAGCGCGGCCCACCGCCGCCAGGAGCACGACCTGTCGAGCGGAGAGCATGCGGCGGCCGCGATCATCGCGCTCGTGACCGAGCTGCTCGACGAGTCGACGACGGCATCCCACGAACTCGTCGCGCTCACCGTCGGCATCCCCGGCATCGTGGATGCGGACGGTCGCCCGGTGAAGACCACGGTGGTGCCCGACTGGCTGACCAGCGACATCGACGCGCAGCTGCGCGCCGCCTTCCCCGGCGCCAGGATCGCCTTCGACAACGACACCAAGCTCGCCGCACTCGCCGAGATCGAGCACGGATCGGTCGGGGCGGATGAGACCGCCGTGCTCCTGCGCATCGGGAACCGGATCTCCGCGGCATCCATCGTCGACGGCCGCGTCGCCCGAGGGGCGCACGGGGCTGCCGGTGAGATCGGAGCGCTCGGCAGGGTCGCGTGGCCGGAGGCGCAGCAGAGGCTGGCCGAGCGCGCCCCCGACGGCCTGGAGCAGCTGTTCACGGCCGCTGCGGCGCCCGGCACGGAGGGCGCGGATGCCGTCACCGGGTTCGCCGCCGACATCGCCGACGGCCTGGGCGCCCTGGTCCTCGCGATCGATCCGCACGTCGTCGTCGTCAGCAGCAGCATCCCCGGCGCCTCCGCGAGACTCGCGGCGGCACTGGGCTCCGAGCTCGCCGGACGGTCGCTCTTCCTCCCCGACGTGCGCACCTCCGCCCTCGGCGCGATCGCGCCGTCGGTCGGAGCGCTGGCCGTCAGCGCGGCGAGGGTGAAGGAACAGCTCTTCGCCCGCGAGTATTGACAATTACGCAAGAGTTCGGGTTAATTACCTCGCAGGACGGTGCGCACCGCACCGCGTCCACGCACTGATCACCGACGATCACCGAGGAGAACCCCATGTTCCATCGAAAGACATCCCGCGGCGCCGCCGCCGCAGCCGCGTTCGCCGTCGCTGTCACCGCGTTCACGCTCGCCTCCCCCGCCGCCTTCGCGGCCGACACCCCGCCGAATCCCGTCGACAAGCCGGGCTACACCCTCGACTTCAGCGAGGAGTTCACCGGTACGACGCTCGACACCTCGAAGTGGCTGCCGAACTACCTCCCGCACTGGGTGCCCGCCGCCGACATCGCCGACACGGCAGCGCGCTACACGATCTCGAACGGCACGATCAAGCTCCGCGTCGACCAGGACCAGCCGCCGTGGAACCCCGACCAGGACGGCACCGTCGTCTCGTCGGCGATCCAGACCTTCAACCAGAACAACTGGCACAAGTTCAACTCGTCGGCGGTGAACCGCAACAACCTGCCCACGTTCAACGGCTACTCCACGAAGTACGGCTACGTCGAGGTGCGCGCCAAGAACTCGAACGCCGGGGGCGGCGGGCACCAGGCCCTCTGGCTGGTCGGCACGAACACCACCGGCGGCCAGTCCGAGATCGACATGATCGAGACGTTCTTCAGCACCCCGAACAGCTGGCGCATCGCCGCCTACGGCTGGGGTGACCCGAACTTCCTCGGATCGTGGTCTCTCGACACCGTGCCCGTCTCGGGCTCTCCGACCACGGAGTTCCACATCTACGCCATGGACTGGACGCCGACCCAGCTGCGGTTCTACTACGACGGTCAGCTCGTGAAGACGCTCAACGACGCCCCGAACACCGCGATGGGCATCATCATGAACATCTACACCGGTGCGGGCTCCGGCCAGCCCAACAGCGTCTGGCCCAAGCAGTGGGAGGTCGACTACCTGCGCGTCTACAAGGACAACGCCGGATACTCGGAGGCCGTCTCCCCCACCTGGAAGCTCATCAACAACCGGCACAGGGCCGGCGCCGTCAACGTCGAGCCCAACGACGGCATCGTCCGCTTCGGCGAGGTCCCCAGCACCTACTGGAGCGCCCAGTGGGTGCCCGAGACCACGGCATCCGGCACCACCAAGTACCGCAACCGGTGGACCAACCAGTACCTCTACGTGAGCGGCTCGACCGTTCGCCACGGCACCGCGGCGACGGCGGGAACCGCCGCCGAATGGTCGACGCCGTCCGCCGGCAGCGGGTACACGCGCATCCAGAACGCCTCCGGCGCCCTGCACGTCGAGAACGGCACGGGCAGCGTCGAGTTCGGGAACGTGCCGACCACGTGGTGGTCGTCGCACTGGCAGCTCAACGCCGCTCCCGCCAACTGACCGACCGAGAGACCCGGGGAGGGCCGCACAGCCCTCCCCGGGAGGAGGAACCCATGCAGAGAACCACCGCGAAGGCCCTCGCCGTCCTCGTCTCGCTCGTGATCGGATCGGTCGCGCTGTCCGGATGCACGGACAGCGGCCCATCGACGGCATCCGATGGGTCAGCGGCCATGCCGAGCGCGAGCCCCACACCGCACTTCGACCCCGACGACACCCTGTGGACGATCGCGTCGACAGGGGAGCACCTGACCCTCGACGACCCCGACGTCCAGGCGCTGCAGCAGGTCGTCGCGCTGCACTCCGGAGCATCCGACAACCGGACCCCGAGCACGGTCGCCGACTCCGTCGCGGCGGAGGAGCGGTTCTTCTCGCCGCTCTTCCTCGACAAGCTGGCGGGCGAGGACTACGCGGATGCCGTCACGGCCATGTACGTCGACAACGACCTGTCGATCGCGCAGACCGGAGTGGCCTGGACCGCCTCGACGATCGACGCCGACCGGCAGCACGCGACCGTCGGATTTGAATCCCTCTTCACGATCGTCAGCGCCTCCGACGGCTTCCTGCACGAGCTCGGCGCCGACGCCGGAGACGAGTTCGCCCAGCCCCGCGAGTACACCCTGACGAAGGTCGAAGGCGCCTGGTTCATCGACGACATCGCGAAGGGCCCGCTGCGCGCCGCCGCCACGACCCCCTGAACGCGCTCGACAGGACGGATGCCGTCACCCGAGTAGCGTTGTGCCATGCGCATCCCCGTCGCGATCAGGGCCGCCAGGCGCTCACCCCTGCTGCAGGTGGTGAAGTCCGCCGCGGCGACCATCGCCGCGTGGCTCATCGCGGGGGCGATCTTCCCGGAGCAGCTGCCCGTGTTCGCGGCGATCGCCGCGCTGCTGGTCGTGCAGCCCAGCGTCAACCAGTCGCTGTCGAAGGCGCTCGAGCGCAGCATCGGCGTGATCGCCGGCGTCGTGATCGCGCTCGCGCTGGGCTGGCTGCTGGGCTCGCCCGCGTGGATCGTGCTGCTCGCGATCGTCGTCGCCATGCTCGTCGCCTGGGCCTTCCGCGCCTCCCCCGGCACCGGCAACCAGATCGCCATCTCGGCGATGCTCGTGCTGGCTCTCGGCTCGTCGACACCCGCCTACGCGCTGTCGCGCATCGTGGAGACGCTGATCGGCGTCGGCATCGGCATCGTCGTGAACGCCCTCATCGTGCCGCCCGTGCTCACCGGACCCGCACGGCGCGACCTCGGGCTCCTCGGCCGTGAGCTCGCCGCCTGCCTCGACCGTCTGGCCGCAGCCCTGCCCGCACCGCAGTCACCCGCCCGCCTGCAGGAGCTCATGCTCGAGGTGCGGCTGCTGCGGCCGATGAAGGATGCCGCCGAGGCCTCGATCGCCGCAGGAGAGGAGTCGCTCACCCTCAATCCGCGGCGCTCGGCCCATCGCGACGAGCTGCGGGAGATGCGCGCGCTGCTGGAGCGGCTGTCGCCGATCGTGACCCAGACCATCGGCATGACCCGCGCCTACTTCGACCACTACGACGACACGATCGGCGAGGAGCCCGCGGTGGCGGCGATCGCCGAGCAGCTGCGGCGCGCCGGCCACGACGTGCGCCTCGCCGTGCAGCTCGCGGAGGTCTCGCCGGAGCCGGAGGCGCTGACCTCGGCGATCCCTGCGCTCACCGCTCCGCTGGTGATCACACCGCCCTCCTCCGGTCACTGGATCCTCATCGGCTCGCTCATGGAGGATCTCCGCCGCATCCACGGCGAGCTCCTCGGCGAGGGCTGAGCGCGCCGTGTCGCGCCGACACGGGTGCGCCGACACGGTGATGCGGCGGCATCCGTGTGCGGCATCCTCCGTGCCGCGCATCCTCCGGCCGCGCATCCTCGAATGGCCGCATCCGTTGTGCGGCATCCTCCGGTCGCGGCATCCGAAATTCGGACGGATGCGCGGAATTCGGATGATCACGGCGCGTGCGTCCGAGAAAAGCGCCGTCATCCGAAATTCGGACGGCCCCGGACGGACGCGGACGGCCCCGGACGGACGCGGACGGCCCCGGACGGACGCGGACCGCGCCACGACTCGAGATGGATGCGAGGGAGGCCGCGGCCCCGAGCCCTACCCTGGAGGCATGGAACTCGCTGATGCCCTCGCCGAGCTCGCGGCGCTGGAGGATCCGAAGGTGCGCGCGGCGAACGAGAAGCGCGGCGACGATCACGGCATGAACCTCAGCCGTCTCCGCGCGGTCGCGAAGAAGGCCAAGACCGATCAGCCGCTGGCCCGTGAGCTGTGGGAGACCGGAGAGACCCCGGCCCGGCTGCTCGCGCTGCTGGTCTGCGCCCCACGGCAGTACTCCGCGGAGGACCTCGACGGGATGCTGCGCGAGCCGCAGCCGCCCAAGGTCAACGACTGGTTCGTGAACTACGTGCTCAAGAAGACGCCGCTCTCCGACGACCTGCGAGAGGGGTGGCGGCACGACCCCGCCGACACCGTGTCGGCCGCGGGGTGGTCGCTGACGTCCGTGCGGGTCGTGAAGCAGCCCGACGGCCTCGACCTCGGCGCCCTGCTCGACGAGATCGAGCGGGACATGAGGGATGCCGCACCCCGGACGCAGTGGGCGATGAACGAGACGCTGGCGCAGATCGGCATCCACCATCCGCACCTGCGCGACCGCGCCCTCGCGATCGGGAACGATCTGCAGGTGCTCGCCGACTATCCGACGGCGCCGGGGTGCACGTCTCCGTTCGCCCCGATCTGGATCGCCGAGATGGTCCGCCGGCAGGGCTGACCCTAGGCGATCGCCGCCTGCTCCCGCGTGCTCTCCACGCGTCCGCGGATGAAGATCAGCAGCACCAGTCCGACGATGATCACGACGATGTTGCCGAGACCGGCGATGCCGGCGAGCGCACCCTCGGCGGGGTGGGCGGACTGCAGGAAGATGCTCGGATCGGTCGTGGCGTGCAACAGGATCGGCACGATGATCGTTCCGGTCACCCGCATCGCGAGGTACATGCAGATCCCGAACGCGAAGGTGTAGCCGAGCTGGACCAACGTGGGGAGCAGCGCCTGACCGGACAGCAGGTTGCCGGCGTGCAGACCGGCGAAGACCGCCGCGGAGACGACGGCGACGACGATCTCCCGGTAGCCGGCCTTGCGGAGCAGATTCACGACGAGTCCGCGGGTGAGCACCTCCTCGGCGAAACCCACGAGGAGCCCCGCCAGCAGCCAGGCCGGCACGACGCCCGCCTCGGTGTCTGCGTAGTCGATCGTCGCGAAGCGCAGGATGTTGAACAGCAGCACGGCCGCGACGGCGATCCACATCCAGCCGCTGCCGCGGATCGGCTGCGGTCCGAAGATCTCGCCGAACCAGCCGACCGACCAGATGAACGCGATCAGCAGCAGCGCGCCGACCGTCACGGGCAGGACGTAGAAGACGACCACGGCCGCGGCGCTCTGCGGGTCCGTGATCCCCTCGGCCAGCGGTCCGAAGAGGAGCGACAGCCCCTCGTACAGCACGAAGTAGACGGCCGCGAGCACGAGCGCCCTCCACCAGCCGCCGCGCTCCCAGAATCCGCGCCACCCCGATGCCGCCGCGTGCTCCGCCATGTCGCCTCCCTCTCGCCGCGAGAATCGCGATCCCCTTCACGCTATAGGAACCGGAATATCAGTTCCAGGCACCCCGCCCGGCGACCCCTCACTACGCTGACCCCATGAGCACGCACATCGCCGCAGAGCCCGGCCAGATCGCCCCCATCGTCCTGTTCCCCGGAGATCCGCTGCGGGCGAAGTGGATCGCCGAGACCTTTCTCGACGACGCGCAGCTGTACTCCGAGACGCGCGGGATGCTGGGCTTCACCGGCACCTGGGAGGGGCATCGCGTCTCAGTGCAGGGGTCGGGCATGGGCCAGCCCTCGATGGCGATCTACGCGAACGAGCTGTTCGACTCCTACGGGGTGCAGACGGTCGTCAGGGTTGGGTCGTGCGGCGCGCTGACCGAGAAGCTGAAGGTGCGCGACATCATCATCGCGAACGGGGCGTGCACCGACTCCGGCATCAACCGGGTGCGCTTCCACGGTCTCGACTACGCCCCCGTCGCCGACTTCTCGCTGCTGCGCGCCGCCGTCGAGGCGAGCGAGGCCGAGCCGCCGGAGTCGAACGTGCACGTCGGGCTGCTGCTCTCGAGCGACCAGTTCTACAGCACCCGCCCCGAGCTCACCGAGCCGTTCGTGCAGCACGGCGTGCTCGGAGTCGAGATGGAGACGAGCGGTCTCTACACGCTCGCGGCGTACTACGGTCGGCGAGCGCTGAGCATCTGCACCGTCTCCGACCACATCGTCACGGGCGAGGAGACCACCGCGCTGGAGCGCGAGCAGACCTTCGGAGACATGATCCGCATCGCACTGCGGGCCGCGACCGCCTGAGGGTCGCGGACCTCCTCGCGCGGCTCCCCTCTCGCACCCCCCTCCCTGCCCTCACGTTCGGGAGGAGAACTCACGCATCGGCTGAGGATCCGCCCGCATTCCTCAGCCCGAGGGTGCTTTCTCCTCCCGAACGCGCGAGCGACACACGCGACGACGTGACCCGAACGCGCGAGCGGCATACGCCCCGGGGGCCCCTGACGCGCGAGCGGCGCACGCGACGGCAAGACCCCGGACGCGAGGAGGGCCGCCGCGACGGATCGCGACGGCCCTCCTCATCCTCGGTCAGTCGATCTCGACGGCCTCAGCGGTCGCGCGGCGGCGACGCATCAGCACGAGCGCCGCACCCAGGAGGAGCAGCAGACCGGCCGCTCCGCCGAGCACCCACGGCACCGCACCACCCGTGACCGCGAGGCCAGGGGCCACGATCGGAGCAGGAGGCGCGAAGCCCGCGTCGAGCGTCGGAAGGTCGACCTCACCCGGCAGCGCCGAGTTCGACCCCGTCGCCGGAGTGGTGAAGGTCACCCGACCGGTCTTGGGGTCGGCATCCGAGTCCTTGTCGTCACCGCCGACGTTCGCGGACGTCAGAGGATAGGTGACCCCGCCGATGACCACGGAGGTCGGGAACTCGATCGAGTACTGCGTCGACGGCTTCAGGTCGGTGAACACATAGAACCCGGACTCGTCGGTCGTGGTCGTCGCCACGAGGACGCCGTCCTTGTCGTAGAGCTTCACCTCGACGCCCGCGACGGGCTTCTCGGTCGGGTCCTGCACGCCGTCGCGGTCAGCGTCGATCCAGACGTAGTCGCCGACCGAGACCTTCACGGGCGCGTAGCCCGCATCGATCGTCGGGTCGTCGGCCTCGCCGGGCTCCGCCGAGTTCTGCCCGTCGGCCGGCGTGGTCACGGGTGCGCGACCCGTCGTCACGGCCGGGTTCGAGTCCCCGCCGTCGCTCTCGCCCGCGCCGGGCGTGGTGAGTCGGTGCTCGACGCCGTCGACGGTGACCGAGAGCGGGAACTCCACGATGAAGTCCGTCGAGTTCGGCAGGTCGGTGAAGACGTAGTAGCCGTTCGCGTCGGTCGTGGTGGTCGCGATGACCGTCTCACCGTCGGGCGAGAGCAGCTTCACCTCGACACCGGCGACGGGGGACTCGCCCTCGTCCTGGATGCCGTCTCCGTCGGCGTCGAGCCACACGTAGTCGCCGATCGAGACCAGCACCGGCACGTAGCCCGCGTCGATCGTCGGGTCGTCGGCCTCGCCGGGCTCACCCGAGTTGCCGCCGCCGAGGGGCGTCGTCACCGGGGCGCGGCCCGTGTCGACGGCCGGGTTGGAGTCGGTCGCCGACCCGCCCTGCGCCGGCGCGGTGAGCACGTAGCGCACGCCGTCGACCGTCACGGTCGTCGGGAACTCCACGACGTAGTCGACGCCCGGCGCCAGGTCGGTGAAGGCGTAGTAGCCGTTCGCGTCGGTCGTCGTGGTCGCGATGACCGTGGCGCCGTCGGGCGACAGCAGCCGCACGGTCGCGCCGGGAACCGGCTTCTCGCCCTCGTCCTGCTGGCCGTCGCGGTCGGCGTCGAGCCACACGTAGTCGCCGATCGAGACCGGAGGGGCGATGAAGCCCGCGTCGATCGTCGGGTCGTCGGCCTCGCCGGGCTCCGCCGAGTTCGCTCCGGACGCCGGCGTCGTGATCGAGACGCGGCCCGTCTCCGGGTCGGCATCCGAATCCGCGGCGTCGTCATCGCCCGCGTCGCGCTCGGTGAGCGGGTAGGTGATGCCGCCCACGGTCACCGTCGTCGGGAACTCGATGATGTAGTCGGTCGAACCCGGCAGGTCGGTGAAGACGTAGTAGCCGTTCGCGTCGGTCGTGGTGGTCGCGATGACCGTCTGGCCGTCGGCCGACAGCAGCTTCACCTCGACCCCTGCGACGGGCGTCTCACCGGCATCCTGCACACCGTCCTTGTCGGCGTCGATCCACACGTAGTCGCCCACCGAGACGATCGGCACGTAGCCCGCGTCGATCGTCGGGTCGTCGGCGTCACCAGGAGTGCCCAGGTTGTCGCCCGACGCGGGGGTGCGCACCGGCGCGGCGCCCGTGTCGACGGCCGGGTTCGAGTCGGATGCCGAGGCGCCCCTGCTCGGCGCCGTGAGACGGTACACGTCGCCGTCGACCGTCACCGTCGTCGGGAAGACGACCGTGTAGTCGCTCGATGCACGCAGATCCGTGAAGGAGTAGTAGCCGTCGGCATCCGTCGTCGTGGTCGCGATCACCGCTCCCGTCGAGTCCTTCAGCTGCACGGTGATGCCGGCCACCGGAGGCTCTCCTGCGTCCTGCTGCCCGTCGTTGTCTCGGTCGATCCAGACGTAGTCACCGATCGACACCGGCGTCGGGACGAAGCCGAAGTCGAAGGAGTGGTCGTTGCGTCCGGCCGCGGGCGAGGTGACGTTCGCGACGACGGTCGGAGCGCCGCCGACGTCGACGGTCACGCCGTTGCTGTCGATGCCGCGGTTCGACCCCGCGGCTGCGCCCGTCGGCGTGGTGCCGGCGAGCGGGCCGCCCGCGGCGAAGTCCGCCGGGCGGTCGAGACGGATCTGGTAGTTCGTCGCCGGCAGCAGACCGTCGTCGGTGTCGAACCAGTACTCGCCGTTCGCGTCGGTCACGGTGGTCGCGATCAGCGTGCCGGCCGTGTCGTAGAGCGACACCTGCACACCGGCGACCGACGGCTCGTCGGCATCCTGGATGCCGTCCTCGTCGGTGTCCAGCCAGATGCGGTTGCCGATCTGCTGGGTCGCCGCGAGCACGAGCGCCTCCATGTCGGCCAGTCCCTGCGCCTTCTGGAAGTCGTCGGTGACGAGCACGTTCGCGGAGCCGGTGCTGCCTGCCGCCTGGTTGCCCGTGGCGGGGTTGAAGGCACGCAGGCCGTTCGAGAACAGCCCGGTGGCATCCATCTGGTTGATGACGAGTCGGTCGGTGCCCGGCACGTGGACCATGCCGCCGAACGCGGCCTCGTTGTGGAAACCGCCGAAGTCGTCGAAGTCGCCGCCCCGGGGCTGGCTGCCCCGGCAATCGAAGTCGAGCGTGGAACCGGAGGCGCACACCCCGACGATGTCGCCGGCGGTGACGTAGTTCGAGTAGGCGCCGAGACCGTTGGTGCGGGTGCCGTAGTAGAGCAGCGAGCTGTACTGGTCACCACCGCGGTCGCGGAAGGCGAGGATCATGTCACCGGCGGCGGTGAACTCGATGTCGGAGAGCATCGGCTGCGGCACCGAGAACTGCCCCGCGAGTCCGTTGGCCGCCGGGTTGATGGGCGTCGAGGCGGCGCCGGCGTTGATGCACGCCTGCGCGACGCCGTCGCTCCACGGCAGCCAGTCCACGAAGCGGCACGAGGCGTCGACGGCGAGGTTGCCCGAGACGACGCCGCTGTGGCCGGGGGCCGTCGTCGGGTCGCCGGAGTAGACCACGCCGGTGGGGCTGAGGATGCCGGAGGCCGAGATGTCGTACTCGATCACGCTCGCCTGCATGGTCACGCCGCACACGGCGCCGACGTAGATCTTGCCGGCGTTCTCGCCGATCGCCATCGGCGCCCAGTCCTGATCCGCCGCACAGGCGACGGCCGGGATCGGGAGCGTCTGCACCGGAGCAGGGTTCGGGGCCGTCTGCACCGGGTACACGACGACCGAATCGGTGTGCATGTTCACCGCGAGGAGGTACTTGCTGTCCTCCGTGACCTCCACGTCGCCGAGGCTCTCACGGCCCACCGCGGTGCGGAAGTCGAAGTCCTGGGTCTGGTGACCGGCGCCGTTGACGCTGGTCATGTCGTGCGACGTGGTGCCGGCGTCTGCGACCGTGGCGTAGACCTCGGTGGCTCCCGACCACGGGTCCACCCGGTAGATCGCACCGGGGCCGCCCGCACCGTAGACCGAGCCGCGCTTGGCGTAGGCGCCGGCGTAGAGCTTCTGCGCCTTCTGGTCGAGGCCGATGCCGTACACCGACCCCGTCGTGACCCGCGAGGTGACGCCGGTCGGGGCGCTGTTCAGGCGGTAGGGGACCTGGTAGATCTCGCGGCCCTCACCCGCGCCCGGCCAGATGCTGTCGGGCTGGATGGCGGAGAAGATCGTGGCGTTGGAGGGGCCCAGCGTGCTCACGTCGACGTAGCCGACGCTGAGCGCGGCATCCGCACCGCCCGACACGTCGACGAACGACGTCGCCGGGGCGAACTGCGGCTCGGCGTGCCCGTCGAGGATGCGCGCCTCGGTGTAGGTGCCGGTGTTCGGGTTGGTCACCTCGATGCGGTACTTGCCGCCCACGAGCGTGTTGCCCGCGTCCGCTCCGCCGAGCACGACCTGACCGGCCGCGTTCGTGGAGCGCGTGAACGTGTGGTTCTGCGGATCGGTGAACCGCACCGTCACCCCGTTGAGCGCGGCGTCGGCGGCGTCTCGCGTGCTGTTCGCGTTGACGTCGTTCACCACGGTGAGCGTGATCGTCCCGTCTCCGGCCGCGGCGACCGCCGGCGGCGCGACGACGATGGACAGTGCGGCCGCGGTCGTCAGCGCAGCCACTCCAGCGAGTGTCTTCTTCACGTGTTTCTCTCCCCCGCGGCCGATTCCCCAATCGGCCGCGACTCTCGTTTCGAGTTCCCCAGAAGACTTGTGCCCACCGACATACTGGCGAGCACATGGCCTGCTGTGCCAAGGTGAGGCTCCCTCTGACCCCCGTGAGGGGTCAGAGGGAGCCTCACGCCGTTTCGATCCGCCCGATCAGGCGCGACGCCGGCGCGCACGCACCAGCATCGAGCCGCCGAGCAGGAGCACGGCCATCGCGCCGAGCGCGACGCCGGTCAGGTCTGCCCCACCGGTGTTCGCGAGCGATCCGCCGGTGCTGCCCTTGCCGCCCGCGCCACCCGTGGTGCCCCCACCGGTTCCCGGCGTGGTCGGGCAGGCTGCCGTCGTGAACGGGATCGTCGCGCTCTCGACCCCGTCGACCGTCTGGTCGACGAAGTACTGCGTGTTGCACGTCAGACCGGAGGTGAGCGACCAGGCGCCGTTCTCGCCGACCACCGCGGTGGCGACGACGTCGCCCTTCGTGTTGCGGACGGTGATCGTCGCGCCCGAGGTGCCGGTTCCGGTCGCGCCGGTCGGCGTCGTCCCGGTCACGGCCGGAGCGGCAGGGACGACAGCGGTGTCCTCGTCGATGCTCGAGTACTGCGAGGTGAACCCGTTCGCATCGACGGTCTGCACGCGCAGGAAGCCCGTCGTGTGCGTGGTGGGGATCGACACGGACGCGCCGGGAGCGACACCCGTGATCTCGCCCAGGTACTCCTCGGCGTTGTCCGCCGCCGTCCAGTAGACGTGGAGCGTCACGGGAGCTGCCGCGGTGTTGTTGCCGATGAGGTTCGCCGGCTGGACGGCCGTGAATGTGGCGGTGGCGCCGTCGTAGCGCACCGTCTCCGGACGGAACGTCTGCACCGTGTTGTTGCTCACCGAGTCGCCGACGTTCCAGAGGAACCAGAAGCCGCTCTCCTCGATCACCGGGTCGGTGCCGCCGCGGGTGTTCGCGCCGAAGGTGTTGCCGATCACCGGCAGCGTGCCGATCGCGTTGTGCACGATCGGAGCCTGGGAACGGTCACGACCGCCGAAGCCGTCGATCGAGTTTCCGATGATGCTCCAGCCCACCGGGGCGTCGGCGCTCGCAGCGTTCGCGGAGTTGTAGATCGCCCAGTGGTTGTCGACCGTGGCCGGGAGCGTCTCGTCGGTCAGATCCTGGATCAGGGTGTTGTTCTGCACGATGTTGCCGGTACCGGGGGCGTCGATGCGGATCGCCGAGCGCGAGATGTCCGCGGTCAGGTTCTCGATCGTGTTGTCCGCGATGACGACGTCGGTGGCGCCGGCCCCCTGCACGCGGATGGTGTCGACGGCCCAGATCACATCGAAGGTGTTCCCGGTCACGTCGACGTTCGTGGTCGTGTCCCCCAATTGCAGCGCGGCGAACACGCCGTCGCTGATGTTCGTGAACGAGTTGTCGGCGAAGGTCGCGTCGGTGAGCGTTCCGCCGAAGACGACGGAGCCCGCGTAGGAGACGTCGTTGCCGGAGAAGACCAGTCCGTTCCAGTCGGCGGTGTTGTTGCCGATCGTGCGCGAGATGTTCTTGCCCTCGTTGCCGCCGAACGTCGTGCCCGTGATGCTCGTGTCGGTCAGCGTCTGACCGGCGCCGTCGAAGAACAGACCGTTCTTCCCGGGTGACTGGATCGTCGAATCGGCGACAGTGAGGCCGGTGACCGTGGCGTTCTGGTCGAGCCACACGCCGTGCGTCGGCGATGTCTCCGCGGGGTTTCCGAGAACGCTGTTGCGCACCGTGAAGCCCGTGACGGTCGAGTCGTTGTCGATGAACACGTGAGCGTAGGTCTCGACGCCGCGGCTGGCGAGGCCGTCGATCACGGTGTTGGTCACGGTCGCGTCGTGCTCGACGATGATGCCGCCGTAGAGAGGGCTCTGGATCACGAGATCGGTCAGCGTGGTGTCGGCCGCCCCGTCGAGCAGCAGCACGCCCACCTCCTGCCAGTTCGTCTCGTTGTCCTTGAGCTCCACGTTCGTGACGGTCGTGCCGGTGCCGCTGATCACGATGCCGGACTCGGCCGCGCGCAGGTTGGCGAGGTTGCTCAGCGAGACGTCGTCGGATGCGACGTAGATGCCGGCGGCGAACGAGCCGTCGATGTCGGTGATGCCGTCGAGGTTGGTGAAGTCGATCGAGACGGGAACCTCGGAATCGATGAGGAAGCGCGCACCCAGGGTGTCCCAGGTGGATCCGGGAGGAGTCATGTCGGTCGTGAGCATGCTGTTCGCCGAGCCGCCGGTGAGCGACAGCTCGCCCGTGCCCGCGAGAGCCGCATCGAAGACGATGCGCACACCGTCGGGGTTCGTGGAGGCGTTCGCGGCCTCGAGCGCTCCGCGCAGCGTGCCGGGGCCGCTGAGCCCGAGACTGGTGACCGTGATGACGTCCTCCGCCGCGCTCGCAGCGGTGGCGGGCAGCAGGACCCCGCCCAGAACCGTGACGGCTCCGACCGCCCATGTCATCGATCGGGTGAATCCCCGACCCCTCGTGCCACGGCTGCTCGCCGTCCGACGCGATACGTGCTCCATACCTTGCCCTCTCCCTCGGTGATGTGTCGCCCGTCTCCGATCGCGCAGCGAAAAGAGTCCATGGGGGGACTCAGGAGCCTGCGGGGATGTCGAAGCGGACGCATGGCGCGCACTGGGGGGCGCGCTCGGTGGGGAGTCAAGCAGGATGCCGCATCGACGCGTCATATCGGACGTGCAGGTGACCCCTGCCGGGGGTCAATTCCACCGCGAGGCGTCACTTCCCCCGACCCCGGCGGCACACGACGGCGGTAGGCCGGCATCCGCCCGGTAGGGGATGATCGAAGGATGCTCCTCGATCACACCGCCGTACCCGACGGATCCGATGCGGATGCCGTGTACCTGGCGTTCGTCGAGTGGGCAGAGTCCACCGGCATCAGCCTGTACCCCGCGCAGGACGAGGCGGTCATCGAGATCGTCTCCGGGAACAACCTGATCCTCTCGACACCGACCGGCACGGGGAAGTCGCTCGTCGCGGTCGGGGCGCACTTCGCCGCCCTCGTGTCCGGCCGGAGGACGTACTACACCGCCCCGATCAAGGCCCTGGTCAGCGAGAAGTTCTTCGCGCTGGTCGACATCTTCGGCGCCGCGAACGTCGGCATGATCACGGGCGACTCCTCCGTGAACGCCGATGCCCCGATCATCTGCTGCACGGCCGAGATCCTCGCGAACCTGGCCCTGCGTCAGGGCACGGATGCCGAGGTGGGACAGGTCGTCATGGACGAGTTCCACTTCTACGCCGACCCCGATCGCGGCTGGGCCTGGCAGGTGCCACTGCTGGAGCTGCCGCAGGCGCAGTTCATCCTGATGTCGGCGACGCTGGGCGACGTCACCGAGCTCGCCGCCGATCTCTCCCGACGGACAGGTCGCGACACGGCATCCGTCACCGGCGTCGAGCGGCCGGTGCCCCTGCACTTCTTCTACGAGACGACGCCGATCCACGAGACGATCGACGACCTGCTGAGCACCGGCCAGGCGCCGATCTACATCGTGCACTTCTCGCAGGCCGCGGCCATGGAGCGCGCGCAGGCGCTGTCGAGCACGAAGGTCGCCACGCGCGAGCAGCGCGACGAGATCGCGGCGCTGATCGGGGAGTTCCGCTTCACGACCGCGTTCGGCAAGACGCTCTCCCGGTTCCTCCGTGCGGGCATCGGCGTGCATCACGCCGGCATGCTGCCGAAGTACCGCCGGCTCGTCGAGCAGCTCGCCCAGCGCGGGCTGCTGCGCGTGATCTGCGGCACCGACACTCTCGGCGTCGGCATCAACGTGCCGATCCGCACCGTGCTGCTCACGGCGCTCACGAAGTTCGACGGCACCCGGATGCGGCAGCTCAACGCGCGCGAGTTCCACCAGATCGCCGGCCGCGCCGGTCGCGCGGGCTACGACACCGCGGGCACCGTGGTCTCGCAGGCGCCGGAGCACGAGAGCGAGAACGCCGCCGCCATCAAGAAGGCGGGCGACGACCCGAAGAAGAAGCGCAAGATCGTGCGCAAGAAGGCGCCGGACGGCTTCGTGTCGTGGGGCGAGCCGTCGTTCCGCAAGCTCATCGACGCCGTGCCCGAGACGCTCACCTCGCACATGCAGATCACGAGCGCGATGATGCTGAACGTGATCGCCCGCGGCGGCGACGTCTTCGGGAATATGCGCTCACTGGTATACGACAACCACGAGCCCCGGCGGCGCCAGCGCGAGCTCGCGCTGCGGGCCCTCGGCATCTACCGGACACTGCTCGAATCCGGCGTGGTCGAGCAGACGGATGCCGGTGAGATCCGTCTCACCGTCGACCTGCAGCCCAACTTCGCGCTCAACCAGCCGCTGTCGCCGTTCGCCCTCGCCGCCTTCGATCTGCTCGACCCCGACTCCGCCGGCTTCGCGCTCGACATGATCTCGATCGTGGAGTCCACGCTCGACGACCCCAGGGCCATCCTCGGGCAGCAGGAGTTCCTCGCCCGCGGCGAGGCGGTGGCCGAGATGAAGCGAGAGGGCATCGAGTACGACGAGCGCATGGAGCTGCTCGAGCAGATCACCTATCCGAAGCCGCTCGACGAGCTGCTGAGCGCGGCATTCGAGACGTTCAGCGCGGCGCAGCCGTGGATCCGCGACTTCGAGGTGCATCCGAAGTCCGTCGTGCGCGACATGTACGAGCGTGCCATGTCGTTCGGGGAATACGTCGCCTACTACAGGATCGCCCGCTCGGAGGGCGTGGTGCTCCGCTACCTCTCCGACGCGTACCGCGCGGCGTCGCAGACGATCCCCGAGGAGCTGAAGAACGACGACCTGCGCGATCTCATCGAGTGGCTCGGCGAACTCGTGCGGCAGGTCGACTCGAGCCTCCTCGACGAGTGGGAGGAGCTGGTGCACGGGCACCCCGTCGACCACGAGGACGGTCCGGTGGTCCCCCCAGCGCCCAAGCGCCTCACGAGCAACGTCAGGGCCTTCCGCATCCTCGTGCGCAACGAGCTTTTCCGCCGCGTGCAGCTCGCCGCCAGGGAGGACGTCGAGTCCCTCGCCGAGCTCGACCCGCACTTCGGCGCCGACGCCTGGTCCGACGCCCTGGACGCCTACTTCGCCGACCACGACGACATCCTCACGGGCGCCGACGCCCGCAGCTCCTCGCTCATCCTCGTCACCGAGGGCGCGTCCGAGTGGACGGTGCGGCAGATCCTCGACGATCCCGCGGGCGACCACGACTGGGGCATCTCGGCGACCGTCGACCTCGCGGCATCCGACGAGGAGGGCGCCGCCGTGGTGACCGTGACCGGGGTCGACCGGCTCTAGCCGTCACCCCGACCGCTGTGCGGTCAGTGCTGCACCTCCCGAGATCCGGAGGTCAGCGCTCTCGCCCGCTCCCGTGCTCGCGTCAGCGGGAGCAGCGGGTCGAAGAGGATGCTCAGCCCGAGGCGCATCAGCAGCGCGTGCACGCCGAGGCAGATCGCGATGACGACCGCGGTGAGCACGAGCGGCTCGACGGCCTCGATCAGCGGGACGGTGCGGATGCCGGTCGACCGGAGCGCTCCGTCGAGCAGGGCGAGCGGGATCATGTGGATCACGTAGATCGGCAGGGTCCGCCGCCCGATCCAGCGCAGCGGTCGTGCGACGGCCTCCACCCGCTGGTCGAGGAGCACGCACGCCGCGACGCCGAACGCCACGGCGAGCACCGACAGCAGGGGCCAGACGCCCGGCCACTGACGCATGCCGAGCACCCCGACGGCCGCGGCCGCCGCGATGTATGCCGCTCCGAGCATGAAGGCTCGGAGCAGGCCCGTCGTCGCCGCGAAGCGCTCGACGAGCTCGCGGAGACGCAGTCCCGCGAGGAAGAAGAACAGGTTCTGCAGGACCTGCCACAGGTTGCCGAGGTCGGGGAGCACTCCGGATGCCGCCACCGCCGACACCACGAAGGCCGCCGGCAGCAGCACCGCCGTCGGCACGTGCCTGGTGAACCGCGCCACGGCCAGATACACGGCGAGCGCGAGCAGGTACCAGAGGTTGGTCGGGCTGAAGGTCAGCTGCGCGAGGAGCTCCCCGGCGTCCTCCGCCCGGGCCGTGTCGAAGTCGGGGGTGAGCGCGAGCATCGCGGTCTGGATGAGGACCCACACGACGTAGACGAGGGCGAGGCGGCCCGCGCGCATGCGCCAGCTCCCGCCGCTCGGCGCGGTGACGGCGCGTCCGGCGAACATCCCCGAGATGAGGAAGAACAGCGGCATCCGCAGCGGCAGCAGCTGGGCGTTCAGCGTGGCCCAGCTGTCGGTGACCGGCCCCGCCCCCTGCACGTCGATCGCGTGCTTGGTGACCACGTGCCAGAGCACCACGAGGACGATGCACACGCCCTTCGCGACGTCGGGCCACCCCTCACGCTGTCGCATGGTCCCTCCGTGTCGTCGCACTGCGCTCGCTCGACGCCCGACGGTCGGCCGCGGCCCGCACGAGTCTGTCCATGAGCTCGGGGTACGGCACCTCCGCCGCCGCGAACATGCGCGGCACCTGCGAGGCCGCGGTGAGCCCCGGCATCGTGTTGACCTCGTTGAGCACGGGGCCGCCCTCCGTGAGGAAGAAGTCCATGCGGGCCACCCCGGCGCAGCCGAGCGCGTCGAACATCGCCACGGCCGTGCGCGTCAGCGCTCCCGCCTCCGCCGGCGTCAGCACGGCGGGGACGGTGAACCTCGCGGTGCCGTCGTACTTCATCGCCGTGTCGAAGAGCCCGGCGGCGTGGATCTCCAGCGGCGGGGCCGCCCAGCGCACTCCCCCGGCTTCGCGGATCACGGCCACGTCGATCTCACGACCGCGCATGACCTCCTCGATGAGGATCCGGCTGTCGAACCGCGCCGCGGTGCGCAGCGCATCGAGCAGGTCGCCGGGCTCGCGCACGAGCCCCACGCCGTAGCTGGATCCGGCGGAGACCGGCTTCACGACGACCGGTCCCTCGTACTCCACGTCGCCGAGGTCGGAGTCCGAGATCACGTACCCCGGCGCGGTCGCGATGCCCGCGGCCTCCGCCACGAGCTTGGTCGCCCACTTGTCCATGCCGATCGCCCCCGCGCGCAGGTCGGAGCCGACGACGGCGACTCCGGCGAGCGCGCACAGGGCCGCGAGCGCTCCGTCCTCGCCGAGCGCACCGTGCACGGCGGGGAACACGACATCGGCCCAGGCGAGCGCGGGCATGGCCGCGGCGAGCGACTCGGCGGGGGTGGCGACGGGCGCGGCATCCCACACCCCATCGCGCGAGATCGTGACCGTGCGCACCTCGTGGCCGATCGACCGCAGCGCCGTGGCGACAGCGGCCGCCGAGGCGAGCGACACCTCGTGCTCGGAGTTCTGTCCTCCGCCGATGACCAGTACCCTCATGCCCTGCTCCTCTCCACTCGCGGGCCGATGCCCGTCACGATCGTGTGCGGGATGGTCCCCGCCCAGCGCGCCCACTCCTGCACGCTGGGCACGGCCCCGCCCTCCGGTCCGAACACGGTCGCCGTCTCCCCCCTGGGGAACTCCCGGCTCCCCGTGTCGACGACGATCTGGTCCATCGACACCCTCCCCACGATCGGATGCCGAGACCCCCCGATCTCGACACCCGCCCCCTCCGTCAGCTCGCGCGGGATCCCGTCGGCGTACCCGACGCCGATCACGCTGAGGTGCGTCTCCGCCGGGGTGACGTACGTCCCTCCGTAGCCGATCGCCGTACCGGCGCGCACGAGCGCCGAGTGCACGACGGATGCCGTCAGCCGCGACGCCCCGTGCAGCTCCACGGTGCCCGACGGGTCGATGCCGACGAGACCGGCGCCCACCCGCACCAGGTCGAAGTGCGTGGCGGGGTCGGTGAGCGCGCCCGAGGTCGCGGCGAGGTGCGTGACCAGCGGCCCGAAGCCCGCACGCAGCACGGTGTCGCGTCCGTGCCGCATCCGCAGCACCGCGGCGGCGTTCGCCCGCGGATCCGCGTCGTCGGCCAGGGGCAGATGCCCCATCACCCCGACGATCTCGATGCGGCCGGCGGCGGCCCGCGCGACGCGCAGCAGCTCCGCCCAGTCCTCGACCGGGCACCCGCCTCGCGACATGCCGGTGTCGAGGTGGAGGTGCACGCGCACGGGCTCCTCGGCATCCCCGGCCAGCTGCCGCAGCTCCTCGACGGAGCCCACGGCGATGTCGACCCGGTCGGCGGCGGCCTGGGCGGCATCGACGCCGGACGGGTTCAGCCACGCCAGGATCGGCACGTCGAGTCCCGCGTCGCGGAGCGCGGTCGCGTCTGCGGCATCCGTCACCCCCAGCCAGTCGGCGCCGGCGTCGACGGCCGCCCTGGCGACGGCGACCGCGCCGTGCCCGTAGCCGTCGGCCTTCACGACGGCCATGATCCTGGCGTCGGTCGCCGCCCGCACGCGGTCGACGTTGGCCGCGACCGCGGCGGGAAGGGTGGTGAGCGTCGGCGCGTGCAGACGCGACAGGGGGGCGGTGAGCGTCATGGTCATCGCTGGGTCCTCGGATCGGCGGTGGGGTCGTCGTACATGAGCGGGCAGCCGTTGGCCGGAGCCGACGGACGCAGCTCGAAGTGCCACGGCTCGTTGCCGTAGATCTGGCACAGGCCGAACTCCGCACCGTGACGCGAGAGCCAGTCCTGACCGGCGACGGGGCCGAGGTCGATCGCCTTGCCGGAGACGTGCTCCGACCGCTCGGGCGTCGCCACCCAGCGCGCAGCCTCCTCTGCCGAGCCGTACTTCGCGACGGCGTCGGCGAGCAGCTCGTCCTGGTAGGCCGGGGAGCGCCAGCCGCTGTTGACGTGCAGGCGGATGCCGTCCTCCTCGGCGGCGGTGGCGGCCGACCGCACGGCGGCGAGCAGGTCGGCGTCGAGGTTCGACACCGCGGGGGTGTCGGCGAACACCGAGATCCGGTCGGCCTCCTCGATCTTGCCGTCCTGTTCGTCGACGGTTCTGTCGGTGGCCGCCGCGCCTCCTGGCGCATCGATGGTGGCGGATGCGGGGGCGGACGCCTGCTGGGCGATCACGGCGATGAGTCCGGCGACCAGGGCGGCGAGGAGCGCGAGGCCGAGCACTGTGGTGAGGCGTCGCTGTCTGAGGGAGCGGCTGTCGTTCATGATTCCAGTGAAGAAGGGAGCCTGTTGCCACGGCGTATGCGGTTTTCCATATGCTCCCGATATGCCCGGTTGCGTAAGCTCTCAGCCATGCGCGTGCTGATCGTCGAGGACGAGCCCTACCTCGCCGAGGCGGTTCGCGATGGACTGCGCCTGGAGGCCATCGCCTCCGACATCGCCGGAGACGGCGACACCGCGCTCGAGCTCCTCGCCGTCAACTCCTACGACCTCGCCGTGCTCGACCGCGACATCCCCGGCCCCTCCGGCGACGACGTCGCCCGCTGGATCGTGGCCTCGGGCAGCGGCATCCCGATCCTGATGCTGACCGCCGCCGACCGACTCGACGACAAGGCCTCCGGCTTCGAGATCGGCGCCGACGACTACCTCACCAAGCCGTTCGAGCTGCGGGAGCTCGTGCTGAGGCTGCGCGCCCTCGACCGGCGCCGCCAGCACAACCGCCCGCCCGTGCTCGAGGTCGCGGGGCTGCGGCTCGACCCGTTCCGCCGCGAGGTGTTCCGCGACGGACGCTACGTCGCCCTCACCCGCAAGCAGTTCGCCGTGCTGGAGGTGCTGGTCGGTGCGAACGGCGGTGTCGTCAGCGCCGAGGAGCTGCTGGAGCGGGCGTGGGACGAGAACGCCGATCCGTTCACGAACGCCGTGCGGATCACCGTCTCGTCGCTGCGCAAGCGCCTGGGCGAGCCCTGGCTGATCCTCACCGTGCCCGGGGTCGGGTACCGCATCGGGACGGATGCCGATGCCTAGGCGCCGCGGCATGACGGCCCGCATGAAGCTCACGCTGAGCTACGCGGGGATCGTCGTGGTGTCGGGACTCCTGCTGCTCGCCGCCGTGGGGCTGTTCCTGCTCCGCTACGTGCCCGACGTGCAGATCCCCCAGGGGCTGGAGGGCATGTTCATCCCCAACCGCTCCGACCTGATGCGGGCGTTCGTCCCGGTCGCGATCCTGGTCATGATCGTGCTGCTCGCCATCGGCTGGGCGGGCGGCTGGTGGCTGGCAGGGCGGATGCTGGCTCCGCTGAACCGCATCGGCTACGCGGCGCAGCTCGCCGCGCAGGGATCCCTGTCGCACCGCGTGGCGCTGGAAGGACCGCGCGACGAGTTCCGCGACCTCGCCGACGTGTTCGACTCGATGCTCGACCGGCTCGAGCAGAACATGGCCGAGCAGCAGCGCTTCGCCGCGAACGCCTCGCACGAGCTGCGCACCCCCCTGGCGATCTCGCAGACCATGCTCGACGTGGCCCGCGCCGATCCCGACCGCGACGTGGACGAGCTGATCGACCGCCTGCAGGAGGTCAACGTCAGGGCCATCGAGGTCACCGAGGCTCTGCTGCTGCTCAGCCGCGCCGATCGTCGGGCGTTCACCCGCGAGATCGTCGACCTGTCGCTGCTCGCCGAGGAGGCCGCCGAGTCGCTGCTGCCGCTGGCCGAGAAGCGCGGGGTCGCCGTCGACGTCGCGGGCGATGCGGCGATCGTGCTCGGCAACCCCGCGCTGCTGCAGCAGCTGATCATGAACCTCGTGCACAACGCGATCGTGCACAACCTCCCCGCCGACGGCGCCGTCACGGTGCGCACGCACGCGCAGGAGCGGGCCCTGGCCCTGGTGGTGGAGAACACCGGCCCCCACCTGCCCCCGCACGTCGTCGCGGCTCTCGCCGAGCCGTTCCAGCGCGGAGCCGAGCGCGCCCGCGACGCCGACCACGTGGGCGTCGGCCTGGGGCTCGCGATCGTGCAGCGCATCGCGCAGGCCCACGACGGCTCCCTCGTGCTGACCGCACGCCCCGGCGGCGGCCTGAACGTGACGGTGTGGCTGCCGCATCCGCTCCCCTACCCGCTGCAGGGGCACCCGGTCGCGTAAGCCTGCGGCGCCCGATCGGGTACGCGCGGCCTCACCAGGGGCTGGGCTCGTAGTCCTTCAGGAACACGCCGTGCACGTCTTCGCCGGCCTCGCCGCGCACGATCGGGTCGTACACTCGGGCGGCGCCGTCGACGAGGTCGAGCGGGGCATGGAAGCCCTCCTCCGCCAGGCGCACCTTCGTGAAGTGCGGGCGCTCGTCGGTGATCCAGCCGGTGTCGACGGCGGTCATCAGGATGCCGTCGGTCTCCAGCATCTCTCCGGCGCTGGTGCGGGTGAGCATGTTCAGCGCGGCCTTCGCCATGTTCGTGTGCGGGTGACCGGGGCCCTTGTAGCGGCGGGAGAACTGCCCCTCCATCGCCGAGACGTTGACCACGTACTTCCGGTGCGCGCTCGACGCCGCCATCGACGGACGCAGGCGGCTGATCAGCAGGAACGGCGCCGTGGTGTTGCACAGCTGCACCTCGAGCATCTCCAGCGGGTCGACCTGGTCGACCGACTGCACCCAGCTGTTCACACGGTTGACGTCGGGCACGAGTCCGCCCGCGTCGATCGCGGTGCCGTCGGCGTGCTTCTCCAACGACGATGAGCCTGGAGCCATCGCGAGCCGGGCGAGGTCCTCGGCCGTGAGCGCCTGACCGCCCTGCGCGGCGACGGTGCCGCCGAGGGCTGCGACCGACAGCAGCGGATGCGCGTCCACCGAGGCCTGCAGGGCCTGCGGGTGCTGGTCGTTCGTGTGACCGAACGTCTCCATCTCCGGCAGCGGTCCGTCGGGCAGCGGCTGCAGCTCGGCATCCGCCAGCAGCGAGTACGCGCCGGGCGAGCGCCGCACGGTCTGCGCGGCGTTGTTGATGAGGATGTCGAGGGGTCCCTGCGCCGCGACCGAGTCGGCGAGGCCGATCACCTGCGCGGGGTCGCGCAGGTCGATGCCGACGACGCGCAGACGGTGCAGCCAGTCGGCCGAGTCCGGCAGGGCCGAGAATCGGCGGACGGCATCCCTCGGGAAGCGCGTCGTGATAGTGGTGTGCGCGCCGTCGCGGAGCAGCCTCAGCGCGATGTGCATGCCGATCTTCGCGCGGCCTCCGGTGAGCAGCGCGCGCTTGCCGGTGAGGTCGGTGCGGGCGTTGCGCTTGCCGTGGCTGAAGCGCGCGCAGTCGGGGCAGAGCTGGTGGTAGAACGCGTCGACGAGCGTGTACGGCTGCTTGCAGATGTAGCAGTTGCGCGGCTTGATGAGCTCGCCGGCGATCGGGGCGTCGACCACGCTCGTCGCGAGGTCGTTGCCGCGGGTCTCGTCGTCGATGCGGTCGGGGGCGCCCGTCGCGGTGCGAGCGACGACGGCCTTGTCGGCCTCGGCGATCGCGTCGCGGATCTCCTTGCGACGCACGCGCTTGACGGCCTTGAACATCGCGGCGGTCGCGTGGCGCACGGCCACGAAGTCCGGATGCTCGTTGTCGATCTCGTGCAGCTCGGCCAGCACTCGCAGCGTGGTCGCGAGATCGTCGGGGTCGACGCCCGGTCCGAGGAGGTCAGCGGGGTCGGGGGCATCGGTCATTGTGCTGATTTTACGCGAGTGTCCTGGGGGCGGCATCCGCTCCCGTCGCGAATGATCCCGGTATCCGCTCCGAATACCGGGAGTTCTTGCGACGGGAGCGACGCGACGCGTCAGGCGTGCTGGCGGCGGAGCGCGGTGAGCACGGTGCCGTTGGCGCCCGCCCATCCGCCGAGCGTCGCCGGGACGATGGGCGGAACACGATGGAACGTCGCTCGCTCCCGCACGTAGCGCTCGGCGAGCGTCACCAGATGATGCGGCGCCTGGGCGAGCCCGCCGCCGATCACGATGCCCCCGGGGTCCACGACGGCGCAGAGCGTGAGGATGGCTTCGGCCAGAGCCGACGAGGCACGGCGCACGATCGCGGTCGCCGCGCCGTCGCCCGCCGCGAACGCGTCGAGCAGCGCCTCCGGTCCACCGCGGCCACCGGCATCCGCCCACGCCGCATCGAGCGCGGGGGCTCCGATGATGGTCTCCAGGCACCCGCGGCGACCGCACGAGCACTCGCCGCCCATCGGGTCGATCGTGACGTGTCCGAGCTCCCCCGCCGACCCGTGGGCACCCGTGACGACCCGCCCGTCGACCACGTGCGCGCCGGCGATCCCGGTGCCGAGGGCCAGCACGAAGATGTCATCGATGCCGGCGCCCGCGCCCCACGAGGCCTCGGCGACCGCCGCCGCGTGCCCGTCGTTGATCACGTCGACCGGCACGCCGAGCGCGGACTCGAGCTGGCGTCCGAGGGGGGCCCCGTCGAGCGCGGGGATGTTGGTCGACCGGATGACGACGCCGTTCTCCTCGTCCACGATGCCGGGGATCGAGAGCACGAGGCGGGCCAGGGAGTGCTCGCCCGTCACCGTCTCCGCGATGGCCGCCAGCGCCTCGGCCGGCGAGGCGGTGGGCGTCGCGTTCCTGCCGCGCGCGAGCGGCGTCGGCGGCTGCGACATCGACGCGTCGGCGCTGGCGAGGAGGTGCTTGACGCTGGACCCGCCGACGTCGAGCCCCAGCACGACCGCGGCGCCGCGGTCGCCCGTCCTGCCCCTGCTCCTGTGCGCGTCGGAGGCGAGCGCCGTCACGGGGCGGTCACCCGGGCGGCCGCTCGGGCCTCCCGTCGCAGCGCCTGCTTGTCCGGATCGGGCACGGGGACCGAGGCCAGGAGGCGACGGCTGTAGGGATGCTGTGGAGCCAGGAGCACGTCGTCGGCCGAACCGGTCTCGACGATCTCGCCCTTCAGCATCACGGCCACCCGGTCGGAGATCTCGTGCACGACCGCGAGGTCGTGGCTGATGAAGAGGCAGGCGAAGTGCATCTTCTCCTGCAGGTCGCGCAGCACCTCGAGCACCGCGGCCTGCACCGAGACGTCGAGGGCCGAGGTCGGCTCGTCGGCGATGATGAGCTCCGGCTCCAGGGCGATGGCGCGGGCGAGGCCGATGCGCTGACGCTGTCCGCCCGAGAGCTCGTGCGGGTACCTGGTCGCGTAGTTCGCGGGGAGTTCGACGGCGTCGAGCAGCTCGGCCACGCGGGTGCGGCGCTGCGCGGCGGTCGTCGGCATCTTCCGCCGCTGCACGAGCATGGGCTCGGAGATCGCCTCTCCCACCGTCATGCGCGGGTCGAGGCTCGACCCCGGGTCCTGGAAGATCGCTCCGACCCTGCCGCGCAGCTCGCGCTCACGCCGCCCGGAGACGCCGCCGCGGCCGACCTTCTCGCCGAACAGCGTCATCCCACCGCTCGACAGCGGCAGCAGCCCCAGGGCAGCGCGGCCGAGCGTCGACTTGCCCGAGCCCGATTCGCCGACGAGACCGACGATCTCACCGGGGGCGATGCTCAGGCTCACGCCGTCGAGCGCGAGGAAGGGCCGTCCGCCGCGACGGTAGGTCACGCTGGCGGCATCCAGTTCGAGCACGGCGTCGGCGAGCTCGCGCTCGGGCTCGCGCTCCACGACGCTCGCGGCGTCGGGCAGCGAGGGCACGGCGCTGAGGAGCTTCTTCGTGTAGTCCTCTCGGGGCGCGGTGAGCACGGTGCGGGTGTCGCCGACCTCGACCATCGTGCCGCGGAACATCACGGCGACCCGGTCGGCGATGTCCGCCACGACGCCCATGTTGTGCGTGACGAGGAGGAACGCGGTACCCGATTCGGCTGCGAGGCGGCGGATGAGATCGAGGATCTCCGCCTGCACCGTCACGTCGAGCGCTGTCGTCGGCTCGTCGGCGATGATCAGCTGCGGCTCGCACGAGAGGGCGATGGCGATGACGACGCGCTGACGCTGACCGCCGGACAGCTCGTGCGGATAGCTCTTCGCCCGCCGAGACGGATCGGGGATGCCGACGCGTCCGAGCATCTCGACCGCGCGCTCCCACGCGTCGGCCTTCGACACGCCGCCGTGGTTGAGGATCGCCTCGGTGATCTGATCGCCGATGCGCATGCTCGGGTTGAGCGCGGTCATCGGCTCCTGGAACACCATCGAGATCTCGGCGCCGCGGATGCCGTTCATCTCGGCTTCCCTGAGCGGAAGGAGCTCTCGTCCGGCGAGCCGGATCGAGCCGGTGACGGCGGCCGTGCGCGGCAGCAGCTTGAGGATGGCCATCGCCGTGACGGACTTGCCCGAGCCGGACTCGCCGACCAGCGCGAGAACCTCGCCGGGTCGGACCTCGAGGTCGATGCCCTTGACGGCATCCACGGCGCCGTCCTCGGTGCGGAACGTGACCTTCAGATCGGAGATCTCCAGCAGTGCGTCGCTCATGCGGCACGCCCCTTCACGTCGAAGAAGTCACGGAGCCCGTCGCCGATGCTGTTGAACGCGCAGACCGTGAGCACGATGCAGAAGCCTGCGGGGAAGATCAGCCACCAGGCGCCCGCGTACGTGTACGTGATGCCGCTCGTGAGCATGGCGCCCCAGTCGGTGGCCGGCTTCTGCAGCCCCATGCCGAGGAACGAGATGTAGGCGACGAGCAGGATGGCGTCGGCGACCTGGAACGTCGCGTTCACGACGATCGTGCCGACCGTGTTGGGCACGATGTGCTTGAGCACCGCGCGGGAGTGGGTGCCGCCCATGGCCCGCAGCGCCAGCACGTACTCTCGCGACTTCAGCGAGATCGATTCGGCGCGCACCAGACGCGCAGGGACGAGCCAGGACACCAGCCCGATGACGCAGATCATCAGCGGGACGCTCGGACGCAGGATCGCGGAGAGGATGAGCAGCAGGAAGGTCGCGGGGATCGCGATGCCCGCGTCGACGACGCGCATCATCACGGTGTCCACCGCGCCGCCCACGTACCCGGCGATCGCTCCCCAGAGGGTGCCGATCACGGTCGCGAGGACCCCGGCCGCGAGCCCGATGAGGATCGAGATCTGCCCGCCGACCATGAGGCGGCCGAGCACGTCGTAGCCGACGTCGTCCGTGCCGAGGGGGTGCCCGGCCGAGCCGGGAGGCAGCATCGTGCTGCGCAGATCGGTGTGGATCTGATCCGTCGGATGGATCAGCGGCCCCACGAAGCAGAAGAGCAGGAACAGGGCGATGGTCACGATCCCGAAGACCGCGAGCTTGTTCTGCAGGAAGCGGCGCATGCCGCGCTGGCGCGGGGTCAGCGTGCGCATCACGATGGTCGTCGTGCTCACGAGAGCTCCTCTCGGGTGCGCGGATCGAGCAGCGCCTGGATGATGTCGGCGAGCAGCGATCCGATGACCGTCGCGAGCGCGATCACCAGGATGCAGCCGATCAGCACGGGGTAGTCGGAGGTCTGCGCCGAGGTCCAGAACAGCAGGCCCATGCCGGGGTAGTTGAAGAGCGATTCGACGACGATCATGCCGCCGAACATGACCGGCAGGTAGTAGCCGAGCATGGCGATCACGGGGGTCAGGGAGTTGCGCACCACGTGACGGGTGATCACCACGGGGATCGGCGTGCCCTTCGCCCTGGCGGTGCGGACGTAGTCCTCGGAGAGGTTGTCGATGGTCGCGGAGCGCATGTAGCGGGAGAACGTCGCGATGATGCCGAGCGCCGCGGTCAGCACCGGCAGCACGAGACCCGCCGGATTCGCCAGCACCTCGCCGACGGTCTCGCCCTGCGGCGCCTGTGCCGGCACGAGCCGCAGCCACTGGGCGAACACGATCACCAGGATGAGCCCGAGGAAGAACGACGGGGTCGAGTAGATGATGAAGTTCCAGGTGGTCAGCGCGTAGTCGGCCGCCTTGCCGCGGCGCACGGCCTGGAAGATGCCCATCGGGATCGCGATGATCAGAGCGAAGATCATCGAGATCAGCGCGAGGATCAGCGTCTTCGGCAGGCGCTGGCCGATGGCGTCGGCCACGGGGCGGTTGAGCTTGAACGAGTCGCCGAGGTCGCCCTGGATCAGCTGCCCGAGGAAGTTGAGGTACTGCTGCCACAGGGGCAGATCGAAGCCGTTCTCCTTGTTGAACGCATCGATCTGCTCCTGCGAGGCCTGCATGCCGAGGATGCCGGCTGCCGGCCCCTGCGGCATGGCGAGGTGGAGCAGCGCGAACACGATCAGCGTCACGATGAGGATGACGATCACGCCCTGGCCGACCCGTCGCAACAGGTACCACCAGAACCGCGGGCCGCCGGCCCTCTCCTTCTTCTGCTGCGCGTTCTGCGCCGCTTCCACCACGCTCATGTCACCTACTCGTTACTTGGCCCAGGACCAGCGCTGCGGCAGGAACGACGCGCCCGGGTCCTGGTGGGCGATGTCGAGTCCGTCGCGGACGACGGAGACCTGGTAGACCGGGTTCGGCATCCACATGACCGGGAGGTCGGTGGCGAGGAACGCGGAGTACTTCTTCGCGATCTCGGGGTCGGTCGAGAAGGCCATCGCCTGCACGAGCTCCTCCGCCTCGGGGTTGTCGTACTGGCCCGCGTTCCACTTGGTGTCCTTCGCGAAGACGCGCTCACCGGTGGCGTAGGGCGGGAAGTACCAGCTGCCGGCCGTGCCGAAGAAGACGAGCTCCCACGTGCACGCGCTGCCGGTCTTGCACTCCTGCGCCTGGGTGAGGACGGTGTCCAGCGGCTTGGAGTCGATCGTCATCTTGACGCCGATCTTGCCGAGCGAGGACTGGATCTCCGCCATCATGTTGTCGGTCTCCTGCGAGCCGTTCTGCGTGGTGACGACGATCTCCGCCTTCGCACCGGCGGCGATCCCCTCACCGCACTGGTCCTCGCCCGCGCCCGCCTCGGCGCACTCGAGGGTGCCGTCGGCCCCCTTGACCCAGCCGTGGTCGGTGAACAGCTTCTCGGCCTTCTTCAGGTCGAACGGGTACGGGTTGTCCTTCTGCACGTCGGAGAGTCCGTTGGAGTCCGCCGTCTGCGGGATGGGGCCGTAGTCCGGCGTCGCGGCGCCGTGCCAGACGACGTCGGAGATGCTCTCCTGGTCGACGGCGTGCTGCAGCGCCTGGCGCACGTAGAGCTGCTTGTAGAAGGAGCCCTTCTCGGGGTTGGCGAAGTTGTAGGGCATGTACGTGATCGACCAGCCGGCCCACGGCTCGATGCTGTAGCCGAGGTCGGTGAACTGCTTCTCGTTGGTGAGCTGCGAGCTGGTCACGTAGCCGTAGTCGACGTCACCGGAGCGCACGACGTTCATCTCGGCGTCCGCCGAGGTGAACGGCAGGAACTTGACGTTGTCGATGCTCGGCTTGTCCTCGCCGGTGTACTTCTTGTTGGCGGTGAGCTCCACGAGGCCCGAGTCCGACCAGCTCTTCACCGTGTAGGGACCGGCGACGGTCTTCCACAGGTCGTTGGAGGCGTAGGTCTTCATGTCCTCCGCCTCGGAGAAGAGGTAGTCCAGCACGTCGGCCGCGCCCGCGGCGTCGCGGTCGTGATCGCCGATCTCGCCGTCCGCACTCGTCTTGTCCCACACGTGCTGGGGCATCGGGTACATGAGGCTGAGCTGGTTGCCGAGGAGGAACTCCTCGTTGTACACCTTGTCCATCGTCAGCGAGAACGTCTTGTCGTCGACGGTCGTGAACTCGACGATGTTGTCGGGCATCAGGCCGGCCGAGTAGCCGCCGGTCTTCTCGCCGTTGAAGCGCACGAGGTTGTACCAGAACTCGACGTCGCGCGAGGTGACGGGCGTGCCGTCCGACCAGTCGAGGTCGTTCAGGGTGATGGTGATGGTCTTGCGGTCCTCCGAGAACTCGTAGGACTTCGCTGCGGACGCCTTCTTGTCCCAGCCCATCTCACCGTCGACGCCGTTGTACTCGAACAGACGCGGCCACATCGTCGCCTTGATGGCGCTGTTGTGCGTGGCCATCTTGTCGGGAGACGAGATCGGCAGGATCCAGTTGGGACCCGTTCCCACCTGGAGCGCGAAGCTGACCGTGTCCTTCTCGCTCGCCGTGCCGTCGCTCGTGGCTCCGGCCTGGCAGGCGGTCAGGGCGAGCGTCGCGACGGCGAGCGCACCCAGGGGGGCGAGCAGCCTGCGACGCAGCGACTGAGATCGCATGTAAACCTCCTCGTTCACCGCCTCGTCACCGAAGCGTTCGTCCAATTTAAGACGCACTTTGAATCATGCACGAACTAAGTTAGTCACAAAAGTCGATCTTGTTACGTTTGAGTAACTAACTTGCTTCGCTGTCGAAACAAAGAGGAACGGCCCTCGTCATCCCACCATCTCGGCGGTCAGGTCGGGTGCGGCGTCGAACGCGTCGAACGGATGCATCGGCCGCTGGATGCGGTGGTGCCCGAGGCGCTCGAGGTCCTGGTCGACGCCGCCGGGGGTGAGCGCCAGCGTCCATCCGCGCATGATGGCGTAGAGCTCGGGCTCCAGGTAGCCGATCTTCGTGACGACGATCTGCGCCGCGACCGGGTCGAGTCCGATCGAGGTGAAGTCGGAGACGTCGTGGTACGCCTTGCGGTACTCGGTGACGATCACGTGGAGCCCGCCGACCCGGATCACGGCGATGCCGCCCGCATCCTCATCGCCCTCGTGCAGGTTGTGCAGCACGCCGTCGACCAGGACCGGCCCGTGCGGACCGCTGTCGACGCGCGCGCCCACCTCGACGGACACCCGCTCACCCACCGTGCAGCCGCGAAGGATGTCCAGCGCGCCCTTGTCGAACACCGACGCGCACAGCGTCACCGGCGCATCGTCCGCGGTGAGCTCGGGCTTCTGCAGCAGCTGGGCGAGCGTCCAGGTCACGTCGCCCGTGCCGCCCGCGCCGGGATTGTCACCCGAATCGCTGATGAAGTACGGGGTGTCGGTCGCGGCCAGCCCGGCAGCGACCCCCTCGTCGAGCGTGCCGGGAGGGCCCACGAACTCGAAGTCGTCGCGCACGTCCCAGAACGCGCGACCGAGCTCCGACGCGGCGGCGGACGTCGCCTCGTCATCGGTGCCGGTCACGACGACCGTGGCGTGGCAGCGGGGCTCGTCGGCCCAGGCGTAGCCGATCCAGATCGCCGCGTCGGTGACGCCGGGGCGCGACTCGATCTCGGGGATGCGGGCATAGAGGCTCCTGGCGGGCTCCACCCGGGTGCTGGTCTTCTCCCCGGGCAGCAGGATGGGCACGCGCACCCAGGCGCGACGCGGGGTGACGCCGCTCTCGAGCGCCTCGACCAGGTTGCGGATGGCGCGGTCGCGGGTCTCCCACGTGTCCTCGTGCGGGGCCAGTCGGTAGCACGTGATGATGTCGACGTTCTCGATCAGGGCACGCGACACGTTGCCGTGCAGATCCATCGATGCCGAGACGACGACGTCCGCGCCGATCACTTCACGGATCGCGGTGATCAGGTCGCCCTCGGCATCGTCCATGCCCACCACGCTCATCGCCCCGTGGATGTCGAAGAAGAGACCGTCGAGCCGCCCGCCGTCGGCCACGAGTTCGCGCAGCCCGTCGCAGATGCGCGCCTTGATGGCGTCGTACACCTCGCGCAGCACCGCGCCGCCGGGGATCGACCGGGCGTAGTGCACCGGCAGCCACTCGGCCCTGTCCGTGAGCTCTCCGTCGCGCAGCGCGTCGTAGCGCATGACGAGGTCGTCGCCCTCGATGCGGAGGAAGTCCCGCTCGCCTGCTCGGTGCGGCGAGAAGGTGCTGGACTCGATGGCCATGCCGGCGATGGCGATGCGCGGGAGCGGCGAGGTCTCGGTCATACTCCGAGTCTAGAGTCGCTCTCGAATCAAGATGAGCCACTTGCTGCTACCGGCATCCGACTTACGCCGATGATCGAACTACTGGGCGACGAGACGCAGCTCCTCGTCGATTCCGGCGGGGTCGAGCAGCCGCTCCAGCAGCTCCCAGGCGACGCCGCGGGCACCCGCCAACGCGCCGGCGCGGCTCACTCCGATCTCCAGAGCGTCCGTCGACATCGGGAGGCAGAGGGTGAACAGCGCCTGTCGCACCCCCGCCACGAAGGCATCGGCCGTGGCGAGACGCCCGCCCAGAGCGAGAGCCTGGGGGTTGAAGAAGTTGATGATCGTCGCGAGCACCTCGCCCGTGCGGGCACCCGCCTCCCGCAGAGCGGAGGTCGCCTTCGGGTGCGCGTCCTGCGCCAGCGCCAGCACGTCGTCGAGCGTCTCCACCGCCGCACCCGCTTCTCGCAGCGCATCGACGATCGCCGCCCCACTCGCGACCACGTCGAGGCAGCCGACCCGACCGCACGAGCAGATGATGGGCGGCGCGTTGTGCAGGGCGACGTGGCTGATGTCGCCCGCCACCCCGCGGAAGCCGCGGTAGACCGCACCGTCGAGGATGATCCCGCAGCCGATGCCGCTGCCCGCCTTCACGAACACCAGCTGCTCCTGCTCGCCGCCGCGCTCGATGAACTCGCCGACGGCCATCGCGTTCGCGTCGTTGTCGATGAGGAAGGGGAGCCCCGTGGTCTTTCCGAGGACCTCGCCGACGTCGACGCCGTTCCAGCCCGGCATCCGCATCGGCGCGAGCAGGCGCGAGGTGCGCGAATCCACGGGACCGGGGAGGCTCATCGCGATGCCCTCGATCGTGAGGCCGCCGTGGTCCTCCGCCAGTCCGCGAGCGTGCTCCCACACCTGGTTCACGACGCTCTCGACACCGTCGAGGAGCGACACCCGGGCGACGGTCGAGGCGACGACCTCCGCCCGACGATCGAAGAGCGCGACGGTCGCGTGCTGCTCGCCCAGATCGACGCCGACGACGACGCTGCCCCCGGCCTTCACCGTGAGCACGCGGGGCCTCCGACCGCCGCGCGACACGCCCTCGCCGTTCTCCTCGATGTAGTCGTGGGCGATCAGCGCCTCGATCCGGAGCGCGACGGTCGACGGGGAGAGCCCGGTCAGCCGGGCGAGGTCGGCGCGCGACTGCGCCGCTCCCGTGCGCACGAGCCGGAAGATCTCACCCTCGGAGAATGCGGTCTGGGTCGCCGGCGCCACGGTGTCCTCGAATCATCTTGTTTCGGTGGTCAAACAAAGATACTCCCAGGACCGCACAGTGTCACCCCGTACGACACGGGGTGACACACGTGTTCAGGCGATGCCGCCGCCGTCGACCACCAGGGCCGAACCCGTGACGTAGGAGGAGTCGTCGCTCGCGAGCCAGACGACGGCCTGGGCGACCTCGCTCGGCTGCCCCATGCGGCGCAGCGGGCGATCGGCGGCCTCCGCGAGGAACGACGCCGGGTCCTGCCCGAGCTGACGGGCCTCGTCGCTCAGCATCCCGGTGTTCACATCGCCGGGGTTGACCGAGTTGACCCGGATGCCGGCGGGGCCGTGGTCGATCGCGAGCGCGCGGGTCATGTTCACGACCGCACCCTTCGAGGCGCAGTAGGAGATCGCCTGGCCACCGCCCTTGAGCCCCCAGCCGGAGCCCGTGTTGATGATCGAGCCGCCGCCAGCGGCCTCCATGATCGGCACGACGTGCTTGCACATGAGGAAGATCGAGCGCACGTTCACGCCGAACACGCGATCCCACTCCTCGACGGTCGTCTCCACGGCGGTCGTGCGGCGGATGATGCCGGCGTTGTTGAAGACGACGTTCACGCCCCCGAGCTCTGCGACGGTCGTGGCGATGACGCGCTCGATGTCGGCCTCGCTGGCGACGTCGGCGGCGATCGCGACCGCGGCTCCTCCGGCCGCGCGGATCTCGGCGGCGACGGCCTCCGCGGCCTCGGCGTTCAGATCGACGACGGCGACCGCCGCCCCCTCCGCGGCGAGCGCGAGCGACGTGGCGCGGCCGATGCCGCCCGCGCCGCCGGTGACGATGGCCTTCTTGTTCTCGAGACGCATGATGTTCCTTTCAGAGGGTGTGGGAAGAGGCGACGGCGTACAGGCTGCTGGTGCCGACGCCGGTGGTGATGCGCACGTGGCCGGAGAGGCGCGCGTCGAGCGCGGCGTCTCCGGTGTCGACCAGCAGCGGCCGTCCGCGCAGGTCGATGATCTTCTGCTCGGGGGCCACGACCATCAGAGGCTCGTCGCCGAGGGAGCGGATGACGGATGCCGAGAGCTGCTGATTGCCCCGGCCGAGCAGGAACCCCTGGCCGCCGATCACGGTGACGACGGCCTGGGCGGGCCCCGCGACGGTCTCGGCGAGAAGCTGCTGCTCGCTCGCGCCCGCCACCGTGACGGCCCCGTCGAGCACGACGTCGACGCCGAGCGGGGTGCCGACGACCCCGAGCTGACGGGCGATCTCGGCAGTGGTGCCGCCGGGGCCGAGCAGGTAGCGGACACCTGGCCGCATGCGCGCGACGGCGCCTCTCGCCGCGGCCTCGACGGCGGCGGCCTCGCTCGCCGGGGTCGGCGCCTTGCGGGCCTGGGTGCGGCCGCGGCGCACCGGAACCCGCAGGAATCCGTGCAGCACCGGGTCGACGCGTGCGCGCCGCAGCGCGGCCTCGTCGATGTCGAGCACCTCGCGCTCCTCGGTCGGCAGCACGCCCTGCGCCACCCAGTCGGCGGCGATCGCCCCCGCGGCGGCCGGGCTCACGGCGAACACCGGCGAGTACATCTTCACTCCGGCCGGGATGCCGAGCACCGCCGGCATCCGTCGCGCGTCCGAGACACCGAGCCCCGCGACGGCGTCCCGCAGCGTCCCGTCTCCACCCACGACGAGGATCAGTTCCGCGCCCGCCCTCGCCACCGTCTCCACGGCACGCGCCGTGTCCGCGGCATCCGTGTCCTCGGTGTCGCCGTCGAGCGAGTACACGACACGCGGCACCAGGGCGGCGGCGCGCACGGCGTCGGCGCCCATCGGGCCGGCGGCGGTCAGCACCTCGAGGGACGGATGCCGGGCGGCCAGCACCGCGAGAGCGGCGGCCGTGCGCTCCTGCACGCGCGAACGGGCGCCGCGCGCGAGGGCGAGGCGCTGCACGTCCGCGCCGTCGGAGCCGGCGAGGCCCGCGGGCCCGCCGACTCCGGCGACAGGGTTGACGACCAGTCCGATCACGTCGCGTCAGGCCTGCGCGGCCAGCTCCGCCGCATACTTGCGCTGGTACGCCCGCCAGGTGATGGCCCAGCGCTCGGGGTCGTCGAGGTCGTCGTGATGCGTGTGGTGCACGGTCTGGTTGTGCGGGGCCGTGCGCACGACCTCCGGGGTCTCCCTGGCCTCGCGCGCCACCTCGGCGAGCGTGGCCGCGTACTCCTCCAGCTCCGCCTTCGAGTACGACTCCGTGGGTTCGAGCGTGAACGGCTGCGGCACCACGTAGGGGTGGTGGCTCGTCCAGTAGTGCATCCCGAAGTCGGTCATGCGGACGCCGATCTCCTCCGACGAGACGCCGGTCTCCTCGAACAGCTCTTCCCACGAGTAGCGCACCTGCTCGATGCGGCGGCGGCCGGTGGCATAGGGGGCGGAGGCCCCGGGGATCGCCAGCACGAGCGACATCAGGTAGTTGTTGTTCAGCACCGCGGTCTCGGCGGCGGCGAGCAGACCGGGGGCGCCGAGCGCCATGATCCACGAGTACGCCTTCACGAGCGCGGGGATGACGCCGTAGAACGGGGCCACCGCGCCGATGGACTGCTCGCCCGCCTCGGCGACGGCGAACGTCCCGTCGTCCTCCCGCACCACACGAGGTCCGGGGAGGAAGGGCGCGAGCGCCGCCGAGACCGCGTTGGCGCCGGAACCAGGTCCGCCGCAGCCGTGCGGCGTGCCGAAGGTCTTGTGCAGGTTGAAGTGGCACACGTCGAAGCCGGCGTCGCGGGCGCGGGTGATCCCGAGGATGCCGTTGGCGTTGGCCTGGTCGTAGGAGGCGAGGGCGCCCACGGCGTGCGCGGCATCCACCCACTCGCGGATGGCCGGGTTGTAGATGCCGGTGTCCTCAGGGTTGGTGACCATGATCGCCGCCGTGCGGGGGGACAGCGCGGCCTTCAGCGCGTCGAGCGAGGGGTAGCCGTCGGCATCCGGGTAGACCGTGATGACCTCGTAGCCCGCGGCCTTCGCGGCCGCCGCGTTCGACGGGTGGCTGAAGATCGTGGTGATGACCTCGCGGCGCTGCTCGCCCTCGCCGTTGGCCTCGTGGAATCTGCGGATCATGGCGATGTTCGACCAGATCGCGGCGGATCCGCCCTGGGTGTGCAGGGAGACCTCGTCCATGCCGGAGATCTCGGCGAGCATCCGCTCCAGCTGCCAGAGGATCTCCAGCACGCCCTGGGCGTCGGCCGGGTCCTGATGCGGGTGCATCGCGGTGATCTGCGGGGCGCCGGCGAGCTGGTCGTTGATCTTGGGCGCGTACTTCATGGTGCACGTGCCCTGGCCGATGTCGACGTTGAAGTCGGCGCCGAGGTTCTCCTGCGACAGCCGCAGGTAGTGCTTGAGCACGCGCATCTGGCCCATCTCGGGGAGCTTCGCGGCCGACGGGCGACGCAGGGATGCCGGGAGCTCCGCGACCACGTCTCCGACGGCCTCGCGGATGCCGGGCTCGACCTGCGAGACGAGCACTCCGCGCTCGCCCGGGGTGGACAGCTCGAAGATGATCGGCTCGTCCCAGCGGGCCTGCTGGAAGCGCCGCAGCGCGGGCTTCGGGGCGACGGGAAGGGTCACTTCGACTCCTCGATGACGGTGGCGGATGCGGTGGCGGATGCGGTGACCTCGGCGAGCGCCGCGGCCAGGGTGTCGATGTCGGCCTGGGTGGTGAGCTCGGTGACGCACACCAGCAGGCGGCGCTCGCCCACGACGACGCCGGGCTCGATGCCCTTCGCACGCAGTGCGGAGACGACATCGGATGCCGGGACCGGCAGGGTCACGGTGAACTCGCGCAGGTGCACGGCGTCGTCGTCGAGCTCGACGCCGGGGATCGCGGCGAGCGTCTGCTGCGCGTAGCGGGTGCGGGCGAGGAGGGTCTCGCCGAGCTCGGCCATGCCGGCGGGGCCCATGAGGGCGAGGTAGACGCCGGCGGCGATGCCCCAGAGGGCGGCGGCCGTGCCGACCCACTCCTTGCCGTCTTCGCGGTGGGCGAAGGAGGTGCGGTCGTAGGCGACGTCGCCGAATCCGTACTCGCCTGGGACGTCGGTGGACTCCAGTCCGAAGAGCCGCGAGGGCATCTCCATCACGAACGTCGGGTCGTCGTGCACGGCGATGAATCCGCCGTGGGCGCCGCCGAACCACTGGTGCAGGCCGAGCGACTGGATGTCGCCGGTGACGATGTCGGCGCCGTGCAGCGACGGCGGGGTGAGGATGCCGTAGCCGATCGGGTCGGTGCCGACGACGACCACGGCGCCGGCGGCGTGCGCGGCATCCGCGATCTCCTGCAGCGAGGCCTCGACGGCGCCCGTGACGCTGGGCGTCTCGACCCAGACCGCCGCGACGTCGTCGCCGAGCGCGGCGCGGATCGCGGTGACGTCGGCCGTGCCGTTCACGGTGGGCACGTGGTCGAGGGTGAGGTGCGCGCGGACGTAGTCGTGCACCTTCGACAGCTTCGCCGGCAGCACGTCGCTGACGACGAGCACGCGGGGCCGCCCGGTGATGCGTCCCGACATCGTGAGGCCGGTCGCGGTGGCCTGGTAGCCGTCGTAGGTGGGGACGTTCACGACGTCCATCTCCAGCAGCTCGGCCATCAGCGACTGGTACTGGAACAGCGCCTGGAAGCGGCCGTGGTCCTCGTAGGGCTCACCGGCGTATGCGGTGAGGAACTCGCTGCGGCCGATGACCTCGTCGACGACGGCCGGCACGTAGTGGTTGTAGACGCCGGCGCCGAGGAAGCTCAGGCGCTCCTGCGTGGAGCGGTTCCTGGCGAGCAGCCCGCGCACGTGACGCGCGAGATCCTGCTCCGCCACGAGCGGCGCCGGCAGGTCGAGCGGGCGGCCGAGGCGCAGGGACTCCGGCACGTCGGCGTAGAACTCGGAGACGTCGGCGGCGCCGACGGCGGCGAGCATCGCGGCCCGCGACTCCGGCGCCGTGTTGGGGATGTACGGATGCACGAACGGCTCGGTCATGCGTCCTCCTTCGCGGTCGGGATGAGGGTGGAGAAGGGGATGGTCTCTGCACGGGGCGCCGCGAGCACGGCGACGCCGTAGCGGCCGAGGTCGAGGCGGCCGGAGTGGCGGATGCCGGTGAGCAGGTCGGTCGCGTCTCCGGGGAGCGCAAACGCCACCGGACTCTGCCCGTGGTTCAGGTAGAACGTGTAGTCGGTGGTCTCGTCGGCGCGGGTGACGACCTCGACGTCCACATCGGTGTCGTCGCGGGCGGGGAGGCCGGCGCCGATCAGCACGTCGCGGAACACCGGCAGCATGCTGTCGTGCTCGAGCATGGCGCTGAGGTACCAGGCCGCGCCGGCTCCGACCGGGCGCCGGGTCACGGCGGGGAGCCCGGCGAGCTCGCCGGAGGAGTACGCACCGCGCACCTCGACGTCGGCATCCGCCTCGATCCATTCGCTCCAGCTGGGCGCCGTGAGCGTCTCGCCGGCGTAGTCGACCGTCTCGGTCAGTCCGTCGGCGATCGGCCACTGCTCGTCGACCTCGACGCCGAGGAGGTCGCGCAGCAGGCCTGGCGCGCCGCCGTCGTGCACCTTCTCCGTCGCGTCGACGACACCCGAGAAGGGGCCGACCACGAGGTGCCCTCCGCGCTCGACGAAGGCGCGGAGCGCATCGGCCTGCGGCTGCTCGATGATGTAGAGGTTCGGCACCACGACCACGTCGTAGTCGTCGAACGGTCCCGTGGCGCGAACGGCATCCGTCGGCTGGCCGAGCGTGTGGAGCGCGCGGTGCCAGGCCCGGGCCTGCTGCGCCCACTGGAGGCGCTGTGAGGGGAGGGATTCGAGGGCGCTGGAGCCCCACCAGGAATCCCAGTCGACGACGAGCGCGACCCGGGAGCGCACGCGGGTGCCGCGCACGGGCTCCAGCTTCTTCAGCTCGAGTCCGAGCGCCCTGGTCTCCTGGAAGCTGCGTGACTTCTCGCCGCGGTGGCCGAGCATCGACGAGTGGAACTTCTCCTGGCCGTACTTGGCCTGGCGCCACTGGAAGAACATCACCGCATCCGACCCGTGCGCAACGGCCTGCAGGCTCTCGACGCGGATCTTGCCTGGCGCCTTGGGCACGTTGACGTCACGCCAGCTGGTGGCGGATGCCGACGACTCCAGCAGCAGCCACGGCTGTCCGCCCTTGAGCGAGCGCATGAGCCCGTAGTTCAGGGCGGCGCCGACGTGCGAGGTCGGGTCGGCGGGTTCGGGGTAGGCGTCGTCGGTCACGACGTCCTCCGCCGCGGCGAAGTCCCAGTAGTCGAGGTCGCGGAACATGCTCATGAAGTTCGTCGTCACGGCGATGTCGGGGGTGACCTCGCGCAGCACGTCGATCTCGATCTGGAACAGCTCCAGGAGGGCGTCGGAGGAGAACCGCTCGAAGTCGAGGAGCTTGGTGGGGTTGATCGGCCCCGGCGCCTTCTTCGGGGTCTCGATGTGGTCCCAGGAGGTGTAGCGCTGACCCCACACGTTCACGCCCCACGCCTCGTTGAGTCCGTCGAGGTCGCCGTAGCGGTCCTCCAGCCAGCGGCGGAAGTGCGCTGCCGACTCGGGGCACCAGCAGCGCGAGGTGTGGTCGCCGTACTCGTTCGAGATGTGCCACAGGGCGAGCCCGGGGTGCTCGCCGTAGCGCTCGGCCATGGCCCGCGTCATCCGTGCGACGTTCTCGCGCCAGACGGGAGACGAGGGGCAGTACGTCTGGCGGGAGCCGAACTCCAGCCGGTGCCCGTCGGCATCCCAGGGCGCCATCTCGGGGTGGGCGCGCAGCAGCCAGGAGGGCGGCGTCGCTGTGGCGGTGGCCAGGTCGATGCGGATGCCGGCCTCGTGGAGCAGGTCGATGATGCGGTCGAGCCATCCCCAGTCGTAGACGCCGGGCTCCGGCTCCAGCTGCGGCCAGCTGAAGATCGGCAGGCTGACCATGTTCACGCCGGCCTCGCGCATCAGGCGGATGTCCTCATGCCACGTCTCCTCCGACCACTGGTCGGGGTTGTAGTCGCCGCCGTAGGCGAGAGCGTCGATGCGGACGCGTCGGATCGGCTGGTCGGATGCGGGCACGAGGGCTCCTCTCTGAGTCATCTGCGGCGGACTCTGGTGCAATTCCCCTGTCCGCTGTATTCTGTATACACCACAGTAGATCGTCGTACCGGAGCCGTCAACCCATAGGCTGACGGGCAGGGGCGACGCAGAAGGGGGATGCCATCCATGGCCATCGAACGCAAGAACCTGCGCTCGCAGGTCCGCGAGGAGCTCCTGACGCGGATGCGGGCCGGTCTCGTCCAGCCCGGCGAGGGCATCAACGAGGTGCAGCTCGCCGCCGAGCTCGGCGTCAGCCGCACGCCCCTGCGCGAAGCACTGATCGCACTGGAGTCCGAGGGGCAGATCGAGAGCGAGAACGGCAAAGGCTTCCGATTCGTGCCGCTCAGCGCCTCGGAGTTCCGCGACCTCGCCCCCGTCATGGCGGCTCTCGAGAGCCTGGCCCTCGAGCTCAGTCCGCTCGACGAGCTGCAGGCCATCGGCGCGCGGCTCAAGGAGATGGCCGACGCGTTCGCCGACGAGCTCGTCGAGCACCAGCTCGTCATCACCAAGGACGATGAGTGGCACAGCCTCATGCTGTCGGCATGCCCGAACCAGCGGCTCCTCGACGTGATCGAGAGCGTGCGCAGCTCCTTCCACCGGTACGAGTCGCTGCTCGTGCCGGAAGACGTCAAGGTCGAACGCGTCGCCGCGGAGCACGCCGAGATCGCGACGCAGCTCGCCGCCGGTGACGTCCCCGCCGCCGTCAGCGCCCTCAAGCTGAACTGGACGCACGGCATGCAGCGCATCCTCGACAACGCGTCGAGCTCGTACTTCACGGCGTAGCCCGGCATCCGCGCTCCCGTCGCGAAAGATCCCGGAATGGCGACGTCATGGCGGGATCTTCTGCGACGGGAGCGCTGAGTCTAGCCCGACAGGCGGACGGCGAGGTCGACGAACAGCGCAGCCGACCAGCCGAACGCCGTGGTCGCCCGCTCGGCCTTGAGCCCTGTGTGCGGGTTGAAGTACTCGTGCGGGCCGCCGCCGTGGATCACGAGGGCGACGGTCTGCTCGCGCAGCTCCCGCGCGCGCTCCGGGTACCCGGAGGCCTCGAGCCCCTCGGCCACGAGCACGCTCGTGTTCACCCAGATCGGTCCCCGCCACATCCGCTCCGGCGAGAAGTCGGGGTCGGATGCCGCCACGGTGGGCAGGCCCCACTCCAGGGCGAACCGGGACGGATCGTCGACGGCCGCGCGCAGCGCCTCGGAGACGGGGGCCGGGAGCGTGCCGGTGAGCAGCGGAAGGAGTCCGACGACCGTGTCGCTGTGCAGCACCTCGCCGCCAGGGGCGCCGAGCGCTCCGGGGATCGCCCCACCGCCGTACGCGAGGAACCGGCTCTCCTCCGACGACCACATCGTCAGCAGGAGCTCCTGCGTGCGGGCCGCGCGCTCGCGGAAGCGCGTGACATCGACGCCGGGCTCGTACCGCTCCAGGAGCGCCGCGATCTCGAGGTCCTGCCGCACGAGATAGGCGCCGAGGTCGGGAGCCGCCGTCGGCAGCGGTCCGTCGAAGATGGGGCTGTCGTCGAGGCCGGAGGAGTAGGGATGCCCGTACTCCGGCATCCCGTCGTGATCGAGGTCGCTGCCCGCGAACCACCAGTCCTGCGAGCGGATGACACGGGCGAGCTGGGTGCGCGCGTAGTCGGGGTCGTCCTGCACCGCGAGCACCGTGCGCAGCGCCCAGGCCGCGAGCGGAGGCTTGGTCAGCGGCACCGGCGCGCTCGGGTCGGCGATCTGCGACCCCGCGCGGCGCAGGTTCGCGCGATCGCTCTCGGGCAGGTCATCGCTCGTCGCGAGCACCCCGAGCTCGTGCACGACGTCGGGCAGCTGCCCATCGGGCTGCGGGAACCGGAACGCGAGGTCGAGCTGCTCGCGCGCCAGCTCCGGGTCGCCGTGACGCAGGCCGACCGCGATGAAGTAGGCGTCCCACTGCCACAGACCCACGTAGCCGATCTTCGACGGGACGATCGCGCGGGCATCGCCCAGAGACGGCAGCTCGACGATGTTCGCTCCGAGCACCCACCAGCAGAACGCGGTCATCTCCTGCAGGTCGTCGCGCGCCACAGGGCACTTCGCGAACCACTTGTCCCAGACGGATGCCGTGGCCGCGAGCGCGGCAGCGTGGCCCCCGCTCTCCACGGAGACGGTGCGGTCGGCCGCGATGCGCAGCCGGATGCCGTCGCCCAGCGGATGCTCCTCGACGGAGCCGTCCGGCCGCACCAGACGCACGCGCACGCCCGGCGCTCCGCCGAGGCTCAACGCCGATGGGCCGTCGAAGGTGAGCGTGGCGTCGCCCTCGAACCGCACGCGCCCAGGCAGCACGTCGGCCACCGGAAGCACCGCGCCCTCGGCATCCGTCACGACGACCGCGTCCAGCACCCGGCACTCCGACAGCCGCTTCTCGTACTCCGATGTGTGCACGCGCACGCCGTCCCCGTGCTCCGCGCGGAACACGAGCACGCGCGAACGCGGCAGGGTGAAGGGCGCGGAGACGAGGTCGAGATGGCGGCCGGCGAGGGCGGCCAGGTCGGCGGCATCCGTCATGTCATCGTCCCCCGAGGCCCGAGGCGGCCATGCTGTTCAGGATCTTGCGCTGACCGATCACGAACACGATCAGCATCGGCACGGTGGCGATCGCGGACGCCGCCATCACGAGCCCGTAGTTGACCGAGCCCTGCTGGCTCTGGAACGCCTGCAGCAGCAGCGGCACGGTGAAGAGATCGGGCGTGTTCAGTAGCACCAGCGGGAACAGGAACGAGTTCCACACGTCGAGGGCGACGATGATGCTGAGCGCGGCGAGGCCCGGCTTGAGGTTGGGCAGCACGACGCTCCAGAAGGTGCGCCAGCGTCCGGCGCCGTCGACGAGGGCCGCCTCCTCGAGCTCCCGCGGAAGCGCGAGGACGAACTGCCTCATGAGGAACACCGCGAAGGGGTTCGCCATCATGCCGGGGACGATCAGCGCGAGGTGCGAGTCGACCCAGCCGAGCTGCGACATCAGCAGGTAGAACGGGATGAGCGTCACCTGCTTGGGGATCATCTGCGTCGCGAGGAACACGACGAAGAGGATCCTGCTGCCGCGGAACCGGATGCGGGCGAACGCGTACCCCGCCATCGCGGAGGTCAGCAGCGTGCCGACGACCACGAGGACGGCGATGTACGCGCTGTTGAGGTACGCCTGCCCGAACGGCACCGCGTTCCACGCCGTCGTGTAGTTGTCGAACGTCCACGGGTCGGGGAGGAACTGCAGCGGGTTCTTCAGGAGCTGCGACAGCGACTTGAACGACGTCAGCAGCATCCAGATGAACGGGAAGACCATCGCGATGCCCGCGACGGCGAGCACCACGTGCAGCAGGGTCGCGCCGATCCGACGGCGGGCGCGGTCGGCGCCGGGTCCGCCGCGTCCGCGCGAGCGGTAGCCCGGAGCGGTGAGCGCGACCGTCGACCCCGTCGGAGGGGCCTGCCGGGTGAGGGAGGGGGTCTGGGAGGTCATGCCGGGTCATCCTCGTAGTGGACGAACTTCTTCTGCGCGGCGAACTGGATGCCCGTGATCACGAGGGTGATGAGCAGCAGGATCACGCTAGCCGCGCTCGACAGGCCGAACTCGAACTTCGTGAAGCCGAGATCGAAGATGTGGAACACGATCGTGCGGGTCGCGTTGTCGGGTCCCGCGTTCTGCACGAGCACGTAGACGGTGTCGAAGGTCTGCAGCGACGAGATGAAGGCGACGATCGACGAGAAGAACACGATGGGCGAGAGCAGCGGGAGGCGGATGCTGGTGAACAGCCGCCACGGGCCCGCCCCGTCGATGCGGGCGGCCTCGATGACAGAGGGTGAGATGTTCTGCAGACCGGCGAGGAAGATCACCACGTTGAGGCCCATCGACGACCAGATGGTGACGATGCAGACGGCGAGGAGGGCGAGCTTCGGATCCTGCAGCCAGTCGGGGGGTGCGATGCCGAAGATCTTCGAGATCGCGGTGGAGAGCACGCCGTCTGCGCGGAACATCTGCTGCCAGATCATCGCGACCGCGACGGTCGACGTGACCACCGGCGCGAAGAACAGCACGAGGTACAGCGTGCGGGTCTTGAGCTTCTCCAGAGCGATCGCGACGATCACCGCGAGCGCGAGCCCGATGGGCACCGTGATGATCGCGATGAGGAGAGTGTTGAGGATGGCGCGTCCGAGCAGCGGGTCGGACAGCTGGTCGGCGAAGTTGGCGAAGCCCACCCATTCGAGGTCGCTCAGCCCGTCCCACGAGGCGAAGGCGAGCACCATGCTCCCCAGGAACGGCAGCACGACGAACAGCCCCATGCCGATCAGCTGAGGGCCGACGAAGACGTAGCCCCAGCGGCGGTCGCGCCGGCGCCAGGCCGCCTCCTTGCGCAGGGGCAGGGCGGATGCCGCAGGGGTGGCCTGCGGCATCCGTCCGTTGTCGGTGAGCGTGGACACTCCTACTTCTCCGACCGATCCTTGACGAGGCTCGCGACGTTGTCGAGCGCGGCCTTCGCGTCTTCCTTGCCCTCGTAGAGCTTGAGGAGCTCGTCGGCGATGTCGACCGGCAGGCCGGGGACGGCCGCCTCGGCGGGGTAGTCCTCGAAGCCGATGTCGCGCATGTCGAGGAAGGTCTGGGCGTGCGCCGGGTAGCCGTCTTCGAGCACGACGTCGTCGGCGCCCTTGATCGACGGGACCGCGTTGCCGCCGCCCTGCAGGCGGAAGGTCTGCCCCTCGGCCGAGAGGAACTCGGTCCAGAACGTGAACGCCGCGTCCTTCACCTTGGTCTTGCCGTTGATCGCGAGGAACGACGTGGCGACGCCGGTCGGGGCGGCCGTGCCGTCGGGGGTCGGCCACGGCGCGATGTCGTAGCTCGCCTCCTCTCCGGTCGCCTTCACGGTGCCGATCGTGTACCGGCCCTGCACGAAGAAGCCGGCCTTGTGGGTCACGAACACGCTGTCCGCTCCGGCGCCGTCCGGCAGGCTGTCGGCGACCACGAAGGTGCCGTCCTGGAACAGGTCGCCGAACTGCTGCATCGCGTCGACCGCGGCGGAGTCCTTGTTCGCCGTGAACTCCCCGGAGTCGCTGTAGGGCGCGTCGACGCCCTGCGAGGAGAGCCAGCTCCAGTGGGTCGCCCAGTAGTTCCAGTACATCGTGCCGGTGAGGCCGGCGTCGTGGAGCTTGGCGTTCATCTCGAGGAACTTGTCGGTCGTCCACTCCCCGTTCTCGGCGAGCGTCGCGGGGTCCTCGGTGATGCCGGCGGTGGCGAGAGCCTGCTTGTCGTACCAGAACACGTCGGGGTTGGAGTCGTTCGGGGCGGCGTAGGTCTCGCCGTCCTTCTCGGCGGCGCCGAAGAGGCCGGGGAAGAAGTCGTCCTTCTTGGTCTTGCTGTCCTTCGAGTCCATGAGGTCGTTCAGCGGCATCAGGCGCTTCGAGTCGACGAACTGGCCGATCTTGTCGTCGCCGACGTAGAAGACGTCGGGGGCGGTGTTGCTGGTGAGCTGCGCGAGCAGCTTGGAGTGGTAGTCGCCGTAGCTGGCGACCGGCTGCAGCTTGACCTTGATGTCGGGATGCCGCTTCATGAAGTCCTTGTTGAACTCCTCGTAGCGGGTGAGTTCGTCGGCCGTGCCCCACGTGGACCACACGACGGTCGCGGTGCCGTCTGCCGAGACGCCCCCGCCTCCGCCTCCGCCGCTGCACGCGGCGAGCCCCAGGACCAGGGCTCCGGCGGCCCCCACTGCCAGATACCGCGTCACCTTCGCTCGTGCCATCTCGCTACCTCTTTCGTCATCGGAAGATCGTGTCGGGAACCCCTCGGGGCATACTCGTATTCTGTATACAGAACGCAGATGTGTCAAGAGACACCCCTCTTCCCCGGGGCATCGAGATCATCTCGTGACGTCATGCACAACCCCGCTCCCGGTCGTTGAGAGAGCGGAGCGAGACGACACGCCACACCCTGCGGATGCCCCGGGCGAACGTCGCACCTCCGGCGTAGGGTCGGGGCATGAGCAGCCGCACAGCATCCCCCGGAGTCGTTCCCTCCTACCTGCTCGCGCGCCTGGCCGAGTCGGGGCGGTTCCCGCACGCAGCGGCCGCCGCGCGACAGACGCTGACCGCGGGGCGCCCGCCGTTCCGCGCGCGCATCGACCTGTCGATCGACGAGAACGGCGACCTCGTGGCGCAGCTGTCCGATGCGCCGAACCGCACCATCAGCGACGCCGGCAACACGCAGAAGCTCCCCGGCATCCTGGTGCGCAGCGAAGACGATCCGCCGGTCGATGACGCCGCCGTGAACCAGGCGTTCGACGGGCTCGGCGCCACCTTCGAGCTGCTGCTCGCCGCGTTCTCGCGCAACTCCCTCGACGACGCCGGGGCGCCGCTCGACGCGAGCGTGCACTACGGCGTCGACTACGACAACGCCTTCTGGGACGGCGAGCGCATGGTCTTCGGCGACGGTGACGGAGAGGTCTTCACGGGCTTCACGGCGTCGACCACCGTGATCGGGCACGAGCTCGCGCACGGCGTCGTGCAGCACACCGCGAACCTCGAGTACCAGGGCCAGCCCGGCGCGCTGAACGAGTCGATCGCCGACGTCTTCGGCGCGCTCACCGAGCAGTACCTGCTCGGGCAGACGGCGGCCCAGGCCACGTGGCTGATCGGCGCGGAGATCTTCACGGATGCGGTCGAGGGCGAGGCTCTGCGCTCCATGCTGCACCCCGGCACGGCCTACGACGACGACGAGCTCGGCAAGGATCCGCAGCCCGACCACATGAGCGGATTCGTGCGCACGACGGAAGACAACGGCGGGGTGCACATCAACTCCGGCATCCCGAACCGCGCCTTCGCCCTGTTCGCCCGCGAGCTCGGCGGCAACGCCTGGGAGGGCGCGGGCCTGACCTGGTACCGCGCTCTGACCGGAGGACTGTCGAGCACCGCCACGTTCGCGCAGTTCGCGGAGGCGACGATCACCGCGGCGTCCGCGATCGACGACGCGACGGCGGCAGCCGCTCGACGCGCCTGGACGACCGTGGGAGTCTTGGAGGATGAGCGAGACCCCTCCTCCGGCCGAGGAGCGCACGCAGACTGACGACGACATCGTCGTCATCGCGGTCGTGCGCACCGGCGGCATCGCCGGCATCCGTCGCCGCTGGCGGGTGACCGCCGCCCCCGAGGACGCAGGGGACTGGATCGCCCTCATCGATCGCTGCCCCTGGGACGCAACGCCCTCTGACACGGAGGGCGCCGACCGCTTCGTGTGGAGCATTCGCGCCCGCACCCCGTCCGAGCGGCGGGAGCAGGAGCTGCCCGACGCGGCGCTCGACGGTCCGTGGCGCGCGCTGGTCGACGCCGTGCGGGCAGCGTCGGCGGAGTGACTACGCTGAACCCACGTCGACCCAGGGGGAACCATGCTCACACCGGATGAAGCCACGCGGCTGCTGTCACTCGCCCAGGATGCGCAGACCAGGGGCGACGTGCTCCTGCATCTGCACGTGGAGATCGGGCGTCTGACCGGGCAGACGTCGTCATGGGGTTCGGCAGACAACGGCCTGGCCGTGAACGAGAGCATCGGGTACTTCCTCGGGCAGGTCGAGCGGATCGGGTGGAGGCTCGAGCACACGGGGTACACCTTCATCGAGTCCGGGGCGACGACCTCGAACCGCGTCCTGAGCACGGGAACCGGCGTGGTCAACCACGGCGCGGTGTCGGGGTACTTCACGTTCCGGCGCGCCGCCCCCACGGCATCCTGAGCGGCGCACAATAGGGATATGGGACTTTTCCAGCACCGTCCAGAGGAAGAGGAGAACCAGTGGGTCCTCCCCTCCGAACCGCTCGATCGCGATGCGGCCGATGTGCTCGACGCCGTGCCCTCGGCCGACCCGCTGTCGCTGGGGTTCGAGGGGCAGGTGACCTCGATCGTCTTCCCCGTCGCGCCGGTGCTGCCGGAGGCCGGAGCCGACGAGACGGGCGAACCGAAGGACTGACGGGGTTCTGACACCGCCCGCCGCCGGGCGGTGTCGCCGACCGCGGCTACGGTGGAGGGATGACGATCACCGCCGCCGCAGACGGCTCCGCCCTGGGCAACCCCGGCCCGAACGGCTGGGCCTGGTACATCGACGACGCGAACTGGGCCGCCGGCGGCTCACCGCACGGCACGAACAACCAGGGAGAGCTGCAGGCCGTGCTGGAGCTGCTGCGCGCCACGGCCGGCACCTCCGAGAAGCTGGTGATCGAGTGCGACAGCAAGTACGTGATCGACTCGATCACCAAGTGGATGCCGGGCTGGAAGCGCAAGGGATGGCGCAAGTCCGACGGCGGACCCGTGCTGAACCGCGACCTGATGGAGGCGCTCGACGAGGCCATGCGAGGCCGCGACGTGACGTTCGAGTGGGTCAAGGGCCACGCGGGGCACCCCCTGAACGAAGCGGCGGACGAGCGTGCGAACGGCGCGGCCAAGGCGTACCAGGCGAAGCAGGAGCCGAACCGCGGCCCCGGTTTCACGCGGGGCGCGGCGGATGTCGATGCCCCCATGGCGACGCAGCCCGACCGGGACTGGCTCGCTCCGGCCGACGACGCGAGGGCGGACTCTCCCTCCCCCGCCGCTGCACCTACTGCTGCATTCGTCGCCCCCGTCGCGCCTCCCGCCGACCTTCCCGCCGAGCCGCTGTGGGCCGAAGCCTCCGACCTCTTCGACGGTCTCGACGATGCTCCCGCAGACGACCCGATCGAGCTGCGCCTCACGCTCAGCGGCGATGAGCACGCGCGTCTCGCCGACCTCGCCGACGCGCAGGGCGTCACCCTCGAAGAGGCGCTGCGCCGCCTGATCTGAGCCGTGCGTCGACACGGCGTTCACAACTCCTCACGAATCACGGCCGACGGCGCAGAAAAGGCCGGCTCCCGCGGGATCCGGCCTCTTCTTGAGGAGTTGTGAACGCTCAGACGGCGAGCAGCTCCCGCTCCAGGCGGGCGTACGAGGCTTCCATGCCGTCGGTCATGCCGGTGGCGAGGATCATGTCGCGCGTCTCCTTGTCGGGGTACTCGATGAGGAGGGTGATGAGCGTCGCGCCGTCCTCTTCGTAGAGGTTGAGGTCGTTGAGCGTCTCCGTCGGCATCCCGGTCATGCGTTCCGTGGTGACCGCGCGGCGAGGGGCGTCGACGAGCAGCGCCTCCCCCTCGAATCCGAAGGGCTGGCCTTCGGTGTCACCCACCGGCGCCCACGAGGTGCGGTACGTGTCCCCGGGCGCGGTCGCGACCACGCACTCGGTCATCTCCCACCCGTCGGGTCCGAGCAGCCACTGCTTCATGAGTTCGGCCTCGTGGTGTGCGCGCCAGACCAGCTCGCGCGGACCCTCGACGAGCCGGGTGATGCGCACGTGCGTGTCGTCGATGAGCTCGGTGCGGGTGCCCTTGCCCTGCGCGTAGTCGCGGAGGTCCTGCAGCACGGCGTCGAGCTGGGCCATCGCCATCTTCGTGCCCTCGACCGCGCCCATCGACACGACCTGCTCCAGCGCATCGGCAGACGCGAAGTGGCTGGTGGTGACCATGCGCGTCCCCACCTCGGAGGGCTCGAACGTGAAGACCATCCGCATCGAGGGCAGGTCGGAGTCGGGCGTGCCCTCCTCGTCGGCGAAGGCATCGAGCACCTCGAAGCCGTGCGGGGCGTCGATGCGCAGGAACTCCCACGTACCAGAGGCCTTCTCGCCGCGGGGGCCGTTCATCGTGTAGTTGGCCTTGCCTCCGACCGTGTGGTCCCAGGCGGTGAAGGTCGCCGGCCATCCGGGAGGACCCCAGAAGCGCTCGAGCTGGCGCGGCTCGCTGTACGCGGCCCAGACCCGCTCGATCGGCGCCGCGAAATCGGCGACGACGGTCATCGTCAGGTTCTCGGCATCGGTGATGACGTCGGTGACAGGCATGTCACTCTCCTTCTTCTCTTCGTTCGTTGTCGGTGGCGTTGTCTGCTCGACCCGCAGGCGCTTCGGCCAGCAGGTCGTCGAGCCGGGCGATGCGCGACCGCCACAGCTCTTCGTATCGGGCGAGGAGCGCCCTGGCGCGGGCGATCATCTCGGGGTTCGCGCGGACGAGCCGCTCGCGCCCATCGGCGCGCTTGACGATGAGGTTCGCCGCTTCGAGCACGGACACGTGCTTCTGCACCGCGGCGAAGGACATCTCGTATTCGGAGGCGAGGGTCGAGACGGACTGCTCCCGCTCGATCGTCCGGCGCAGGATGTCGCGCCGGGTCGCCGTCGCCAGTGCGTGGAACACACGGTCGACCTCCGCTTCGCTGAGTTCTCTTTGTACAACCATTTGGTTGTACGTTATGCGACGACGGATGCCGTGTCAAGAAGTTCTGCGAAAGCGAATGCGGGCGCGACGGCTATCCGGCGCGCAGCCCCACCGATTCTCGACGCAGGCCGGAACGCGCCGACCCGAACCAGACGGCTCACAGCCCTTCGGCGATCTCCTTGATCGCGGCGAGGCGGCGGTCCCAGTCCCGGCCGATGGCGTCGAGCTTCGCGGCGGTCACGGCGAGCTCGGCGCCGATCACCCGGAAGCGCACCTCGCGCCCGACCGGGATCGGCTCGACGAGGCCGACCTCCTGCAGGACCACCAGGTGCTTCGCGATGGCCTGACGGCTCACCGGCAGGCGCCCGGCGAGGGCGGATGCCGAGGCATCCCCCTCGCCGAGAGCCGTCAGGATGCTCCACCGCGTCTCGTCTGCGAGAGCGGCGAACATGGGGATCAGAGTGTCCGCGGTCACACTTCACCTTCGACCAGGGCGACGAGCTTGTCCAGCTCGGAGTCCCAGCCGGTGCGGTGGCTCTCGAGGTTCTCGAGCGGGGCCGACGTGCGCTCGAAGCCGCTCTCGACGACGGTGAGCTGCGTGCCGCCGTCGATCGGCTCCAGCGTGAACGTGAAGACCGTCGAGGTCTCGGGGTCGAGCACCTCAGGTCGTGCATCCTGCGCGTCGTCGTTGCCCCAGCGGTAGGCGATGAGGTTCGGCTCGTCGCAGGCCTCGACGCGCAGCGGGATCGCCCCGTAGTCGGGGAACGTCATCGTGCCGGTCGCTCCGACGCCGGCGCCGTCGAGCACCGTGCGGCCGAACCAGCGCGAGATGTGCTCCGGTTCGGTCACGGCGCGCCAGACCTTGTCGACGGATGCCGCGATGCGGATCGTGCGCCGCACCGAGAACGTCTCCTCGTCGACGACGGATGCGGGGTTCTCAGTCATGTTGACCATCATGGTTCCTTTCCCGGGGGTGCGGCCGGATCGCCGTTCACCTGCAACTCAAGAGTTGCACATACTCCCCACTAACGCAACCCTGGAGTTGCACTTGTTCGACGGCCCCGTCTCACGTCCGGAGCGTTCGCGCAACCCGCTGTGACCTCGAGCACCACGCGCCTACGCTCGGAGCATGGCCGAGCTCACCCAGCCCACCGGACACGAAGACGCACTGCGCGCCCTCCCGCGCGACGACGGCACCCCGCCGCGCGCGCTGGTGCTCGGCGCGACCGGCTACATCGGCGGACGCCTCACCCCGCGACTCCTGAACGCCGGATACCGCGTGCGCATCCTCGCGCGCGACGCAGCGCGGGCGGCATCCTTCCCCTGGGGAGCCGACTGCGAGATCGTCGAGGGCTCAGCCGACGACGCGGATGCCGTCGCCGACGCCGTGCGCGATGTCGACGTCGTCTACTACCTGATCCACTCGATGAGCGCGGGCAAGGGCTTCGAGGAGGCGGACGAGAGGGCGGCGGAGACCGTCGCCGAGGCCGCGGCGGCCGCAGGCGTGCACCGCATCGTGTACCTGGGCGGGCTGCATCCCGCCGACGTCGCGCTCTCCCCGCACCTGCGCTCCCGCGTGCGCGTCGGAGAGATCCTCCTGGCGTCCGGCGTGCCGACGCTCGTGCTGCAGGCGGGCGTGGTGATCGGCTCCGGCTCGGCATCCTTCGAGATGATCCGGCACCTGACCGAGGTGCTGCCGTACATGCCGGCGCCGAAGTGGGTGCGCAACCGCATCCAGCCGATCGCGGTGCGCGACGTGCTGCACTACCTCCTCGGGGCGGCCCGCGTGGATGCCGACGTCAATCGCGCCGTCGACATCGGCGGACCCGACGTGCTGCGTTACGGACAGATGATGAACGGCTATGCCGTCGAGGCCGGACTCTCGCAGCGGGCGATCGCCGCGCTGCCCGTGCTCACGCCGGGGCTCGCCTCGCACTGGGTGAACCTCGTCACCCCGGTGCCCCGCGCGATCGCGCGGCCGCTCGTCGCATCGCTGCAGAACGAGTGCGTCGTGAAGGACAGGGCGGTGGACGAGATCATCCCGCTCCCGTCGGGCGGGCTCACGCCCTACCGCCAGGCCGTCTCGCTCGCGCTGGGCCGGCTCGACGCCGACAGCGTGGAGACCAGCTGGCAGGATGCGGAGGTGTCCGGCGCCCCGAGCGACCCGCTGCCGAGCGACCCCGACTGGGCCGGCCGCACGGTGTTCACCGACGCGCGCACCGTCGAGACCGACGCCTCGGCCGCCGACCTGTGGCGCGTCATCGTCGGCATCGGCGGGGAGAACGGGTGGTACTCGTCGCCGCTGCTCTGGGCCGTGCGCGGGTGGATGGACCGGCTCGTGGGCGGAGTCGGGCTTCAACGAGGACGCCGCAGCCGCAGCGCCGCGAGGGTCGGCGACGCGATCGACTTCTGGCGCGTCGAGGCCGTCGAGCATGCGGATGCCGGGAGCCTCCTGCGCCTGCGCGCCGAGATGAAGGTGCCCGGCGACGCCTGGCTGGAGCTGCGGGCGGTGCCGGAGGGGGATCGGGCGAGGTACGAGCAGCGGGCCGTTTTCTTCCCCCGCGGACTGGGCGGGCGGCTGTACTGGCTGGCCGTGCTGCCGTTCCACGGCTTCATCTTCGCGGGCATGGCGGCGCGGATCACCGCGGCGGCCGAGATGCCCAGAGAGCCGATGACTCCGGTCGCGGACATCGCGGACGACGCCGCCCCCTCGCACACCTGACCGTCGCGCGACGCCCAGGACGGACTAGCGCGGCCCGCGCCGACCCACGCCCGCGAACAGCGAGTGCAGCAGCGGGAGCACCGACACGCAGACGAGAGTGATCCCCAGCGGCGGAGCGGACGGGACGAGCAGGGCGCCGCCGATGAGCAGCGCCGCGAACAGCACGCCGGAGGCGATGCGCCTCGCGATGCCCTCCAGACGATCGAGCCGTCGTTCGAGGCGCGACGTGTCGAAGGTCACGCTGCCCTCGTCGACGCGCGTGATGATGTCGTCGATCCGCTTCGGCAGCCGCCAGGTCACGGCGGCGTTCTGCATGGCCTGCTTCGCGAGGTCCTGAATCAGGTTCCCGGACTCGTCGCGCAGCAGGCGCCCGGCGTAGGGCTCCGCGGCATCCCACACGTTGAACGACGGGTCGAGGCTGCTGCACATGCCCGACGTCAACGAGACGGCACGGATCAGGAGCAGCATGTTCTCGGGGAGCTGGAGGGGCAGCGACCGCACCATGTCGCCGAACTCGTCGGCGAAGTCGCGGAACTCCCGCGGGTCGACCGTGCTGAGTTCGGCGAAGCCCATGCCGCCGAAACGCGCGAACAGGGCGGTCAGCGCGCGTTCGAGCTCGGCCGTGTCGGCCGAGGGCAGCAGCACGCCGATCTCCTGCGCGGCCTTCACGAGGCCACGGCTGTCGCGCCCGGCGATCGCGATGAGGAGGGTGCGCAGCCCGTCGCGGAGGCTGTCGGGCACCTCGGCCATCATCCCGAAGTCGATGAAGGTGAGCCGGAAGCCGCGTTCCCCGGCGGCGGATGCCGGCACCGGGGTCACGAAGATGTTGCCGGGGTGCGGGTCGGCGTGCACGAAGCTGTGGGTGAAGACCTGGTCGAACATGACCTCGGCGAACACGTCGGCGACCTCGGAGGGGTCGATGCCCGCCGTCCGCAGGGCGTCGGTGTCGTTGATCTTGATCGCGGTGACGTCCGACAGGGTCAGGACGCGGCGCGTGGAGCGCTCCCAGACGATCTCGGGGGTGTCGACGCGGGGGTCCTCGGCGAAGTTCTCGCGGAACCTCTCGGCGCTCGCGGCCTCGTGCAGGTAGTCGATCTCCTCGAGGCTCGTCTGCGCGAACTCCTCGACGAGACCGGGGGCGTCGACGCGGTCGGCGACGATCCGCACGCGGGTGAGCCAGCGCGCGACCCGGCGGAGGGCGGCGAGGTCGGTCGCGACGATCGCGTCGATGCCCGGTCGCTGCACCTTGACGACGACGTTCTCGAGGCCGGTGTCGGCGGCGTCGAGGTCGGAGAGTCGGGCGCGGTGCGCCTGGCCGAGGGATGCCGCGGCCACGGGGTTCTCGTCGAACCACGCGTAGGCGCGCTCCAGCGGAACCCCCAGCTCGTCCTCGGCGACGACGCGGATGTCGGCGAACGGCACGGCGGGCACCTCGTCCTGCAGCCCTTCCAGCTCCTTCGTGATCTCCGGCGGGAGCACGTCGAGGCGGGACGACATGAACTGCCCGACCTTGATCATGAGCCCGCCCAGAGCGATCGCGAGGGCGTGGAAGCGCCGGGCGAAGCGCTGCATCCGACCGGCGCGCGTGCGCTCGGACACCCGGCTCAGCCCGATGCGGGGCAGGACGAGCTCGAACCACCAGATGGCGAGGAACTCGCGCGCCGCGAACGACAGGATGCGGCGGTAGCGGGCGCGGTGGGCGCCCTGCGCCGCAGCATCCGTCATCGCGCCGTCCTCTCGCTGCTCCTCAGCGGAGGCCGCACTGCCACGCGGTCAGTCCTGGGCGAGGATCGAGTACAGCCTACGACGGGCCTCGTCGAGCACCTCGATGGCCTGCTGGACCTGCTCGGGCGACCCCGTGCGCCCCACCTGGGCGGCAGCCGCGGCGAGGTCGACGCCGGCCTTGGGCAGCGCGCTGAAGCGGGTGTGGTCGCGGGGTCCTGAGGCCTCCCACGGCGCGGGGGTCTCGGTGGCCTCGGCGGCGACCTCTGCTCCGGCATCCGTGAGCGAGTAGGTCTTGCGGCCGTTCTGCTCCTCGGCGGTGATGAGGCCCTCGTCGGCGAGCAGCTGCAGGGTCGGGTAGACCGAGCCGGCGCTGGGCTTCCAGCTGCCGCCGCTGCGCTCGGCGATCTCGTTGATGATCTGGTAGCCGTGCATGGGTTTCTCGGCGAGAAGCGAGAGCACGGCCGTGCGGACGTCGCCTCGCGCCATGCGCGAGCCGCCGCTGGGTCGGGGCGCGAACGAGATGCGCAGCTGCTCCATGGCCTCGAAGAGGGCGGATGCCGGTCCGGCGCCCGCACCCGCGAACGGGTTCGAGGGGAATGAGTTGTTCATGGTGACCTCCCGATATCGGTAGCGATACTCAACGATATGTCGTTGAGGCTGGGAGTGGGGTGGGAATCTCAGACGTCGAGACGGCCATGCACGACGCCCCACGACTTCGTGACCGGGTCGAGGATCGCGGGAACCTCGGAGTGCGGAGCCGCTCGACCCGCCTCCACGCACTGCCCCTCGCTGCACTGATGCTGCACGACCACGAGCTCCTCCTCTGGCAGGCGGAGGAAGAGCCGGAAGACGATGCTCTCGTCGGCGATCTCCTCCGATCGCAGCACGCGGAGGGCGGTCGGGGCGCCGACCCTGACCAGCTCGACCGTGGCTGCCGCGCTCATACCCACGTGGAACCAGAGGCTCAGGCCGACGACCCCGAGGAACACGCTGACGAGGAACACCGACACGACGACCCACCAGTCGGGCACGGCGAGGATGCTCAGGACCACGCCGACGAGACCGACCACGACGAGCATGGCCGCGATGATGCGCTGACCGACCGCGCCGCGGAGGCTGGTCAGCTCGACCTCGGTCCATTCCGGGGGTTCGACGGGCATGTGGTCACTCTAGGGCGCGCCGTCGCGGACGCGGGCTTCCGGGGGCCCGTCGGCTTTCGGAGGGCTCAGTTAGCTTCCGAGGTCTCAGTCGCGCAGCACGGAGTCGAGCAGGCCGGGGAACAGCTCGTCGAGGTCGTCGCGGCGCAGCGTCAGCGTGCGCCGGCGCCCGTTGGGCTCGTTGCGGATGACACCCGCTTCACGGAGCACCTTCATGAAGTGCGACTTGGTCGACTTCGGCAGGTTCGGGTCGGTGGAGTGGCAGGCGGCCATGTCGAGAGGGCCGTCGGCGAGCTGTCGCGTGATCGCCAGGCGCTCGGGGTCGCTGAGCGCGAAGAGCACGTCGGTGAGCCGGATGTCGGATCGATCCGGGTGCGGGAGGTCGCCAGGCATGGTTCGAGAATAGTTGAACAATCGACGGATGGCGAGTACGCTCCGATAGTTCGATGATTCTCGAACCGACAGGAGAGGTCATGACCATCACCCAGCCGATCGTCACTCCGGGGGCGACCCGCTCGCCCGCCGGGCCGCGGCGCGCACGGTTCGGTTTCGGGCTCGCGATCGCGGCGCAGATCGCGATGATGATCGGCGCGAGCGCTCCGTCGCCCTTCTACCCGGTGCTCGCGCAGGACATCGGGTTCGACGCGATCGTGATCAGTGCGGTGTTCGCCGTGTACGCGATCGCCCTGCTGCTCGCGCTGCTCACCGCGGGGTCCCTCTCCGATCATGTCGGGCGTCGGCCGGTAGCGATCGCCGGGTTCCTGCTGCTCGCCGCGAGTATGGCGCTGTTCTGGCATGCCGACTCCGTCACGGCGCTCGTGCTCGCCCGCGTGCTGCAGGGCGTCGCGAGCGGCATTCTGATCTCCGCACTGTCGGCCGCCGTGCTCGACCTCGCGCCGCGTGGACGGACGGCCACCGCCGCACTGTGGAACGCGCTCAGCCCCGGCATCGGCCTCGCGCTGGGGGCGCTCGTCTCTGGAGTCGCCCTGGACCTCACCGGTCAGCCGCTGCTCGACGTGTTCGCCCCGCTCACCGTCGTGTACGTCGTGCTGGCGGCGCTGTTCCTGCTGGCGCCGGAGACCGCGCCGCGGCGACCGGGGGCATGGGCGTCTCTGAGCTTCCGGCTCTCGATCCCCGCCGGCATCCGCGCGGATTTCTGGCGTGCGGCGCCCGCGGTGATCGCCGGCTGGGCGACCGGCGGACTGTTCCTGTCGCTCGGCGCGACGATCGTGCGCACTGAGCTGGGCGGGGAGGCGCACACCTGGCAGGGGCTCTCGGTGGCGATGCTCGCCGGGGTCGGAGCGCTCACCGCGTTCGCGATGCGGCGGCGTCGCCCCCGTACGACGGTGATCTTCGGCACGGCCGCTCTCGCGTCCGGCACGGCGCTGTCTCTCCTGGCGCTCGGGGCGGGGTCGCTGCCGTTCTATCTCGTGGCCACGGCGATCACGGGCATGGGCTTCGGCACCGCGTTCTCGGGGGTCGTCGCTTCGCTGGCTCCGCGCATCCCGGCGACGGAGCGGGCGGACACGTTCGCCGTGATCTTCCTGCTCGCCTATCTCGCGTTCGGCGTTCCGGCGGTGGTCGCCGGCGCCCTGGTCGGCGTGGTCGGGCTCGGTCCGGTGTGCGTCGGCTACGGACTCGTCGTGATCGCCCTGGCGGTGGTGGCGCTCGTGCTGCGGGTGCGGCGCGGGGAGTAGTGGGATGCCGGCGCGGCCAGTGTGACGGATGCCCTGGGGGGCTCGGGTGCCGGTCGCGTGACGGTCACCCGTGCAAGCCTGCGGGCGGTTTGTTCGCGTAAGTAGAGCTCACGTGATGATCGTTCGCGCGAGGGGAGCCCGCGCCGCCTCACGCCGCGATGTCGAACCGCGCGCGCCCGCCCAGTCTCGGCGTGCGGGACGCGTCGACGTATGCGGGCGGAATGAACCACACCCGCGCCGAGACCCCCGCACCGTCGATGCGGATCTCCCACCCGTTGTCGTGGATGCGGTGATGACAGCTCTCGCAGAGCAGCACACCGTTCGACAGGTCTGTCGGACCTCGGTCCCTCCGCCACCAGCGGATGTGATGAGCCTTCGTCATTCCCGGCGGGAGGCCGCACATCGCGCATCCGCCATCGCGTTCGACGAGGGCGAGGCGCTGCGCCCGCGTGAAGAGCCGCTTCTCCCGCCCCCAGTCGAGGATCTCGCTGTCGCCGCCGAGAACACAGGGGATGACTCCGCCACCAGCGGCCATCCTGCGGGCCGCTCCGACGCTGATCGGCTGATCGATGCCGTCGATCGTCGCCGAACCGGTCCCGGACTCGAGGTCGTCGAGGGTCATCCGCACGATGACGGTCGCACCGGCCAGCGGGAGCCGTCGGTTCTCACACCCGAGGACGTGCGCGCACACGGCCGACAGCGCGTCAGCCTGAAGCATAGGGATCGTCCGCCGGTCAACATCGGGCGCATCGACGTCGGGCGCATCCTTGCGCGCCGCGAACGCCGCGGTGACGTACCCGCGGATGGCGGTGACGAGCGGCGCCGCGGTCTCAGCATCCAGTTGCGCGGAGAGATGCAGCATTCCGTCGCGCTCGAACATGGTGAGCGACCGGCGTGAGCGCTGCTCGTCCGACCGCGGCTCGACACCGTCGGGATCGAGCCACGCTTCGGCGCGCACGACGAGTGTGCGGACCTCGTCGAGCGCGAGCCCTGCGGCCGCCGCGGTCAGCACGCGCTCACCCTCCGCCACTCGCTCCGCACCGGCCGCGACGCGGCAGCGTTCGAGCAGGCCGATGATCAGCGACGCCGCCTGCGCCCCGATCTCCCCCGCGGCGAGCGCGGCACGGACGAGCGGATAGCGCGCGGGGAGACGAGCCCCCAGCAGGTCAGTGCGGGGCGCGGTCGCCTCACCCACCGAGACCAGCCGCGACGCGTCGCCGGTCGAGACGCCGACCGTTGCGGCGATCAGCTTCGCCGGCGACCGGAAGCCCTGTTGCTTCGCCAGCCCCTCGGCCCCCAGTTCAGGGCGCGACTCCCGCGAGATGGAGGCCGCCACGTCGACGTGCACGGCATCCAGTCGCCTGCGCACCACGCCGAGGGCCTCGTTCACGGCGAGAAGCTGCTCTCGACTCAGGTCGGTCGAGTCGCCGGCATCCGCCCACGCCTCATCGAGGCGGGACATCGCCTCCTGCAGACCGACCAGCTTCGACATGCCTCCATTTTAGGAGAGATGAGGGCGAGTTTCGTAGTTATGTTCTAATGGATTCCAGAACACCGGCATGCGTCAACTGCGCTGCGTAAGGAGGCCATCGGCTTCGCGAGCCCAGAGGAGGTTGGAGCTGTCGCGGAACGTCATACCGACGATGCGTCGCTTCTTCGACTTCGTGACAGGACGGATCTCATCGTCGAACGAGCGCAGCCGAGACGCGAACTCCCACCCGTACGCCTCGTTGCTCTCTCCGAGGTAGTAAGCACCAGGGGGCAGGACCGTGAGCACGATCGGCCGGCGCTCCTTGCCATACGCGTCCGTCACCCGCACTTCGACGTCGTAGATCGCCTGTTCGGACGAGTTCGCCACCACTGCTCCGAAGGTCGTGGCGTCGTCACCGATCCGCGAGGCGACCCACGCGAACACCGTGCTCGCCTGACTCTGCATCTCCCTCGCGGCTGCCGCCGCATCACGTTTGCCCTCCATGTCGAGGAGCCGCGCAGCATGCCTCGCTCCGAGTATCGCGGCGATGAGGGCGCCGACGGCGGTCAGAGCGGTCACGATGTCTGCGAAGGATCCGAGCTGCATGACCGTCACCCTAGAAAGGGGCGCGGACGAAACGGGGCCGAAAAGAACAGATACCGGGAAAACCCCTACTTCCGACTGTCGATGTCCCACCGCTCAGCGAGCAGCTCCCCGAGCCGCCGGGCCTCGGCCTCCGGCATCCCGTATCCGTGCTCCGGCGCCGGGTACACGCCCTCGCGCACCTCGTCGGCGTAGGCTTCGACGCCCGCTACGGCGGCAGAGCGGAGGTCGGCGTAGCGCTTGACGAACTTGGCGGCGCTGCCCGGATAGAGGCCGAGGAGGTCGTGGAAGACGAGGACCTGCCCGTCGGCATCCGCTCCGGCGCCGATGCCGATCACGGGGATGTCGAGCAGCGGCATGAGCGCCGCGGTGACCTCCGACGGCACGGCTTCGACGACGAGCAGCGAGACGCCGGCCGCCTGCAGGGCGAGCGCGTCGTCGATCACGGCGAGGGCGGCCTCGGCAGTGCGGCCCTGGGCGCGGTAGCCGCCGAGGGCGGTCGCGGTCTGCGGGGTGAGTCCGACGTGGCCGACGACGGGGATGCCGGCGCTCACGAGCGCGCGGGCGCGGTCGACGGTCGTGCCGCCGCGCTCGATCTTGACGAGGTCGACGCCCGCCTCCTTGACGAAGCGCCGGGCCGTCTCGATCGCCTCGGCGTCTGAGGCCTCGTATGAGCCGAACGGCAGGTCACCGACGAGGAGCGGGCGGTCGAGTCCGCGGCGGACCGCCTTCGTGAGCATGAGCATCTCGTCGACCGTGACGGGCACGGTGCTGTCGTAGCCGAGCACTGTCATCGCGGCGGAGTCGCCGACGAGAACGAGGTCGACCCCGGCATCCTCGACGATCTGCGCGCTCGGGAAGTCGTAGGCCGTGACCATGACGAGGCGCTCACCCGCGGCCTTCTTGGCGGCGAGGTCGCCGAGGGTGAGGCGCTTCGTGGGGGCGGCGTGGGCGCTCACGCTGTCACCAGCTCTCCGACGGCGTCGTCGACCCTGATGATCGTGTTGCTCCGGTCGACGTGCACGACGGTCGGCTCGTAGTCTTCAAGGTCATCTCGGGAGTAGTCGGCGTAGGAGATGACGATGATCGTGTCGCCCGTGTGCACAAGGCGCGCGGCGGCGCCGTTGACCTGGACGACGCCGGTTCCACGCTCTCCTTCGAGGGCGTAGGTCACGAAGCGCGCGCCGTTGTCGACGTCGACGACGTGCACCTGCTCGTGCGGGCGGATGTCGGAGGCCTCGAGCAGGATGGGGTCGATCGTGATGGAGCCGACGTAGTGGAGGTCGCTGCCGGTGACGGTGGCGCGGTGGATCTTCGACTTCAGCATGGTGCGGAGCATCAGGCGTCGCCCTTCAGGAGGTGATTGTCGATCAGTCGAGCGGCGCCGACACGGGCGGCGACGGCGATCAGGGTGTCTCTCGTGGTGTCAGCGACGGGCTCGAGGGTCTCGGCGTCGCGGAGCTCGAGGTACTCGGGGTGGATGCCGGCATCCTTGAACACTTTCAGCGCGGCGATGCGGATGCTGCCGGCATCCCGCTCTCCTCCATCGTGCAGAGCCTGGGCGGCGTCGAGGGCGCGATTGAGCGCTGTGGCCTGCTGCCGGGCGGCGGGGTCGAGGTAGACGTTGCGCGAGCTCATGGCGAGCCCGTCGACTTCGCGGACGATGGGGCACGCCTCGATGCGGACGTCGAGGTCGAGGTCGCGCACCACGCGCCGCACGACCAGGACCTGCTGAGCATCCTTCTGTCCGAAGTAGGCGACGTCGGGGCGGACGATGCCGAACAGCTTGGTGACGACGGTGGCGACGCCGTCGAAGTGGTGCGCGCCACGGCTCGCACCGTCGAGGACGTCGGTGATGCCGGCGACGTGGATGCTGGTGGCGAAGCCGTGCGGATAGACCTCGTCGGGCGCGGGGGCGAAGAGGATGTCGACGCCCTCCGCCTCAGCCTGCGCGGCATCACGCGCTTCGTCGCGCGGGTAGGTGCTGAGGTCTTCGTTCGGGGCGAACTGCGTCGGGTTGACGAAGAGGGAGACGACGACGAGGTCGTTCTCTTGGCGAGCGCGGCGCATGAGGGAGAGGTGTCCCTCGTGGAACGCGCCCATCGTGGGGACGAGGCCGACGGTTCTTTGTTTGGCCCTGGCTTCGCCGACCGCCTCGCGGACCTCGGGGATCGTGCGGAGGATCTTCATGCGCGGTCCTTCTCGGGGGTATGTGGGTCG